>CALSNK010000017.1 GCA_943787675.1 uncultured Pseudomonadales bacterium
GAGGGGGTAGGGACATCAGTATTGATTCGGTGCGCCCGCCAGTTTGCAGGCCGAACAAGGTGCCTCGATCGTAGACCAGATTAAATTCTACATAGCGGCCGCGGCGATATAGCTGAAAATTGCGCTCCTGCTCAGCAAAGGGCAATTCCCGACGTCGCTGGAGGATCGGCACATAGGCCTTGGTAAAACTGTCGCCAATGCTGCGCATAAAGGCAAAACTCTGCTCAAAACCCAGCTCGTTAAAGTCGTCAAAGAACAGGCCGCCAATACCACGGGGCTCACTGCGGTGTTTTAGATAAAAATAGTCGTCGCACCACTTTTTAAAGCGCGGATAGAGGTCAGTGCCAAAGGGGTCACAGGCATCTTTGGCTGCCTGATGCCAATGGATACAGTCGTCTTCATTGCCGTAATAGGGCGTAAGGTCATAGCCACCGCCAAACCACCAGACGGGGTCTTCACCTTCTTTTTCAGCGATAAAGAAGCGCACATTGGCATGGGACGTTGGCACATTAGGGTTGTTCGGGTGGATCACCAGAGATACGCCCATGGCCTCAAAGCTTCGGCCAGCCAGTTCCGGGCGATGTTGCGTGGCGGAGGCTGGCATTTGATCGCCAAAGACATGGGAGAAATTCACACCGCCTTTCTCAATCGATGGGCCATCGACCACAACACGACTGCGGCCACCGCCACCTTCTTCTCGTATCCAGCTATCCTCTTGCCACTCGGCACCATCTTCGGCATGCAGCGCTGCGCAGATGCTATCTTGCAGTTCTAGAAGGTATTTCTTAACTAGGTGTTTATCGATGTGCTGCATATTATCCCGGACGGATGACCTCTGAAGTTATTAGGTTGCGAATTTCACTGGCTTGCCGCGACGACCCAACGGCACCAGGCGCTAAATAATCGATGCTCTGGCCAAAATAGCTTTTTACCTTAAGTCCATTGGTCGCCGCTGGCAAACCCTGAGGGTTCGCCGAGGTCGAAACCAGCGGGCCAGCAAATAAGGTGCACAGGGCAGCTGCCACTGGGTGCGCTGTAATACGCAGGGCGACTGTGCTGTGCTCTCCAACAATCCAATCTGGCGCTGTGCCATTATCCGGCACCAGCCAAGTGATCGGTTTACTGTAGTCCGCTAGCATTCGCGCGCAATGATCCTCATCAAGCCCCCGCAAGAAAGGGGCAAACTGATCAATATGGGAGGCAATCAAGATAAGGCCTTTGGCCTCGGCGCGACGTTTTAATCTAAGAATTTTTCCCACAGCAGCTTCGGACCATGGATCGCAACCCAGACCCCAAACTGCTTCGGTGGGATAGGCAACCACTCCCTCGTTCTGCAACAGAGTCGCAGCACGGCATACTTTGGGATGATTGCACCAGTTGATCACAGAGGTGATCAGCTATTTTTCAGCTTTTCCTGAAGAGCCGCATCTTTGGCAATAATTGCCGCTGCATTGGCCGCGCGTTCGGCGATCAATTTCTGATGCATTTCAGGGTCGCTCACACCAATAATCTGGGCGGCGAGGTAGGCTGCATTTTTTGCGCCCGCTTTACCAATAGCAACAGTGGCTACAGGAATACCACCAGGCATCTGGACCGTTGACAGCAACGCGTCCAATCCATCCAACGAACCATTAATAGGTACGCCAATGACCGGCTTTAATGTGGTTGCCGAAACGGCGCCGGCCAAATGGGCTGCCATGCCTGCAGCACAGATAAAGGCGGCACAGCCCCGAGCATCAGCGTCGGTAACAAAGCTATGGGTAGCTTCCGGTGTGCGGTGGGCCGAAGTTACCTTAACTTCAAAGGGAATATCAAACTGCTTAAGGATTGCGAAACTGGCTTCCATTACGGGTAAATCAGAATCTGATCCCATCAATATAGCGACGAAAGGTTTGCTCATTTTTGGTGACCTTTATGAAGGATTGCGAAGGCTACCGGAACTTGAGAACAGGTGCAATAGGGTGGCATAACCCCACCTAAACCAGCCGCTGATAAAAACCATTTTCATTGCCAATTATGCCCTTTAATTCGAGGCCTATAAGCAACTCTGACAGGGTTTCAACCGGCATACTATGCTCCCGACTCAGGCTGTCTATGTCCATCGGTTCAAAGCCCAGTATCTTGAGTAATGCAGATTCCTGCTCATTCAGCGCTGAGTGCTCTATTATGAGTTCGGCTGGGTGCGCCGCCGAGCCTGTATTACACCCCAAAGAATCGACCTCATTGGCTGTAGCCGCAACCGCCGCCAGTGCACCCCCAAGTTCAGAAATAATATCGTCCCCCGACTCCACCAGCTGGGCACCCTCCTTAATAAGTAGATGGCAGCCTCTGCTCTGAGGGTTATGAATAGAACCGGGAATGGCGAAAACCTCTCGATTTTGTTCCAGTGCGTAGCGCGCAGTAATTAAAGAACCACTCTTAACTGCCGCCTCGACCACTAAAACACCCAGACTTAGGCCGCTGATAATACGATTGCGACGTGGAAAATGGGTTGGCAGGGGTTTTTCATTGGGATGAAACTCAGTGACCAATGTGCCGCCAGAATCTAGTATCTGTTCGGCGAGCTGCCGGTGGCGCTGGGGATAAATACTGTCAATACCCGTGGCCATCACAGCAACCGTTTTGCCATTAGTCGCTTCCAGTGCGCCGCGATGAGCGCAGCCATCCACCCCTAGGGCCAGGCCGCTAGTAATGGTGAAGCCGCTATTGGCTAAAAACCGGCTCCATTGCAGAGCGTTGTTTTCACCGCCGCGGGTCATACGCCGACTGCCGACGATGGCAATCTGTGGAAGATGTAGGTTATCTGTTTGACCAAGGGTATAAAGTAGCGGTGGCGCGCTGCTGATTTGCTTAAGTTGTTGGGGGTAATCCAGGCTGGTAATAGGAATAATTTGCGCGCCTACCCGCTCAACCAGCACCATGATTGAATCGATCTGGTCGGACCAGCGCTGCCGATGGTACTCCTGTTGGAGGCGTCTAACGATCTCTTGAAACTGTGGCTCAAGAGACTCTGGGGATTCAGTGAAGAGGGCGGTATAGCTTCCAGCCTGCTCAACAAGCTGAGACTGCAGCTTTGGGGGAAACTCATTTAGATATTGCGCTACCAACCCATAATGGATTTCGTCTGCTCCTGCCATGATCCATTCCTACGTTGCTCACACTGAAGTTTTGTCTGTGGCAACGCAGGAGCACACGGAAGGTTTGTACTATTAGGGATTGCGGACCAGATCACCAATATCAAGCTGTCTATCAGCCTGCATTACTAGGCCAAAGCTCATTTTTTCATAGGTGTAAAATACCATTAATAAACCAATGCGCTCATCCGGCAATCGAATACGTTCACCCGCGACTCGATCTTTGATC
Source organism: uncultured Pseudomonadales bacterium (assembly GCA_943787675.1). Taxonomy (GTDB): domain Bacteria; phylum Pseudomonadota; class Gammaproteobacteria; order Pseudomonadales; family Porticoccaceae; genus HTCC2207. The sequence continues at coordinate 3,364 of CALSNK010000017.1, forward strand.
ATCTCTCCCTGTTTGTAGATTGCCAGAGTGTCTCCAGCTTGAACGCCATCGCGATCGCCGCGATTAAGGGCCACAACATCCAGCGCCCCAGCATTGCGCACACCGCCTTCAACATTTAAAACCACTCCCTCAACCGTATCTTCAGGGGCGCGGGGATAAAAAGTAGAGGCTAGGCTGCGCTCTTCGCGGCTGAGCAAACGGTCTTTCAGGCGAATCTCTCCCACGGAGCGCGTAGCACCTAGGGTAGCAATATCCTCTTTTACGGCCTTCACCTTGGCAGAACCCACGTCTTCAGCACGCAGTCCCAGTACTTCACCGGTGGCTGGATCTATATAGGGATCGCCACGACGGTAGATACCATAGTTGAGCTGATTGTCAGTGAAGTCTCCTCGGGCATAAAAATCATCCCCCATGCCCATTAGCAAACGACGCTCATAGCCGCCCAGCACATAGGGTGCCCCATTGAGCTCAGCGCTGCTAGTCACTCGGGTTTTGGAAAGGAAGTTGTCAATAATATCGAGGGGAAGGGCAGCGATGGCCTCATCGTGATCCAGAGAACGGATCTGCGGGGACAATTTTTGATCGCGACTGCGATTAATCTGCAATCGCGGCATGCCGTCGATATACACCAAAGAAATTAAGTCACCGGGATAAATAAGATGGGGGTTAGCGATTTGCTGATTGGCATGCCAGATTTCCGGCCACATCCAGGGATCACGAAGAAATAGTGCCGAGATATCCCACAGGGTGTCGCCTTTTTCTACCTGATATTGGTCTGGAATATCTTCATTGAGCAGCATCGCCTGATCGTTGGTCTTGTCAACGGCCTGTGCACTGATCGCTGCTGCACATAACAGGATAAATCCAAGTACAATTTTTTTCATGTCGAGTCCTTTCCCCTAATGTATAATCTCGTCTTGAGAGACACGAAAACATGGAAATGCTCCCGAGTTAACCTAATGGTAGCAGTGCTTTTAACTAATTTTCTAGAAATCCATCACATTCGCTATGGCCAGACTAAATATTCTTGAATATCCAAATCCCCGCTTACGCATTAAAGCTGTGCCAGTTAAGGACGTCGACGACAAAATTCGGCGCCTAATTGACGATATGTTCGAGACCATGGCTGACGCCAATGGCATCGGTCTCGCCGCGTCTCAGGTAGATGTTCACCAGCGCGTCATTGTTATGGACCTAGCTGAAGACAGTGCCGGCCCCAGAGTGTTTATCAATCCGGAAATTGAAGTGATCGAACCAGAAATGACGCCCTATGAAGAGGGATGCCTGTCCGTACCCGGTTTCTATGAACCGATTGATCGCCCCACACATGTGATTATTCGTGCCCTTGATCGTGATGGCAACGCCTTTGAAGAAGAGGCTCACGGCCTACTAGCAGTGTGTATTCAGCATGAAATTGATCATTTGGAAGGCAAGCTATTCGTTGATTATCTGTCTCCCTTAAAGCGCCAGCGCATACGTACCAAGCTCAAAAAACAAAGAGCATAGGCAATAAATCCCTTGAAGATAATTTTCGCAGGAACACCAGATTTCGCCGCGACACATCTTCAGGCACTGATTAGCCAACATGAAGTGGTTGCGGTGTATACCCAACCGGACCGTCCAGCAGGACGCGGCAAGAAAATCACCCCTAGCCCGGTTAAACTGCTTGCCGAACAAAACAGCCTACCTATCTACCAGCCCCAATCATTAAAAGACCCTGAGCAGCAGACCATTCTCGCTAATTTACAGGCGGATATTATGGTGGTTGTAGCCTATGGTTTAATTCTGCCGCAGGTAGTTTTGGATGCTCCCAGACTCGGCTGTATTAATGTTCACGGGTCTATACTGCCGCGCTGGCGCGGTGCTGCGCCTATTCAGCGAGCCGTCGAAGCGGGCGACACAGAAACCGGCGTCACCATCATGCAAATGGATGCCGGCCTAGATACCGGCGCCATGCTCAGCATTACTCGCTGCCCCATAGCGCCTAATGAAACCAGTGGCTCCCTGTATGACACACTCGCTGCGCTGGGTGCTCCGGCACTATTAAGCACTCTTGATAAAGTGAATGCCGGTACCGCTGTTGCCGTTGCTCAAGACAATGAGCAGAGTACCTATGCTAAGAAAATTGATAAGACAGAGGCCCTGATTGATTGGTCTCAACCAGCGACCATCATTGACCGGCGCATTCGTGCATTTAATCCCTTTCCCGCCGCCTATACCGAGATAGAGGGCCTGCGCGTCAAAATATGGACGGCTCAGACCTCCACGCAACAGCTGGATATGCCAGGCAAAATAGTAGCCGCAGATGATAATGGCCTACTTGTTGGCTGTGGGCAGGGCTCTCTATTACTGACAGAAATACAGCTAGCAGGAAAATCCCGAATGCCAGTATCCGAAATTCTACGATCACGTGGGGAACTGTTTGCCACCAACAAACGGTTCGAGCAGTAACCTATGGCTAACAAAAACCATAAAATCCTCACCACCAGAGCTGCAGCCGCCGAAGTTATCGCCAAGGTTTTGCGTGGACAGTCACTGTCAGCGCTACTCCCCGAGTACAGCGAAAAAGTAGAGGAAAAAGACCGCCCTCTCCTAAAGGAACTCTGTTTTGGCACTCTGCGCTGGTATCCACAGATTAGTATCCTGCTCAAAAGCCTGATTCAAAAACCACTGCGGGAAAAGGAGCTAGAAATTCAAGGCCTCCTAGCCTGTGGACTCTACCAGCTCATGCACATGCGCATCGCTGAACATGCCATTATCAATGAAACCGTGTCTGCCGTAACCAAACTCAATCGGCCCTGGGCAAAAGGTCTAGTCAATGCTGTGCTGCGCAGTTTCCAGCGTCAGCAGCAGGAGCTTTTGGACGGCCAGTCTGACAATGAGGTTTTTCAGACGGCCCACCCAAAGTGGCTACTAAAGAAAATCAATGATTCCTGGCCCGAAGAAATAGCCGCACAGATCATTGCCGCCAATAATGAGCGCGCCCCCATGACTCTGCGCGTGAATGCCTTGCGCACATCTCGCCAGGGCTATCTCGACTGTCTGGCCGCAGCGGGCATATCCGCCAGTGCCGCCGAGCACAGTGCTCAGGGCATTGTGCTTGAGGCCCCTTGTGACGTTAACGACCTACCTAATTTCAAAGACGGCCATGTCAGCGTTCAGGATGAGGCGGCACAGTTAGCGGCGGGGTTACTAATGCTCGACAAAGGACAGCGGGTATTAGATGCCTGCTGCGCCCCCGGCGGCAAGACCTGCCACATTCTTGAGAGCGCGCCAGATCTAGAGTCGCTGCTGGCGATCGATCTTGAGCAGCGCCGCCTCATTCGCGTTGAGGAAAACCTAGCCAGACTTCAGTTGAAAGCCGACCTAAAGGCCGCCAATGCCAATGATTTAGAGCGCTGGTGGGACGGCAATTCCTATGACCGCATACTGATAGATGCACCCTGCTCAGCCACGGGCGTGATTCGCCGACATCCGGATATCAAAATACTGCGCAAACCTGCAGATATTGATAAGCTAGCTGCGATCCAGACGAAGATATTGACCAGCCTATGGCAGACCCTGAAACCAGGCGGCATCTTAGTCTATGCAACCTGTTCGGTACTGCCAGACGAGAACGAACAGATTATTAAGAATTTTATTGCCTCACAGAGTGACGCAGAAATACTGAAGATTGATGCCACTTGGGGAATAGCCACAGACAATGGCCGACAGCTATTTCCGCTGGTCAACGGCAACGATGGTTTTTATTACTCAAGACTCAGAAAGCTTTGATATAAGCGACTCGGGATATTAATGAAAATAGTAATAGTCGGCGCTGGCCAAGTTGGCGCAACCCTCGCAGAAAATTTAGCCCGCGAATACAACGATATCACTGTTGTGGATATCAACGAAAACGCACTGCGCGCGCTCCAGGATCGGCTTGATATTCGCACGGTCATTGGCACTGGCGCCTATCCGGATATACTGGTGAGAGCCGGTATTGAAGATGCCGATATGCTGGTCGCGGTGACCAATAGCGACGAGATTAATATTATTGCCTGTCAGGTCGCCTATTCGCTATTTCACACCCCGACCAAAATTGCTCGCGTTCGTGCGCAAAATTACACCAACCCCAAATATAAAAACCTCCTGTTTAACGACAAAAATATGCCGGTAGACGTAATGATTACCCCCGAGCAGGTGGTTACCGATTACATCCGTAAGCTGGTAGAACAGCCCGGCGCACTTCAGGTCTTGGATTTTGCCGACGGCGCACTGCAGTTAGTCGCCTTGAGAGCAGTGGCTAATAGCCCGCTGGTTGGCCAAGAGCTGCGCACATTGAAAGAACATATGCCTAATGTTGACGCCCGAGTGGCTGCAATTTTCCGCAAGGATGGTGCGCTATTCCCTGTGGGTGACACCGTGATCGAAGACGGTGATGAGGTGTTCTTTATCGCCGCCAAGAAAAACATTCGCAAGGTAATGAGCGAGTTACGCCGCCTAGAAAAACCCTATCGTCGACTGATGATTGCCGGTGGCGGCAATATTGGTTATCGCCTGAGCAAGGCCCTCGAAGACGATTACAATATTAAGATTATTGAGTTCTCGGCCAGCCGTGCGGGATTCCTTTCTGAACAGCTAAATAGAACCGTGGTGTTAAAAGGCTCGGCGACAGATCAGGAATTACTGCTCGATGAGAATATCGACAAGACCGATGTATTTCTGGCGCTCACCAATGACGACGAAGTTAATATTATGGCCTCATTGCTGGCCAAGCGACTGGGGGCACGGAAGGTGATGACCCTGATTAGCAACCCAGTGTATGCCGACCTGATGCAGGGTGGAGAGATTGATATTGCCATCTCACCACAGCAGGCAACCACAAGCTCACTGCTTACCCATGTGCGCAGGGGAGATACGGTTAGCGTGCACTCACTTCGTCGTGGTGCCGCAGAAGCTTTAGAAATTATTGTCCATGGCGATGCAAAAAGCTCAAAGGTAATAGGCCGCGCAATCGGTGATATTAAATCACCGCCGGGGTCCACTTTGGCTGCACTCGTGCGCAATGGTGAGGTCATTATTGCTCACCATGACACCGTCATTCAGAGCGACGACCATGTGATTGTATTTGTGGTTGATAAAGAAAACACCAAAGCGGTCGAGAAGTTATTTGCCGTTAACTTCTCCTTTTTCTAGGGCCTAAGTCGCTATGCATTTTGCTGTTATCACTCGGGTTCTAGGCATGCTGCTGATGATATTCAGCCTGACTATGCTCACGCCTATTTTTGTCGGCTGGATGTTTGACGAGAAAACCGCCTCGACCTTTCTTTCAGCTTTTTCCATTACCCTCATCGTTGGTATGGCCTTTTGGTTACCGTCGCGAAATAGTGCCGGCGAACTGCGCACCAGAGATGGCTTTATTGTGACGGTATTTTTCTGGTTGGTATTAAGCACCTTTGGTGCGCTGCCGTTGATGTTGGCCGAGGCGCTCCAACTGAGCTTTATGGATGCCCTGTTTGAGTCAGTCTCTGGACTCACCACTACAGGCGCCACGGTTATCTCTGGCCTAGACGACCTGCCCAAATCTATTCTCTACTATCGTCAACAGCTTCAGTGGCTCGGTGGCATAGGTATCGTGGTGATCGCCGTGGCCATTTTGCCCATGCTGGGTGTCGGTGGCATGCAGATTTACCGCGCAGAAACCCCGGGGCCGGTAAAGGATTCCAAGCTGACCCCACGTATTACCGAAACTGCCAATGTGCTATTTCGTATCTATCTAGCCCTAACTGCCGCCTGTGCCCTAGCCTACTGGGCCGCTGGCATGAGTGGCTTTGATGCCATTGGCCACAGCTTTTCTACCGTGGCTATCGGTGGTTTTTCTACCCATGATGCCAGTATGGGCTTCTTCGATAGCGGCCTGATCATGTCGATCTGTATCTTTTTTATGATCATTTCCGGCCTTAACTTCGCTCTGCATTATATGGTCTGGCACAACCGTCGCCTGAGCTTTTACTGGCAGGACCCAGAAGCTCGCATGTACCTTTACCTGCTATTTATCGGCATTGTTATAACCTGCCTCTACCTGTATTACAGCGGCACCTATAACTGGAACGACAGTATTAGCCAGGGTACTTTCCAGCTTGTATCCATTATGACGACCACGGGCTTTGCCACCACTGAGTTTAATGCTTGGCCAACCTTTCTACCGTTCTTCTTATTGTTTCTGTCGTTTTTTGGAGCCTGTGCAGGCTCCACCGGTGGCGGTATTAAAATTGGTCGTATGCTGATATTAGGTAAGCAGGGCATCCGTGAGATCTACCGCTTGGTACACCCCAATGCCATTCTGCCGATTAAAATTAGTAATCGCCAAATTCCCGAGCGGGTTGCCGATGCCATCTGGGCTTTCGTTGGCGTATATCTGGCGATCTTTTATCTGATGGTTCTACTGCTGCTGGCATCAGGGCTGGACTATGTTACTGCCTGGTCGGCCACCGCAGCAGCCCTTAACAACCTTGGCCCAGGCCTTGGCGCTGTGGCAACTAATTATGCGGATATCGGCAGCTTCGCCAAATGGGTGCTCTGCTGGGGCATGCTGTTAGGGCGTCTGGAGATCTTTACGTTACTGGTGTTGTTTACTCCGACTTTCTGGAAAAACTAAAGTCGGCAGCTGAAGTACGGAGTCAAAAAAGGCCGGTAAAAACCGGCCTTTTTTAATGTCGTAAAACTGGATTGCTGAGCTTTATTACTTAACTTTACGCGCATCGTAAAAAGCTTCTTCAGAAATTGCATGGTAGTCCATGGCTTGTTTTCTAAAGGCCATTACCGACTCAGTAATACGCCCTGCGATTTCAGAATCTTGGGACACTTCCTCTACCACCTCAGCAGAAAGCCGGCGTAACTCTATCAGCACGTCATCGGGGAGTTTACGCACATCGACTCCATGGGTTTCAACCAGCTCTACCAAGGCTCTGTTGTTACGCGCGGTGTACTCATCAAGCATATCCTGATTAACGGCGCGTGTGGCCCCTTCGACAATTGCCTGCAAGTCAGCGGGTAGCGTTGCATAGGCGTCTTTATTAATAATAAATTCTAGAATCGGGCCGGGCTCATGCCAACCGGGATAGTAGTAATATTTAGCCACCTGATGGAAACCAAAGGCGAGATCATTGTAAGGGCCGACCCATTCGGTTGCATCAATTACGCCGGTCTGCATAGAGGTATAAAGTTCACCTCCGGGGATCGTCACAGACACGCCACCCGCGCGACTTATCACATCGCCACCCAACCCGGGAATGCGCATTTTTAAACCTTTGATATCTTCCATGGAATTAATCTCGCGATTAAACCATCCGGCCATTTGTACACCGGTACTGCCACCAGCGAAAGGCACCAAATTGAACGGGGCATAGAGCTCACGCCATAATTCTAGTCCACCGCCATAATGTAACCAGCCGTTCATTTCCTGAGCGTTAAGCCCAAAGGGGACCGCGGTAAAAAGGCTGGTAGCCTTTGATTTTCCAGTCCAGTAATAAGCCGCTCCATGACCCACCTGAGCCGTTCCCTGAGCCACTGCATCAAAAACTTCAAAAGCAGGGACTAACTGGCCGGCACCAAATACTTTTATTTTTAAGCGGCCGCCGCTCATAGCTTCAACTTTCTTGGCAAAATTTTCTGGCGCGGTTCCCAGGCCAGGATAATTTTTTGGCCAGGTTGTCACTAATTTCCAATTATAGGTTTGCTGAGTATCTGCCTTGCTAACAGATTCAGTGTCTGTGTTTTTTCCACCACAGCTGGCCAAGATCACAGACAGTATTGCGATTATTCCAATGCGCATTATTTACCCCTTTTTATTTTTTATATCGCCGATAAATTTGCCGAGGCTAAAATTAATATTTTTGTGCCTACCGCTTCAAAACTAACATGGACTCTGGCGCGTGGGCCATTGCCTTCAAAATTCAAAATAACGCCTTCGCCATAAACATTATGAAAAACTTGCTGGCCCAATCCGAAACCGGTGTCACCACCTTCATCACTCTGTATGGCACCGGCAGCATAGCTGGTGGGTCGGGCTATATTATTTTGCAGCCGAACTTCTTCAATGACTTCTTTGGGAATATCACGAACAAACCGCGACACGGAATTAAAAGATTCACTGCCATAAATAGACCGGCTTTCGGCAAAGGTTAAGTACAGTTTTTCCATGGCGCGGGTAATACCCACATAGGCCAAACGTCGCTCTTCTTCTAAACGGCCTGGCTCATCAATAGACATTTTATGGGGAAATAAATTTTCTTCCATGCCCGCAATAAACACGAGAGGAAATTCCAGACCCTTGGCGCTGTGCAACGTCATTAACTGCACTGCATCCTGATCTTCATCCGCTTGCCGATCACCGGAGTCCAGAGCCACTTGATCTAAAAACTGGGGTAGCACAGGCAGGTCATTATCTTCCGCTTCAAAGTTACGGCAGGCGCTGACCAGTTCCTCGAGGTTTTCTACTCGCGCCTGACCACGTTCGCCTTTTTCACGGCGGTGCATTTCAACCAGACCACTGTGGGCAATGGCATGCTCGGCCTGCTCGGCCAGCGGCAGCTCGTCATGCTGACCGCTCATTTCATTAATTAATTCTATAAATAGTGCGATCGCATTGGTCGCCCGGGCCGCCATACGCTTTTCTTTAACAATAATAACTGCAGCACCCCACATGGAGGTTTCCTGCTCGCGTGCTAAGGCTCGCATCAATTCTAGAGTACGATCACCGATCCCTCGAGTCGGTAGATTCACTACTCGCTCAAAGGCCACATCATCGTGGCAATTTAACATTAGGCGCAAATAGGCGAGGGCACTTTTAATTTCTAGGCGCTCATAAAAGCGTTGGCCGCCATAAATACGATAGGGGATATCTGCCTGTAATAGTGCCGCTTCAAGAACACGAGACTGGGCATTGGAGCGATAGAGAATCGCGGAATCTTCTCTGCGGTTGCCCAGGTTAACCCAGCTCTGAATTCGGTCGGCAATATAGCGCGCTTCATCATGCTCATTAAAGGCGGAGTAAAGTGCGATGGCTTCGCCTTCCCCTGATTCCGTCCACAGACTCTTGCCAAGGCGCTCTGGATTTTTTGCGATAACGGCATTAGCCGCCTGCAAAATATTTGAGGTGGAGCGATAGTTCTGTTCGAGCTTAACGGTATGAGTTGCAGGGAAATCCCGCTCATAACTAAGAATGTTTTCGACCTTGGCACCACGCCAGCCATAAATAGACTGGTCATCGTCTCCCACCGCGGTGACAGCACTGACCTTGCCGGCCAATAACCGCAGCCAGGCATACTGCACCGCATTGGTATCTTGGAACTCATCTACGAGAATATGCTGAAAGCGCTGCTGGTAATGGTCGAGGACGTCGGGGCAAAATTTCCACAGCTCTAGGGCGCGCAATAACAGCTCGGCAAAATCGATGACGCCTAGGCGCTCACAGGTTTCCTCGTAGCCGCGATAAATACGCAACATGGTCGCCAAATAGGGGTCACCACCTTCCTGGATATGAGATGACCGGAGTCCCTCATCTTTCTGCCCATTGATCCACCATTGGGCCTGCTTAGGCGGCCAGCGTTGTTCATCCAGGTCCATACTGCGCATCACCCGCTTAACCAGCCTTAGCTGGTCATCGGAATCCAGTATTTGGAAGTTTTCGGGGAGCTTGGCATCTCGCCAGTGAGCCTTGAGCAGGCGATGCGCCAGGCCGTGGAAGGTGCCCACCCACATGCCACGCAGTGACATACCCAGCAGCTGATCAATACGCTCACGCATCTCTCGAGAAGCCTTGTTGGTGAACGTCACCGCCAGAATGGAATAGGGCGATACATTGTCTACCTGAATCTTCCAGGCAATACGATGCACCAGCACGCGAGTTTTACCACTTCCGGCGCCCGCCAATACCAGCAAATGCTTCTTGTCGCTGGTGACGGCTTCTTCCTGAGCGGAATTTAATTTATTGAGTATCGAGGTTACGTCCATAGGCCTGCATTCTAGCAATATAACGCTCAAAAAACGGCCTGACGGACATTTCTTTTTGCGGCTATTCGGCGAAATATATTTATGGCTGAGTTCACTGGCCAAATAACCAATATTTAGGCTAATTAAGCGGTTTTTTACTACAAAACTAGCATTGAGGGCGGTTTTCTTGTAAATTTTTTACATAAATCACAGATGGTTATTCCATGAAGCCTGCAGAACTGACTCAATCCATTAGCGACACCATTCCTCAGCTCCGTAAATCAGAGCGCAAAGTGGCAGAATTCGTACTCAAAGACCCTCTCAATGTGATTCGTATGCGGATTGTCGACCTAGCCCAACATTCTGGCGTCAGTGAACCAACCGTCGTGCGCTTTTGCCGAGCGGTGGGCTGCCACGGGTTTCAAGACTTTAAGTTGGCACTGGCACAGCAGCTTGCTTCCAGTCCGAGTTATGGCCAGATAGCCGTGACTGACAAAGACTCTACCCGCGAGTACACACATAAGGTATTCGATTCAACGGTAGATACCTTACTCAAGGTTAGAGACAGTCTGGTCTTGGCAAACTTAGAAGCAGCGGTCTCGGCTATTAGCGCCGCAGGCCGAGTTGAATTTTATGGCTTTGGTGCCTCAGCTGCCGTGGCCTTTGATGCACAGCATAAATTTTTCCGGTTGCAGATTACATCGGCGGCCTACTCTGATCCTCACCTACAAAATATGTCAGCGACCTCTCTCCATCCTGGAGATGTTGTGATTGCTATATCTCAATCTGGACGAACTCAGGCACTGCTAGATTCAATGGAATTAGTAAAGCGCGCCGGTGGTATTGTTATCGGTATGGCCCCCAGTGGTTCACCTGTCGCTAAAAGCGCAACGATTGGAATCGAAGTTGATGCCAAGGAAGACATTCAAATTTACACACCACTGTCATCGCGAATTGCCCATCTGGCTGTCATTGATGTGTTGGCAATTGGCGTGGCTCAAAAGAAGGGACCGCAGCTAGACGCCCACCTACAAAAACTGCAAGCTGGACTAGCGTCCTTGCGAAGCCAGTAATGTCTGACAGACTAGTACTGAATTAAAAATCATCACAGTAACCAAATTTTGTGTCTTCAGTTATTTTGGTCTACGTTTATCACCGTAGGCAGTAAATCTTAATTCGATAATTCATCGTTTCTACAAGTCGTTCACGCGTAAGAATGTTGGCCACTAAGGCCTTAATTTATTTACAAGGAGAAACACTATGTTAGAAGAAAACAATGAAGATACGTTGACTCTACCCATCGCAAATGTATTTATGGTGCCAGTCCGCACCGGTATAGCAGTCACTGCTATTGGGGCGGTCATTTTCTTTGCCGCCTTAGCACCACTTGCCACTGCACTTGTCGTTATCGGTGCTGCTGCACTTTTACTACTAGTAGGCGTGGGAATTTTCCATACCCTGACCTGTATTATTAAGGCGCAGTATGCGGCGGGTGGGGCCAAGGCTGCAGCTGCAGCTCTCACCTATGGATTTCCAACCTACGCAGCACTGGTTGCTTCATGGCCCTGGTATGTTAGAGCAGTAGCCTGTTAAGACTATTTCTGGCACAAAAAAAGGCCTCTGCCATATCCCAGAGGCCTTTTTTGTTCATCCAAATATAAACTGGTGAAAAATTCTTCCAGGTGCCAAGGTAAAAAGACCCGCGATAACCAGGGCCCCTATATAGACATTAATCATAGTGGTCATATGTAGTTTTCTATATTTTTGGATTTTGGTTTGTTTGTATCTTCTAATACTCCATATCGAAACGACGAGAGTAATTAAAGTTACCGGAATAAGCAGGTGAATAAAACTATATTCTCCAGGCGTTATTTCTTGAATAAAGACGGCTGTCACACTCACAATCCCTAGAGATGTAATCCATATTTTCCCAAGAAATTTGTGCTGCCCTGTGCCTTTTTGTGTTAAAAAAACAAATAGTCCAAGAGGGACCGCTAATAGCGCAAAGAATGCGTGAATGATAATGACCATAGTCTACTCAACTTTTATTGATTTTATAAAGTGAACTAATTTGGGTTTTATTAATTATTTATTGTTCTATTAATTTTCTGGCTAAATTCGCTACTCTGCCGAATGTAGCTAGTCTAAGTCCAATGACCGAACAGATATTTTTATATCAAATTTATAGGTCTATTTGAATTTTTTTATGATCTACCAAAATAAACGATGCCGCTTCAAATTTAGGTGCCGAAAATGTGCCCATAGCATTATTAGAGAACCCAAACTCCTCTTTTGGCATTCCAAGAAAATTGGTATCAAGCTTCTCGTTTCCATTGGCGTCAATATAAAATCCAATCGCATAGGTTCCAGCGGGGATTTCAAAGGAGTCTCTATAAATTCCTTTAGAAACGCGTTTAACAGCACCCGATACTATCCCAGGTCGCTCGCCAGGCTGATCGCCTTTGTCTGCCTCGAATACTTCTTTGGAATCGTAAATTGCTAAATGCAGCATTCCTTCTTTGGTAACGCCATGGATTTCAACGTCTAAAGTATCCGCATTTAGTGTGGAAGCACCGAGGACTGCTATTAGGTAAAAAAATATTTTTATATTATGAGTCACGTCGCTATTCCTATTTGAGGTTTGGAACTACCGTACACTGACTCAGTGGTTTATAAAAGCGTTTTAGAACAGCGCTTTAGAACAGTGAAGGTATACTACTTATAATTTTCTTCGAGTATTTGCTTGTCTTGTAATGTCTTGATTAACTTCTTTACGGCTAATCCTTCGATTATTATCTCCCTCTAAATCACTGTTCGAAACTATTCGACAGTGACTGATTTTGCTAGATTTCTCGGCTGATCTACATCCGTACCCTTAAGTAAAGCAACATGATAAGACAGCATCTGTAATGGCAGCGTATAAATAATCGCCTCTAAACTTTTTGGTACATGAGGCATGGCAATAACAGTAGTGCCCGGCTCGCTTACAAAACCTGAATCAGCATCCGCAAAAACAAATAGCTGGCCGCCACGCGCCCGAACTTCGTGTAGATTTGATTTTAGTTTCTCCAATAATTCATTATTGGGTGCAACCGTTACTACGGGCATATCTTCATCAACTAGTGCCAGTGGCCCATGTTTTAATTCACCCGATGGGTAGGCTTCGGCGTGAATATAGGAGATTTCTTTTAGCTTTAACGCTCCCTCCATTGCAATGGGGTACTGCTCGCCACGGCCCAAAAATAGTGCATGGTGCTTGTTGGCAAAGGCTTCTGACATTTCCTCAATAACAGAATCTAGCGCCAACACCTGACGACAGAGTTGTGGTAATTGATGCAGGTTTTTGACTAACTCTTGTTCTACTTTTTTATCGAGACCTTTATGTCGACCAAGAGATAAAGTCAAAAGCTGTAACGCCACCAACTGAGTCGTAAATGCTTTAGTAGACGCAACACCAATTTCTACACCGGCCATAGTCATGAGTGAAATATTTGATTCACGCACGAGCGAACTATTAGCAACATTACAAATTGCTAGAAATCCAAGATAGTTATTTTCTTTTGCTTTGCGCAGTGCAGCTAAGGTATCTGCTGTTTCGCCGGACTGAGAAATAGTAACAAACAGAGTGCCGGCTGGAACAGGTACCTTTCGATAGCGGTATTCGCTGGCCACTTCGACCTGGCAAGGAACACCTACATGTTCTTCCAACCAGTATTTGGCAACAAGTCCAGAATGAAAGCTGGTGCCGCAGGCAATGATATGGATGTTGTTAGTTTGGGTAAAAATCGCGTCGGCCTGATAGCCGAAAATAGCTTCTAGAATATGATCGTCGCCAATACGTCCGGCGGTGGTATCGGCAAGAACCGAGGCCTGTTCAAACATCTCTTTTTTCATAAAGTGCCTGTACTCGCCTTTTTCTGCAACTAAATCTTTTTCATCTAGTTGCTGCTGCGATCGCTCTACGCTATTTCCCTTGTCATCGTAGATACTGCATTTTTCAGCAGAGAGCTCTACCAAATCACCTTCTTCTAAAAAGATAAATCGATCCGTTACCTGACGTAGGGCCATCTGGTCTGATGCAATAAAGTGTTCATCAATACCAAGCCCAACAACTAATGGACTACCGCTGCGGGCCCCAATAATAGTATGGGGTTGATCGTCAACAATGACGCCTAGGGCATAGGCACCCTCTAACTTAGCAATCACGTGCTGGACTGCGGTGCGCAGATCGTCGGTAGTTTTTAATTGATGATGTACTAGGTGTCCGATAACTTCGCTATCGGTTTCAGAGAGTATTTCGTAGCCTAGGGCAATGACGTCTTTACGTAATTGATCGTGATTTTCAATAATGCCGTTATGGACGACGGAGACACCATTAGAAGTATGAGGATGAGAATTAATAGTGCTTGGCTTGCCGTGGGTTGCCCAACGGGTGTGGGCAATGCCGGTATTGCCCGCTAAGGGTTGCTGCTCGGCAACCGCTTCAAGTGCGGCAACTTTACCGACACTTTTTCTAGTCTGTAATTTTTTATTTTCATCGATAATGGAAAGTCCGGCTGAATCGTATCCGCGATACTCAAGACGGTGCAGACCTTCAATTAATATTTTATATACGTTTCTGTGGGTGGCCGCGCCAACTATTCCGCACATGATTTAACTTTCCTTTTTAGTGGGGCGTTTCCAGCCCGAAATATTACGCTGTTTGGCGCGACTTACCGCTAATGTATCTGCTGACACATCTTTATTGACCGTTGATCCCGCGGCCACAAATCCTTTATTGGCAATTTTTATAGGGGCAATCAATGTGCTGTTAGACCCAATAAATACACCGTTCCCCATAGTGGTTTTATGTTTATTTACGCCATCGTAGTTACAGGTAATTGTGCCTGCACCTACATTGACGTTCTCACCAAGCTCGGCATCGCCCACATAGCTAAGATGATTAATTTTGCTGCCATTACCAACAATGGCTTTTTTGGTTTCAACAAAATTACCTACCTTTGTATCGGTGCCCAAGTCTGTCCCTGGACGTAGCCGGGCAAAGGGACCAATAATCGCTCGGTCGCCGATGACTGTTTGCTCTATATGGCTGTTGGCTTTTATTTCTACCCCATCACCGATCGTACTATTAATAATCTGGCAGTTCGGCCCAATGGTTACATTAGAACCGATAGTCACCGTGCCTTCGAAGACACAGTTAATATCAATAAAGTTATCAGTGCCTGCGGTTAGCTTGCCGCGCTGATCGAAGCGGTGGGGATCTGCCAGACTCGTTCCGGACAGCATAAGTGCTTCGGCCAATTCACGCTGATGGGCGCGCTCAAGTTGACTGAGTTGCACTCTGTTATTCACCCCTTCTACCTCGGTAGCCGATGTCGGTTGAATACTGGTCACGCTAAAGGCGTGACTGCGGGCCAATGCAATTAAATCAGTAAGATAAAATTCGCCCTGGGCGTTATTGTTATCAATCTGTGGAAGCCAGGCTCTCAGCTGTTCGGCACCCAGCGCCAATACGCCGGTATTGATCTCTTTGAGGGTCAATTGCTCTGCGCTCGCGTCTTTCTGTTCAATAATAGATTCAATCTCACCCGCTGTATTACGCACGATCCGCCCATAGCCCATTGGGTCGTCGAGGCGAATAGTGAGCAGGGAAATTGACTGATCGGTGACGGCCCCCAACATCTTGGCAATGGTGTCGGCTTTGATGAGTGGCACATCACCATACAGAATTAAGACTTTGGCATCTTTGCGCAAATAGGGCAGTGCCATTTCCACGGCATGGGCTGTGCCTAGCTGCTCTGTCTGTTGCACAAACACTGCTTCGGCGGCGGCGAAAGTCTTTTCCACTCGCTCGGCACCATGGCCGGTTACGATAATTTTCTGTGAATTGGTCACCGTGTCGGCTGCCGCTATAACATGGCCCAGCATAGGTGTTCCGGCCAGAGGGTGAAGAACCTTGGGCAGGGAGGATTGCATGCGCGTACCCTTACCAGCGGCAAGGATGACAATGTCTGTTTTACTCATAGGGTTTCCGCTGATACTCCGTGCCCAAGGGTTTAATAGGGCTTACGTTACTGTCAAAATCGTGGCAACACAAGTCTACCGCGGAGATATTTACAGGCAAAAAAAAGGGCAGCTAAGCCACCCTTTTTAAATCAATCTGATCTGAAATCAACCACCTAACTTTTTGCGTAGCGTTTGCACTGTGCGTAGCTGAGCTGTTGCTACTGCTAACATGCTGGCGGCTTTTGAATACTCGATTTCGCCGGCCTGATTAGCCATTGCCTGCTCTGCACTTTTAACGGCTTCGGCTGCTGCCGCTTCGTCGATATCTCCGGCACGAACAGCTGTGTCAGCAAGTATCGAGATGCAATTTGGCTGCACTTCTAAATAACCACCGGACAGATAGTAAATTTCTTCTTCACTATTCTGTTTGACCAGACGTACTGGACCGGGCTTTAAGTCACTCAGTAGTGGCGCATGACCTGCTGTAATACCCAACTCGCCAAGAGAACCAGTGGCAACCACCATCTCGACTAAGCCGGAGAACAGAGATTCATCCGCACTTACGATGTCACAATGAACTGTTATAGCCATATCTTTCTAGACCCTTTATAGACCCGTTCTACACCATTTCTGGACAGTAGTCGTTTAATTAAAGCTTAGCGCCTTTTTCGACTGCTTCGTCGATTGAGCCAACCATGTAGAAAGCCTGCTCTGGCAGATGGTCGTACTCTCCACCAAGAATGCCCTGGAAGCCAGCAATAGTATCTTTTAACGATACGTACTTACCTGGGGCGCCAGTAAAGATTTCAGCAACATGGAATGGCTGGGACAAAAAGCGCTCGATTTTACGTGCGCGGGATACGGCCAGCTTATCTTCTTCTGATAGCTCATCCATTCCCAGAATCGCAATAATATCTTTTAACTCTTTATAACGCTGTAGTACTGACTGCACGCCACGGGCAACTTCATAATGCTCTTGGCCAATAATCAATGGATCCAGCTGACGCGAGGTTGAATCCAATGGATCTACCGCGGGGTAAATACCTTTAGATGCAATATCTCGGCTCAGTACAACGGTTGAGTCCAAGTGAGCAAAGGTTGTGGCTGGCGATGGATCAGTCAAATCATCTGCAGGTACGTATACCGCCTGAACAGATGTAATAGAACCAGTCTTAGTGGAAGTAATACGCTCCTGAAGTACGCCCATTTCTTCCGCCAGAGTAGGCTGGTAGCCTACCGCTGATGGCATACGGCCCAACAGTGCTGATACTTCTGTACCCGCCAATGTGTAACGATAGATATTGTCGACGAACAACAGTACGTCTTTACCTTCATCACGGAATTTCTCTGCCATGGTTAGACCGGTCAACGCTACACGCAGTCTGTTACCTGGAGGCTCATTCATCTGACCATAAACCATGGCCACTTTGGATTCGCTTGGCGTTTCGATGTTTACAACACCGGATTCCTGCATTTCGTAGTAGAAGTCATTACCTTCACGAGTACGCTCACCAACACCAGCAAATACAGACAGACCGCTGTGCTCTGTCGCAATGTTGTTGATCAGCTCCATCATGTTTACGGTTTTACCAACACCAGCACCACCGAACAATCCAACCTTACCGCCTTTGGCGAAAGGACAAACCAAATCGATTACCTTGATGCCTGTTTCCAGAAGCTCGTCAGAGGCTGACAGCTCGTCATAGGCAGGGGGCTTGCGGTGAATGGCCATGCGCTCTTTCTCGCCGATTGGACCTTTTTCGTCAATCGGGTTGCCCAGCACATCCATAATACGGCCCAGTGTCTCTATACCAACGGGTACAGAAATAGGGGCTTTGGTGTTTTGAACGCCAAGTCCGCGGCTGATGCCTTCTGAAGCACCCATGGCAATTGTACGTACTACGCCATCGCCCAACTGCTGCTGAACTTCAAGCGTTAAGCCCTTGTCGTCGACGACTAGTGCGTCATACACGCTGGGCACCTGATCACGTGGAAATTCCACATCGATCACAGCACCAATAATTTGTACGATTCTTCCGCTACTCATGTCCGGTTCCTCTTTACTAAATCTTTTTAAATTCGTTTGGCTTTATACGGCGGCTGCGCCACTTACAATCTCGGACAGCTCTTGTGTAATCGCTGCCTGACGGGCCTTGTTATAAAGAAGTTGCAACTCGTCTATCATTTCACCGGCATTGTCGGTGGCACTTTTCATGGCCAGCATTCTTGCTGCTTGCTCACATGCTTTGTTTTCTACTACACCTTGATAGACCTGAGATTCGATATAACGAATCAATAATCCATCCAGTAATTCTTTCGCGTCTGGCTCGTAAATATAGTCCCAGTGATGAGAGATACTCTCGTCACCCACTGGCGCTAACGGCAACAGCTGCTCTACTCTTGGCTTCTGAGTCATGGTGTTTACAAACTCATTACTGACGACAAAGAGTTTATCCACACGACCCTCATCAAAGGCGTCTAACATTACCTTCACGCCACCAATAAGGTCTGCGGCGTTAGGCTCGTCACCAACATCTTTGACGGCCGCAACAACATTCCCACCGACAGCACCAAAAAATGCCCCGGCTTTGTTGCCCACAACACAGATATCAACGTCAACACCCTCATCAGACAAGGCTTTCATTGACTTCAATGCCGTTTTGAATAGATTAATATTCAAACCACCACAGAGGCCACGATCTGTCGAAATGATAATGTAGCCAACACGCTTCACTTCGCGCTGGGCCAAATACTGATGTTTGTATTCGGACACAGCGTTAGCAATATGACCCACTACATCACGGATGCGGCCTGCATAGGGCTTGCCCAGCTGCATACGCTCCTGGGCACGACGCATTTTACTCGCAGCTACCATTTCCATGGCGCTAGTGATTTTCTGCGTGCTACCAATACTAGCAATTTTGGTTTTTACTTCTTTTCCGATTGCCATCTCTTATGCCTGTCCAGTTACGCTGACTTACCAGGTTTGGGTTGCAACGAACTTTTCTAGTGCCGCTTTAAAGCCAGCTGCTATGTCGTCGTTGTAATCGCCTGACTGATTGATTTGATCGAGCAAATCAATGTGCTCAGCTTTCATGTAGGAGAGCAGCGCATCTTCAAAGTCACCAATTTTACTGACTTCAACAGACTGCAAGAAACCATTATCTGCCGCGTAAAGCACCAGACCCATCTCAGCAATACTGAGGGGAGAATACTGCTTCTGCTTCATCAATTCGGTCACTCGCTCACCGTGATCAAGCTGGGCTTTGGTTGCTGCATCAAGATCGGACGCAAACTGCGAGAATGCCGCTAGCTCGCGATACTGTGCCAGTGCGGTACGAATACCACCGGACAGTTTCTTAATAATCTTAGTCTGTGCCGCGCCACCTACTCGAGATACAGAAACACCTGCGTTCATCGCTGGACGTACGCCTGCGTTAAACATATCGGCTTCAAGGAAGATCTGACCATCGGTAATCGAAATTACGTTGGTGGGTACAAAGGCTGATACGTCACCGGCCTGAGTTTCAATCACTGGCAATGCCGTCAATGAACCCGTCTTACCTTTAACTTCACCGTTGGTGAACTTCTCTACATAGTCCGCATTTACACGGGCTGCACGCTCAAGCAATCTGGAGTGCAAATAGAACACATCACCAGGATAAGCTTCACGACCCGGAGGACGTTTAAGCAGCAGTGAGATCTGACGGTAGGCCCAGGCCTGCTTAGTCAAATCATCATAAATAATTAGCGCATCTTGACCGCGGTCACGGTAGTACTCACCCATGGAACAACCAGCGAAAGGTGCTAGAAACTGCATGGCTGCTGGATCAGAAGCGGTAGCAGCAACAACAATGGTATGTTCCATTGCGCCGTGCTCTTCTAATTTACGTACCACTGCAGCTACAGAGGAGGCTTTTTGGCCAACCGCTACATAGACACATTTAACGCCAGAACCTTTCTGGTTGATGATTGCGTCAACCGCGATGGCAGTTTTACCAATTTGACGATCGCCAATAATCAACTCGCGCTGACCACGACCGATTGGCACCATGGCATCAATCGCTTTCAGACCAATTTGCACTGGCTGATCTACTGACTGACGCTCAATAACACCTGGAGCAACTTTTTCAATTGCGTCGGTAAGTGCGGCGTTTATCGGACCTTTACCATCGATAGGGTTACCCAGCGCGTCTACTACACGGCCTTCGAGTTCTGGTCCAACGGGGACTTCCAATACACGTCCGGTGCATCGGGCTTTCTGTCCTTCGGCAAGTGCCTGGTAGTCGCCCAAAACCACGGCGCCGACTGAATCGCGCTCCAGGTTAAGTGCCATACCGTAAACACCGCCATCGAATTCGATCATTTCGCCATACATCACGTCGGCTAGACCGTGAATACGAATGATACCGTCCGATACGGAAACAATGGTGCCCTCATTTTGGGCTTCTGACGAAACATCAAGGTTGTCGATACGACTCTTAATAATTTCGCTGATCTCTGATGGATTCAGTTGCTGCATGCTTAGGCCTCAATCCTTAGGAATTTAGTGACTCGGCGAGTTTGGCCAAACGGCCACGAATGGACCCGTCTATGACGGTATCCCCGGCGCGTATTACCGCACCACCCAGCAGGCTCTTGTCTAAACTAACCTGCATGTTTATTTTACGTTCCAGCTTTGCACCAAGTGCATCACTGAGTTGTTGCTGTTGCTTTGCGTCCAGTGCCTGCGCTGATATCACTTCCACATCAATCGCTTTTTCACGATTGGCTTTCATGATTTCAAACTGATGTGAGATCTGGGGTAACAGTTGCAAGCGTCGATTTTCTGACAAAATTGCAATAAAGTTTTGACCCGTTGCACTCAACGCGTCACCACAGATATCAACGACTGCCGCTGCTTGCTGCGCCGCTGTTGAGCTCGGTGAACTCAAAAGCTTAACAACCGCGGACTGTTTTGCAACAGCACCAGCAGTGGAAAGGCTTTTTGACCAGCCTTGCAGGTCCCCGGCATCAGCAGCAAATTCAAACGCTGCCTTCGCATAGGGCCGAGCCAATGTGCTCAATTCTGCCATGTTAAACCTCGGTTACAGCTGCGCTGCCAGTTTGTCGACTAACGCGCGGTTAGCTTTATCATCAATTGATGCTTCGAGCACTTTCTCCGCGCCAGCCAGAGCCAAACCTGCCACACGGGCACGTAACTCTTCTTTAGCACGGTTAATTTCTTGCTCGATCTCAGCCTGGGCTGATAGCTTCAGGCGATCACCTTCGGTGACAGCTTGCTGCTTTGCTTCATCAACAATTTGATTTGCGCGCTTGTTGGCTTGATCAATAATGCCGGCCGCTTCCTGTTTAGCTTCTTTCATTTGGTCAGTAGCTTTATTCTGAGCCAATTCAAGATCGCGCAGGGCACGGTCAGCTGCATCAAGTCCATCAGCGATTTTCTTCTGGCGCTCTTCCATAGCCTCAATAATGACAGGCCATACAAACTTCATGCAAAACCACACGAAAAATGCAAACGTCACCATCTGACCAAAAAGCGTTAGATTAATATTCACGCCAATACCTCATTAATAGATGAGTTAAAAATTGTTGTTACGCGCCAGCTGCTGTTGGAGCAACAACAAAGATTAGGTACATAGCAATACCAACACCAATAATAGGCACAGCATCGATCAGACCAGCTAGCAGGAACATTTTGCCCTGAAGCATTGGACCTAATTCTGGTTGACGCGCTGTTCCTTCGATCAGCTTACCGCCCAACAGGCCCATACCAACAGCTGCCCCTAGTGCGCCCAATCCGAGCATTATTGCCGCAGCAATGTATATAAGTTCCATCGTAGACTCCCGATTTTAAGTAGTTAAATAATAAAGTAAGAATTAGTGCTCTTCATGCGCCATGCTGAGATAGACGACAGTAAGAACCATAAAAATAAATGCTTGCAGAGTAATAACCAAAATATGGAATACTGCCCAGCCCCATTGCATTAACCCGCCACCCAGCGCTGTTAAGCCACCACCTATGGTCATAAACACCATACATAGCAAAACAGTTCTACCCGTGGGTATTTTTCCTTTGAGGTTTAGCCAGCAAACGCCGCAGACCAAGATAAAGATAACTAACCAGAACCAAGCGCTAGTGTGCTCCCCAAAGATTTGTGCATGCAGACCGCCACCAATAAGACCAGCGCCTGCGCCCGCTGCGAATGTAGTCGCAATCAGGATAAATATCATTTCACCGGCATACATGTTGCCGAAGAGTCGAAGACCCAGTGAAAAAGGTTTTGCCAGTAGGCCAACAGTTTCCATAAATAGGTTCACTGGAATAAAGGCCCAGTGATTGAAAGGGTGCATGGTCAACTCGCTAACAAAGCCAGTGCCCTTGATCTTGATTGAGTAGTAGAGCATGAGGACAAACACGCCCAGCGCCATACCCAAGGTGATATTAGGATCTGTTGACGGAACAATCTTCTGGTAAGGGACGCCAACCATCATCAGCAACTCTGGTATCAGGTCAACTGGGAGCAGATCCATGAAGTTCATCAGGAAGATCCAAACAAAGATAGTCAGCGCGAGAGGGGCAACAAGCTTGTTGCGACCATGGAAGCTATCTTTTACAGCACCATCAATAAACTCAATAATTAATTCTACGAAGTTTAGTAAGCCAGTAGGTACGCCAGTCGTCGCACGCTTTGCAGCAGAGCGGAATAACCAACAAAACAGAACACCCAAACCAATTGACCAGGCCATTGAATCAACATGAATGGCCATAAAACCCATCTCTG
Organism: uncultured Pseudomonadales bacterium; assembly: GCA_943787675.1. GTDB lineage: Bacteria > Pseudomonadota > Gammaproteobacteria > Pseudomonadales > Porticoccaceae > HTCC2207. The sequence goes on from CALSNK010000017.1 coordinate 26,130, forward strand.
CCGCTTCTTGAGCGCCATGAGCAAAGCTCCACCCGTTGTCGGGATGATTGCCATAAACCAAGTTGGTTAAGTGGTGCTGAATATATTCAGTTGTACTTGCGGGATTCTCGCCTGCCATGTATCTCAACTCTCGTTAAATCAGTGCAATTCTAATTTCGGCTAGCAGCTACCTAAAGAATTACCTCAAAGTAAGCGCCACACATTATTGGGTACTACTATTTCAATAATCTTACGGTAATAAACCACTGCAACGGGATCATTACGATAAAAGTACTAAAAACGACCAAAAAATTAAGTTCTTTCCACAATATAAATGTGGTGATAAACATCGCGGCCGTTAACACTATCTTTCCCGCCGAGCCTTGGTACATGGCGCGAGCAACTAAATGTACCTGTCTAGCACCGGCATACTTAAAAGCCTGCCGTGCAAACCAAGCTTGAGGCACAATCTGAATCAAGCCACCTATCAATACCGAATAGGCCATTACCTGACTCACCATCATCAATAATCCGCTTACTGGTAGCAGTACTATTAACTGATAGAGCGCAACTCTATGCATTGGTGGTTTGGGAATGGTCGTCATAATGCCTTTCGTCCACTTTTCCCAGATCCAGCTGAGGAGAGCATTAGCCCCACCTCGAACGGATCGGCATTATAGGTATAGTGTTAGTGATATTCAACTCGCTAAACACCTTATATATCGGGAATCGGCCTGTTTGATATCTAGCTACTTTAGATGGGCAAGAATACCTTCGAGCTCATCAACGCTGTTATATTTAAAAACCAGCTTACCTGCACCCTTAGCACTGTGCTGAATCTGCACTACAGCACCGACCTTTTCAGACAGCTCTTCTTGTAAACGCATAATATCTGCGCTGCTGTCAGTCGCCTCTATTTTGGTGTTTTGGGTGGTTGGGTTTTGTAATTTTTTCACCAGGGCTTCGGTTTGGCGAACAGTCATGGCGTTGGCTGCTACGGTTCGCGCGGCCTGTATCTGCACATTACCGTCTAAACCAAGTAAACACTTAGCATGGCCCAACTCTAACTCACCGCGCTCAACCTGCAACTGCACTGGAGATTCCAAGCTGGCTAGCCGCATAAGGTTAGTGACGGCTGAGCGCGATTTGCCGACGGCATCTGCAACCTGCTGTTGGGTCAACTTAAACTCATCCTGCAGCCGGATCAGCGCCAGACTCTCTTCAATGGGGTTTAGGTCTTCCCGTTGAATATTTTCGATCAGCGCCATAACAACGGCGGCTTCGTCTGAAACCTCGCGAACAATCGCAGGGATACTGTCTAGACCCGCTTGCTGTGTGGCGCGCCAGCGTCGCTCACCGGCAATAATTTCGTATTTATTGTTGCCTATGGGGCGTACAACAATAGGTTGCATAACACCCTGAGAGGCAATTGAGCTGGCTAACTCCTGCAGAGCCTCTGGATTTAGATCTCGACGCGGCTGATATTTTCCGCGCTGGAGAAACTCTACGGGCAACTGACATAGTTTGCCGTTTACAGCACTGTTTGAATCAGTACTCTGGGTGGAGTCTTGCTCGGAAATTGCCGCATCCTCAGGAATTCCCAGCAATGCATCCAATCCTTTACCCAGACTTTGTCGTTTTGTTGCCATGTTGTTAGATCCCTGTGGCTTGGGTTTTTTGTGCTTGCTGTTCTTTCTCTTGACGGAGTATCTCGCCGGCCAGTGCCAAGTAGGCAACAGAGCCTTTGGAGTTTCTATCATAGACCAGTGCAGGCATACCATGACTGGGGGCTTCGGCGAGACGAACATTCCGAGGAATGCTAATTCGGTAAACCCGATCACCGAAATATTTTCTCAGCTGCGCAGACACTGCATTCGTGAGGCTACTGCGCGGATCGTACATGGTACGTAAAATACCCTCGATCTTTAGTCGGGGGTTAATTAGCTTGGCGATTTGACGAATCGTATTATTAAGGGCAGATAGTCCTTCAAGGGCATAGTATTCGCACTGCATTGGAATCAAAACGCCATCACTGGCCACCAACGCATTTACGGTGAGCATATTTAACGAGGGAGGGCAGTCGATAATCACGTAATCGTAATTGCTAGCAACTCGCTTAATAGCATGGCGCAGCCGGCTTTCGCGACCAATCTCTTGCATCAACTCAACCTCTGCAGCAACTAAATCGCCGTTGGATGGTAAGAGGTGATATTTGCCTTGTTCTGACGTCACAATCACATCTTCAATAGTGTTTTTTTCGGTAAGCACATGATAAACGCTGAGCTTACAATCTTGTTTGTTAATCCCGGAACCCATGGTGGCATTACCCTGGGGATCAATATCCACCAGCAACACTCGTTTTTTGTAGGCAGCCAGAGACGCAGCAAGATTAACGCTTGTAGTGGTTTTACCGACACCACCTTTCTGGTTGGCTATTGATAGTATGCGCACTGATGTTCTTACCTTATAGTTGCTTTACAACGAGCTGTGGGTGATGGTTATTAAATGTCTTTCACCATCGACATCTGGTATGTCTAATCGACACAAGTCTGAGACCTTATAGTCTTTCGGTATTTCGCTCAACTCTGATTCCGGTAATCTTCCTTTCATTGCCATAAAGCAGCCACTGTCTGTCACAAGATGTTGGCAGGTTTTTAACATGTCAGGCAGGGAGCTAAAGGCACGACTTAGCACAGTGTCGTAACGCTCCTCTGGCACAAAGGCTTCGGCGCGCCTGTTAACCTCAACCACATTACTCAAACCTAGTTCGGTACGCACCTGGAATAAAAATCGTGTCTTTTTGCCTGCACTGTCCAGTAACGTGAAGTGTTTATCTGGGTTCATGATAGCCAGAGGAATGCCTGGCAGACCCGGACCTGTACCTATATCAATTAGGTTTTTCTTGTCTGCAACATAGGGCTGCAGCGCCAAACTATCTAGCAGGTGCAGATTAATCATTTGCATAGGATCGCGAATAGCAGTGAGGTTATAAGCTTTATTCCAGCGTTCAAGCATATTTAGGTAGGCGAGCAACAGGTCAAGTTGCTCTGTGGTGCAGGCAAGCCCTAATATATCTATGCCAGCCTGCAGCTTAGCTCGTTTCTGGCTCACAGAGGAATCAGGCTGCATGTTTTTTAAGCATAACAAGCAACAATGAGATCGCAGCAGGTGTAACACCTGGCACTCGCGACGCTCGAGCCAAGGTTTCGGGCTTTACATCACTGAGCTTCTGTTTTATTTCATTGGATAGCCCGCTGATTTTTTTATAATCGAAATTAGCCGGAATTGCAGTGTTCTCGTGGCGCTGTAACTTATTAACCTCATCTTGCTGACGGTTAATATAACCAGAATACTTGGCGTCGATCTCTACCTGCTCAGCCACTTTCTCACTCACTGTATTTGCTGCAGGAGGGCAGACTGAGCTTAAAATTTTATGATTGAGTTCAGGCCGCTTTAGTAAATCAAATAATGAGTACTCGTGGGACAGCTTGTTTTCAATATGAGTGGCGAGCTTCTGAGCGGCCTCGGTTCCAGGTTGAATCCAGGTGTCTTTAAGTCGCTGACGCTCCAACTCAATGGCTTCGCGCTTTTCGCAAAAGCTCTTCCAGCGACTGTCGTTAACCAATCCTAGTTCACGGCCTTTTTCGGTCAATCGTAAATCTGCATTATCTTCACGTAACAGCAACCGATATTCGGCGCGACTGGTAAACATGCGATAAGGTTCTGCTGTGCCCATACTAATAAGGTCATCGACCAACACGCCCATATAGGCTGTGTCGCGTCTAGGACACCAACTCTCTTTGTCCTGAACCTGCAATGCCGCATTGGTACCGGCCAGTAATCCTTGGGCTGCAGCTTCTTCGTAGCCTGTAGTGCCGTTTATTTGACCCGCAAAAAATAGCCCCTGAATAGACTTTGTTTCCAGTGAATATTTAAGATCCTGTGGATTAAAATAGTCATATTCAATGGCATAACCGGGGCGAGTAATGTGAGCATTCTCAAAGCCCTGAATAGAGCGAACCAAATTTAGCTGAACATCAAAGGGCAGGCTGGTTGAAATACCATTGGGATAGAGCTCATGGGTATCTAGTCCCTCAGGCTCGACAAATATCTGGTGTTTATCTTTGTCAGCAAAACGCACTACCTTGTCTTCGATGGAGGGACAGTATCTGGGTCCAACACCATCGATAACACCGGTGTACATCGGTGAGCGATCCATACCACCATGAATAATTTCATGGGTTTTCGTATTTGTGTAAGTAATCCAGCAGCAGGTTTGCGGGGGATGATCTTCAAGACGACCCATATACGACATGATGGGTTCTGGCTTATCGCCCCACTGCTCTGGTAAATGGGTGAAATCAACACTCCGCGCATCAATTCTGGGGGGCGTGCCGGTTTTAAGCCGCTCAACCCTGAAGGGCAGTTCACGTAATCGCTTAGCAAGATTTTCTGCAGGAGGGTCACCCGCTCGGCCAGCAGCATGGTTTTCTAAACCAATATGGATTTTTCCTGCCAGAAATGTTCCCGCAGTAACCACGACGGTTTTTGCACTAAAACGCAAACCCATCTGAGTAACGGCGCCAGTGACTCTGTCACCTTCGATAATTAAATCATCAACGCCCTGCTGAAAAATGGTCAGGTTAGGTTGATTCTCCAGCATGGCGCGTATGGCTGCCTTGTAGCGAACCCTATCAGCCTGGGCGCGAGTGGCGCGAACTGCAGGGCCTTTGCGGGCGTTGAGCACTCGAAACTGGATTCCACCTAGGTCGGTCGCCAAGGCCATGGCACCGCCGAGAGCGTCGATTTCCTTCACCAGGTGGCTTTTGCCAATACCTCCGATAGCGGGATTACATGACATCTGGCCCAGTGTTTCGATATTGTGCGTCAACAGCAATGTGCTGCAGCCCATGCGTGCGGAAGCAAGGCTGGCCTCAGTGCCTGCGTGGCCTCCGCCAATAACGATTACGTCAAAACTGTCTGGGTATTGCATAGGTCTTCAATAGGCTTGTGGAATTTCGGCTGCCCATTATACGGGTGTGTGGCTAAATAATAAGCAGTTTCGTGCGGGATTTTTGTCTGTGGTTATCTTGGGTCGTTTTAACTTATTGGTTAGTAATATTATCTATATAGAGTATGTATTAGGTTATTGTTATTATTATTAGGGGCAGGTGTTTTTGTTAGTAAGTTTGAAATATCGATAATAAACAATAGGTTATGAGCGAAATTTGGTTGTATAAGCGCGTTGTTAAGACTGTTTTAGGTGTGTTATTACTTATGTTCTCGCCGGTATTAAATTTCGCCTGTATTCAGAATAAGGGCATAACTGAACAAATCGGTGAGTAGTTACCAATGTTATGCATAGGTTTTGTACATGAAAATAATTATCATCCCGATAATCCGGTTAAAGGTTCAACCTTTGGGGATAAGCTGTTTATTATCTGTGAGTCACTGATAACCGCAGATTTGGCCCTAACCTCTCTTTAGGGTTAATTGAGATTAAAGTAATAAACCGTTGATATGCTGAGGTAATTTCATTAGAATCCCCCGCCTGAAAACAGTACCGCAATTATTTTTGGATTAAGACAATGAAAAGAACATTCCAACCTAGTAACTTAAAGCGCAAACGCACTCATGGTTTTAGATCTCGTATGGCTACTCCTGGTGGTCGTGCTGTTTTGAATCGCCGTCGTGCTAAAGGTCGCAAGCGTTTATCAGCTTAAGGTTTTAGGGCTCCGTGCCCAGTTACGCCTTCAGTAAGAATCGACGCCTATTAAAAGCCTCTGAATATAAGGAGGTTTTTGATTGTAATAGGCTTAAGGTTGCTCATCCGAAACTTCTCCTATTAGCTTCTCCCAATAATTCTGGTCAATCGCGACTCGGGTTAGTGATAGGTAAAAAAAATATCCCCACCGCTGTCGGCCGCAATCGTGTAAAACGGGTTGTGCGCGAGACTTTTCGTCAGTTTGATTTTCCTGTAGCACTGGATATCGTTTTTTTAGCTCGTAAAGGCGCTGATAAGATGACCCCGCAGGAGATGAACTTGTTGTTGCATCAATCTTGGTGCAGACTTCGGCAGCGCTGTGAATCTCTGGGGGATAACAATGCGTAGGCTAGCAATTGGGGCGATCAAATTTTATCAGTATGCCATTAGTCCGCTAATGGGCAATAACTGTCGCTTTCACCCAACCTGCTCTCAGTACGCAAAAGAAGCATTCGAACGCTACGGTTTTTTCAAGGGAGGTTATCTTATGGTGCTTAGACTCATAAAATGCCATCCTTTTCATCCAGGTGGTTACGATCCTGTCGGCGGACAAGCTGTTCAAGACGTAAAAACCCCCTGTAATAATCATCACACAGAGTTATAAATAGAATGGATTGGCTAAAAACAACATTATTAGGTGGTATGGGTGTCGTTGCTTGGTTACTGGTTATTGAGTGGACTCAGTTTCAAGAAGCTAATGAACCTGAGGTTATTCAGCAAAGTAGTTATGCCAGCCCCACTGTGGACAGTCCTATCCCACAGGCCCTTGCGCAAAATGAAGATGAGCTGCCTGTACTAATTGGTCAGAACCCAGCGGCTGTTTTTATTGAGCCATCTAATAGTCAGCTCGTGACTGTGCGCAATGATGTGCTCGAGGTAGTAATTGATACCCTCGGCGGCGATATTATTGAGGTTAATCTGCTCAAGCATCTAACTAAGATGGCCGTGGATGGCGGTAAGCCCTTTCAGTTATTGAATCGTACTGCAAATAATATGTATATCGCTCAGAGCGGTCTAATTGGTCCCAACGGTACTGATACGCGTGATGGCCGACCGCGATTTTCCGCTGCTCAAAACAGCTATGAGTTTAATGGTAACGGTGAAGTGCTCAATGTAGACCTTACTTACAACCGAGACGGTGTGCGTTTGGTAAAACGATTTGAGTTTAGCCGCGATGGGTATGATATTGGTGTTGAGTACCTGATTAACAATGGGACGTCCCAGGAATGGAATGCGACCTTCTATGGGCAAATAAAGCGCGATTCTCATTCACCGCTTATAGAGTCTACTGGTGTGCAGCCTTATTTGGGTGCTGCTCTTCGTGAAGAAGAAAAGAACTTCTCCAAGTATGATTTTGGCGATATGGAAGATGAAACAGTCACAGCGTCAGTGACTGGCGGCTGGGTTGCTATGGTCCAGCATTACTTTGTCAGTGCCTGGATACCACCTACTGCAGATAAAAATAGCTTCAGCCTGCGCAAACTGGGCGACAAAGACGTGTATTTAATGGGTTTCACTGGGCAGCCAATAGCGGTAGCGGCCGGCGGTATGGGTGAGTATGGCGCGCGATTTTATGTGGGTCCTAAAGACCAATACAAGTTAGAGGAATTAGCTGAATACCTTGATCTCACTGTGGATTATGGATTTCTGTGGATGCTGGCCAAGCCAATATTCTTCGCCATGCAGTGGATCCACAATATAGTGGGTAACTGGGGCTGGTCGATTATTTTGCTCACCCTAGGAATCAAATTATTACTTTACCCGCTGTCAGCCACCAGCCTTAAATCTATGGCTAAGATGCGTAATCTGCAACCAGAGATGGCGCGGTTAAAAGAATTATATGGTGATGATCGCCAAAAAATGTCTCAGGAACTAATGGGGCTGTATAAAAAGGAGAAGGTTAACCCTGCGGGCGGTTGTTTCCCGATGTTACTGCAGATGCCAGTGTTTCTATCTCTGTATTGGGTACTATTAGAGTCTGTTGAGATTCGCCATGCCCCCTGGATAATGTGGATTCAAGATCTTTCGGCAAAGGATCCTTACTTTATTCTGCCTCTGGTTATGGGCGGCAGCATGCTGTTGATGCAGAAGATGCAGCCAATGCCAACAGATCCCATGCAGGCTAGGGTTATGCAGATTATGCCGATTGCCTTTACCTTCTTCTTTATGATCTTCCCCGCGGGCTTAGTGTTGTATTGGACAGTGAACAACTTGCTATCGATGGCTCAGCAATGGGTGGTTAGCCAGCAGCTTGCGAAGACTAAAAAGAATAAGTAAGGGCGCCACCGTTATTGATTCACAAAGGCTCCTCTTGGAGCCTTTTTTATAGGGCCTGCAATCAGGCATAATTGTTCTATGTTACAAAATGATAAAGATGTAATCGTCGCCGTTGCCACCGCCCCGGGGAGAGGTGGTGTGGGTATTGTGCGCCTGTCTGGGGCGGTTGATTTACAGCCCTACCTGTTTGGCTTGCTGGGCAGGGAGGCGCTTGAGCCACGACTGGCTAGCTACTGTCGTTTTCAGGACCACAGTGGTGATTCGATCGATGAGGGCGTCGCACTCTACTTCCCCAATCCGAATTCTTTTACTGGCGAAAATGTGCTGGAGCTTCAGGGCCACGGTGGTCCGGTTGTACTGGATAGGTTGGTGCAGCGCTGTGTGGAATTAGGCGCGCGTTTGGCCCGCCCCGGGGAGTTTAGTGAACGTGCTTTTCTCAATGACAAAATGGATCTGGCTCAGGCTGAAGCTATTGCCGATTTAATCGATGCCTCGTCGTTTCAGGCGGCGCGGTCAGCGGTGCGATCAATGCAGGGTGAGTTCTCTGTGATGATTAATCAGCTAGTCGAAAAAATGATTGAGTTGAGAATTTTTGTTGAGGCAGCGATTGATTTTCCCGAGGAAGAGATCGATTTTCTGGCGGATGAGGGACTCGTTAGCAACCTTCACAATTTGGCGACTAATCTCAATAATATACTCAATCGAGCCCAGCAGGGCTCTTTGCTCCGTGACGGTATGACAATTGTACTGGCGGGTAAACCCAATGCCGGTAAGTCCAGCCTTCTCAATGCCTTGGCGGGGAATGATGCGGCTATTGTGACGCCTGTGGCGGGCACTACGAGAGATGTGCTCAGGGAGCAGATCCTACTCAACGGTCTGCCGTTAAATATTGTCGACACGGCGGGTTTGAGAGACAGTGAGGATGAAATAGAACAGGAAGGTGTGCGTCGCGCCTGGGCTGAGATTGAAAAGGCCGATTTAATACTGTTTGTTGTCGATGCCACAGAGTCTGATGACCCTGATCTGAGGGCGATTTGGCCCGAGTATTTTACGCGCTTTCCTGAGGCCCGCCAGCCGGTGACGCTGGTATTAAATAAAATTGACCGTTCAGGCCACACTGCAGGTGCTGTTGCTGGTCGCGACCGTACCTTTGCTATCTCTGCCAAGCAACATATTGGCTTTGATGCGCTGAGTGAGTACTTGCAGCAGAGTATTGGTTACGAGGGACAGGCAGAGGGGTTATTTTCAGCCCGTCGTCGACATCTAGATGCATTGCGAAAAGCCCTGGATTTGGTGACTACTGGTATTGCTCAGCTTGAAGGGGCTGGTGCTGGTGAGTTACTGGCAGAAGATCTCCGTCAGGCCCAACAACAGCTCTCAGAAATTACTGGTCAGTTCACTTCAGACGACTTACTTGGCCGTATATTTTCCTCCTTTTGTATTGGAAAGTGACCATAATTTACCTGCTGGTCACTATAGAATTAAGACCTTCATTGGTTAGCGTCTCCTATTAGTGAATTTAACGGTTAAACACTGGTTATGTAGTGGGTATACACAGGTTATCCACAGTAATTGGTTGTTTTTTGATCAATTTATTTTTGAATGCTGTTGATAAAAAAAACATTGAGTTTATTTAAGTCGTTGATTTCAAACATTTAAATTATAAACTGCCTTTTCAGTTCACTTTATCCGTTGTGGATAATCCATAATCTTGGGTATAGAATCATCTGCAAGCGAGATTACTAAAGTTCGCAGTGTAAATTGTAGAATAATAGATTGGTTTGTTGGGTTGAATATTCCGGTAATTGGGTGTTTTCCTGAGTGAGCTGACAGTGGAATTAAAAGGTCGAGAGAATGGGGTTTGATGTGCCTGAAGTCGTGTGGTCTCAATGTCAGAGTCAACTTCGTAGCGAGTTGCCGGAACAGCAATATAATACTTGGATTAGGCCGCTGATTATCCAGCCAGCGTCTGACCCCCTTGCGGCGGTAGTGCACCTGCTCGCGCCCAATCGATTTATTGAGGACTGGGTTAAGAATAAGTTTCTTGCTCGCATAGAGGAATTGTTCGATCAGCTTGGGGGTAAGTCGGTCTCACTGGCGGTTGCCGCTAATCGATCAAGCGCGCCGGTTTTTCAACAATCAGCTGGGATCCCGTCCAATGATCTGGCTGTACCAGGCAACAGTGAAAGTTTCCAGCCGGGAGTCCAGCAGGAGCATAGAGAGCCAAGCCGTATAGAAGTACCCTCTCAGCGTATTATTGAAGCGCCGGCCATTATTAAATCGGCCGCCGAGAGTAGCCTTAAAACTAATCTAAACAAAAATTTCACGTTCGACAGCTTTGTCGAAGGTAAGTCCAATCAGCTAGCTTTTGCCGCTGCACAACAGGTCGCTGAAAATCCTGGTGGTTCTTACAACCCTCTTTTTATCTATGGTGGTGTGGGTCTTGGTAAAACTCACCTTATGCATGCCGTCGGTAATGCCATGCGAGCCAAGAAGCCGGATGCCAAGATTGTTTACCTGCATTCAGAGCGCTTTGTGGCGGATATGGTCAAGGCCTTGCAGCTTAAGGCTATTGATGAGTTTAAGAGTTTCTACCGATCGGTTGATGCCCTGTTGATTGATGATATTCAGTTTTTTGCGGGTAAAGAGCGCTCTCAGGAGGAGTTCTTTCACACGTACAATGCCCTGCTTGAGGGTGGGCAGCAGATGATCCTTACGTGCGATCGATATCCTAAAGAAATGGATGGGGTTGAAGAGCGCCTAAAGTCACGCTTTGGTTGGGGTCTGACCGTGGCGGTGGAGCCGCCAGAGCTTGAAACCCGTGCGGCGATCCTGATGAATAAGGCCGATCAGGTAGGCATGTCTCTTTCCAAAGATGCTGCCTTCTTTATTGCCCAGCGTATTCGCTCCAATGTACGTGAGCTAGAGGGTGCTCTAAAGCGGGTAATGGCTCATGCGCAGTTTACGGGTAGAACCATTGATATCGATTTAATTCGTGAATCACTGAAAGATTTATTGGCACTTCAGGACAAGCTGGTTACCATAGACAATATCCAAAGAGTGGTGGCCGACTACTACAAGTTAAAAATGTCGGATATGCTCTCTAAGCGGCGGAGTCGCTCTGTTGCACGCCCTAGGCAGGTGGCTATGTCCATTGCCAAGGAGCTGACCAACCATAGTTTGCCGGAGATAGGGGAGTCCTTTGGAGGGCGTGATCACACGACGGTATTACATGCCTGTCGTAAGGTTAAGGAGCTTGAGAGTATCGACCGCGAAGTTCAGCGGGATCTCAAGAACCTCTATCGCACGCTGTCTACCTGAGTGTTCCTTATACTGATCAATGTAATTATTTTTTAATCGACTTACAGATTGTTGGAGATAGAAAGTTACCATGAAATTCAGCCTTTCCCGTGAAGCATTATTAAAGCCCCTACAGCTCGTTGTTGGTGTCGTCGAGCGTCGCCAAACCTTACCTATTCTGTCCAATGTGTTGCTTAGCCTCGAAGGGACTAAGTTATCTTTGACGGGTACGGACCTCGAGGTTGAGATTGTGGGGTCCACTGAAGTGGGTGTAGCTGCCGAGGCTGGGGAAGTTACTGTGTCTGCGCGTAAGTTTCTTGATATTTGTCGCTCGCTACCAGAAGACGCCCAGGTGGATTTTTCTAGTAGTGATGGTAAGGCGACGCTTAAGAGCGGGCGCAGCAAATTCACTTTGGCTACATTGCCGGCCAATGAGTTTCCCTCTGTTGATGAAGGGGAGAAGAGTATTGGTTTCGCTGTTCAGGCCAGTATCATTAAGGGTTTGATCGAGGCGACTTCGTTTGCCATGGCTCAGCAGGACGTTAGATACTATCTAAACGGTATGCTGTGGGAGCTGAGCACCAACAAGTTGCGTGCTGTGGCCACAGATGGCCATCGTATGGCACTTTGCGACGGTATCTGTGAGGTTGATGTGCAGGATACTATTACCGCCATACTGCCCCGGAAGGGTATTATGGAGCTGTCGCGACTGCTTGGTGATGAAGAAGTTAATGTTTCCATGGGTTCGAACCATATTCGAATTACGGGGACAGACTATTGCTTCACATCGAAGCTTGTTGACGGGGCTTACCCTGACTACGATCGCGTTCTGCCCAAGGGTGGCGATAAACAGGTAGTAGGTGACCGCGCTGAATTAAAGCAAGCGTTTGGCCGTACCGCGATTCTCTCCAATGAGAAGTATCGTGGGGTACGTATTCTGTTATCGGATGGCGCTATCAAGATGGTTGCCAATAACCCAGAGCAGGAAGAGGCTGAAGAAGAGGTCACTGTGAATTATGTGGGCGACGAGCTAGAGATTGGCTTTAATGTTAGCTACCTACTGGATGTACTGAATGTGCTTAAGGGTAAGGATATTCGGTTTACCCTAAGCGACTCTAACAGCAGTGCCCTGGTAGAAGACGCCGGTGAAGGCAGTGCTGTTTATGTTGTTATGCCCATGCGTCTTTGATGCAGGGCTCCCTGTCTTTTTTATCTAAGCCTTAACCTCCAATGCATCTCTCTCGACTGGATATTCTTCAGGTTAGAAACCTACAGAATGTCCAGATTGCCTGTCATCCCGGGGCCAACATTATCTTTGGCTCCAATGGCAGTGGCAAGACCAGCATCCTCGAAGCAATCTATTTACTAGGCCGTGGCCGCAGCTTTAAGCATCGGGATCTCCGTGTGGTGGTCAATAATGATGCCGATGAGCTGGTGGTGTCTGCGCGCATTGAGCGCACTGCACCGGAGAGCAGTCACCAGTTAGGTATTAAGCGCACAGCTCAGGGTCGCTTCGAGGCACGTCTTGACGGAAAGTCCCTACAGTCCGCGGTCCAGCTCGTTGAAGAGCTGCCGCTACAGTTAATTGATGCTCATAGTTTTACTCTGCTTGAGGGTGGGCCACTGCAGCGAAGACAGTTCTTAGACTGGGGAGTGTTCCACGTGGAACATGGTTACACCGCCCTCTGGAGGCGTTTTCAAAAGGCGTTAAAACAGCGCAATCAATTGCTCCGCCATGGTAGAATGGACGAGGATTCGTTGCGCGCCTGGACGGCCGAGTTAATACCGCTCAGTGAGCAGATAACAGACTTTAGAAAGCAGTATCTGGCCGATCTCACCAAGCAGGTGTTGGCGGTTGCTGGTCGGTTTGATGGCTTAGGTGTACTAGAGCTCGAGTACTATCAGGGCTGGGATGACCAGCTGAGCCTGGAAGAGGTTTTGGCAGGGGGTCGAACAAGGGATATTGCCACTGGGAAAACCAACCATGGTGCCCATAAGGCAGATATCCGTATTAACGTTGATGGGGTAGCTGCTGCTGAGCGGCTATCTAGAGGCCAGGTTAAACTGTTGGTCTACGCATTAAAGTTGGCTCAGGGTATGCATTATCAGGAAAAGACAGGGCAGTCCTGCTTGTTTTTGTTAGATGATCTTCCTGCAGAGCTGGATTATGAACATCGTGGGCAGGTAGTGTCCTGCTTAGATGGCCTGGGTTGTCAGTATTTTATGACCGGGGTCGATAAGAAAGATTTTGAAGAGCTGGTTGTGGGGATAGCCCATAAGATGTTCCACGTGGAACATGGTGTGGCTTCAGTAGGCTGAATAATAGGAAAGTAAAAAATATGAGTGAAGAACCGAATTATGACTCGTCGAGCATTAAGGTGCTTAAAGGGCTTGATGCTGTTCGCAAGCGTCCCGGTATGTATATCGGCGACACAGATGATGGCACTGGCCTTCATCATATGGTCTTCGAGGTTGTCGATAACTCAATCGATGAAGCGCTAGCAGGCCATTGCTCTGAAATCCGTATTGTTATTCATCCCGATGAGTCTATCTCGGTCTCTGATAACGGTCGTGGCATTCCCACTGAGATGCACGATGAGGGTGTTTCGGCGGCCGAAGTAATTATGACTGTACTCCATGCTGGCGGTAAGTTTGATGATAATAGCTACAAGGTCTCTGGTGGCCTGCATGGTGTAGGCGTTTCGGTTGTTAATGCACTGTCCAAGAAAATGCGCCTGACTATCCGTCGCAACGGTAAAGTCCATGAGCAAAACTATGAGCACGGTGTTCCAATGGCGCCGCTGGCGATTGTTGGTGATACTGAGACGAGTGGTACAGAGGTGTATTTCGCGCCGTCTGAGGGCACCTTTACCAATATTAACTTCCATTTTGACCAGTTGGCCAAGCGATTGCGCGAGCTGTCTTTCCTTAACTCCGGTGTGCGTATTGTTCTTCATGACGAGCGCTCGGGTAAGGAAGAAGTTTATGCCTATGATGGCGGCCTTAAAGCCTTTGTTGAGTATCTGAATACCAACAAAAGCACGGTAAACAAAATCATGCATTTCAATACTGACCGGGAAGACGGCACCAGCGTTGAGGTAGCCTTGCAGTGGAATGATGGCTTCCAGGAAAATATCCTTTGTTACACCAACAATATCCCCCAGCGTGACGGTGGCACTCACCTTGCCGGTTTCCGTTCGGCCCTTACCCGTGGCCTAAATACCTATATTGAAAAAGAGGGTATTAACGGTAAGTCAAAGGTAGCGACTACTGGCGACGATGCCCGTGAAGGCCTGACCGGTATTATTTCCGTAAAGGTCCCAGATCCCAAATTTTCCTCGCAGACCAAAGATAAGTTAGTTAGTTCTGAGGTTAAGACGGCAGTAGAGCAGGAGATGGGCAGTAAATTTACTGATTATCTGATGGAATTTCCCCAGGAAGCCCGCGCCATCGTCAATAAGATGATCGATGCAGCCCGTGCGCGAGAAGCGGCCCGTAAGGCCCGTGAGATGACGCGGCGTAAAGGTGCTCTAGACATCGCAGGGTTGCCAGGTAAGCTTGCAGACTGCCAGGAGAAGGATCCTGCGCTCTCTGAGTTATACCTAGTGGAGGGAGATTCTGCTGGTGGTTCTGCCAAGCAGGGTAGAGCCCGTAAAACACAGGCAATTTTGCCCCTTAAAGGCAAGATTCTTAACGTCGAGAAAGCACGTTTCGACAAGATGCTGTCTAGTGCGGAAGTTGGCACCCTGATAACGGCACTGGGTTGCGGTATTGGCACAGAAGAATTTAATCTTGCCAAGCTTCGATACCACACCATCGTGATTATGACGGATGCGGATGTGGACGGATCTCATATTCGTACGCTGCTGCTGACCTTTTTCTTTAGGCAGATGCGTGAGCTGGTAGAGAACGGTCATATTTATATTGCTCAGCCACCGCTGTATAAGGTCAGTAAGGGAAAAAACGAACAGTATGTTAAAGACGATGCTGCGTTGCTGGTTTATCTCACACAAAAGGCGCTTGAGAGCGCGAGTTTGCATGTAAGCGAAGATGCACCCGCCATGCAGGGCGCGGCTCTTGAAAAGCTGGTTGGTCGCTACAGACATGTGTCCAATCTGATGGAGCGCATGTCCCTGGTTTATCCGCGAGAAGTGCTTGAGGCGCTGATCTACGTTAGCGGCCTGGATAAGGAACTTCTTCAAAAAAGCAGCGATGTTGAAGCCTGGTGTATCGAACTCCAGGAAAAACTGCAAGAAACTGAAAGTGGCACTCATCGCTATCAGGTGGCGGCTAAAGAAGATAAAGAGCGTGGGATCTTCCTACCTAATATTGAAATTACCGCCCATGGTGTGCCTCATTATCACAGCCTAAGCCGAGACTTTTTTGACTCCAATGAATATAGGGCAATGGTTGAATTAGGGCTTGTTCTCCAGGGTCTGATTGAAGAGGGTGCCTATGTTCAGCGCGGTGAGCGCAATCAGCCAGTGGCAAACTTTAAAGAAGCACTGGAATGGTTAATGTCAGAATCCCGTCGCGGTATTAATACTCAGCGCTATAAGGGTCTAGGTGAGATGAATCCTGAGCAGCTTTGGGAGACCACCATGGATCCAGAGAGCCGACGTATGCTTTTGGTTACTGTTGAAGACGCCATTGCAGCAGATTTGATGTTCACCACATTGATGGGTGATCAGGTTGAGCCAAGACGCGAATTTATTGAGAACAATGCTCTGTCAGTGGTTAATCTAGACGTCTGATAAATAAAAAAGCTATTAGCTGAATCCAGCTAATAGCTTTATGCCTCTAATCCATCGACGCTAGTCCATAAGGTTTAATTCATAGCGTTTGATCTATGGCAGTTAGTCGAGGGCTTTCCATATATCTTTGTCACCAACCCGTCGCCCCGTGTTCTGTCGACGGTTATCTGTGCTGGGCTCAAACCGTATTTCTTCCCGACGATCAACATGAACGCGACGTCGGCTTTTACGCGTATTGAGCGGTGAAGATTTAGGTGTTTGGGTATCCTTTTTCATTACCGAACTCCTGCTAGGAGTGCGATTGTATCGACAAAATACCTAGAATTTTGTGCGTCAGGTCACAGTTGTAATCTGTCACTGATCCAATGGCGGGCCTTTGCGGTTAATTCCTTAGCGTTACCCTCACTGGTATCTATGGCAGGGCCTATATGCATATGGATGGTCCCCGAACGTTTGCTGTAGCGATCGCGGAACCAGAAACTACCGGCATCATGAGCGACAGGGACTATAGCCACACCGGCTTTTTTGGCAATGGCCGCGCCGCTGGTCTTAAACTCGCCCAGACTATTGGCTGGAACCCTAGTACCCTCCGGATAAATAACCACTCTATTGCCCTCCTTTAGCCGCTTGTTACCGCACTTTAATACGTACCGAATAGCACCTGCTGGGTTCGAGCGTTTGATTGCGATGGGCCGCATAAAGTACAGACCCCAACCAAATAAAGGAATCCATAGAAGCTCCCGCTTTAAAATCACGCTCGCTGGTTGGAAATACCACTGTAGGTAAAACGTTTCCCAGGTACTTTGGTGATTGCTTAGTATCACACAGGGCCCCGGGGGCAAATTTTCTTGCCCAGTGACCTTGATATCAATGTTACAGCAGAGTCTTAACCACACCATAACCAGCTGATTACCTGAGGTCGCGATCCTTTGCAGCAGCCTAAAGGGCAGGAAGCACAGTAAGCAGCAGACTGTGCTCATGACGGCCAAAATTAAAATAAAGCCACTATAAAACAGTAAGGATCTCATCGAACATCCTAGTTTTCTGAGTAGTACCATGGTCACGAAAACTAACCTCTCTGTTACTGTGATAACGCCTTAAACACCCCTGTCCGTTGTCGACAGGCAGAGTTATTTTGCTGGTACTAACTGGGAGATATCTGCCACACCGATAAACAGCCTGCGCAAGCTGTGCAGCAGTCCGAGACGATTATCGCGAACCGCGGCGTCCTCAGCCATCACCATCACCTGATCAAAGAACTGATCGACCGGGTCATGCAGCAGGGCCAGCTTTTGCAGTACAGCGTTATAGTCACGCTGTTCAAGTAATGGCGTAACAACCGAGGCCAGTGCGTCAATTTCAGTGGCCAGGGTTTTCTCTGCGGCATCCTGCAGCAGATCAGCACTCACAGGTTCAGGAGTCTTGTCGCCAAGCTGTTTAGCGAGGATATTAGATACACGCTTGTTGGCGGCGGCCAGCGCTGCCGCTTCTGGTAACAATGTAAATTGGTGCACAGCCTGCACTCGCATATTGATCTCTAAGGGATTTGAAAGCCCTAACGCTGATACCGAAGCAAACACCTCTGGGCTAATACCTTCATCTCTATACCCAGACTTAAAGCGCTCAATAATGTAAGTAAGCACTTGCTTACGTGTTTCGTTGGTACTGCTACTAAAGGGCTTGGCAGCGGCAGCAATAGCCACTGTCAGGTCCATATCAATATTGCGTTCAACCATAATCCGCAATACTCCAAGGCTAGCTCGGCGCAGTGCAAAGGGGTCTCGTGAACCCGAAGGCTGTTGGCCAATACTAAAGATACCCACCAGACTATCTAGGCGATCCGCCAACGCCAATGTTGTTCCCACTGCAGCGCTGGGCACTTCATCACCAGCAAAGCGTGGCAGGTACTGTTCGAATAATGCGTCTGCAACCTCGGCGTTTTCCCCATCATGTAGCCCGTAGTCACGACCCATGGTGCCCTGCAAATCGGCAAACTCGCCAACCATATCGGTCACCAGATCTGACTTACTGAGTTCGGCAGCGCGGCGTGCTAACGAAGCATCAGCGCCAGTAAACGGCGCAAGGATTTCGGCTAAGGCGGCCACCCGTTCAGTCTTGTCGTAGACCGAACCTAGCTTGGCTTGAAACACCACCTGCTTAAGCGCACTCCGGCGGCTTTCCAATGTGGCATTTTTGTCATTCTTATAAAAGAAAGCAGCATCCGCAAGTCGCGGGCGAATCACGCGCTCATTGCCATCAATAACCTGAGACGGATCCTTGCTTTCAATATTGGCAACCGTAATAAACGCCGCCATTAATTTATTATTGGCATCGACCAGATGAAAATATTTCTGGTGTTCTTTCATCGACGAAATCAACGCCTCGGCAGGCACGTCCAAAAAGTGCTCATCAAATTGCCCAAGTAAGGGAACCGGCCACTCATTCAGTGCGCTCACTTCGTCCAGCAGGTCTTCATCAATAACGGCAACACCGCCAAAGTCTGTGGCCAGTGTGGTAACCCCCGCCCGAATAATGTCACGACGGCGACTAAAGTCGACCATCACATAGGCTTTTTGAAGCTGTGCGGCATAGCTATCCGGGGACTCAATAATAATATCTTCAGCGCAGTGGAAGCGATGACCGCGGCTAGTATTGCCAGACTCAAGACCAAGAATACGCTCATGGCAAACTTCACCATCAAATAACAAGACAGCCCATTGCACCGGGCGAACAAATTCTTCTTTATTACTACCCCAGCGCATACGCTTGGGGATGGGCAGTGCTGCTAGGGAAGCATTAATGACTTCAGAAAGTAGGCTGCGGGTTTGGCTGCCGGTTTCAACGCGGCGCACACAGAGCTTGTCCTGCTGGCCGTCATTTTCGACATTATTCTTTAACTCAGAGACCTCAATACCATTTTTACCGGCAAAGGCCTCGGCGGCACGGGTGGGATTACCCTCCCCATCGAAAGCCACCTTTGTAGGTGGTCCCCAGGCAACAACCTCGGAGTCTGGTGCCTTGCGATCGAGGTCTTTAATGATAACGGTCAGTCGGCGCGGTGCCGCGTAGGCCGTCACCTCACCCAGAGATAGCTTATGGCTTTTGAAGCCGCTAACAATACCTGCCGTAAAGGCATTAGAAAGCTCTAGTAATACTTTGGGTGGCAGCTCTTCAGTACCCAGCTCAATTAGAAAATCAGCACTCATTTCGACTCCCCCGAATACTTAGCAATGACTTCAGCGGCAATCTCTTTGTTGGCCAGCGGGAAACCCTTAGCCATGCGTGAATCAAAATAACCCTGAGCAACGCCACGAGCCAATGTGCGGACTCGCAAAATATAACGCTGACGTTCGGTTACGGAGATGGCTTTACGGGCATCCAGTAAGTTAAAGGCATGAGAGGCCTTCATCACCATTTCGTAGGCGGGCAGTGGTAAGCCGGCCTCGATAAGTCGCGCGCTGTCTTTTTCATATTGGTCAAAGCTTGCAAACAGAAAATCGACATCGGCATGCTCGAAGTTATAGGTAGACATTTCCACTTCGTTTTGCATAAACACATCGCCGTAGGTCACATCGCCCTCTGGGCCATGGGCCCAAAT
Source organism: uncultured Pseudomonadales bacterium (assembly GCA_943787675.1). Taxonomy (GTDB): domain Bacteria; phylum Pseudomonadota; class Gammaproteobacteria; order Pseudomonadales; family Porticoccaceae; genus HTCC2207. The sequence continues at coordinate 45,802 of CALSNK010000017.1, forward strand.
GAGATCATAGATGCTGTCTACCGACTGCAAATACATGGCGATCCGTTCCAGGCCATAGGTAATTTCTCCGGTGACGGGGGTAGCATTCAAGCCCACCCACCTGCTGGAAATAGGTAAACTGCGACACTTCCATACCGTTTAGCCAGATTTCCCAGCCTAGGCCCCAGGCACCCAAGGTGGGCGATTCCCAGTTATCTTCCACAAAGCGCACATCGTGAACCAAAGTGTCTATGCCCAGATGACGTAATGAACCCAGATACAGCTCTTGAAAGTCTACAGGAGAGGGCTTCATCACTACTTGAAACTGGTAATAATGCTGTAACCGGTTGGGGTTTTCTCCGTAGCGACCATCCGTGGGTCTGCGGGATGGCTGCACATAGGCGCTATTCCATACCTCGGGGCCTATGGAGCGCAAAAACGTTGCAGGGTGAAACGTACCAGCGCCAACCTCTAAGTCTAATGGCTGCATAACAACACAGCCTTTTTCGCCCCAGTATTCCTGAAGTCTTGATATTAGTTCCTGAAAAGTCTCAGGAGGCGCACAGAGATTGCCCACAAATTCACCTAAAAGATTTTAATCAACGAAAAGAAACGGCAATTATAAAGGCGCAAGCCCAGAAAGATAGAGCATATCACCTTCAAAGCCTTTAATTAGTGGCCTCCACCCAATCAGTTATGGATATAATGACTACAGGAATATTCATGGATTCATAATCCCTAGGAGTTATAGATGGTTCACGTTAGACATGGTGAGAAGGTTCGCAAAGCAGTATTTCCCGTGGCAGGTATGGGTACACGATTTTTACCGGCGACCAAAGCCAGCCCGAAAGAAATGATGCCCGTGGTTGATAAGCCGCTTATTCAATATGCCGTTGAAGAAGCTGTCGAGGCAGGCATTACTGAAATGATCTTCGTTACCGGTCGCACCAAGCGCAGCATTGCCGACCATTTTGACAAGGCCTATGAGTTAGAGCATCAGCTAGAGCAGCGAGGCAAGAAAGAATTGCTCGCCATTGCTCAGAACGTTGTGCCCAAGGGCGTGAGCTGTACCTATATTCGTCAAACCGAGGCCCTTGGCCTAGGCCACGCAGTTGCGACTGCATCCCATCTGGTGGGGGATGAGCCCTTTGCGGTTATTCTGGCCGACGATCTGATCCATTGTAAAAAAGGCGCGGTGCGCCAGATGGTCGAAACCTTCGAATTTTATAAAAGCTCGGTGATTGCGGTACAGAAAGTCGAAGGCCCTGATATCTCATCTTACGGTGTGATCAGCGGTGTGAAGCAAACTGACCGTGTGTACCTGCTAGACAAAATTGTTGAGAAGCCCGCCTTTGCCGATGCACCCTCCAATATGGGTGTTACTGGACGTTATATTTTCACGCCGCAAATTTTTGCTCATTTGGCGCGTCTTAAACCTGGTGCTGGGGGAGAGTTTCAATTAACCGACGCCATCCAAACGCTTCTTATGGAAGAGCAGGTATTGGCTTACGAATATGAAGGTATCCGCTATGATTGCGGCAGTAAGATGGGGCTGTTAAAAGCCAACATCGAGCTTGGCCTACTTCATCATGAAATCGGTGATGAACTTCGCGACTACCTCAAAAATGAACTGGTCGGGAAACTCTGAGACGCCATTGAAAAGTAACCTTGTATTAGTCTTCCTCAAGCTCCTGTCTTGGCTGCCCCTCGAGGCTTCAAGGGCACTAGGGCGTTTTATCGGACGCCTAATTATTGGCTTTAATCTACAGCCTATTCGCGTGGCGCGAATTAATCTCGCCCTCTGTTATCCCCAGCTGTCTTCAGAGCAAGTGGAGACATTAGGTCGCGAGCGCATGCTTCATTTGGGGCAGGCTCTTTGTGAAACCCCGCGACTGTGGCGAAAAGGGAATCCCTGGCTGGATAAAAAGATTGTTGCCATCGAAGGCCAGGAACATCTGCAGGCAGCACTGGCCAATGACCGCGGCACTATTTTAATACTACCTCATCAGGGCAACTGGGAAGTTATCGGTCTGTGGATCTCAAAACAGACAGCTATGACCTCTTTATACGAGCCACCAAAAATGGCCGGGATGGAGCACTATATAAAGTCCTCTCGCGAGCGTGCTGGCGCCACATTGGTGCCCACCAATGTCCGTGGCGTTGCCGCCTTGATCAAAGCATTAAAAAGAGGTGAGCTCACGGCTATCCTCCCCGACCAGCAGCCCCCAGCCGTCAGTGGAGACTTTGCCCCCATCTTTGGTGTGCCCACCCAGACCATGACCCTGGTGCACAATCTATTGCAGCGATCAGGTAGTCAGGCCATTCTCTGCACCGCCTTGCGAGTGCCCGGCGGATGGAAAATGGTATTTATACCCGCGTCTGAGGGTATTTATAAAGACGACCAAGCCACCAGTTTGCTGGCCATGAATCAAGGCGTTGAATCTATCGTTGCCCTAGCGCCCAATCAGTATCAGTGGGAATATAAACGCTTCCGCGCCCGCCCGGATGGCTTGCCCGATATTTATCCCCATGGAACCTAATACTCCGTTGCCCGCGTCACGATTTTCAAATTTTCGCCTGCATCGGGAACCCGCCTGGCGACAACTATTGTCGGACAGTGATAGATCGGTCCCCCAGCATTGGCGCGGTTGGTTATCTGATACCGGCTCGTTAACCCAAAGACTTCTGCACGCCAGTGCGGGAGAATTTAGCGTGCAGGTACTCAACCAGAGTGTGCAGTTGCCCAGATTGTCCGAGATGCGCGCTCTAGCATTGCCACCGCGGAGACTCGCCTTAATCCGAGAAGTTATTTTGTTTGGCAGTGGTCAGCCCTGGGTCTATGCCCGCAGTGTTATTCCGTTGAGCACCCTAACCGGGCGCTTGCGAAAACTGCGCCATCTCGATAGTCGCCCACTGGGTGCGTTATTATTTAGCGATCCAAGTATGAGCCGTGAGCCTGTCGAGGTGGCGTGCATCTCTTCCAGCAATGCCCAGCTGCCGACCGCGCTCACTGAAATAACCTCCGCATTATGGGGGCGACGTTCAGTGTTTCGTCTCGACCAAAAACCCTTATTAGTCAGTGAGATATTTTTACCTGCCTTTAAACCGTACAATCAAAACCCTAACATTGGATTTTCACGGCAGCCTTAAGCAGATGACTCACACCGCTAATCCCAGTAAACCGGCTAACCGATGGTTGCGACTCATGCGCCTCGACCGGCCTGTAGGCACCTACCTTTTATTGTGGCCGACATTCTGGGCGCTTTGGTTTGCAGGCGAGGGCAGTCCATCCTTTGCCAACCTAATTATTTTCACTCTGGGCGTGGTGTCTATGCGTGCAGCAGGCTGTGTGATAAATGATTATGCAGACCGTAATGTGGATGGGAGTGTTGAGCGCACTAAGCATCGGCCGCTCCCCGCGGGAGAGATTCAGCCTCGACAGGCTCTGATTTTATTTGTGTTTTTACTGTTGCTGTCATTGGCGCTGGTGCTGATGACCAACCCACTGACCATTATGCTGTCATTGGGTGGCCTGGCTCTGGCAGCCACCTATCCCTTTTTAAAGCGCGTTACTCACCTGCCTCAGCTGGGTTTAGGTGCGGCCTGGGCCTGGGCTGTACCCATGGCATTTGCTGCCGAGCGGGGAGAACTACCAGTAACCCTGTGGTTGGTTTTTGCCGCGGTCATCCTATGGACCGTCGCCTTTGATACCTATTACGCCATGGTTGATCGAGAGGATGATTTAAAGGTGGGTATTAAATCCACGGCCATATTATTTGCCCAATATGATTTATTGATCATTGGGCTGTTGCAGCTGTTAGCGCTCATTTTATTGTTACTGGCCGGATTAGAGTTTGGTCGCAGCTGGTTTTATGGTGCTGGCCTAGTCGCAGCCGGGCTGTACTTTGTAAATCAGCATGTGCAGGCACGGGGCCGCGATCGCGACGCCTGCTTTCAGTCCTTCTTAAATAACCACCGAGTGGGTATGGTCATTTTCATTGGTCTAGCTCTGGATTATTTACTGCTGCCTTAAACGACTAAATTTTTTGCCATACTAATAATCGATTATTAGCAGGCATGGCATTGTCTTCCAGAAGTACTAATTCGGCCGCCAGTGCCAGATGATTAATATCGTGAAACTCTCGAATACCCTGATGGGGAAACTGCTGCTGTAGTTGTTGGTCAAACTGCACATTACTCTGGGCATCCAGCTCCCCCTGGTATTTCATCGGGCCATAAAGACAAAATATCCCATTACTTAACAGTCGATCACCGACACCAGCAAACATAGCAACCACAGCATCCCAGGGCATTATATGGGCGGTATTGGCAGAATAGATTCCATCATAGGCACTGGTTGGCCAGGGGTCAGTGAGCACATTCAAGGGGATGGGAGCCAGTAGATTAGGGGAGGGACATTCACCGATCCACTGATCGATACCCCCGTGGTACTGAACCTGATCACTTGTCTGCCAAGTCAGGTGCGGCATTTTACTGGCGAACCAAACAGCATGCTGGCCGGTGCCACTGCCGATTTCGAGAATATTTCTTTTGTCCGCAAAGACCCGCTCTAGAATCCCAGAAATCGGGCCGCGATTATTGATGCAGGCTTGTGAAAAGGGCTTATCCATATGCCATCCAAACTCGTTAAAAAATCTAACCGCGGGTGAAAACCCATTTGTCGCCTTCACTCATTGCGGCATTAAAGCTATAGCCGTCGGAGTCAAACCCCTTGATTTTTTCAACATCAGTAATTTTTTTCTTGATGATGTAAGCGCTCATTAGGCCGCGCGCTTTCTTGGCATAAAAGCTGATGATTTTGTATTTATCATCTTTTTTGTCCATAAACTGAGGGCTGATAATCTGGCCCTTGATATCTTTCGTCTGCACCGACTTAAAGTACTCATTAGAGGCCAGATTCAGGAGCACTGGGGTTTTGCCCACAAGCACCTTATTGATTTCATCGGTGATGATAGTGCCCCAGAACTTATACAGGTCATTGCCTCTGGCATTACTGTACTTGGTACCCATCTCAAGGCGATAGGGCTGCATTAAATCTAGGGGCCGCAATAGACCATAGAGCCCAGAAAGAATACGCAGATTGTCCTGTGCCCAGGCAAGTTCGCCAGCGCTCATACTTTGCGCATCTAGGCCCTGATAAACATCGCCTTTAAAGGCCAGTACCGCTTGCCGAGCATTTTTTTCGTTAAATGGCGTGCGCCACTCTTGAAAACGCTCATAGTTAAGTGCGCCCAACTTATCGCTGAGCCCCATCAGAGCGCAGACATCTTGTGGTGAAAGGGTTTTAAGTCCCTTTAGTAATTCCTTTGCATGGCTTAGAAGTTCTGGCTGAGTATGGGCCTGAGGCTCAACTGTACTGCTGTAATCGAGCTTTTTGGCGGGGGAAATAACAGTCAACATCATTTAAATTTGCCATTTTGTGGATATTCGGTGCATTTAGTGCTGTCATTATAGCAACCTATAGGCGGTTTAGAGATACAAAAAGGAGTAACAAAATGGTCCTCAGAATCAACCTGCTATCCACGGCTTTATTTGCTGCAGTTCTGTGCTTGCAAGGCTGCTCGGTCAACCCGGTTACCGGTAAAAACGAACTGTCTTTTATGTCGCCTCAGCAGGAGATAGCGGTCGGCGAAAAAAACTATCAGCCCTCGCGGCAGTCCCAGGGCGGGGATTATTACCTCGATGCCAAGCTACAGACCTATGTGGCTGGCGTCGGCAAAAAACTAGCGGCCGTTAGCGACAAGCCGGACCTGCCCTACGAATTTGTGGTGTTGAATAATTCTGTGCCCAATGCCTGGGCGCTGCCCGGAGGAAAAATTGCCATAAACCGAGGCCTGCTGGTGCACTTAGAAGACGAATCTCAGCTGGCAGCGGTGTTGGCCCACGAAATTGTCCATGCCGCTGCTCGTCATGGTGCATCACAGATGACCCGTGGCACATTGGGCAGCATCGGTATTGCTGCCATAGGCATAGGCACCGCGGGCCGTGATGGTGCCCAGCTCTATGGTATGGCATCCCAGATCGGAGCCGCGGCCTGGATGGCCAAATATGGTCGGGATGACGAATTGGAGTCTGATTATTACGGTATGAACTACATGGCCAAAGCCGGTTACGAGCCCCAGGGTGCTGTGGAATTACAGCAAACCTTTGTCAAACTCAGTGAAGGGCCACAGGCGGATTTTCTCAGTGGTTTATTTGCCAGCCACCCGCCGTCTATAAAACGGGTCCAGGCCAATATCGCCAAGGCTCAAACGTTGCCGCGGGGCCTGCGGTATAAGGCGCGCTATCAGGCGGCAATTAGTCAGCTCAACAAAGATGCCGGTGCCTATGAGGCGGAAAAATTGGCGATTGCCGCGCTGAAGAAAAAAGACGGAAAAGCCGCCTTAAACGAACTTGATAAAGCCATTGCAATCCAGCCTCGAGAAGCCTCATTTTGGGAATTGCGTGGCCATGCCTGGAAGCTGACTGATAATAGTAGCAATGCCGAAAAGGCTTTCACCACGGCGATAGATAAGAACCCAAAACATTTCAGTCCCTATTTGGCGCGGGGAATTTTGCGCCATGAGCGCGGGCAAAAAGATCTTGGATTGGCGGATATAAAGCGCAGCTATGCATTATTACCGACGCCCGCAGCGAGCTATTATCTGGGTCAGTCGGCGATGGCTAGCAGGCAGTATCAGCAGGCGGCAGGATATTTTAAGCAGGCCAGTGCGGCCGGTGGTGAACTGGGGGCACTGTCTCAAAAGCAGCTAATAGCTGTGCGCTTAGAGCTTGAACCTCAGTCATTTTTAAGTGCACGGTTATCATTAACTGCAGAGGGCTATCTGCTGGTCACCACCAAAAACAACAGTCCGGTAAGTATGGCTGGGGTTCAGTTGCAGTTATCGGTTTCAGGCACGGGCCAGCGGTTAATGTTGCCGCAAATATTGCGCGCGGGTCGTGAACTTAGAATCAGTACAGGCATTGGTCCTATTACAGATTCCGCTGAGGCATCCAAGTATCGTGTGCGAGTGGTGTCGGCAAGAGCGCTTAAATAAAAGATTATTTGGCGTCACGGGTCAGATATGCATAAACTAGAGCCTTAGTAAGTAGCTTGAAAAGCTGAGTATAAAAATCAGCAAGCAAAACCACAGATGATCAATAAAAATTAGATTGCAGACAGGAGGGAGAGAAATGGCACAGCCAAACAAAAAGCCGCCTTGCGCCGTGTGCAAATTAGTTCGCACCTATTTTTTGGTCGCAGTGCCAATACTTTTTATGCTTTATATGAAGCCTGAGATGTCCCTGCTTAAAGGTATCGCCCTCACCGATGTCTTCGCCACGGTGATAGGCGTGATGTTTGTTATTACTATCCTGTGGAAAGCCTATCAGGAGTTTTGGAAACCAAAACGTGACGCAGCCAAAAAAAACCGGCCCTGATTGCTGGGCCTGTAAATATTTCAAAATAACCCATGATCCGAAACGGCCCTATGGCTGCGAGTCTATGGGGTTTAAATCTAAGATGCTTCCCAGTATGGAAGTCGTTCGGGTGCACGGTGAGGCATGCCTGAGTTTTTCTCCAAAGCCCCCCCGCTAGGTGACAATAACCCGCCTAGTCTTGGACCAATAAAAAGGGCTGCTCCAGCATTCTTGCTTGGCGACAGGTTAGGCTGCCACTAAACGTATTGACCGAACATTTAAAGATATTCTGGTGCCAGCTATCAGTAGAGGTCCAGTGATTGTTAGTCGCAGTGGAAGGGAACACATTTTCGTTCACCGCCGGACTAATGCAAGATGGCTCGATAATAGATTTCATTTCATCATTGGTAGGCAGACGCCATTCAACACCAGACTTCTCTGAAAATTCTTTGGCGTATTCGGTGGCGTCATCCCAACTTAGATTAAGGGTGTCACCCTTACAGCGAAAGTTAGAAAACCGCATGCCTGCGGCACATCTGTACCAGGTTGTACCCGTCTCAATATCTTTGGCGATGCCGGTGGTGTCGGTGACAAATTTGCCTTTGTCGCCTCGGGGTATGTAATCTGAGCATTTTTCAGCGACGCGATATCCGTCACAGCTGGCGAGCAAAAGCAGCATTGCCAAGGCCAACCCTACTGTACTGATGGTGCGAAATAGACTGCTACCCGTGCCTCTAAGGCCTTTCTTCTGGGCAGTTTTCCCTAACATTTTATCATTCACAGGCGATCTCCTTTTGCTGTATCTAATGTGTTGGACTTGCAGAACATTTAAACGATCCCATTTCTCAAGACATTTTAACAATTAATTTATAGCGTCCTTGTCACCTAATACACTTTGTACAAAGCATATCTTACCTTCGCAATGAATATATCGACAGCATGCAGAAAAAAATAAGTAACAGTGGCCGATTTGATATGATTAAACCCGTTTTAATCAATATTGCATTGAACAGGCTTGCAGGCTCAATATTTACCCAATACTGTCGATCAGTAGAGAATAGAGAATTCGCTTGGCCAACATCCGAGCATCGTCATTATTTACAGAGTTAAGGAAAGTTAATGGATATCGCAACGATTGTAGGTTTGTTAGGCGCCTTTGGCATGATCATCATGGCTATTGACGACATAGGGGCATTTATTGACACCTCATCCCTACTGATTGTAGTTGGCGGTTCTATCATGGTGGTGATGCTACGTTCGTCTTTGGGAGAGTTTTTGGGCGCCGTTGGGGTGTTAGCCAAAACCTTTAAAAACAAGCTTGAACCCCCCGAGACATTAATTGAGCAGATCGTAGAGCTGGCTACCATTGCTCGTAAAGATGGCATGATCGCTCTTGAAGGTCAGGAAATTGCCAATCCGTTTTTAGCCAAGGCAGTCGCCATGTTAGTGGACGGTGCCGATGCCACTATTATTAAAGGTTCTTTGGAAAGAGAGAAGGACATGACCAAAATGCGCCATGATATGGGTGCAAAGATATTTTCTGCCTGGGGTGAGATTGCGCCAGCGATGGGCATGATCGGCACGCTGATTGGCTTGGTACAGATGTTGGGTAATATGTCAGATCCAAAGGCCATTGGCCCGGCGATGGCGGTTGCCCTATTAACAACGATGTACGGTGCGATTCTGGCCAATGTTTTCTGTTTGCCGATTGCCATGAAACTAGAGAATCAGGCAGATATTGAAGAATCCAACAACGAATTAATTATTGAAGGCATTCTATTTATTCAAGACGGTGGTAATCCTCGCGTACTGAGTGACTTCCTAGCCGCGTTCCTGAGTCCGAAAGCCCGCGCCAAACTAGTGCCGGCATAGGGTTCAGTTGACTAATGGCTGAAGAGCAAACAGCAACCGACGCGTCTGAAGAGGTGCTTGGGGAAGTCTCTGAAGAGACTATCGACGAGGAGCAGTCGGAAGGTGGAGGTGCGGCAAATAATGGCCCACCATCCCCTGATGCCTGCCCGCCCTGTAAAGGCGGCGCCCCCGCCTGGATGGCGACCTTTGCCGATATGGCGACATTATTGATGGCGTTCTTTGTACTGCTGCTGTCATTTGCTGAGATGAATGTGCCCAAGTACAAGCAGATTGCAGGCTCCATGAAAGCAGCCTTTGGTGTAAAAAGGGTCGTGCCTGTTATCTCAATCCCCACCGCCCGAAGTCTCGTTAAACAAGAATTTACCCCGGCAGTCGCACAGCCTACTGTTCTTGACCGCAAGCGCCAGCGCTCGGAGGAAATGACCAAGAAAAATATCGTGGCCAAAACCGAAGAGAAACGATCTGACTTTAAAACCGAGCAGAGCTTTCGTAAGTTAGAGGAGACCTTGGCCGAAGAAATTGAGCAGGGTCAAGTTGTTGTGCGCCTTGAAGATGATCGCGTCATCGTCGAACTGCAGTCAGCACTCACTAGCGGTGGTAAAGGCATTAACAGTGACAGTAGCAAAAGTGGCGGCCCAATCAGTCAGGAGACTCTCGATATTGCCGCCAAGGTAATTGATGCCCAGGCCGATACCTCTACCGAAATTGAAGTGCGTAAACAGTCCCTCGCTCAGGGTGCTGACAACAGTGCAACGGATTCAGAAACCCCTGATCAAGACCAGTCGGGTAGCGGTCAGGCCAAAAATCAAAACATTGACGACCGACTACAGAAAATTCGCATGGACCTAGCCGCAGAAATTCAAAAGGGTCTGGCAGAAGTAGAGCGTGATGGCGACAGAATCATTGTGCGTCTCGCCAGCCAGGGATCCTTTGTCTCTGGCAGCGCCAACTTGCAGTCAGGCTTTATAAAATTACTGCGTCAGGTAGGCGATTCTCTGGCGGCGACTGAGGGCAAGGTTCGTGTTGAGGGCCATACCGACAATGTGCCGGTTGCCTTTAGCGAGCGCTTTAACTCCAACTGGGATCTTTCTGCTGCGAGGTCTGCCACGGTAGCGGACTTCTTTATTAACAATTCTGGTTTCGCCCAAGAAAATATGTTGGTTGCTGGATTTGCTGATACCAAGCCTATTGCCCCGAATACTACCTCTGAGGGCCGCGCCCGCAACCGCCGTATCGAGGTAATTGTCGATGGTTCCTAATAACCGGTTGGATAGAGCCTAATGGCCGAAAATAAAATGGAAGATGCAACAGTCGCCGAGACCTCTGAGATAGAAGAGGCGCCCCTGCCCGTTGTTGCACCAGAGCCAGAGGAAGAGGAAACTCCACCCCCGCCGCCCGAGCCCGAAGAACCGGCCCCGGAGCCCGATTGTCCGACCTGTAAAAGCGGCGCGCCCGCCTGGATGGCCACCTTTGCCGACATGGCGACATTGTTGATGGCCTTTTTTGTTCTACTGCTGTCCTTTGCTGAGATGAACGTGCCCAAGTACAAAGAAGTCAGTGGCTCAATGAAAAATGCCTTTGGTGTGCAGCGTCTGGTGCCAGTGGTAGAGCCCCCCAAAGCTAAAAGTATTATTGCCAAACAGTATAGGACCGCCAAGGTCGATCCCACATTGATGGATGTGATTCAAGAGCAGACCACCGACGAAGAACAGCCCATAGATCCGGTATTAAAGGATGCGACCAAGACACAGGACTCAGATACCAACGCAGATGTTCAGGTACTGCAAAAAGCCCTAGCTAAAGAAATTGCCGAAGGTAAGGTCAGTGTACGGATTGAGAATAATAAGCTGGTGGTTCAGGTTGAATCAAAGGCTAAAACGGGCATCAATGGTGATGTCAGTGAAAGTAAAGCGGGCGCTCGGGTGGCCCAGAATGACCTAGAAGTGTACGCTAAAATTGCCTCCGCCCAGGCTCAGGTTGTCTCCCAGGTGCAGGTAGAGCAGGCGTCTCCAAACAATGTAGCCGATGGTCGATCCGGTGACAGCAATCAGAACAAAGAGCAGGCGATTGCCGACCAGTATCAAAAAATTCGTATGGAGCTCGCGAAAGAGATTACTGAAGGATTAGCGGAAGTTGAGCGCGATGGCGATAAAATTATTGTGCGTCTTGCCGAGCGCGGTTCCTTTGGTAGTGGTCTCGCAGATTTGCAGCCGAGCTTTAAGCCACTGTTAAATAAAGTGGGTAGCGCGATAAGCAAAGGCACCGGCCTGATTACTATTGAGGGCCACACAGACAATGTGCCCATGGCCTTCAGCGAACGGTTCCGCTCTAACTGGGATCTGTCCGCCGCGCGATCAGCGGCAGTGGCAGACTATTTGCTCAACAACTCCTCGGTATCCGACGGCCGAATTAATGTCACCGGTTCTGCTGACACCAAGCCTCTGGCCTCTAACGATACGCCAGAGGGGCGCTCTAAAAACCGCCGCATTGAAGTTATTATCAACAACGGCTCTTAACAGGCGAGGTCTATTTGTGCTTTTTGCCTTCCGCCAGCAATGCAAAAATTGCGGTGGCATGTTCTTCCGGAATATTAAAGCGCTCGCGCAGCTCCTCGATATGTTCTTTCTCATCGAGGGTCACAATGCCATCACTCATGGCGGCATTAATCTCCGCTTCAAAAATTGCCTCACGGCGCGCCATCTGATTTGAGAACGCTGAGGCCACAATACCCGTTAGTAGCGCCACCGTGCACACCCCCATCAGTGCAGTAAAGGCGCCAATAACCTTGCCCATAGGTGTAATTGGAAATACATCCCCGTATCCCACCGTGGTAAGAGTAATCAGCGACCACCACATAGTCTGCGGTATAGAGCGGAAATGTTCAGGCTGCACCTCATATTCCGCTAGGTACATCATTGAGCTAGAGAGAAACAATGCGATTGCCATCAGGTAAAGTGCCGCGGCAAACGAGCGGCGCTCCTCATAGACTGCAGAGAATAAATCCTCCAGCGCAGAAGAGTAGTGGGAGATTTTAAGCAGTCGTATCAGACGTAATACCCGTAACCAGCGCAGATCAACACCACCCATAATCAACGGCAGAATACTGGGCAGAATGGCAGCCAGATCAATCAGTCCAGTAAAGCTAAAGATATAGCGAGCGCGGCGACCCAGAGGGGTCTTAGCAGGATTGCGATTATCCGCCGCAATCGACCAGATACGCAGCAGGTACTCGGTTAGAAAGATACTCACCGAAAACCATTCAAAAGCCACTAGGGCGCTGTTGTACTCGCGATTAATAGACTCAACAGATTCTAGGCAAACGGCCGCCAGATTTAGCAGGATAAGGGCAGACAGAAATATATCGCAGGCGCGACTTGTGGCGTCCTGATGATCGCCCTTATTTAGAACTTCCATCATGCGTCGTTGGTAGACGAGCATAGGATGTAACTCCCCAGTCAAGATAATTGGAAAGTTATAGTATTACCACTTATGCGTTAACGCAATTTGTCTCAGAGGGATAGGGCTTAGAGCTTCGGAGAACCCAACGCCACATTAAGCCATGGGGCCAGTAAAATAGAGCCCTAGTGTTTAAGAGTCCTAGTGTTTAATCGAAAGCTTGCTGGCCTAGGAGGCCATAGCAATCGGCTCAGCCTTCAGTATATGGGGAAGCATCTCCCAGGCAGAGTTAACTTCGCTTAGTAGGTCACGAACTTCATGAAGCAGAGTAATGTCGTTGCGTAAGCTAGCCTTTAACAGACGTCTGGTGCAGTAGTCGTAAAGGTCATCAAGATTACGTGCAAGCTCACCGCCCTGATCAAAATCTAAGGCGCCCTGGAGACCAATAATAATCTTAGTGGCTCGGCTAATGGATTCGCCTTTGCCGCTAATATCTTTGCGCTGCATATGCCCTTCGGCATCAGCCAGAGCGGCCAGTAAACCATCAAACAACATCTGCACCAACTGGATTCTATCGGCATAGGAAGCTGCAGAGGAAGCGCCTACGCTGCGATAGGCATTGAGTGCTCTTTTATTCAGGGTCATCTGGTGTAACTCCATATTTACTTACTATTAATATCGGAGAGAACCTGAGATTCTTTAGTAAATAATGGAATTAATTTGCCTGGAGAGGTAACTTTTTATTGGGGACACTTATCATTACGGACACTGTTCATAGTTAGTGTCGAGGCACCGATCGGCAGAAACCAGTGCATTGGCTACATCCTCATCATCAACGAGGAGTTTCGACAAACCGGAGATATCGGCGGTATCCATTTTGCCATTGCGCTTGGCCAGCTCAGCCCAAACTAATGCTTTAAAGGGTTCGGAGTCTCCGCCATCGCCAGCCTGTAACATAAATGCCAGCATAAACTGAGCATTGGCATAGGCCTGTTTGGCAGACTTTAAAAACCAGTATTTGGCAAACTCATAATCTAGTCCGACGCCTTTACCCTGATGATAGGCCAGCCCGAGCATATATTGAGAGTCTGCTAAGTCCGATTGGGACGCGCGTTTAAACCAACTAATAGCCACGCGGTAATTTTGCGCTGTGCCATAGCCATGGTAATAGAGCATACCCACATTATGCTGAGCCTCTGGGAGACCCTGTTCCGCGGCCTGCTTGTACCAGGTCATGGCCTGGGCATAGTTCTGTGAAACCCCATAACCTTCTTCGTACATATGGCCAACATTATTCTGTGCCTCAGCCACGCCACTGCGGGCTAACTTTAACCAGGCGCGCATAGCGGTCGCATAGTGCCCACGCTCCAGTGCGCTAAGGCCGGCTTCAAAGGGCTCGCCCAGCGTTAAAGGAGATGCCATGCAGCTGCAGACAATCATAAGGCGTAAAAAATAGTTCATAACAGACTCACAGATTAATTCTTATTATCAGATCCTTTCCAGGTTGCGTGCCTCAGCCTGCACATCAATCACTGCCTGAAAAAGAGCTCCTTCCGCAATACTACCATGGAGCGCGCCGGTTTCTTTAGTTACTACGGGAAGGCTTTCGCCAACAAATTGGCTGACCTTCACCATTGCCGCATCGAGAGACTCATCGGTATAAAGCGTCATAGGGCGACTATCCATAAACTCGCCTACAGGATTATCAGCGGCTTCGATGGCCAGATAGATATTTACCTTGCCCAGTAACTGTCCAGCGTCCGATATCACATAGGCTTCAGTATGGCCTTGGCTTTTCATTTTCTGCTGCAGGTCATTGCCACTCATCGTTGCGCTGATGCCAATATAGTCATCACTGGCAAAGGGACCGATAACTTGATGAGCAAGGGCGATGGCTTCGCGACCTTTGCCCAAATCAATGCCACGATCAAGTAGTTGGCGATCAAAATAGGAATTGCCGAACAGACGATTGGTAATCAGCGTACACACCATCACCGCAATCATCGCAGCCACTGCATACTGATAAGACTGGGTTAGTTCCAACACAATTAATACCGCCGATAGGGGCGCACCAATAACCGCAGAACTAACAGCAGCCATGGCCGCGACGCTGATAACGCTGGCAATATCGGCAAAACCCAGCAGGGTAAGAATTTGCCCAGTCAGGGCACCTGCCGCAACACCCACAAACAAGGAGGGAGAAAATACGCCGCCAAATAGCCCAAAGCCGAGACAGAGCGCAGTCATAAGAATTTTCGCCACCAGTACAGTAATCAATAGCGACAGCATAAACTCACCGGCGATCATGTCATTAATACTATTAATGCCCAGCCCTAATATCTGTGGCACCCAAACGCCTACCAGGCCGCAGATAGTAGCAGCGACAAAAGGCAGCACCAGCGGAGAGGTTTTTAAGGATGCTGCGGTCTTTGTGACATAGCGAATACTCAGCATGAAGACAATGGCCACCAGGGCAAAAAACGGCGACAGAATCACCAAAAACGGCACCACCTCAGCCAGGCTGGGGACCGCGGAGGCAATTTCAAAGGTCGCAGAATGAGGGAACCAATAGTTACTTAATGTACTTGCCGACACCGAGGCTACGGTAATGGGGGCAATGGCACGCACTGAAAAATGTCTCAGAATGGCCTCATGGGCAAAGATCACACCCGCAATAGGTGCATTAAAACCCGCCGAAATGGCCGCGGCGACACCGCAGCCCAAATAGATTTCATGGGATAGACGGCTCGAGACAAAACGTTTAAACCAGATTCCCATAGTGGCACCAAAATGCACAATCGGACCATATTGGCCCACTGATGCACCGCCGCTAGCCGAGGCAAACGCTGCCAGGGTAGAGGCAAAGCCGGTTTTAATATCTAGGGGTTGATGAACCTGATGTGCGGCATACATGGAATCAGCGGGGCCTGCCCAGCGGCTGATGCCGAGGCCGGTTTTGATAAAGACCACCACCGCAGCGGCAGCCCACAGAAACAGTACGCTAGAAAAGGACAGGCTCTGGCCGCCAAGGGTAAAAGAGAGCAAATCGCTGGCTTCACGTTGCTGGCTAAACGACTGCACGCCCATAACAAACAGATTAGACACAACCGCCAGCACGGCGCCGATGAGCCCGCCAACCAAGAAAATGATAAAAACTTCGACTAAAGCCTCGCGCACTCTATGCATCGAAACTCCCCTTTATTTTTTATTTTTGGAGGCAACTAATGTACCTAACGAGAGCCAGCCTGTCAGTAGTTTTAAAGCGGAGATATAGGTTATCGTATGAGATAGCGGCATAACTGTATAACTCCGCTATTTTTACATCTATACTCGAACCCCTATTTATGACTCGCTGAATCAATGGATGAAACGGCTTCGCCCACCCATGGATTTGATGAGTAAATTGATTTTTGTCTAAGCTAGCATCAATTGTCGGATCAAGCAGAGAGATCAACGAGCTACGCGCGTTGATCGAAATTGTGGGTCCCAGTGATTCAACGGCGCTGATTTTAGGCGACAGTGGCACAGGCAAAGAGCTGGTGGCTAAGGCGCTGCATAGCTGCTCGGAACGGGCTCGCGGACCATTTATCCCGGTTAACTGTGGAGCCATACCCAGAGACTTGCTGGAAAGTGAACTGTTTGGCCATCGCAAAGGCTCTTTTACCGGTGCTATCTCCGATCGCAAAGGCCGCTTTGAACTCGCCAATGGTGGCACCCTGTTTCTGGACGAAATCGGCGACATGTCGATGGACCTGCAGGTCAAACTACTGCGCGTACTGCAAGAGCGAACGATAGACCCTGTGGGTTCCACGCAGTCCACCAATATCGATGTACGGGTGGTTGCCGCCACCCATAAAAATGTTGAGACCCTTATCGAGCAGGGTCATTTCCGTGAAGATCTATTTTACCGTCTCAACGTCATGCCCATAGAAATTAAGGCCTTGCAGGAGCGCAGAGAAGACATCCCTGTACTGTTTGAGCACTTTGCCAATCATTACGCCAAAGCAGATGTGTCACCGATCACCATGATTAGTGGCTCTATGCAGTTGCTGATTCAGTATGACTGGCCGGGTAATGTCCGTGAGCTGTCTAATCTCGTTGATCGATACAGCGCACTCTATCCGGGTCAGCAGGTTGATTTGCGCAAGGTCCCTTCGGCGATGATTCCGTCGGGTATACGTACCATTGCCGACAGTAATGGCAGCGATGCGCTTAGTGCACTACTAACCGGCTTTGCCCCGATGGATCAGTCGGTTGAGACCTTGGCCCTGTCACAGATAGACGCCAGTATCAAGCCAGCGCCTGCAGAGCCTCTGGATGACGTTCAGCGTGTCATTATGCTGGCTCAGGGGGGTGATTCTTTTCCTGAGCAGGGCATGCAACTTAAGCAGCACTTGCTAGAAATAGAACGCAGTCTAATCAAGCAAGCTCTGGGCAGAGCTGAGGGTAATGTGTCTAAAACTGCCCGATTGCTTAATTTACAGCGCACCACGCTGATTGAAAAAATTAATAAATACGGCCTATCCGAAACCTCCTAGCTCCCCTAACCCTGTCAATGCGGCCAGGTATTGCCACTCACGTCAGCCTGCTCCCAGAATTTTGTCGGCCACTTCCCTGTCAAATAGCCGACCGCTTGCCACTGGCAGATTATTGACACTTCCTTGCCGCTATTTATATAACCTGTTGTTTTTAAACGATAAATGTTTTTGGCACACATATTGCTATCTCTTGGTATAACCGCTCAAAGTGGCAACCAAGCAAATAGGTAACAATGTGGCAAATAACAATGTAATGGCAGTACTGTGGCTAGATCCGCTAGAGCAATTGAGCTCAGTGGAGATATCGGCGTTTACTGCTCAGGGTTTGGCGGTGAGTCAGTCATCCTCTGCGAATCTCAGTGACGAAGATATTAGCAGCGCCGATGTTGTGGTGGTGAGTCTTAGCCGCAATGTGGATTTACTCAAACAGGTACAGGCTAGGCAAGCATCAGTGAATGCGATCGCACCCATTGTTGCCCGCGTGCCTCGCGAGATGTTTGAGCTTGGGATCGAGGCCATGAGTCAGGGCGCTCTAACCGTTGTGTCCTGCGATCAAAAATCGGCATTTGAGTGGACCGAGACATTTGCCCAGGCAAAAATTACCCCGAGCGAAAAACAACAGGCGTTTGTTTTCGCCGATCCCGTTAGTCGCAACTTACTCGCCTTAACCGAGCGCGTTGCACAGGTTGATGTAACCGTTTTGCTAACCGGCCCTACCGGTGCAGGCAAAGAGGTTTTGGCCCGTATATTACATGATGCATCCCCCCGTTATGAGGGCCCTTTTATTGCGTTTAACTGCGCCGCGATGCCTGAAAATCTAATTGAAGACATGCTCTTTGGTCATGAGAAGGGCTCATTTACAGGCGCCACCAAAGTTCAGCCGGGACTCTTTGAACAGGCCCAGGGCGGCACCATATTCTTAGATGAAATCGGTGAGATGTCATTCCACCTCCAGGCTAAGCTGCTGCGCATTCTACAAGAGCGTTCAGTGGTGCGAATCGGCGGCCAAAAACCCATAGACTTAGATGTGCGAGTGATTGCCGCCACCAACCGCAATTTAAAAAATGCCATTGTCGAGCGCAGTTTCCGCGAAGATCTTTATTTTCGCCTAAGCGCCTTCAAATTAACCATTCCGCCACTGCGCGATCGCCCCTTGGATATTCTGCCTCTTGTTGAGCAGTTTATGAGCCAACAAATCGTGGAAGGCCAGCCTGCGAGGATGACTGCCGAAGCTCAGCAATTAATGGTTACCTACAGATGGCCTGGCAATGTACGTGAATTACAAAATGTCGTGATCAGAGCCATGGTGCTCTGTAATCAGGGCCCCATTGACAGCCAACATCTTATCTTTGACGACATGCCAATTGCCGATGAGTTTGAACAGCAGCGCGCTGTGGTTCAGGCCAATGGATATTTTACTCGCCAACCAGATCGGATTGATGCCGATCCCTATTACGGCAATTCGGTCCCGATGCAAAACGAGCCACTTAATCAGGCCGTCAAGAACAGTGAGTGCCAGAGCATTATGGCAGCGCTGCAAGCATCACGCAGTCGTGATCAGGCTGCTGAACGACTGGGTATTAGCCCTAGAACATTGCGTCATAAGTTACAGAAGCTGCGCGAGCAGGGCGTTTCTGTCACACGCGCTTACGCCCGATAGAGCGGCAGGAGACTAGATCATGATAAACCCAACCAACGCAGGCAATATCGAATCCGTACTGAGCCAAATTCGCCAGTATCAGGGCCAGGCCGCAGCGGGCGTCAACCTATCCCCAGAGGCGACAGGTGATGTTAAAGCTACAGGCACTGCCGGTTTTGCAGACAGTATTAAAGGCGCGTTGCAGGAAGTAAATGCCACGCAGCAAACCGCCAAAACACAGCGTACAGCCTACGAGCGAGGTGAAGATATTCCCCTCACCGATGTGGTTATGAGTATGCAGAAGTCATCGTTAGCCTTTGAAGCAACGCTTCAGATAAGAAACAAAGTACTCAAGGCTTACGAAGAAATTATGAACATGCCAGTTTAAGAACTGAACAGAGAATAGAATTATGGCAACTACAGTCGCAAACCCAAATGATCTGAATGTCTCGGCAAATGCCGAAGGCAATGCTCAGGTGCCCGCGCCAATCGCAGGATCGGCCCGAGGCCAAGCTATGCCAGCAGCGCCTGAGGCTTCGGCATCAACTACCTCCATACCTAGCATTCGTCAGATACTAGATCAGCCCGCGGTGCGTAAATCCATGCCGGCAATTATTGCTCTGCTTACGATTGCAGTCTTTATTATTGCCTATTCGTGGGTTCAGGAGCCGGCTTACCGAGTGGTTTATCCCGGACTTTCTGAAGCAGATCGCCAAGCGGCATTTGAAGCGCTTTCCAGCGCCGATTACAGCGCTAAAATTGATCCGCAAACCGGCGAGCTAAAAGTGCCAGATACCCGATATCACGAAGCCAGAATCTTTCTTGCTTCACGAGGCCTGCCTCAGGGTGGCAATGTTGGCGGTATGGATTCATTGAGCGAAGACGCCTCCATGACCAGCAGCCAGTTTATGGAACAGGTGCGTTACGTCTCGGCAATGGAGCAAGAGTTGGGACGCAGCATTAGTCAGATTTCTACTATCCAGTCGGCACGCGTGCACCTGGCTTCACCCAAGCAGAGCGTATTTGTCCGTGACCGTACCCCAGCGAAAGCCTCGGTGGTTGTGTCGCCTTTTCCAGGCCGAAGAGTGTCGGCCTCTCAGGTAGAAGCCATTACCCACATGGTTTCCTCTAGTATTCCCTATCTCGCCGCAGAAGATGTTGTAGTGGTAGATCAGCGCGGCAAGCTATTAACCGACGCCAACAACTTTGCTTCCATGCAGCTGAACTCCGTTCAAATGGAGCATCAGCAACGTCTCGAAGACAGCTACCGCAGTCGTATTGATGCCCTGCTTACGCCTGTTGTGGGTACTGGTAATGTGCGCGCTGAAGTTGATGTACAGATGGACTTTACCGAAATTGAATCCACCTACGAAGAGTACGACGGCAACGACAACGGCCCCAGAGCGCGCTCTGAGATACTGACTCTAGAACAGGGCTCTAGCCAACAAGATGCGCGGGGCGTTCCAGGTGCTACTTCAAATACAGCGCCCCTAGATCCCGTGACCATTGTTGACGGCCAGTTAGTGACGCCGGCGCCAGGCGCAGCTGAAGCTGCAGGCATGAGTACAATGAGCAGCAAAACTACTCGCAACTATGAAATGGATCGTGCCGTACGTCATGTTAAACGTCAGGGTGGCATTCTCAATCGTATTTCCGTCGCTGTGGTCATCAATCAACCTGTCAACACCGTGACTGCTGGGGAAGAGGACCAAGAGCTCAACGGTACCGCCGCCGCTGAGAGCTTCTCAGAATTAGAAATAGAGCGCTTTACCGATCTTGTCAAAGGCGTTATCGGTTATGACGAGCAGCGTGGCGATGTAGTGACCATTATTGCGGCCAAGTTTGAGAAGCCAAAAGTCATGGAAGCTCAGTATGCCTGGTACGAAAATGCCCAGCTGATGAGCGCCCTACAGAGCCTCGCAGCCGCGCTTATCTTTATCGCCTTACTGGTTATTGTTGTAAGACCTATTATCAGGGCTTACTTGCCCGATACAGAGATCCTTGCAGAAGATGGTACAGATAGCGCCAAAGATGGTGAGCTAACTCAGGCCGAATTGAACATGATTGAACTTGGAGATGGCGAATCCCTTGAGGATATTAAAGCCAAGCTCAAGCCAAAGAAATCAACCATATCCGCAGATATGCTGGATACGGCCAACACATATGATGACAAGGTTGCGCTAGTACGATTGCTAGTAGCTGAAGACTCCGGTCGAGTGGCCAACGTACTCAAGAAAATGATTCGACCTGTATAAGACAGGCGAGGAGACAATAAAATGGCAGATGCAAAAGCAAAAGGGCAGGATCCGGCAATAGTAAAAGAAGAGGTGCCGATCTCTGAAGCGCTACAGAAAGAACTTGATGAAATGACTACTACCCAGCGCGCTGCAGTAATAACCCTGCTGCTCGGAGAACAGCAGGCAGCAGATATTATTCGCTATCTCAATCCCCGTGAAGTTCAGTCGCTGGGTGGCGCGATGGTCGGTGTCGCTGATCTGTCCCAGGAAGCGGTAAATATTGTACTGGACGACTTTGTCGCCACCATTAAAAACCAGACCAACCTTGGTTTGGGTACCACCGACTATGTAGAGAATGTGTTTAAGCGCGCGTTGGGTGAGGATAAAGCCGCCACCGTACTGGGTAGAATTATGCCTGGCTCATCGAGCAAAGGTCTCGAGATACTGCGTTGGATGGATGCACGCTCAATTGGTGAAATGATTCGAGACGAGCACCCACAGGTAGTGGCGATTATTCTCTCGGTACTGGAATACGATGTAGCTGCCGACGTACTTAACTTTCTGCCCAAGGAAAATCGCCCAGAAATCATGCAGCGAGTGGCAAGTCTGGAAACAGTTCAGCCCTCAGCGATGGAAGAACTTGAAGGCATTATGACGCAGCAGTTCTCGAGCAGCTCATCAGCCAAGTCTTCAAGCTTTGGCGGTGTCTCCACGGCAGCGAAAATTATGAACTTTACCAAAGTCGATTTGGAAACCTCAATCATGAGTGGCGTAACCAACCTCGATGAGGGGCTGGCCATGAAAATTCAGGACAGCATGTTTACATTCGATAACCTGTCTGGTGTCGACAATCGCAGCGTGCAGGTACTAATGCGTAATATTGAGCAAGATATGCTGATGACCGCACTTAAGGGTGCCGATGAAGTGGTTAAGGACAAGTTCCTCGACAACATGTCCCAGCGCGCCAAGATCATGTTCCTCGACGATATGGAAGCCAAGGGCCCAATCCGTATTACCGATGTGGAAGATGCACAAAAATCTATTATGCGACTTGCCCGCAAGCTATCTGATTCAGGTGATCTAGTACTTGCAGGACGAGGAGATGACTTTGTCTGATCAATCGCCCTCGGTGAGCTGGCGTCTCAATGACCTGCTAAAGGCCGGCAAGAAAGCCAAAGCCTTTGCCGCGGCATCCTGGCAGCCACCAGAGCAAGAACCCGAGAGCCAAAAATTTGCCCATTGGCAGCCTCTGGTTGTCAATCTTGAATCCGAGAGCCCCACTGAGGAAGAGCCCCTTCCTGAAGAGGAACTGCAAGACTCTGAAGAAGTAGAGGCACAGCAATTACAGGAAGCGGCCGAGCTTGAAAAGGCTCAGGTTGAAGAACAGGCCATGGTTCTTGAAGCCGTAGCAGAGCAGGCCAAGCGAGACTCTTATGAAGAGGGTTATCAGCGTGGGATAGAGCAGGGCACAGCAGATAGCGAAGCAAAATGGGCCCAGGCCCGAGAGGCTTTTGTCGAACTGACCCAGTCTATCCGCACCGCGCAAGATGATATGACCGAATTCTATGGGCCCCTAAAAAAGCTCGCCCTCCACCTAGCCGAACAGCTGGTTCGTGGCGAGTTAACACTGTCATCTGCAGCCATAGAGCGCCTGACAAAAGAGGCCTTAAAAGACGTCGAGCAGCAGGGCGAAGGGCCAATTATTATTCGTCTACATCCCGTCGACCTGGAAAAATTTAGCGCCCACCTCGGTGGCGAACTGGATGGCCTCGACTTACGGGTCGACCATGATTTATCTCAGGGCAGCGTCAAAGTGAGTATTGATGACAGTGCCATTGAAGACCTAATGGAGCATCGTCTCGAACATCTATCAGAGCAGTTGCTCGGCTATGCATCAGGCAAGCGCGAGGCTAAAGGCAGTTCACAATTTGACAGTAACTTTGCGAACCCTGTGGTTGAAAAGGCGATTGAAATAAATGACCCCATTACTGATGGTCAAGACCTTTTAGATGAAACGGTCTTAGATGAAACGGTCATAGATGAGGCTGTTGTTGAAGAGCGCCCTATTGAAGGAGCCGCTTTCGACGAAACTGCTGATAATTCTGCTGCCCTTAATGAACAAGCCTCTAACGAAATGCCAAAAGATAAAGCCCCGCTAGATGAAAACCCCCTAGATGGCGACATGGAAGACCCCAATGCTTGATTTTGCTAGCCAGGTTGACGAGGTTGTTTCCAAGCTGCGCTCCCCAGAGGTTTCCACCAGTGGCAAGCTCGTACGAGTTGTTGGTTTAACCCTCGAAGCCAAAGGTATTATTGCCCCCTTAGGCGCTCACTGTCAGGTCGAAAATATTGACCAAGGCACCTTTATCGATGCCGAAGTGGTTGGCTTTCACGACGATCTACTCTATTTAATGCCCTACACCGAACCCGGCGGCATAGGCCCCGGTGCCCGCGTGTGGGTGCGCTCCAATCATTCCAAAGCCTCATTAGGTCGCGGCTTACTGGGTCGTGTTATCGATGGCCTAGGTCAGCCTATCGACGGCAAGGGGCCCATAGATTACACCGACCAGCTGAGTCTTGAAGGCCTAAGCATTAACCCCATGGAACGGGGACCGATTAACAAAATACTGGATACTGGAATCAAGGCGATCAACACCTGCCTGACTATTGGTCAGGGTCAGCGAATGGGTCTGGTTGCTGGCTCCGGCGTGGGCAAAAGTGTGCTGCTGGGTATGTTAACCCGCAACACAGAAGCCGACGTGGTGGTGATTGGGCTTATCGGCGAGCGCGGTCGTGAAGTACAGGAATTTATCCATCAAATACTGGGTGAAAAAGGCTTAGCCAAGGCTGTAGTCATTGCCGCCCCAGCCAATGTTTCACCCGTGCTTAGATTAAAAGCCACAAACCTGACCCACCTGATTGCCGAGTATTTTCGAGATCGTGGGCAGAATGTATTAATGCTCTGCGACAGCCTGACCCGTGTGGCCCATGCTCAGCGAGAAATCGGTCTAGCCATTGGCGAGCCACCCACAGCCAAAGGTTATCCGCCTTCAGTGTTTGCCATGTTGCCGCGACTTATTGAAAGAGCCGGAGTAGGGCGCAATGGTTTTGGCTCTATCACCGCAATGTATACCGTATTGGCCGAAGGCGATGATCGATCCGATCCCATTGTTGATATTGCCCGGGCCTCACTGGATGGACAGGTCATGTTATCCCGTCAATTAGCAGATGCTGCCCATTATCCAGCGATAGATTTGGCCGGTTCAATTTCTCGTGTCATGAATAATCTAGTCCCCACCGTCCTACTAAAGTCAGCCAACCGCTTTCGACGTCTATGGACACTCTACCAACAGAATCAGGACCTGATTCAGGTAGGCGCCTATGAAGCGGGCACCAACCCTGACCTGGACGAGGCAATTCGTCTTAGACCAGCCATGGAAGCATTGTTACAGCAGGGCAGCGACGCCTCAGTAAATCTTGAGCACAGTCAGAAAATGATGGTGCAACTTACCGGTCAGCTGGACCAAGCCTAGAAAATGAAAGGATCATAACCATGAACGGAACCCCAGTTTGGGAAGTGTTGGCCTCCAAGGCCCAACGAGAAGTGAGAAAGGCCCAGCAAAAGCTTGCTGAGGCCCAGCTGCGTCGAGAGCAGGCTGTAGAGCGCGAGGAAAAACTGGATGAACTGCTCGTCGAATATAGCGACCGGCTTACCGGTATTCAGAGCCGTGCCCACAGCACAGAAGAGGCGGGCAACTACCGCAACTTTATTGTTCAGCTGCAGACTATTAAGGGTCGTTCCACCGCCGAGTTCCAGAATATAGATATAGCCTGCACAGAGGCGCGACGAGAAATGCTACTGGCAGATCAGGAGCGTTTAAAGGTCGAGCATCTGGTTAACCGCGCCAAAGAACAGCGCCAGCAAGAGCGTGAACAACGAGATAGTCGCGAAGCCGAAACCCAGAGCATGATTCAATTCAATCTCCGAGCAAGGCTACAGCGATAAGCCTAAATAGCCTCAGCCCTAAGTCCCCGGCGCTTTAATCCTCTTGGCATGTGTCTTGCTATAACACTAATAACAGGTCCAACAAAGACCTAACGTATTAGCGAATTAATGGGACATACATTGCCAATGGGCCAACTTAACAGCGTAATTCTTAGCAACAAGCCAGCCACAGCCCCAGGCTCTGCGGTGCCTTCCGGCCCGCCAGCGCCAGCAGCCGACGGCCAGCCAAGCAAAGACGTGCCAGCCTTTGCGGGCATTCTAAAATCTAAATTGGCCGATAATGTGGTGGCAAAAAGCGGCAAGACTTTGCCGCAAGAGCCACAACCCAAAAAGACAACCGATCAGGCCAACAACACCGACGCAGCCAGCCTTCTAATAGAGAGTCGTCTATTGCAGAGCGGCCTAAAAGTGATTGTTGGCGGAGCAACCCCATCGGATGCCGGAATTGATGATTTTGCGAGATCTCAGGGTATAGACCCCAAGGCATTGGCATCATTGATGGCCGACAGCAATGATGTCTCTCCCCTAGCTAATAGCGCAGCCCCGAAAACAGCGTTAGCGCAGATCAAGCCAGAACTCGAACTCAAACTCGACCCCAAACCTGAGCTCGAACTCGATTCCGAACCCAAACTCGACTCCAAGCCTGAGCTCGAACTCGATTCCGAGCCCAAACCCAAACCTGAACTCGACCTCGATCCAAAGCCCGAACCTGTCGCCGCCTGGTTGTCAGATACTGTGATCAGTCAGCTAATTGCTGGCGCCCCCGTAGGTCCATCGCCAGGAAGGCAAACCATTGAAGCCTATTTACAGGCCCCCAGCAGATTCACACCACTGGATAAAGCAGTCCAAGATGTAGTCGAAAAAATGACATTTACCCTGCCTACCTCTAAAGCAATGACTGAGATCTTTAGTGGCGTAAATACCAACTCACAGCAGCAGCCTGTTATTAAATTAGAAAACATTAATTTAGCGGTAAAAGATGGATTAAAAGATCCATTAAAAGCTACCCACTTAAAGTCTAATGACAGTAAAATTGCACCACTAGCAACAGCCCCTGTAACCACAGCTACGGTGCCTGTTACCGTAGCGTCCGTCGCAGCCCCGGCCGTGATTAGTGAGTCAGGCTATATCACTTCACCGCCCACTTTTGACGATAGATCTAAGTACTCGGGGGCAGATACACTGCCAGAGAAGCTTGAACAGCAAAATCTGCGCAAGCAGGATGAGCAGGCAGATATGTCTCGCCGATTAGCCGAGGCACTCGGCCAGCGTTTAACTGCGCAGATCAGTCGCGGTGCCTGGCGTGTTGAAATGGACCTACATCCAAAATCTCTAGGTCGAATTGAGATACAATTAGAAATGAAAAACGGCGAACTAGAAGCCAATTTTACAGCCGCAAATGCGGCCACTAGAGAGCTCATACAAGAGAGTATGCCAAGATTAAGAGCCGCGTTTGAAGAACATGGCATGGAATCTGCTTATATAGGTTTAGGGCTAGAAAACCAGGGGCAATCTGACGGAAATCCGACAGGCCAAAATAGCCCTGATAAAGCCAAAAATACGCCTGATAGCGAAGAGCCACAGCTCAATGCGCAGGCTGGAAGACTGGATGACAATGGTTTGGACATGCTGGTTTAACAGCGTACCCAGACTTAAAAAATTAAAGACAGAGAGGATTGAGCAATGCCTGACGAAATTTTAGATGACGAAGCACAAGCAAAGAGCCCTGTATTAAAGATTATTCTAATCGTTGTGGGTGTTTTGTTACTGGTTGCAATTACCGTAGGCGGCACATTATTTGCCTCAGGCTTCTTTGCCCCGAAGTCAGCGCAGGATCCAGAGGCTGCGATTGCAGCCCTAGAAGCTGCAGCAGATGAAGAGGCGGCAGCGGCAGCGGCAGCAGCAGCCGGACCCAGCAAAGTTCAACTCGACAGTCCCGAGTTGTCAAAATTTCAGCAGTCTTACTACCAGCTCGAAAAAGAGTTAGTGGTCAATATCGCCAACTCGCGAAAAGTGATGCAGGCCTCTATTGCTATCATGACCCATTATGATGATCGCGTAGTCGACAATGTTGAGAAGCATACCTTTCCACTTCGCAATGCGATGCTAACGGTTATGTCACAGCAAACCGATGCAAGCATAACTAGCCCTGACTTCCGTAAAAATCTTTCTGAAGAATTAAAGATTGTAATGAACGCAAAACTTGAAGAGCTAGAAGATTTTGGTGGCATTGAAGCCGTGTACCTTACCGAATTTGTGGTTCAGTAGACGGGCCTATTAAGTAGGCCCTCTATTAATTGATTAATTGAGTAGAACAATGGTAGAAACAACAAGTTTATTATCCCCCGAAGAGCTAGACGCTTTAGCTGCCGGTGTCCAAGATGGTTCGATTGAAACAGATACCGGACTAAATATCGAAGCGCGGGTTTTAAAGCATGATCTGACCAACGAAGACTCTTCATTGGGTGTGAATGTTGGCGCCGTGGATATGATTAACGAGCGTTTCGTGCGCCAGTTTAGACTGGGTCTTCTTGAGGTTTTAAGGACCACGCCAAAGGTTAATATGGCCAAAGTGGAAATCATGAAATTCAGTGATTATCTTAGAGAGCTCAAGCCGCCATTGGCAGTCAACACGATCCGCCTAAACCCATTGCGGGGATACTCAATGGTGGTTATTGAACCATCTATTATTTTTTCCTCTCTCGATAATTTCTTTGGTGGTTTGGGCGGTGCTGTTGAAAGCCTACCCCCCGGCCGATTATTTACACCCACAGAAAACAGCATTATCAAAATTATGATGAACGTGCTATTTGGGTCTTTGCAGGATGCTTGGTCGCCAATTTTGCCGATTAAGTGCGAACATATTGGCTCAGAAATTAATCCACAGTTTGCCCAGATAGCCGACGAAAATGACTTGGTCGTCGTGAGTCGCTTTGCCTCTGAACTGGGTAATGATGTGAAGGGCAATATAGATTTGGTCTACCCCTACAACTCATTAAAACCGATTCGTGAATTGTTGCGCAGTCGTGTGCAAACAGGTGATGACAATGATGCCTCAGACAAAATTTGGAGTTCAGAATTAAAGTCTGCGGCAATCGATGCAGAGCTGGATATAAAAGTTACCCTGGCTGACATCGAAACTACCCTAAAGCAATTCGAAGCATTGCAGGAAGACGATATTATTTACTTGAAAAAAACCGATCATGCGCGGATCTATGTAAACGAAGTTCCGGTTTTTGATGCCGATATTGGCAGTAGTAATTCTCATATGGCCGCCCAGATTGTCAGATCCTTGGCACCCAAAACATAGCCTCAAAAAATAGCCCCAAAAATAGCGAGTAGAAATAATGGCAGATATAGAAACCAGCGCAGTAGAAGAAACCGTAGAACAGTCCGTTTCTCCAGAAGCCGCGTTAAAAAACAAAATTAATTCAGACGTACTGCAGAACATTCCTGTGACTATCTCTGTAGAAGTAGGCCGAACGTCGTTGAAGATTCGCGATCTGATGCGCCTTACTCAGGGCAGTGTTGTCGAGCTGGACCGGTTAGCCGGCGAACCCTTGGACCTACTGGTCAACAATACATTGGTCGCTCAGGGTGAAGTGGTGCTGGTTAACGAGCGTTATGGTGTGCGACTTACCAGCGTTATCCCTACCGCCGATCGTGTAAAGAACCTCTAGGACGATCTGTCATGCTGGCTGAATTTGGATTAATGGACTGGCTATCAATGATGGGTTCATTCCTGTTGGTGATTGGCCTGTTAGTGGCGACTCTCTTTTTAATAAAAAAAATGGGACCCAGTATTAGCAACGCCAGTAACAAGCGATTGCAGATTCTAGAAGTTCAAAATCTCGGCGCACGGCAAAAGCTTTTGCTGGTTAGTGTTAACGCCGATCAGGTTCTTATTGGCATATCTCCCCAGGGTATGACTAACCTTGGCAGCTGGGCTGTTGATCAGCAGATCAAACATGAGGGTACAGACCAGAACTCCGACGCCAGCGAGAATAATGAAACCAACAGCTCCCTGAGTAACTTCAAACAGCTTCTCGCCCAAACTGTCAAAAAACAAAAGGACTAGATCGTGGCTCTGTCATTGTTTAAAAAGCACACAGCAGCGAAAACCATTATCTTGGTTCTACTTACCATGGTCTTTACCAGCCCGGCTTTTGCCCAGGTGGGCCTGCCCATTGTGAGTATGATTGAGGACGGTAGCGGCGGAGAAAAATACAGCCTGACCTTACAGCTTATCGCACTGATGACCGTGCTGACGCTGCTGCCATCGCTACTGTTAATGATGACCTCCTTTGTTAGAATAATTATTGTTCTATCCCTGTTGCGCCAGGCGCTGGGTACAGCTCAGACACCACCTAATCAGGTGCTGGTAGGCCTCGCGCTATTTTTAACCCTCTTTATAATGGCGCCGGTTTTTAGCGACATTTATGACGAGGCGATAACGCCGTATTTCGAAGAGACCATTAGTTTTGAAACCGCACTGGCAAAAGGCGAGTTGCCGATACGCAATTTTATGCTTAACCAAACCCGCGAAACCGATATTGCCATGTTCGCAGAAATTGCCCGCAACGACAGTTTTGAAGGGCCAGAAGATGTGCCTTTCACAACCCTCGTTCCCGCCTTTATCACCTCAGAATTAAAAAGCGCATTTTCTATCGGCTTTCTAATTTATATTCCCTTTGTAGTAATTGATCTGGTGGTGGCCAGTGTCCTGATGTCCATGGGCATGATGATGCTTTCACCTATGATGATTTCTATGCCATTTAAACTAATGCTGTTTGTTTTGGTTGATGGTTGGACACTAATTATGGGATCGCTAGCGGCAAGCTTTGCGATGGCCTAGGAGAGAGAAATGGATCCAGCACAGGTAATTGATTTAGGTCGCGAATCCCTTTGGATCGCGGTACTGGTGGCGGCACCGCTGTTGGGCGTTGCCCTTATCGTTGGTTTGGCTGTTGGTATTTTGCAGGCCGCAACCAGCATTCAAGAAATGACCCTGAGTTTTATTCCTAAACTGGGCGCCATGATACTGGCCCTCGTATTTTTTGGTAGCTGGCAGATTGCCGTGATGGTGGATTTCATTCGCCGCATTTTTGAACGCATACCTGAGTTGTTTATGTAATGGAGCTTTTGGTAGCCGACATTGTCCAGCGATTCTATATGTTGCTGTGGCCGATGATTCGCATCTCTGCGTTTCTGTTGTCTGCCCCTTTGTTCTCCATTCGCGCGGTGTCTGTCAGAATCCGTGTATTGCTGGCCACTGTATTAACCTGGATGATCTACCCCCTAACGGATTGGCCCGCAGTCGATCCAATTTCTGCTTCAGGTTTGCGGGAGGTTTTTAGCCAGGTCTTTATTGGTGTGCTGATGGGCATGATTCTGCAGGTGGTCAATGCATCTTTAGTCGTGGGCGGCCAGGCTATTTCCGCCTCCATGGGGCTCGGCATGGCCAATATGATGGATCCCAATATGGGCAACGTGCCCGTGATTTCCCAGTTTCTTATTATTTGTTCCACCCTGATTTTTCTCGGATTAGGTGGCCATGTGTTGGTTATCACCATGTTACTCGAGAGTTTTTATCTGTTACCCATCGGTGAGGTGA
The DNA here is from genome assembly GCA_943787675.1 of uncultured Pseudomonadales bacterium. Lineage (GTDB taxonomy): Bacteria > Pseudomonadota > Gammaproteobacteria > Pseudomonadales > Porticoccaceae > HTCC2207. The sequence continues at coordinate 76,502 of CALSNK010000017.1, forward strand.
TAAACCTTCAGCCGCTAATTTCATTGGTAATTGAGTGGAGCGCAATGATCTTTTTGGGGGCTGTTTTGATGGCCTTGCCGATCATGGTCTCGCTGTTATTTATTAATATCGGCTTGGGTGTTATCACCCGAGCCGCGCCAGCCTTAAATATTTTCGCCGTAGGTTTTCCGGCTATGATTTTGGCCGGTGTTATCCTGCTGTCTATGTCGATGACCAGTATAGGGTTCCGTATTCAATGGCTGTGGCGCCAGGCGTTCGACATTTTGAGTCAAGCATTGGGTCTTAGCTGATGTCAGACGATTCTACCGAAGAAAAAACCGAAGAACCCACCGCCAAAAAGCTTGAAAAAGCGAAGGAAGATGGCCAGGTTGCTCGATCACAGGAGCTATCGGTGGCCGCCATGATGATCGGCGTTGCCTGTTTTCTGTATCTGTTTGGCGGCTACATGATCTTGCAGCTCAGCGAGGTATTTGAGGCAGGCTTTACCTTTGATCGAAAAGATGTGTTTTCCGACGATTTGTTACCAACCACCTTTGGCGCCCATGCAATGGATAGCATGCTGGTGATCGTACCGATTTTTGTCCTGGCTGTTCTGATTGCTATCGGGGCCGCGGGAATGCTGGGGGGGTATATTTTTTCCCTTAAATCTATTGCTCCAAAGGCCAGCAAAATTAACCCAATGGCTGGGCTTAAGCGAATGTTTGGCACCAAGGCAATAATCGACCTCAGCAAGGCGCTGGCTAAGTTTAGCCTAGTGGGGATCACCCTATACCTGGTGGTGAGTGAAAGTTTTGATACCCTGGTGTCCCTGGGCTTTATGAGTTTGGGTCCGGCGATGGCCGAGGCGGGAAATCTGATTGCCGGCGGTACGGTGTTGGTGACACTGACCCTAATCGTGGCTGCGGGCATTGATGTACCGTACCAAATTTATGAAATAAACCAAAAAATGAAAATGACCAAGCAAGAGGTCAAAGACGAGTTTAAAGATACCGAGGGTCGACCTGAGGTTAAGGCGCAGATCCGGCGTAAACAACGTGAAATGGCTATGGGCGCGATGATGGAATCTGTGGCCGACGCCGACGTAATTATTGTTAACCCGGAGCACTTTGCTGTTGCCTTAAGTTATGATCCCTCGAGCAATGGCGCGCCGGTAGTGGTCGCCAAGGGCGCAGACTTTATGGCTCAGGGTATACGTGAGAGAGCGGCGGAACATGGGGTGCCCCTATTTTCGTCTCCCACACTGGCCAGAGCCCTGTATTTTACAACCGATATAAACCAGAGTGTCCCCGAGTCTTTATACTATGCGGTAGCCCAGGTTATTGCCTATGTATTTAGCCTAAATAGTTTGGGGCCAGGATCTACAGTAGCTGAAAAGCCGCAACCCGACGTTCCCGCGGGGATGCGTTATAACACAGAGGGTGCTTTGGACGACGATTCCAAAGATACCTAAGGATAAGAGCGAATGGCAGATAATAAAAAAGAACCCACGTTTGAATTTCAGAACTGGTTTGATGGCGGCGATATTTTCTATCGCAGTGTTGATAAACAGCGTTTTCAGCACGCCCTTGATGCCATTGTTGACGATGAACTCGGTCTCGCCGTTATTGGTACCAACGAAACGGTTCTCGATCATTACTGCCGTATGCTGGTTGCTCGTCTTCGGGATCTTAATGTTTTTCAGGTAGAAGTTTTTTTACCCACTAACACAGACAGTTTACTCAAGCGCTTTAATGAAATGCTTGCCAGCATGAGTCTAGAGCGCGCTCGCCAAGCCCCGGACAATTCAACACCGGTTAAACTTCTGGTGGTAAACGACGCGAAATCTGTTGACGAAGAACAGTGGTCTTTGCTGGTTAGGCTATTAGCAGATTTCCCCGGCGTCAACGTTCGCCTCATTTTATTTCTCGATAAAACCGGCTGGCCCAGCCATGAAAAGCCATTGGGACTTTTTGGTCGACGTCTCTATCGCTGGGTAGTGGAAACCCCAACCCTAGATGAAGCGGGCGAGCTTATGGTCGCCGCCAAACAGCACGGCTTTGAGCGCGAGACAGAAATACTCTTGCTGCATGCTGGACTGGGTGCCGCTGTGCGGGGAGGATATTCCGAGGAAGATCCGGACGAATACAATCCGTCTTCCCAGTCAGCAGTTGATGAAAATGATTATCTTGGTGAAGACTACAGCGACAGTAATCCGTTTTCGGAAACCGTCGTGGATTTTCTCGACGACGAAGATCCAAGTTACGATGATAATGAGAAAGGTCTTCCAGGACGAAATCTGTGGCCGGTGTTAGGAATATTTTTAATCAGTTTGGCGGTTACCTGGGTGGTGGTCTCTAAACTTAACCCCGATGCAACGGACCAGTATCAATCCAAGGTGTCAGGTGCATTAAATGAACTGGCAGATACCTCAAACAGTGCCCAAATTTCTGAGTCGCTAGTCTTGCCAATTGATGTAGGCGGCCCAAAGGTTAATAGAAATGCAAATGGGAGTAATAAGCCGGTTGCGGCCAGCCAGATAGCCCAGGCTCAGGCCGTGGTGGCGGCGCTGAAAAAAGATAAACGTTCGGAACAGCTTGCCGATCAGGCGGCTGAACAGAAAGCCAGCGCGCTTAAGCAGACTGCGGCACGCCAGAAGGCCACCGCAGAAAAGCAAGCCATAGCGGATCAAAAAGCTATAGCGGATCAAAAAGCCATAGCCGATAAAGAAGCCATAGCCAATAAAGAAGCAGCTGCAATTAAAAGTGCCGCAGCGCTAAGGAAAGCTCAGGCGCTCAAAGAGGCCACGGCGCGGAGACAAGCCGCAGCGCTTAAGAAAACTGCATCACTGGGGCCGATACAGAGTGCCGAAGCAACTGACTTCTTTGTACAGCATATTGTGTTGACCACCCGCGAGCAGGCGAAACTTTACATCAGGGGCTATGCAGGATTACGCAATGCGACCATTGTGCCGATAGCGACGGGCAATAATATTGCCTACGCCGTACTCTCTGGCCCCTTTAGTGCTCGAGATCGTGCAACAGAGTTTACTAAAGGCGCTGGCTTACCTGCCGATTATTGGATTAGAGCCGCAGGCCAACTCAAGGCTGTTGTTCGCGACTAGTATTGTTAATAGGAAGGGGGAGCGAATGTCTAATAAAGAAGAAGAGCAGTTATTTACCCTTGATGGTACCCGGGGGAAATTGGGCCAGATTGGTGAGGGCCCAGTTGCCGAACCAAATGAGCGATTTGATGCGGGTTTTACCCCCGGCCTTGAAAATGTCATGGCCAGTTCAAGTGCCAGGTCTAGTGGGAATGAGAGCCCAGAAGTCATTCTTGAATCTGATGATCAGGTTTCGACTATTTTAAGTGCCCTTGATGATACGGCTATCAGTGCGGACAGAGCGCTTTTTGACGATTTATTAAGCCACCGCATTGCTAAAGTTAACCAGGTTTCTGCCGATGTTTCTAAACAACTAGATGGGCTTAAGCAGTCATCATAATTATTTAAAGTAGAGACCTGTAACCAGTCCGGAATTCCTATGAGCAATCCTGAAGACGACATTAAAAATACTGAAAATACTGAGGCTTCTGAAACCCCCGAAGCGCCGGAGTCAATGGCTGACGAAGCGCTGGCCGAAACGGCTGTGGCTGATTCAGACTCCGCCCTTATTGCAGAGTCTATAGAAGCCTTCGAAGAGACACCTGAAAATGATGACCAGGATCCGAAAGTAGAGCCAGGCGATTACCAGCGCTTTTCTCAGGTACTTAAGAACGCCCAAGAAATCTCGGGCCGTCTCGAAGTTTTACTGCCCGGGGTACTCGACACTGCCGATGCCACCAACAGTGCTGCAGATGTTAGTCGGCGTGCCTCATCGGCCCTTGAGAATGGTCTCGATCATTTACAAAAAAGAGTTAATGAATTAGTCGCTGCCAGTGCTAAGGGTGCCGTGACATCAACTCGTATTCTACTCGGTGCAGTGGTGTCATTACTGATTGCCGTAGGCCTTATTGGTTTTATGTCGGTGGAACTTTCAGCCCGGGTTAATCAGGTCGACAATATGATGGTGGCGCTGAGTAAGCGCGTGGTAAAAATGAATTCTGCCCTGGCAACCTTTGAGCAGTTAAATTTTTCGATCAATCAGTTGGCGACCAAGCAGGCGCAATTTGCCAGTAATCAAATACTACTTGCCGAGGCGGTTACCCGAGCTGAGAAAAGCACTGCTGACCTAAATGACCTCGTACCAGAAGCAACCGCGAAAAGTGTTAGCACTGAAACTAATAAGGTTATGGCGCAAGTTAACAAACTTAACGCCGCCCTTGTCGCTCAGGGAGAGCAGGTTGCTGTGGTATCGGGTTCGGTTAAAAAATTGGCGACTCAGATAAAATCGTTTGATGGGCGCATGAGCAATGTTGCAAAGTTGAATGCTGATGTTGAAGCGTTAATCACGCTAGAGCGCGCAGACTATCTTGAACTTTTGCAGCGGCAGGTAGATTTACAGGCCTTGCAAGTCGCCGAACAACAGCCAGAAGAAAAGGTAGACCCCTCGATTGTTGTCTATCCTTTTGTTAGCCGTTAACACCTTGCGCGAAATTTTAAAGTAGGTTTAAAGTAGATTCTAAAGTAGCCCGCTAAGTCGATATTCAAGTTGGCCCCTAAGTTATGGGGCCCAATAACTCGTCTTCAGGCGTCTGGTCGGGATTAGCCGGGTCTGTCAGCAGCGGCGCTTCAACGTTGGGAGGGGTAGGCATCAATGCTTCTGAAAAAGGCTCCTGTAACTCAAGGTCGGTGCGTGAAAAAAGCATTCCGGCAGCGTTGTCGAGATTGGCGCGCAGGGCAATCTTGTCCTCTTCGGTGGCAGTCACGCTCATAAGGCCTGCGTTATAAATTGTTGCCGCTGATGGCTGTGGAATCCAAGAGCTGAACTTGCCGCGTAATGTGGTGATATCAATCGGCACTTTGGGTTTATTGGTCGTGCGACCCTGGTTACCATCCTTGATGCCGTCGGCAAACAGTTTCTCAATATGTTTTTTCAGTAGCAGCTCATAGCGTGGCTTTAGCGCGATTACATCATCGTCATTAAAGTCTTCGGGTGAGTTGCCGGACATCACATCCCATAGCGCTTTGCCCTCATAACCTAAAAATGGATGCTGAGGTGCAGCTTCAGTTTTCTTCTGTGCCGCAGCCGTCTGCACGCTTAGGGTTAAATCTTCAAGCTGAGCAATCCTATCAATCAGATAAATGATAAGAATAATGGTAGCGGCAGTGCCGAGAAAAATCCCAAGCAAAATAATTGACGTCATAGGTTACAACCGTTTATCGGAGTCAGACATTAATTTTCGTCCTGCTCATTCTCTTCATCCATGAGATTATTTTCGTTATCTTCTGCTTCAGCTGTGTCACTTGCTTCTAGCTCGTTCCGTAAAAACTGCAGCGCTACAAAAGGTTCATCTAAGCCTATTTCAGAACTCACTCGCGCGGCAACCTCTTGGCCCAGCGTAATCGCCTTAGCAATATCAATCTGTTGAGTTTGGTACATCGCGCCCAGCCGAAATACCTCTTCTGCAAATTCTTCTGGCAGATAGGTAAAAATTTCACCACTCACCGTCTTAACTCGTTGATAGGAATTTGCGACAGGTGCGACAGGCTTCTCTGACCCCTTAGTTAAGGCGGCAACAGATTGTCTTTGGAAAAGGGCGGTTTTTTGGGCTCCCTCAACAAAGACCTTATCTAGATTCGCTTTGCAGCGATTTGCCATACGCAGCCTTACTACGCGTGCGGCGCGATCGCTTTCAGGCAGCGATGCAACCTTAATGTAGTCGGCTTTGGCTCGTTGCTGGGCAGCTTTTATGCCTCTGCTTTTAAAAATTGATAGGGCCATTATTTACTGTTCCTCCTACCTCTAGGTTTTGTCGCAATTTCTTTACGCTGCCCGATAAAATTTGGCTCACTCGAGATTCGCTGACCTCTAGTACGGCGCCTATCTCTTTTAAATTCATTTCTTCGACGTAGTAGAGTGAGATCACGGTACGATCACGCTCTGGAAGACTGTCAATGGACGACATCAGTGAATCCATAAATTGCTCTCCAGCCATATTGGCTTCGGGCTCATTATTCGCACTGCCGGGCATATCCACAGTATCGGGTAGCTGCGATTCTAAAGACACAGTCTGAAAGCGGTGGGCGTGGGTGCGTTCCTTTTGAAAGCTATCCATGTCTTTGCCCATAAATTCGGCTAGTTCTGTCTGTGAGGCTTCGCGACCCAGCTCGCCACTAAGCGCAGCACTGGCTTGGTTGTGATCGCGAATATTAACTATCGCTGAACGCGGCAGATACGACATCTTGCGCACCTGGTCGAGAATGGCGCCACGGACTCGGTTCTTAGCAAAGACTTCAAAGTCGACGCCTTTGCTGGCATCAAAAGAGCTCTTGGCTTCAATGAGACCAATCATACCGACCTGAATTAACTCATCCAACTCCATAAAATTGGGTAGCCGTCCCTTGAGATGCAAAGCAACGCGTTTTACCAACCCAACATGGGCCAGCAGTTCGTTGCCGGACTGATCAGCATTTTGAATTTCTTCATAGACTCGTAAATCAGCCATGGGAAGTCCTACGCAATGCTCTGTTGCTGCATGGCAAGTCGTTCAACAAAGAACTGTAAGCCACCGTTCATAGGGATATCAGATTCGAGACTGGTGACTACTTTGGCCAGGGCTCTAAAGTCGCGACTGGCGATGCTAGAGGGAGCAAAAGACACCAGCGGTTGTCCGGCTTTTATGGACCTAAGTACCATTTCATCCTGAGTAATAGAATGGAGGTAGTCCACTCGACTGCCGAGAAAGTTTTGAATCACCGAATTAATACTGCCGTAGAGTCGCTCGCCTTCATTCTGAGAGGCTACGCCATTCGGGATTAGACTAATATTGTCTAGCTGATGCTCCTGAATCATTACTTTAATGGTGCCGTAGGCATCGGCGATGGAAGAGGGCTCATTTTTCAGTACGATAAAACGATGCTGGCAGGCCCGCATAAAGGCCATCACGGTGTCAGACAGTCCCGCAGCCAGATCAACAATAAAGTAATCTAGGTCTTCGTCTACATCGGAGAACGATTGAATAATACCAGCAGTTTCTGCTTCATTTAACGACGCCATATGCTGCATGCCACTAGCACCAGGCACGAGCTTTACGCCGCTGGGGCCTTCAACAATAATTTCACCGAGGGTTTTCTCACCCGACAGAACATGGCTAAAATTGAACGGCGTGCGACAGCCTAGGGCTAACTGCGCATTGGCAAGGCCTAGGTCTGCATCGAAAATCATCACTTTTTTACCCAGCGACGCGAGCATAACGGCAAGATTTACCGAAACGGTTGTTTTTCCGACGCCGCCTTTGCCGCTGGCGATACCAATAATTTGAGTAGGTCTTTTATTAAGCATTTTTAAACCCTATAAGCATTCTTGAGACCAGGGTATTACACAGCACCCCATTACCAATAGAATATTGGTGAGAGGCTCCGGCCGGAATCTTGTTTTGCATCTAGATGTAGAAAAGATGTCGAATCAAGCAAAGCCTCAACGGGCTTCCTTGCACGACTTATTATGTGGTGTACCTGTCTATTGTTAATCATTTTCGTTTATCGTCTCAAGCTAGTCAAACAAAACTAATGGGCAAATGGCTTAGCGCCTGTTGGGCGAGGCCGTGACCGGTTAGGGGAGCCATATCAATGATCGATGGCTCTGCAGCACCCAGTGAAACTGGGGTCTCGGCATTCAATAGAGTATTAATCACAGCCCAGGGGTAAACATCAGGCTCAAGCCGTGACAGCATTACCGAGTCCCAGCTCATTTCAGCCGACTTGAGATGCCGTTTGACCGAGCTCTCCGAGGCGTCAGCCGCCAGCACTAGGTGCTTACGGGCATTGGGGAGCAATTGGGTTAATGCGTTCATGTGGTTTAAAACATCCACACCGGGCATATCAATAATGATAAGTTTCCGCGACTCCAGTTCCTGGAGCAGGCTCTCAAGCATTTCAAGGCTACCGGCTCTAAAGGTTTCTACGCCAGCCTGAGAACCGATAAGCTGAGTTTGGCTCCAGGCGCCAAAGCGAATATCGTTGTAGCTGATAATAGCTACGTCCTGATCGCCATAATTAAGGGCTGCATGTTTGGCGAGACGGCCAGCCATAAGGGTCTTGCCTGCGCCAGAGCTGCCGGCAATAAGGTGGATGCCCTGAATATTTTCCAGAACATTGGTATGTTTGATTGCTGCGCCGAGCATATCGGCGATATCGGACAGTGCCGCGGTCATATCAGTATGTTGATTAACCACGTCCGTGACCAAGGCTCTTAGGCCAACGGGCATACCGGTTTCATTAAAGGCTTCAATTAATGGGCGCATCTCGTCGGTGACTGACTGGGTGCCACTCCAGGCTTCCAGTTGCTGGGACATCTTAAATTCATTGCGCATAGCGGCCAGTTCCTGGCGCACCATATCAACGATTTCCCGTGCCTTTAGGCTCTCTCGGTCCTCGTTAGCAGGGTTAAACTCGTCTGAGGCCAGACCTTCTGTGGCCAAACCTTCTTTGACCAAACCTTCTTTGACGACAGTCTCTTTAAGCTCATGCATAAACTCTTCGATCAGGCCCGAGTCTAGGTCAGCATCCAGATCCAAAGACTTATTTTGTACCGGGTCATGAGCAATAGCGGGAACCGTTTTAAAGACCTCAGTCTCCATGACGTCTGAGAAATTAGGCATCTCACCCAGAGAAACGCGAGGCTCCTGAAGGGCGGGCGCCTGCATTTCATTGAGGGTCTTTTGGGTCTCCGGGGCAAGATCAATGGCAACAATAATTTCAGTCTGATCCTTGGCCCGCTTATTGGAAACTACCAGCGCATCTTCGCCATAGAGATGGATAACTTTCTCCATCGCTCGTCGCGTGTCTTCTGCCAGTACTCTTTGTAATTCCATCTCTTTCTTTCCTCGGATTAATTGGTTTCTTCGACATCAACTGTCGCGACAACTTTAACGGCCTGATCATCTGGAATCTCGCTGTAGGACAGCACAGTCAGGTCACTTAATCGGTGTCGAATAATTTTTGCAAGCCAGGGACGAATGCCAGGGGATACCACCAATACAGCGGGATGGCCCTGATTTTCAACAGCTTCAGTATTTTCTGCGAGAGCTTTAAACAGGCCCTCTGCAAGTTTGGGTTCTATGACTAAACCCTGGTTACCGCTGCTCTGCTGCAACACATTGTGTAGCACCTGCTCCAAAGAGGGGTTGAGCGTGATAACCGGAAGACTATCGTTAATATCGACCAGGCCCTGGACGATCATGCGTCCCAGCCGTGGCCTCACTGCAGCCGTTAATTCGTCGGCATCCAGCGTGCGACCACTCTCGGTCGATAGCACCTCAATAATGGTGCGCATATCGCGTACCGAAACCGACTCGTCGAGAATGTTTTGTAATACTTTAGTAATGGTCGCCAGAGGCAATTTACCCGGCACTAGATCTTCGACCAGCTTGGGTGAGCGACCAGCGACCTTGTCGAGTAGCTGCTGGGTTTCATCATGGCTTAATAGCTCTGAGGCATTGCTGCGCAGCAGGGTGTTTAGATGGGTGGCAATCGCCGTGGCTGCATCAACCACCGTATAGCCGAGGGTGCGTGCATAGTCACGCTGAGAAGGCTCAATCCAGATAGCGTCCAAACCAAATGCAGGTTCCTTGGTAGGCGTGCCTTCCAGTGTGCCGTGAACATGGCCGGGATTAATGGCCATCTCGCGGCCTACTTTAATTTCGCCTTTGCCGCGAACCACACCGTTCATCACAATATGGTAAACATCAGGGGACAGATCAAGATTGTCACGAATACGGATCGGCTGAATTAAAAAGCCCAGCTCTGCGGAGAGCTTTTTGCGTACGCCTTTAACGCGGGGCAATAATTGTCCGCCGGTTTCCGGGTTTACGAGGGGAATCAACCCGTAACCAATATCTAGGCCGACCAGATCAACCTGATCCACATCGTCCCAGTTAAGTTCTTCTTTGTTCACATCGTTTTGAGCCGTGGCAGCGGTCGCATTGCCCTCTTGGATAATCTGACGGTCAGAATCTATAGATATTTTGACGCCCAGACCTACAGAGGCCGCACCCAAGCCTAAAAATACTAAGTGAGGCATGCCGGGAACCAGGCCTAGCAGAATCAGAATAACGCCGGCAATAATCAGCGCCATCGGATTGCCGAGCTGTGACTTAGCCTGCTCGGTCATGGATTCAGAGGTGGTTACGCGAGTCACGATAATGGCCGTCGCTAGGGACAGCAACAATGATGGAATCTGGGCAACCAGACCATCACCAATAGTCAGCAGCACATAGATGCGGCCCGCTTCAGAAAAGCTTAGGTCATGCTGGCCTATACCAATAAGCAGGCCGCCGAGAATATTAATAAGTAGGATGAGTAATCCGGCAATCGCATCACCGCGCACAAATTTCGAGGCACCATCCATAGAACCAAAGAAGTCAGATTCCTGAGATATTTCTTCACGACGTCTTTTAGCCGTTTCCTGATCAATAACACCGGCGTTCAAGTCGGCATCAATGGCCATCTGTTTGCCGGGCAACGCGTCTAGAGTGAAGCGCGCAATAACCTCAGACACTCGGCCAGCACCCTTGGTAACAACGATAAAGTTAATAATCATCAGAATCGCAAAGATGATGAAACCAACCAGATAGTTGCCGGCAATAACAAACTCACCGAATGCCTCAATAACCTTACCCGCCGCATCAGGACCTTCATGGCCCTTAACCAGTACCAGTCGGGTGGAGGCTACATTCAGACCTAGGCGGAGCATGGTGGCAATCAGCAAAATCGCTGGAAAAGAAGAGAAATCTAAGGGCTTAGAGCTATTAATGGCGATCATAATGATCACCAGGCCAACCACAATATTAAAGGTGAACAGAAAATCCAGCAAAAAAGCGGGAAGTGGCAGAATCAACATCGAAATAATCAACAGCACCAGGAACGGAATACCCAGCCCGGAGAGTTCGATTTTTGACAGGTTCTGTCGTATGTTCGACAGTGTTGCAGTAGCCATGTAATAAAACCTTAATAAAAACAGTCAGTTAATAGATTGTTCTGCCTGGCGAATCAGTTATGTTCTCGCCTCTAATGGATATAGAGCAATAACTGTGCCAGACCGAGCCAGAGGTAAGAGAAAACACTTTTAACCCTAAAGACCCTCGCCTTACTGCCGATACTACAAGCAAGAAGGAAAACATTGATTCAACGCTGGATAAACCATGGGAAGCAAGATGAAACATATTGCCGCGAAAGCCATTACCACTATTATGCTCGGACTATTTTTAACCGGCTGTGTCACTAACCAAGAAAAATACGACAATGCGATTCTAGAGGCCATGGTTGATCAGAATAGAAATATTCTTGCCACAGGCTATGCGGTTATTAGTATTCAGCAGCATGACAACCCCGCTCAACAGCGTCTGCTGTCCATTCGTGCCTCCAAGCTCGATGCTTACCGCACATTGATGGAACAGGTCTATGGCCAGTACCTCGATGCCAACACCACGGTTGCGCAGATGGTTGTGGAGAGCGATTCGTTCCGTGCTCGCGTACAGGGCGTTATCTATGGTGCCCAGCTGGTTAGCATTACGCCGGTTGGCGACGACACCTATGAAACCACCCTGTCACTCAAGCGTGGCATCGTAAATGATTTACGCGCGCTCTATCTTGAGCAGCTCGGCAGCGGCATGGGCAACTAAGCCATTATGTCGATCCAACTTCTCAAGATGCTAGTCCCTAAGATGTCTCTGCGTAGAACAGTGACTGTATGGGTATGGCTTCTGGTTTCTGTGTTCGCCATTGCACCGGCCTCTGCTCTCGACACCCACCTCAGTGCGTCCGATAAGTTACAGGCCGTGAAGCAGGCGTTGGTTGATCTGGCACTTGAAACTGATGTGAAATTGGGTTCCACGGCCTACCTAGATGCGGCGGGGGTGCTCCATGAGTCATCCATTCTGTCGAGTGATTCTTTAGTCCGTGGGGTAAGAGTTCTCTCCTATTTAGAAGAGGCAGGTATTGCTATCGCCAAGGTGGATGCTAGTATTTTATCTGACCCAAGCTGCCCCGGATCCAGACCTGAAATTCGTCGCGAGGCGAGTGTTAGAGTTGTGAGTGGAATACCCAACAATCGAGTGGGTGATCATTATATTTCTGAGCTTGCCAGTGCATCCGAGCAGACTCTATTAAAGGCCTTAGCTGGGTCTAATGACTGGTCCGTAAAAACCGAAACCAAGCACAGCAATTCATATGAACGTTTTCTATCTGGCACTGCAGTCGATCAGGTTCCCTATCGTTTTGACATTGTGATGCGCGAACGCGACCCACTGCGCTCTGTTACCAACTATGGTGAAAAAACCCTGCATCATGGCTTACGCGGTGGTTACGATGCCGCTGCCTGGGCTGTTGAAAAACTGCCCGAGTTGAATTATCACCAGCCATGGTCAGCTGTAGCCTTAGAGTATGAATTGACTCTGGTTGATCGCGCTCGGGGTATTCCCCTATGGAGCAAAACCTTACCGGTGAATTATCCCAGGGTTGACCGCGGCTATTCGAAAGATCCAGTACCTCTTGAATTTTACCAGCAAGTGGTGAAGGCAACCCAGCGTTTGATTGCGGATGTTAATGTCACCATGGATTGCCAAACCGAATTTTATCAGATGGCAAAAATTCCCGGCGCCTCTAATGTTGCCAGTATCAATGCGGGCGAGGTTGCAGGTATTAAAGTGGGGGATCAGTTTTTAATTAGTACCGATGAGAAAATTTTAAATCAGGTATTAAGTATGTCTGGGCTTGCTGGTTTAGCGCTTGCCGAGGTGCAGTCAGTTGCAAACCACTCTGCGACCCTAAAGCATATTGCTGGGCCCCAGTGGGCCGGTAATATTAGCCGTAGTGTTGCACTGCATTTTTAAACAATGTGTCAAACGTAAAAATGGAAATTAAAAAATGAACGGCATAAAAAAATTATTTAATAACATCATGATGTTTATACGTAAAGCATTTCTAATCGGTGTTATTTCTATTGTTGCATCAGGCTTAGCTGCCGCATTTTCTGCTGGCACGGTACAGGCGCAGACCGCCAGTACGGATAAAGCATTGGCCCAGCTATTTAAAGACATAAAGCGGCTTAAGCCCGCGCTGACCGAAAGTGCTGAGCTGACAGATGATGGCTACTATATAATCCGTCACGGCGAAACCTTAGATGGCATTATCGCCAAAGTATTACCCAAAATGCCGCTGCGCAAAAAGATTTTACGTGCTGCCATAGTGCAGGCTAATCCGCATGCCTTTAAACGTAAAAATCCAAATTGGATGTATGCCAATAAAAAAATAAAATTACCTGACAGTACAGATATTCATAATGTTATTTTTACCAAGAGCAGTAATAAACTTAACGCTAAACAATTGGCGCGTGATGAGCGCAAGTCCTGGGTAAGTTTTCCCTAGGTTGAAAAAGTTTACTGCGGTAATGAAGTTGGCTAGGTGCTAGGTCCAGAGCAGCTAAATTTTGCCACCCGCCCAACGCCTATTTTTTTGGAGGGGGTTGTTGCGGTTCGTGTCTCTGAACAGATGGCACGAAATGTCGGTTTACGAGATAACCAAATTATTCGTGGCGTGATTGAAAATCGCAACGGCGTACTTAAATTGATGTTTAACAATCAAGAGTTCGAGTGGTCTGCGAGCAAAAATTTTAAACCCGGTGACAAAATTGACTTTCGTTATGAGAGTTCTGTTTATGGCCGCTCTCTGCGTGCTATTAGTCAGGCACCGACGCCAGGCATCTCTTCTGCACCGCTTTCGTCTACCGTGCTCTCGTCTACCGCACTTTCGTCTACAGGCCTCGCATCCACCGCGGCCTCCTCACTAACCGGCACCTCACCACGTCTGTTAAGTTTACTTTATCGCCCCGATCAGCCCTCTATGTTGAGCCAGCTTTTTAAGCCCGGCGGTCTTGAGCTTTTACTGAGTCAGGTGGCCCATTTACCCGGGCAATCTGGTCTGGGCCCGCTGCGTCAAAGTATGGGTGGGCTGTCCGGTGATGCGGTTAAAAATGCGCTGTTAAATTCAGGCTTATTTGGCGAGTTTCTACTGGGCTCTCAGTCACCACAGCGTACCGACCTAAAACAGCTACTGCGTAATTTATTGCGCAATATGCCCCTCCAGTCGGCCGTCGGAAATATTGAGATGGCTATTGATGAAATTGAAAGTCGTCAGATTGAAAGTTTACAGGCCCAACAAAATCGCGAAATCTCATATCATTTTGTATTGCCATTCGGGGATTCCAATCCGGTGGAGGTGCACCTTGAGCGAGGCGTATCTAGCCCAGAGCAGGAAGAGTCTGACTGGGTGATAAATCTGCACACAGACTCCGAGGTACTTGGGGAGCTATGGCTAAAAACAACCCTAAAGGACACCGCGAGCTTGGAGATGATCATGTGGGTGCAGCGTCCCCATGTGGCGGCTATGGCACGAACGGCTACCCTTGAACTTGAACAAGAGTTAAAGGCCTTTGGTCTGCAGCTGACTAAGCTGTCGGTGCTCAATGCCACAAGACCTAGCCTGGATGCGCAACTGTCTGGCCCCGGACATGTTGTGGATGTGCGCACATGAGCTATAAACCCACTAAAAGGGCAGTGGCGCTGGAGTACGGTAAAAATGCTGCGCCTATTCTTACGGCAAAAGGTGAGGGGCTGGTAGCTGAGGATATTATTGCCGAGGCCAAAAGGCAGGGTATTCATATTGCCGAGGATGCTCAGCTGGTTGCGTTGCTCAGTCAGCTGGAATTAAAGGATGAGATTCCTGAGAATCTGTATGTTGCTGTAGCAGTAATTTTGTCTTGGGTTTACTGGCTTAAAGGCATGGAGCCAGAGCGCTAGATTAGAGCGGGCTGAGATTGTGCGCCCTAGGCATCACCCATACTTTGGCGGCTACGGCCCTGACGAATCTTGCCCAGTCGATCATACACTTCGACGCTGCTTAGTGGGTCGTTGGACTGAATGGTTTGCAGTGCGCCACGAATGGATTCGAGCTTGCGGCTGATTAAAACTTCATTGCGTCGGTGCAGGTCTCTGCATTCGGCAATTAGCTGCATTACCTCATCCCAGAGAGCCAGATTAGCGGCGGCGGTGTCGCTTTTTTCGGTATAGGCTTTGACGCGCTCAAGCAAGTCGTCGCTGGAGAGAAAGGTAAGAATTTCAAGTTTTTGTGCTTGCAGGGTTTCAAAGGCGGTCATATCCTGCTCTTTAAGGGCACTGAACTCTTTGTCCAGTACCGCCTTCAGGGCATTCGCTTTGTGCAGGGTCTGAGCGAGGTACTCTGTATCCGTGGTCGTCATGTGTATCTACTTGCCGCCAATCATGCGCTCAAGTGACATAAAGCTTTCAGCAATACGCTTGGCATCTAGTGGGTAGTTGCCCTCTTGGATGGCTTGCTTAATACGATCTACCTTGGCGGAATCAAATGCAGCATCAGCCAGGGCGCTCTCGGCCGCTTCACTGAGAATAACTTCATCAGCCGTCGGTTGCACAGGGGCCTTCTCAACCGCCGCTTGGGCAGCATTATTGGCTTTATTGCTGTTTATCTTGTCGGCGCCGGGATTGACCTCAATGGCGGCTCTGCCAAGATTAGAAATTGGGTCTGTCATGGTCTTACTCCTACTGGCATGTGGCCAGATATCAGTTTTCTCTCTTAGTAAGTCGACAGCACTTTAGAATTCTTTAGGGAAAAAGTAAATTAATTTAAATTGACCCTTAATACTAGTATGTAAGCGTAACAGGCTTTCGGCTTTAAAGCCCGCTGGCCTGCCCCGGGCCGGTGACTATCCCGCGTACCTGCTCGTTAGACTCCGAGTTCAGCATAGTGATCTGCTCTCCCTGCTTGCCACTTTCGAGAGCGACCAGGGTAACGGTGATGTTAAGAAGCCCAGCGCCTACCGTCAGTTTGACGCTATCGCCTTTTTTTACCAGGGCGGCGGCCCTCAGGTCTGAGGCGCGCAATAATTGCCCGGTTCTAATGGTGCGAATCGCCTCCATCTGCTTAATATCGGCCATCGATTGCAAGACGTCTCTGGGGAGTTTGCCGTAATAGTCCCGTATCTCTGTATTCTCTGGGCTTAGCTTTTGCCCATGGGTCAATGTCGCCGTACTGGTAACCACGCGATGCTTTATGCGCAGATCCGAGCGCGAAAGCAGTTGCCCAGCCCGTAAGTCTCTCGCTGCAATGGCCTCATCTAAGAGCCTTGCGGGAAAACGCTGACTACTTGATGTCATGGGTAGGCCTCGAGTCACACGCCTAATATCGGTGGGCCCAATAATCTCCTCTGCCAGTATGTCTCGGCGCAGCTCAAATACAGTGGCGGTCTCCACTAGGTGGCGGCTGTTAAGTACCTCACCTGCGGTAACCGCTGTACGCAGGCTGTGTTTTTCCAGTGCCTGTAAATTATCGACAAGGCCTTTGACTGGGCGCCCCACAACGGTAGGTCGCAGGTCATTTGCATTGGGGCTGTCTCCCGCATCCATATCTCGCACAAAGGCAAAGCCTTTTACCTCCCGAAAAATGCTTACGCCAACAAATGCTTGCCAGCCGCTGGCCAAACATTGAGCGCGCAATGTCTGGGTGCTCGATGGATAGGGAAAGCTAAAGCTAAAAGACTCGACACAGCTAGGTACCTTTAACCGACGATCCATGGCGGCGATCGATACCTGGCTTGGGCTTACCTGTTCCTGCCCAGACACCCATGCCTGAGCCTGCTGAATAAACAGCTGTTTATTGGCGGGTACCATCGATTCTTGGGCGGCGATAAAGGGGCTTAAGGGCAGCGTAAGCAGTAGCGTGATAAGTAAAAATATTGGTTTGAGCATAGGCCGAGTATGGCGCACAGGTCGTGGTGACGCAATACCGACAGAGCGGCAAGAAACAGCGGCAAGACCCTGCCACAAAAGTGGCAATTGATTAAGTTCTGAATCTTTTTTGATACTGTAACCCATTGATTTACAAGTCGTTAATTGTGGGAATGCGGCATTGCCAGCTAAGTTGGCATCTGTTTTGCATTACTTGAGTTAGTCAGTATTTTTTTCCGACACATCAGAACAGTGTCAGGTAATCAATCGACACAACATTTAAATACTTTACGAGGTTGATATGAAATTGTTTGATTCGGCTTTTGGCATCCACGAACGCGCACTTGATATGCGTAGTCAGCGCATGGAAGTTATTTCCCGCAATATCGCCAATGTCGACACACCTCATTATAAAGCCCAAGACATCGACTTTAAGAAGGTGCTTGACGACACGCAGTCAGACCGCCGGTTAGCCGCCACTCATTCTGGACATATTGAATCTTCAGAGCCACTGAGTCAGGCCGAGCGAGTTTTCACCATACCGTTTAACACGGCGCTGGATGGCAATACGGTAGAGATGAGTGTTGAGCAGGCCAAGTACGGTAAAGCAGCAGCACAGTATCAGGCGACATTGCGCTTTTTAGAATCTGACATCAGCGGAATTCGCAAAGCCTTGCGAGGAGATTAATAAACATGTCATTAAATAATATATTTGGAATCGCCGGAACGGCACTTAACGCTCAGATGGTACGCATGAATGCCACAGCGTCGAACATGGCCAATTCGGGAACTATCGCGTCTAGTGAGGCTGATGCCTTTAAAGCTAAACGCCCGGTTTTTGAAACATTGCTCAACCAGCAAATGACCACCCAGGGTGCTCAGTTTGTGGGTGGTGTGCGTGTTAGCGGCATGGTTGATGACAACACCCCGAATCAAAAACTCCATGATCCAGGCAATCCCAAAGCGGATAAAGACGGCTTTGTGTACGTTTCCAATGTTAATGAAGTCACTGAGATGGTTGACATGATGGGCGCTGCTCGCAGCTACCAAAACAACGTTGAAGTTGTTAATACGGCGCGCGAGCTAATGATGCGCACCCTCGACATCACGAAAGCTTAAGGAGTTTTAAAATGGTAGCCAGTGTTACAGACACCTCATTTTTAACCACTGATCAATATGCAGATCAGCAACTTGCCGCTCTTTCGGGAGAGGACGAGCTGGGTCGCGATGCGTTTTTAACATTGCTCACGACACAGCTTACTAACCAGAACCCCCTCGACCCCATGGATAACGAAGCCTTTGTTGCACAGCTGGCGCAGTTCTCGTCTGTTGAAGGTATTAAAGGTATGCAGGGATCTCTTGAAAGCATGGTGACTGGTATGCGCCAGGATCAAATGCTCACCGGTGCTAATTTGGTCGGCAAGAAAGTAGCGGTTGAAGGTGGTTTCTTCGAAGGTGGCAACGGTGCCCAATCCCAGGGCTCTATCGATCTGCCCAATGGTGCTGAGTCAGTGATCCTAAGTGTCTACGACCCATCTTCTGGTGAGTTAGTGTTCCGTGAAACCCAGGGTGCACAGTTACCTGGACGTTTGAATTTGAACTGGAATGGTTATAACCGCGAAGGCGAATTGGCCGCCAATGGTAACTATGTGATGAGTGCCAGTGTTGTCCGTAACGGCAAGCTTGAGACGGCACCAGTAACCACCATGGCCGAGGTGAAAAGCGTGAGCTGGGATCCCGAGTCACAAGAATTATCCCTTGAGGTTGGCGATGGCGATTTTGTCACTCTGGCTCAAGTCGAAAGAATTGGAATTTAAAAAATAGAATTTAGCGCCGTCACCGACGGGCAAAAGGAGAAGAACGAATGTCATTTTATACGTCACTTACAGGTCTTAACGCAGCGACTACAGAATTATCTGTAACCTCGAACAACATTGCTAACTCCGGTACCTCGGGCTTTAAACGCTCAGATGCGGATTTCGGCGATATTTTTGCGACATCACCCTTACAGAAAGCGTCCAGTGTTATTGGTCGTGGTGTATCGCTGAAAGAGGTGAGTCAGGAATTCAGTCAGGGCAACATCGAGTTCTCTGCAAACTCCCTAGATTTGGCCATTACCGGTGATGGTTTCTTCCCATTGGAATCCCCAGACGGGACTAAAATCTATACCCGTAACGGTGCGTTTATGTTGAACGAACAAAACCAGATGGTGAACAGTGCCGGTCAGGCATTGCAAGCACTACCGGTGGATTCGACCAACAAAGCTGACTTTGGTGAGCCCATGAGCGCTCTGGCTATTCCCCGAGCGACAGTGTCCGAGTTTCTGCCAACCACTGAGGTAGAGCTAGGCCTTAACCTGCCATCCGACGCGGCCCCAATTACTGAAGCATTTAATCCGAGCAAACCAGAAACCTATAACAAGACAACATCCTTAACCGTTTACGGTACTTCTGGTTCTAGCCACCTGGCAACTATCTACTATGCTAAAACGGCAGAAGCCACAGCGGATGTACCATTCAACAAATGGCAGACCTATGTTTATATTGATGATCAGGCCGTTGATTCGGCGTTGATTCAGGCATCAGATACGGCGGGCGACCAATACTTTGTAAACAAGTATGGTGAAGTAAAAACTCAGTCAGATCTTTTAGCCCTGCAGAAAACCAGTGCCGAGAGTGAAAAGTATTTGGTTACTCTGGGTACTCTTTATAAGAAGTATTCTTTTGATAATCTTTCAACGCCTACAGATTCTCAGCCAGCCAGTGTTAACTTCGCCCTTGCTGAAGACAGTATTTATACCGACGGATTAAATCTGACAAACAACAGCGATGGTATTGATTTTGCAGCGACTACCGCTGTGGGCACTGCGATGTCGAGAGCCGACCTTACCGATATGTTTAGTCTTAGCATCGATGACTCTCCAGCGATAAGCATTGGCCTGGAACATCTACAGGGCAGTGATCGCAAGTTATCGGGATCCGAGATCGCCTTTGAATTAACCAACGTTATCAATGAGCGCTTTGGTGATGGCAAAACCTTCGACTTTAGTGCAGCCCCATCACAGCTATTAAAAATTACTCGAATAGATTCCTCGGGTGCTACCCAGGCGTTTGATCTCGATGTTGGTGATCTCACCGGTTTCCCCGCTGATGGACTAATGACGCCTGAGCCTCTCGCTTATGCGATCAATCAAGCCCTAGCGGCGGATGCCAATTTTGCCGATATGACCGTGAGCTACGATGCCGCCAGTCAAGGATTTAGATTCTTACAGGCCAACAGTGGCACAGATTCAATCTACCTGAGTTCTGGCCCCTCTGGCACAGCGACCAATGATGTGTTTGGTGTGAGTGCCCAGGTCACAGATGCCGGCGGCAATATCACCTCTTATGGCCAACTACTACCGGCACTGGATACGGATGTGTCCGATGTTATTTTGAGCAATGTGCGACCCAATGGCGCAGCGTTCACCACAGAGGCTAATCAGCGCTACGGTATTTCTGTGAGTTATACCGAAGGTAAATTCATTGTCGCCTCTGGTACAACAGGTGATGACTCTAGTATTGAAATAAGTGCTGTTGGCACCATGGCTCAGACCCTATTAGGTATGAAAGCTACAGGTCATTTGGTCCAGGCTGAAACGTCACAGATTAATAATCTACCCGCCGTTCGTGGTCAGATGTCTACCCCAGCATTAGTGACGGGTAACCAGATGGGTATTGATCCGCGTAAGTCGTTTTCGGTTAACGCCGACAATCAAAACGTTACCGTTATTGTTGATGGTATTTCAGCGCAGATTCAGTTGACCGCAGGCCAGTATTCAATTGGTACCTTTACAGAGCATCTAGAATCTAAGATCAATTTGATGGCTGACGCCTTGGGTCGCAGCGTTTCCGGTGTTTCTGTTGGTTTTGATGAAACAGCAGAGACCATTGTGATTACCGGCGCTACTTCCTCAGACAGCTCATTTATTCAGGTTGCTGGTCACGCCGATTGGGGTCTTGAGAATATCCAAGCCGGTTTCGGTAAAGCTTCTTCCTATATTGAACTTGTTCCAGATAGTGCGGGTACCAGTGAAGTCTATGTGACTCAGGACAACGCCGGTAACTGGGTTGAAACAACCGACAAGGCAGATTTTGATGATAAAGACATTCCATATTGGACACCTATTTTCCTAGACAAAGGCGAACTGACCTTTGACACCAGTGGAACCCTGGTATCGCCGATCGGTGGCGCCAAGCTTGAGAGTGACAATATTACAGGTGGTGGTATTCAGTTGGGCTACAACAACAGTACTCAGTTTAACAGCCCATTTGCTGTACTAAGCCAGTCACAGAACGGTGCTCCTGAAGGTGATTTGGTCGGTGTAAACATCGGCGATGATGGCCTGGTAGTGGCGAGTTATTCAAACGGCTCACAGAAATCGTTGGGCAAAATTATTCTGGCTAACTTTGCTACGCCAAAAGGTTTACGTCAGGTAGGTGATACGAGTTACTCGGCAACCTCCGGTTCTGGCGACGCAACCTTGGGTGAACCCGGTGCTGCAGGTTTCGGAACTATTCGTGCGGGTGCGCGTGAACGTTCCAACGTGGATTTGACGGCTGAGCTGGTTGACCTAATTACCGCACAGCGAAACTTCCAGGCGAATGCCAAGGCGATTGAGACAAGCTCATCGTTAACTCAAACTATTATTAATATCCGCGGATAAAAATAATTAACGGCAATAAATAAACAATTGTAAAGAAGAGCGGAGAAGGGAAATGGATAGATTAGCAATGACATCTCTGGCAGCAATTCAGAGCCAGTCGAAGGTTAGGGCGCAGATTACCAATGCGCTCGCCAATGTTTCGACCACTGGATTTAAAGAGAGTTACCAGGGTGCAACACAGGCAGTAAAGCTTGATGGCGCCGGCTATGAAACCCGTTTCCAACCTGCTAATAGCAAGCGCGATCTAATTAATCTTGAGCCGGGTACCATTCAACAAACCGGTAACCCAATGGACGTTGCACTTAATGGCGATACAGTTCTGGGCGTACAGGCGGCTAACGGCGAGATTGGTTTTACCCGCCGTGGTGATCTGCGTGTTAATGCTACCGGTGTTATTGAGAATGCCGCTGGCCACCTAATTTTAGGTGAAGGCGGACCGATCACCGTACCTGTAGGGCAGCTAGTTAGTATTAGCCCCGACGGGTCTGTCTTTGCCGGATCTCCCACTCAGCCAGACTTACCGCCGCTGCCAATTGGCCAGCTGATGCTGCGCGATGCGAGCGCCACACCATTGGTTCGTCGCGAAGATGGTCTCTATGAGCCATTTGATAGAGCACTCCAGGGTCAAGATTTTAATACTGGACCAAGAGCCGCATCTTTACAGAGTGGTGTTCTTGAAGGCAGTAACGTCAATCCCGTCGAAGCCATGGTCAGGATGATGGACTTTAGTCGCTCATTTGAAGCGCAAATAAAAATGATTACCGAAGCCAAGTCTCTCGATGAGACGGGCTCAAGCATGATGAGACTGCCTTAAGCCAGCGCGCTTAAGTCACCGACATCTAATTAGAGGATAAGAATAATGGACGCATCACTTTGGATCGCCAAAACAGGATTAACAGCGCAGCAAACGCGCATGCAGGTTATTTCGAACAACCTGGCTAACGTTAATACCACCGGTTTTAAGAAAGACCGTGCGGTCTTTGAAGACCTGCTCTATCAAAACATTGTTCCCGCTGGCGGACAGGCCGACGCAGAAAATGCTACCCCGACTGGCTTGATGCTGGGTACAGGTACAAGAGTTATGGCCACTGAAAAACTGCATATGCAGGGCAATATTATTACCACTGAAAACGCCCTTGATGTGGCAGTGACCGGTGAAGGTTATCTCGCCGTGCAGCAAGCTGACGGTTCCCTGGCCTATACCCGAGATGGTTCTTTAAAACTGTCTTCTGAAGGCCAGCTGGTTACCGCCGGTGGTGAGCCCATCGTCCCGGCAATTAATATTCCGCAAAACACTGCGAGTATTACTATTGGTCGTGACGGCACCGTGACAGCAGAGCTAGCTAACAGTGGTGGATCAGCGGAGGTCGGTCAGCTACAGCTGTCGCGCTTCGTCAATAACTCCGGTTTGCAGCCAATGGGTCGTAATTTGATGCGTCCAACCAATGCCAGTGGCGATGCGATTATTAGCATCCCCGGACAGGATGGCGCAGGTATGTTGATGCAGGGCTCATTGGAAGCTTCCAACGTTAATGTGGTTGAAGAAATGGTCAATATGATCGAAACCCAGCGCGCCTACGAGGTTAACTCGAAAGCAATCGCTGCGGCAGACGGCATGTTGCGCTTCTTGAATAATAATCTTTAAGACAGGCTCTTAACTATGTTTCGTTTACTAATAACTTTATCCATCGCTAGCGTTTTAACCGCCTGCGTTGCTCAGCCGCGATTGATGCCAACCGCAGAATTTGCGCCGGTACAGCCGATTCCAGATGCAGCGCCCACTCAGGTTACCGGATCAATTTTTGCCAATGGTCGCAGTCTGTTTGGTGATCTTCGCAGCTATCAGGCCACCGAAATTAAAGTGGGTGATTTAATCACCGTACTGCTTAACGAAACCACTCAGGCATCGCGCACCTCTGGCTTAAGCACCAGCCGCGAATCTACTAATGACGCGATTGGTCTACCCCAGAAAGATTCTATTGTCAGAAAATTAGGTTTCGGTACTAACTTTTTTGAGCGGCATGAAAACCGATGGTTCAAGTATTACTAGTGAGGGTACTGGTACGGCAGGTCAGGCCGCAACGTTAACGGGTTCCATTTCTGCAATGGTGGTTGAGGTGCTGTCCAACGGCAACCTGGTCATCATTGGCGAAAAGCAATTGGCACTGACCGAGGGCAGTGAATTTATTCAGGTTAAGGGCATTATTCGCCCGGCAGATATTCAGCCTGATAATACAATTTTGTCCCAGCGTATAGCCCATGCCCAGATTTCATATCGCGGTACCGGTGATCTGGCGTCAGCATCTCGCCCTGCTTGGGGCACTGGAATGCTCTATAAATTCTGGCCCTTTTAGGCGGCTTTTGGAGAACAGAAATGTTTACAGTTAAACGCATAATTTTGTTGAGCGCATTGGTCGCAGCCATACTGGCAACGTCCACCGCAGCGGCAGATCGGATTAAAGATATTACCGATGTAGCCGGCGTGCGCAGCAACAAATTAATTGGCTTCGGTCTCGTGGTCGGTCTGCAAGGTTCTGGCGACGGTAAAGATTTACCCCTGACAGCCCAGACATTAAAAACCATGTTATCGGGACTGGGCGTTAGTGTTGATGGACCAGTGAGTGATTACGATCTCGGTGATCAGATGGCTGCCCTAGCAGCACAGAATGCCAAAAAAGAATTAAAGTTGGAGAATGTTGCTGCAGTGATGGTGACTGCTGAACTACCTCCATTTGCCAAGCCCGGTCAGCGCATTGATATTAATGTAGCGGCTATTGGTGTGGCGGAATCTCTGCGCGGTGGTAGCCTGATAATGACTCAGCTACGCGGCGTCGATGGCCAAACCTATGCCCTGGCTCAGGGAGCCATGACCGTAACCGGTATTACGTCCAATGCCGCGGGTAGCAGTATTCAAATTGGCGTTCCCACCTCTGGCCGCATTCCTAACGGTGCAACGGTCGAGCGTATGGTTGATACCCCTTTTGAAACCTCAGACCACATTGTATTAAATGTGCGCAATGCGGATTTCTCTACCTCTAATGCGATTACTGAAGCGATTAATCTGGCCTTTGGCCCAGGTGTTGCCAGTGCCATAGATGGAGTTTCCATTGCGGTAATGGCACCCCAAGATTCCTCTCAGCGTGTTACCTTTTTGAGCATGATTGAAAACCTAGATGTCAGCCCTGGCGAGCCAGCGGCACGCATCGTGATTAATTCAAGAACCGGTACTGCGGTTATTAATCGCAACGTCAAGGTCTCGGCAGTGGCTGTTACCCATGGCCCGATCACCGTAAATATTTCTGCCACCAACGAAGTAAGCCAGCCCGACGCTTTTACCGATGGCGTAACAGTGGGCGTGCAAAATGCCAACATTGAGGTGACTGAGCCCAGAAATAAAATGTTTCTTTTCCAGCCTGGTGTAGATCTGCGCGACATAGTCGACGCCGTCAATCAGGTGGGTGCATCACCTTCTTCATTAATCGCCATACTCGAAGCCTTAAAAACTTCTGGTAGCCTGCGCGCAGACTTGGTGGTGATCTAAGTGACAGAAACAAACTTGTCAGCTAAGAGTTATCTTGATTTCGCCGGTCTCGGTGAGCTGCGCATACGCGCCAAGAATAACGACGAGAGCGCTGCACAAGAAGTTGGCCGCCAGTTTGAAGCTATGTTTGTTCAGATGGTATTCAAGTCTGTACGCGAAGCTAACGAGCCAATGAAAAGTGACCTTATGGGTTCTTCAAGTGTGGATACTTTTGAGCAGATGTACCATCAGGAACTGTCTCAGGTAATGTCACAGAAGGGCGTCTTTGGACTCGGCGATTGGTTGACCGAACAGGTTAAAACTCAGACTAATAGTACTAAGGCGATGGATGCTTATCAGCAATTGACGGTTAGACCGGCAAGCCCAAGTTTGCCTCTGAATCCAATTGAAGAAAAGTCTTCACTGCCACTTCATCCGCAGGGCGTTTTGCCCGCGGCAGGAATTAAATTATGAGTGATATTTTATCCATTGGTGCCGGTGCCACTCAGCTGTACAGGCAGTCGCTGGCTACAGTCAGTAACAACATTGCCAATCTGAATACCGAGGGTTATTCCCGCCAGGTAGCGACAAGCTCTGAGGGTATGCCGAGTCAACAGGGTACAGTTTTTCTTGGTACTGGAGCGCGCCTAGATAATATTACTCGCGCCTATGATGAGTTTATTGAAAGTAGTCTGCGCAACAGTAGCAGTGACCTTTCATCTCAGGGCCCCATGATTAACTATGCCAACCGCATTGTTGACCTAATGGGCTCTCAGACCTCTGGCCTGTCTAGTGCGATGGACCAATTTTTTGCGACGGCGAGTGATTTAAGTGCGGATCCAGCGTCTCCTGTCCAGCGCAATATGTTTATACGCGATGCCGATGCATTAGCTTCGCGATTTAGAGAGATCGCAGGCCATCTCAGTGCGATTGAGCAAGAGTCGCGTTCCAGCATTGAATTACAGGTCAATACAGTTAACACACTGGCGCAGCAGTTGGCGACCGTGAATACTCAGCTAGGTAAAAAAATATCGGTAGATAAACAGCCTGCAGCATTACTTGATCAGCGTGATCAAATTTTACGTGACCTATCTTCGGTGAGCAAAATTCATGTTTTTGAAAGCGCTACTGGTGCCGTTGATGTGCGACTGGACAGCAGTGCTGGCTCTTTGATTGTGGCTAATAAAACTGCAGTTGATCTGGGCGTAAATTTCGATGTAAATGATCCTGGCCGTGTCGATATTATTATGGACCCCTATGGTGAAGCGCGTGCATCGAGCACAATTAGCAGCGGCGAGTTGGGTGGGTTAATTAATTTCCGTGGTCAAACTTTGGGCGCTGCGATGGATAGTTTTGACTATCTGGCACAGACTACTGTGAGAGAAATTAACCAGATTCATACGTCTGGCATCGATTCCCGGGGTGAGCGGGGCAAAGATCTTTTCCGCATTGACTCAGTATTTGAGGTGAGTTCGCCAACAGTGACCAGTAACCTCAATGTTGCAGTCGACGTTTCAGATCCTGAAGCATTTGAGTTTTCGCCTTTTCAGATTCGCTGGGCCGCTGAAGATAGAGTGTGGCAAATCGAAGACGCCAAAACAGGGGCGGTTAAGTATGCTCAAGCCAGTGCAGACATAATAGAATATGCCGGTTTAAATATTACTATTAATGGCAGTGCCAGCGATGGTGACACTTTCTTTATCAACCCAATTTCACGACCTGCCGCAGGCTTTCGATTAGTCGAAACTGATCCGTTGGCAATTGCTGCCGCTTCGCGCATGCGGGCTATGGCTAGCGATCAAAATATTGGTGAGTCCCAGGTCAGCCTGAGTTATGCACGGGAATCGGTCCTGCAAGGCTTTGAATTTGGTCAGGATATTTATAGTTTGGGCAATAACCCAAATGTAGCGGCTTCGGTTGCGGTTGATTCCAGTAGTCTAAAGCCAGCATTACTGATTCCCAAGGGCGCAGAGAATGTTGCGTTGATGATGGACGTTCCCCAGGGCAGTGACCTTCAGTTTCAAGTGATGACTCAGGAAGGCGTACATATCCTTGGGCACAGTATAGACACAGACACTCAGAATGCTTTTTTGGGTACAGATTCAGGCTTTGTTGCAAATAGCAGTTATAGCTCGACGTACCTTAATGGCACAGGTGCAGAGGCCTATGAAGATCTCGATATGACTTATGGTTTTCTTGCGCGGAGTAGCGAGCGTCAAGAGTGGGTGCCCAATGCCGATAACAATGGCGTAATGGAACAGACCATAACAACTAACGCTCAGGTTGATACTGCTGCGGTTTCACTGCAGAACAACCCATCTCTGGTAAGCCTTGATTTAGTGGGAGCGGACACACTGCTCCTAAATGGCCAGTCACTGGGTGCATTAACACTGGCTGCAGGTGATGACAGCTCGGCATCAGCGATGGCCACTTGGCTCAATACGGCCAGCACCACCACGGGTGTTACAGCGACTGCGAGCAACATAATCGAAGCCTCGGCAGAGGATATTAATTTACTTGAGCAAATACAAATCAACGGTGTATTAATTGGCAGCGGCAGTTTACCCGCAGATATTGATGCATTGGCCGACGCCATTAATGCGTCGACATTCGTCACCAATGTCATGGCTTATGTCAGTCGTGAAGGCGGTATAGGGATTACCAATGCCGCGGGTTACGAGGGTGAGAACATTACCTTATCTAACCCGTCTGGCAGCGCTGCAAGCAACGCGCTAGGACAGACTAATGAAACATTTACCGGCAGTCTTCAGTTGCAGAGTACTGATCAGGTAAGGTTTACTTTTGGCGCTGGCGGAACACCAGCAGATCTCGCAGTGCTGGGTTTACGCGCTGGCATCTATCTTAATGGTCCTGCCAGTGAAGAGCTTGCCGTATTCATTACTGGTACAGGCAGTGCCAATATTGCTGCTGGTTTTAAGCCTCCACAGCAAGAACCTGCACAGAATACAGAGTCACCTTTCACAGTCAATTTTTTGTCAGCCAGCCAGTACAGCATTACCGATACGGCAACTAATACGGTTGTCGCTACTCGCAATTACACTGCCGGCGAGAGTATTAATTATCAGAGTCTGTCCCTGTCATTCAATGCGCCACCTAGCAGTGGTGATAGTTTTGTCGTTGATGGCAATGAGGGTGGCATAGGTGATAACAGCAATATGTTGTTAATGGTTGCGCTACAGAACAAACCTGTTTTACGCGGCGGTCGATCTCTTAGCGATGGCTATATTGATCTGGTGAGCACCGTGGGTAACAAGGCCACTCTTAGTAAGATTTCTCAAGAGGCTTTGCAGGTGGTCTACGATCAGGCTGTTGCTTCTCGAGACAATGTCTCTGGAGTCAGTCTAGACCAGGAAGCCGCCGACCTTATTCGCTTCCAGCAGGCCTATCAGGCATCGGCCCAAATTATTCAAATGTCGTCAAAGATATTTGATTCCATATTAGCCATTCGTTAAGGCGTTTACTGATGAAAATTTCTACCGGACAACTATTTGAGCGAGCAGTAACTCAGATGAATACCCAGCAATCTGCGGTTGCAAAAATGCAGGCGCAGCTGGCGTCGGGCAAACAGATTGTTCAGGCCAGTGATGACCCGGATAAGGTTGGGTTAATTCAGCGTCTCAATACGGCCTCCCAAAGACAGGATGTGTATGAGCAAAGTCTGAATACAGTAAATGGTCGTTTGGTTGCGGAAGAGGCATCGATAGTTGCAACTGATAATATTTTGCAGCGCGTGCGCGAGCTTGCGGTTCGCGCGAGCTCAGATACGTTGTCTGCCCCAGACCGCGAAATTATCTCGATTGAGGTTTCTGCGCTCAAAGAGAGCCTGATGCAATTGGCTAATACTCAGGATATAAATGGCAACTATGTGTTTGCTGGATCTATGAGCAATACAGTGCCATATACCGAGGATACCTTTGGTCAGGTTAGTTATAACGGCGATGATCGGCATATTGCGGTGGATGTTTCAGAACAGCGTCGCTTGACTATGAATCGTCCCGGCAGTGAAGTATTTGATAGTGTTGTGCGCCAGGAATCTGACGACAGTACTCAGAGAGTTGGCTTCTTTGGTGTTATTGAAGATTTTGCCAGTGCTCTTAAAAACAACGACACCGACGGTATTCAGCGCAGTTTAAGCGAGGTCAGTGATTTGTCTGCATCAGTGTCTGTGTCACTGGCAGATGTAGGTAGTCGCCTTAGCGTGGTTGATTCTCAGCGCGATATGCTCAGCGATGCCAAGCTCAGATATCAGATGCTGTTGTCTCAGGTCGAAGATCTAGATTACGCAACAGCAGTAACCGAACTCTCTGCTGAATTACTCTCGATGGAGGCAGCGCAGAGCAGCTTTGCCAAAATCTCTCAGTTAAGTTTATTTGACTATATTCGTTGATCAGGAATTTATAGATGGCTGATGCCGGCAGTGTTTCTTCACAAGTTTTAACGACCCTGGGTGTAGGCTCAGGATTAGACGTATTCAAACTCGCCCAAGATTTGACCGATGTCGAAAAAGTGCCCAAAAAGGAATCGATCGAAAGTGATATCACCGCGACCGAAGCATCGATTTCAGGTTATGGTCTAGTTTCTTTTCAAGTCGGACAGTTACAAAAAGCTTTTGAGACACTCAATGATGCCGATGAGTTGGCAACCAGTACTGGCAGCTCCTCTAATACCTCGGCGATTAGTCTAACCTCTCTTGACGGTGCGGCTGCTACCGGTGCTTACGATATTACTGTCACCAGGCTGGCTCAAGAGCAGCGCATGATTTCGGATGAATATACTGCTACCACAACAACGCTAAATAGCAGCGCCTTCGATATTTCTATCGCAGTGGGCAGTTCCACTATCACAACAACGGCAGTTACCGTTTCCACACCGACACCCGCGGGTGTTGTTTCGGCTATTAATGCCGCCAGCACAGGCGTCACCGCAAGCTTGGTTGATACCGGAATCGGCGGCACCAACTACCGTATTATCTTGACCGGCCCAACGGGCAGCGAAGGGGCTTTTACAATGACCTCAACCCCAGATCTGGGTTTTGGTGACAGCGGCAATACATTGCAGGCAGCTCAAGATTCCATTATTAACTTCGACGGCTTAACGGTCACCAGAAGTAGCAACGAAATCTCTGATGTGATTGCGGGTGCAACAATATCTTTGACTGAGACAACGTCCACGGCCGTGCGCTTAAATATCGTCAGTGACAGGACTACGTTAAAGACCAATCTTGAAAATGTAGTGACTGCATATAATGATTTAAACACCCTGTTTACAGAATTGACTGCAGAGGGTTCTGAGGCAGAATTGGGCGGCGCACTGGCGGATGATACTTCTTTGGTCCGCTACCTCAAAAGTCAGATTCGAAGCGCTTTATTTGCAGATTCCTCGACCACCTCGGGTAGTGTTTCAGCCCTGCGTGACCTTGGGGTTAGTATAGATAAAACGGGTAATCTGACTCTCAATGAAACGACGTATGATGCAGTTGTTGCGTCCAGCTATGATGATGTAGTGATGATGCTGTCGGCTAATACTAGCGATCAAAATCTGTTTGGCACAGAGAGTAAAGGTCTGTCACAGGATATTGCTACAATTTTAGAAGACTTTAGCGACAGTACTGGTGTCCTTACCACCAGAACCAGTAACGCAGAGGGGTCATTGCAAGACTATAAAGACGAATTAGTAAAATTGGAGGCGCGTATGGAAGGTGTCTACCAGCGGTATTTAACCCAATTTAGCGCGATGGAATCGCTGATAGCTAGCATGGATACCACCAAGGATTACTTGGAGGGCCAGCTGGAATCTCTCTCTAAAGCATACGATTCATAACAAGCATTAAAGTGTAGGCAAAAAAAACCCAGTGCTACCTATCAAATAGCACCGGGCACCGCGAGCGAGGATAGGGCTCGTTGGGTGTTTTTTTACTTCAGTAGAGCCATTACAGATAGTGCCTGCTGATTAGCCTGTGAAAGCATAGCAGTACTGGCTTGCGCGATAATCTGCGTGCGCGCCAGTTCTGTAGTTTCCTTTGCATAATCTGCATCTGCAATACGGCTGCGAGCCGCTGACGCATTTTGTGAAGCGTTAGCCAGGTTGTCCACTGCAAACTCAAGCGTATTTAGAGTAGAACCCAATACCGAGCGCTTTGCATCAAGACCAGCGATAGAAACATCAATCGCCGTTAAAGATGTGTTGGCAAGTGTAGCCGTGGTGATTGTCAATGAACTAATATCATTGCCAAACACACCGCCAGCTGTCGCGCCTGCTGAGTAGCTGGCATCACCTTCAAGCTGTAAATCACCAAGATTAACGGTGATCGTTTGATCTGCTTCGTAACCTACTTGAAAAGTCATCAAGCCATTGGCGCCTGCTGAGCCATCCAATAAATTTGCTCCATTCCACTGGGTGTTGTCCGCAATACGTTCGATCTCTGTTCGCAGTGCAACAAACTCAGTATTTAAAGCAGTTAAATCAGTGCTGGACAATGTTCCGTTGCCGCCTTGAACAGACAGCTCACGCATACGTTGAAGCATGTTACTTACTTCAATCATTGCACCATCCGCAGTAGAGATAAGTGAAATAGCATCATTGCCATTTCTCACAGCCTGATCAATACCTCTGATTTGTGATGTTAGTTTTGATGCTACTGCAAGTCCTGCAGCATCGTCAGATGCAGAATTAATACGCGAGCCAGTAGCGAGTCGCTCCATAGCTTTTGTCATTTCTCTGTCATTTTTTGCAAGTGCGTTAGCCGAAATTTGAGCGGCAACATTTGTGTTGATAGTAGCCATTTTTTTTCCTTTTTTTAACCTTTGAATTTTAGTTAACGTTGCCAGCTAAAATTTAACTTCTGACTCTTCGTTACTAAGGGTATCGGCAGTACTACTTTATACTTTAGATAAAGTGGCAATAATCTGCCGAAATTCGGCAAATTATTGCCAGAAAAAACGTCGGTGTTTTGCTTCAATTGTTAACAATTTAAATTAAAGAAAAGCAAAATTTAAAAAAACCCGACAGTGCTGCCGGGTTAACATAAATAGTAATAGGCTCCCCGAAGGGAGCCTGCTCTTATTTAAGCAGAGCTAATACGCTCTGAGCGGACTGATTAGCCTGTGAAAGCATAGCAGTACCGGCCTGTGCAATAATTTGCGTACGCGCTAGTTCTGTAGTTTCTTTAGCATAGTCTGCATCAGCGATCCCGCTGCGAGCTGCCGATGCGTTTTGTGAGGCATTGGCCAGGTTGTCTACGGCAAACTCAAGAGTGTTAAGCGCCGAACCGATAGTCGAACGTTTTGAATCAAGACCAGCGATAGCCGCATCCAGATTAGTAATCTGCGTATTGGCTAGGGTAGCAGTCGTCATGGTGATCGCTGACAAATCGGCAGCGAGAATATCACCCGCAGCCAGATTCAAGTCGCCCACATCAGCAGTGATTGTCTGATCAGCTTCATAGCCGACTTGGAATGTTATTACTCCAGCAGTGCCAGCAGTGCCGTCGAGTAAGTTGGCACCATTCCACTGGGTATTGTCTGCGATACGATCGATTTCAGTGCGCAGGGCAACAAATTCTGTATTTAGAGCGGTTAAATCAGAGCTTGATAATGTTCCGTTACCACCTTGAACACTCAGTTCACGCATGCGCTGAAGCATGTTGCCCACTTCGATCATGGCGCCGTCTGCAGTTTGCAGCATTGAGATAGCGTCATTGCCGTTGCGCACAGCCTGATCGAGTCCTCGCACCTGAGCCGTCAGTTTAGAGGCGATGGCTAGACCGGCAGCATCATCCGAGGCAGAGTTGATTCTTGAGCCAGTAGCTAATCGCTCCATAGTTTGAGTCATAGCGCGGTCGTTCTTTGCCAGTGCGTTAGCCGAAATTTGAGCGGCGACATTAGTATTGATAACAGCCATTGTATTTTCCCTTAATAATGTGTGATTTTTTAGTTAACGTTGCCAGCTAAAATTGCCCATCCGGCCCGCCCTTGAATAATGTATCGACAGCAAATTTGAATACTTTAGAAAAAGTGGCTTATTTTTGCCGATAGTTGGCAAAAACTTGCCAAAGTGGCATGCCGCTATCTCCTTGTATCGACGAGGCGCTGTTGTTGAGGCTATTAGAGAAAAAATCAAGGCGAAAAAAAACCCAGCAAAGTTGCTGGGTTTTAACAAATAGTGATGGGCTCCCCAGGGGAGCAAAACCCTATTTAAGCAGAGCCAAAACACTTTGAGCTGACTGGTTAGCCTGTGAAAGCATTGCAGTACCAGCTTGCGCAATAATCTGCGTACGGGCCAGTTCAGTGGTTTCAGTTGCATAGTCAGCATCTTGGATGCGGCTGCGTGACGCAGAGGTGTTTTGTGAGACATTTGCTAGGTTGTCTACAGCAAACTCAAGAGTATTAATCGTCGAACCTAAAGTGGCGCGCTTTGAATCAATACCGGCAATAGCTGCATCCAGCGCAGTGACCTGAGTATTAGCAAGGGTTGCTGTCGTTATGGTGATCGCCGACAAATCGGCAGCGAGAATATCAGCCGCAGCTAGATTCAAGTCGCCCACATCAGCAGTGATTGTCTGATCAGCTTCATAGCCGACCTGGAATGTTATTACTCCAGCAGTGCCAGCACTGCCGTCGAGTAAATTGTCACCATTCCACTGGGTGTTGTCTGCGATACGATCGATTTCAGTGCGCAGTGCAACAAATTCTGTATTTAGAGCGGTTAAGTCAGAGCTTGATAATGTTCCGTTACCACCTTGAACACTCAGTTCACGCATACGCTGAAGCATGTTGCTAACTTCGATCATGGCACCGTCTGCAGTTTGCAGCATAGATATGGCGTCATTACCATTGCGAACCGCTTGATCAAGGCCACGGATCTGCGAGGTCATCTTGGATGCTATGGCAAGACCAGCTGCGTCATCAGAGGCAGAGTTAATTCGTTGTCCAGTAGATAGACGCTCCATAGTTTGAGTCATAGCGCGGTCATTTTTTGCTAATGCGTTTGCCGTGATAGTTGCGGCAATATTTGTATTGATAACAGCCATTGTAAATATCCTCTTGTGTATAAAAAATTAGGTCATTCATTTAGCAGGTTATTGATAGTAACTTGCTCATACCAGTTAGATCGGCATGACCTATAAATACTTGAATACTATTTTGCTGTGGTGCACAGAGGGATCATTAAAGGCGAGAGATAAAGGGCTTTGCCCCTATGCATAACTTTATAGGGAGCCAAAAACACAACAACCCCTGGCTGGAGGGGTTGTTGGCATACATAACTTAATCACTAGGCCGTAACAGTTAGCCTGTGATTGTTCTTATCAAGATGAGCGTTAGCCTTTAAGCAGAGCTAGTACAGACTGTGCTTGCTGATTGGCCTGAGTAAGCATCGCTGTACCCGCTTGCTGGATAATCTGGGTGCGCGCTAGCTCAGTCGTTTCAGCTGCGTAGTCTGCATCTTCAATGCGGCTGCGTGAAGCCGATGCGTTCTGCGAAACATTAGTCAGGTTGTCAATCGCATATTCAAGGCGATTCATGCCTGCACCAAATACAGCCCGCTGAGCATTAATTCCGTTAATAGCTGTGTCCAAGGCGGCAATTGCACTATTAGCACCAACGTCTGTATCAATAGCGATTGATGAAATATCTGTGCCATAGACACTAGATAAAGCGGTAACCCCTACAGTGGTTTCGGCAACAGTCCCAGCCGTGCCGTTCTCGGATAATGTTGGTGCAACGGTTACAACGGCGGCATCATCATAAGTCAGGGTTAACGTGCCGGTGCCATCTGAGGCGGTTAGGCGCGTCAATGAACCGTCAGCTTCAATAGCAGCGGCTAAGCCTGCTACAGTAGTTAATGCGCCGACGGTTGTGGCATCAAGCGTCAATGTATTTTGACCATCGCTGATGACAAAATTTCCCGCTAGTGCAGCAACTTGAGTGTCAGTGATACTGAAATCATAAACCGCATT
Source organism: uncultured Pseudomonadales bacterium (assembly GCA_943787675.1). Taxonomy (GTDB): domain Bacteria; phylum Pseudomonadota; class Gammaproteobacteria; order Pseudomonadales; family Porticoccaceae; genus HTCC2207. The sequence goes on from CALSNK010000017.1 coordinate 111,596, forward strand.
TACGCCAGTTACGTCAGAAGTCGATGCGTCGAGGTTCCAGTCACCAAAGGCAACACTCATTGTTTGTAGTGAATTGGCGCCGACTTGAAAAACTGCCGTGCCGTTGCTGGAAGTTCCAGCTGCACCGCTAAGTACATTCTCGCCATTCCATTGGGTCTGATTTGCAATGCGATCAATCTCAGTGCGCAATGCAACAAATTCTAGGTTTAGGCTACTTTGATCGGTAGACGTTACTGTGCCGTTGGAAGCCTGAACCGAAAGTTCACGCATACGCTGCATCATATTGCCAATCTCGATGGATGCGCCATCGGCAGTTTGGATCATGCTGATTGCGTCACCGGCATTTTGTACTGCCTGATCTACGCCTTGTATTTGTGCCGTCATCCGTGAAGATACAGCAAGGCCTGCTGCGTCGTCTTTGGCAGAGTTAATGCTCTTGCCTGTGGATAGACGTTCCATAGTGGCAGACATGTCTCGATCATTTCTCGCTAGCGCGTTTGTTGTCATCATCGCGGCGATATTTGTATTTATAACAGCCATAGTTCATTCCTCATTAATCGTTCAAGTTATGCTTCTGAGACGCAGTGCGCCTCAGAACAGTCTTTTAGGTCAATATGCCGTGCGTTACCCACGGTTGCCTTAAGATTTGGCGATTGATTCAAAAAGGTTTATCAGTAAAGCCGAAGCTCAAAAGTGCTTACAGCTAAGATAATGCAAACATGATGCCAACTTTATGGGAGACGCCGCTTTATTAAATTAAATTGATAAATATCAGTAACTTAGAGGATTTTAGTGTGAGGGGGTGTGGTTCTGTTGCCGCTGATGTGGCAGTATTTTGCCGATTTGAAATACCAGGGTGTCAGAAATCCGGCAATGTAGCGGAACACATAGATGGTAGCTGGGTTACATAAGTCACTCAGCTAGAAAAGCGAGGTAATCTGGTTAAAACTTATCGTCAAACAATATACCTTTTAACGATTCGAGTTGCTTTGCCATACGTAAAATGGCGTCGCCAGGAACATTACGAATAATTTCACCCGTTGCAGCATCAGTGACTTGAACGACAAAGCGGTTGGATGCCTCGTCTATCGAAAACTCCAAACTCGTAGGCACCTTTTTAACTGAAGAGTTTAATATCTCGATAGCTTCATGTAAGTCTTCCACATTGATGCTAATCTGATCCATCATCTGGCTTTTACTCTCAGCTGAGGACTGACTCACTTCCGCAATAGAGATTCTAGGCGCCTTGGGCGGTTCAGAAATCTTAGGTGCCCTTTGCATTGCATCAGGAGATGCAGGTATCTTTGGGGTAATTTCATTTATTGCCATTGTTTTCACCATTTAATCTCAAGCATCCAGCTAGTTTTGCTCAATATTTAGTGCTAAACCCAGCGTCTAGTGCATCTAATTGATCCCTCGTCACTATCAATCGGTAGTACCTTAGAAAACTTTAATATATTTTTTGACTGCCTTTCTGCGAGTATACTGCCCGTGGTTTTTTAATTGCGAGGCAGGGTAATCATGGGTTTAATGTCGAATTTGATTGGGGCTATAGATCGCTTTACTGAGGCGACAGGTCGTTTTATCTCCTGGCTGACCCTATTGATGGTTGCTTTGGTCATGGTGGTAGTCGTTATGCGTTACTACCTAGAACTAGGCTCAATCGCCCTCCAAGAATCCGTAACCTATATTCACGCCATGGTATTTATGCTCGGTCTGGCTTTTACTCTTAAGCGCGGCGGCCATGTGCGTGTGGATATTTTCTACCGACAATTTTCTCCGCGCCGTCAGGCCTTGGTCAATCTATTCGGAGGCGTGCTATTTTTGATGCCCGTCTGTGTGCTTATATTTGTCAGTAGCTGGGATTACGTGCTTTCAAGTTGGGCATTTTCTGAGACCTCGGCAGAGAGTGATGGGCTACCATTTGTCTATCTGTTAAAAACCCTGATGCTAATAATGCCCGTGACACTGCTATTGCAGGGCCTCGCAGAAATATTAAAGAGTGCATTGATTATTAATGGTGGTCATTATGACTCTGCAGCAGAAACCAAGGAGTTAACACTGTAATGACAGAATTTATTCCCTTCTTGATGTTTCTGGTAGCCTGTCTGGTATTGATGGCGGGTTATCCGGTGGCCTTCTCCCTTGCAGGCACCGCATTGTTGTTTGCTCTGGCGGGAACGGTTACCGGTCATTTCGATATGGCCTTTTTGCAGGCCCTGCCCAACCGGCTATTTGGCACCATAGAAAACACCACATTAATTGCAGTACCCCTCTTTATATTGATGGGGGTGATGTTAGAAAAATCCCGCCTCTCCGAAGACCTCTTAGAAAGCATGGCCGACGTGCTGGGTGGGTTTCGCAGTGGGCTGGGGATTTCTGTTGTTCTGGTCGGTGCATTGCTGGCCGCCAGTACCGGGATTGTCGGCGCCACCGTGGTGACCATGGGGCTTATGTCGTTACCCACTATGCTTAAACGCGGCTATTCTCCGTCTCAGGCCACCGGCGTGATCGCAGCCACGGGAACGTTGGGCCAGATAATACCTCCCTCTATTGCTCTGGTATTACTGGGCGACACTCTGTCCAGTGCCTATCAGCAGGCGCAGCTGAACATGGGTATCTTTACGCCCAAGACAGTGTCTATTGGCGACCTATTTGTTGGTGCGATTATTCCCGGCCTAATACTGGTGGTGTTTTACTGCCTGTATATTATTTTCTTCACGCGCCCGACACCGGCCGAGGGCGACAGCGTAGTGCCAGCGCCAAATAGTCTGTCTCGGGCCATGCGCAACCTAATGCCGCCGATCATTTTGATTGTCACTGTGCTGGGGTCGATTTTAACGGGTGCCGCCACCCCGACAGAAGCCGCCGGCGTGGGTGCCTTTGGCGCCACTATGCTGGCAGCCATAAAAGGCCAGCTGAGTATTTCACGATTGCGGGAAGTCGCCCAGACCACCACCCAGGTCACCTCCATGGTGTTTTTGATACTGATTGGTGCGGCTATTTTCTCTTTGGTATTTCGCGGCTTTGGTGGCGAAGAAATTGTCGAGCAGTTCTTTGTTGATCTGCCGGGTGGCGTTTTCAGTGCCACATTGCTGGTGATGATCGTTATATTTTTATTGGGCTTTATTTTAGACTTTATTGAAATTACCTTTGTGGTGGTGCCCATCGTCGGCCCTGTATTGTTGGCCATGGGATTAGACCCTGTGTGGCTGGGTGTGATGATTGCCATTAATTTGCAAACGTCATTTTTAACCCCGCCCTTTGGGTTTGCTTTATTTTATTTGCGCGGTGTGGCGCCAGATACTGTCGAGACATCCGATATGTATCGCGGTGTAGTGCCCTTTATTATTATGCAGATTGTGTTGATGCTAATGTTGTCGGTATGGCCGCAAATTGCCACCTGGCTTCCCGAACTAATTTACAAGTAGATATTTATCTAACGGACGAGAGAGAAACATGAAAAATATTAATGAGCCACCAATACCCGTGGGAAAACTAATTTCGCAAACCATCGCGATGCCGCGAGAAACTAATGCCAATGGGGATATCTTCGGCGGCTGGTTACTGAGTCAAATGGATTTAGCCGGTGCAATTTTGGCGGGCAGACTTGCACAGGGTCGAGTGGCCACCGTGGCTATTAGTAGCATGTCGTTTTTGAATCCGGTATCGGTTGGCGCCGTAGTAGGCTGCTATGCCAACATTAAAGCCAAGGGCACTAGTTCTATGACGATTGTCGTTGAGGTCTGGAGTAGCGATGACTATCAGTCAGAGCCCTGCAAAGTAACCGAGGGCGAGTTTGTATTTGTGGCGATTGACGACGAGGGAAAAACCCGTCAACTTCCTGGCAGCTAACAGAAAATTAATAGCGGTTAATTAAAAGCCACTCATTAAAAATTTATAGTTCAAGCGCAGCGAAAATTTCTTCGCGCAGAGATTTAATCTCATTCACTAAATGATGATTCCCGCTCTTAATTATATGCACTTTAAGAGCGGGGAATTTTTCTTTAAATTTCACTAAATTAGTTTCCCAGTCTAATGTTTTATCTGCATCCCCCTGAATTAAATTAATCTTCAGATTGCTACCTTCAGATTTTCGAAACTCCTTAATCCATTTTTTTAATGCCCCGACCCAGGCTAGGGGAAGTCGACTAGCCTGCAACGGATCGCAGTCTCGCACAAAGGTTAAAAAATCTTTATCCCAGGAGCTGTCTCTGTATACACGCTTGCTAGTGTCAGTAAAGGGCTTGCTCAGCAGGTGCAGCCAGCGATTGATATTCCAGCCTCTGGGAAACAGCAATGGCGCAAAGAGATTAAGGCTGGCAAATGGATAGTCTTTCTTATGCCTTATTAGATGTTTCAGTAAAACAGCCCCACCCATACTTTGGCCCACAGCGTGCAGTGGCGCAGAAAACATCTCCCGACTAATATTAATTACTAATTCAAGAACACCGACATACTCCCCATAGTCTAAGATATAACCAGGCCTGCCAGTTGATAGACCATGCCCAGGAAGATCAAAACAAACCACATTGAGTTGGCGTTCGAGAAGATGTTGGATCAGGTGATTAAACAATCCTATATGGTCCATATAACCATGCACAACAATGACGGTGCCAACAGCCTTAGCGGGTTGCCAAGCTAGGGTAGCAATCTGGTTGTCGCCGACCTCAAGATGCCCTGCACAGACAGTCAGGTTTGGCGCTGGGTAGGGGAAGTTGATAGAAGTGCAGATATTGCTGGAGGTCGATGTTTTCAGTGGCGCCTGTACGTAACTCGATTACAGGCAGGTCGAATAGCGGCAGATCGCGCCGTAAATTGTCGATGACTGATTGATCGAGTCTTGCGTTCAAATCACGCATATAGGTAACGCACTAGTTTCATAAATAGGGTGATCCAACATGATGGTACAGTTCAGATGTGTGGTTTTAGGTAGCAACCGGGTTCAGCCCATATTGTCAGATTGATGATGAATTACAAGAACAAAGATTTTGTCGATAACCTAGTCAAAGAACACAGCACCATGCTCGTGCGTTTTTTAACACGTCGCATGAAAAGCCGGGAAGATGCCGAAGATATCGCCCAGGCGGCTTTTATGCGTCTTTACACATTGGACGATCTGGAAGGGCTGTCTAATGCCAAGGCCTTTTTGTTTCAGGTGGCCGCCAATATGTCGATTGATCAACTGCGCCGCCAGGTACTGCATAAAAACTATATTGATCGTGAGAGGCCCATAGCCAGCCAAGATCGCAGCGCCATGACGACAGTAGTTCCCGACAATGTTTCCCTGGAGCGAGAGCTAGAAGCCCAGGAGACTCTGAGGCTTATTTATGCCTCATTAGAGAAGCTACCGCAAAATGCCCGCCAGGCCTTTATTCTCAACCGCAGTAAAGGTATGACCTATCCGGCTATTGCCGAGCAGATGGGTGTCTCAGTGAGCAGTGTTGAGAAATATATTTTGGAATCTCTGAAGCACCTGCGCAAAGTCGTTGAGCGGAGTGAGAACTAGGACCTTGCATATTAGGGTTGGGGGTTTTGACTGCTGATACGTCTAATCCGTGGATAAATACTAATAACTTAGGGAAATTACGCGATATCTGCGTATAGAGAGTCGATAGAAATGGGGACAAACACAAATAATAAGATTACCAATCAAGCCTTGGCTTGGGTGGCACGGATGCGGTCAGAGTCTGTTACTGAAACCGATTTTGCTAACTTTGCCGACTGGTTAAATGGGTCTGAGTCTCATCGGCAGGCCTGGGACAGTGCACTGGACACCTGGGAGACTCTTGGGGTTGTTTCCCATCTGCCGGTGGAGCAATTACTTGTCGCTAGTGATACTCAGTGCCAAGGGGGGCCTGATAAAAAGCGTGGCTATCTTGCGAATCTATTTAGCGGCTTTTGGAAGCCGGTCACTAGTCTAGCTGCGACCACAGCGATTGTTGTCAGCCTGGTGATGTTTATGCAAGAAGACCGTCAGCATTATGTTTCAGCAGTCGGCGATTACCAGCAAATAACATTACAAGATGGCAGCCTAATAGAGCTAAACACGGATACAGAGATTGCGGTATTGCTGGGTGAAACCAGTCGCGATATCGAGCTTATAAAAGGCGAGGCTTTCTTTACGGTAGCCTCTGATAAGACCAAGCCATTTATTGTTACGGTTGGCGATGCTCGCGTGCAGGCTCTGGGCACGGCCTTTAATATTTACCGTCAGTCCGATAATCAGTCAACCCTGAGCGTTATCGAGGGAGTAGTGCGGGTCTCTGAAGCCAGCGGTTCATCCACTGCCGTACCAGAATCAAAAATGTTACTCGCCAATGATGTGGTTATTGTAAATGCCCTTTCTGGTGTGTCGGGTTTGCAGGCTTCAAATATAGAGCAGGTGACCGCTTGGCGCAGCAGACAGATAATGTTCGATAGCGCCTCGGTTACAGAGGCGGTGGCTATTCTCAATCGCTACCTCGAACGCAAAATTCTGGTTGCCGAGAATACTGTCTCAAAACATAGAATTTCGGGTGTTTTTTCTTCTCGTGAACAGGATGAAACTCTCACCGCAGTGGCTCAGGCCTTTGATCTTACTCTGGTATTAGAAGAGAAAAATTGGCTATTGTCTCAGTCCAATCCATAAGGTTTAATGGTTCTACACTATTGATGAGCGGCGTAGAGCCAAGCGTCTATGGCTTTAGGAAAGGATGCACCACAGGACTCAGGAATCTGTCCGGCGAAAACCCCCAAGACTAGTCGTCCATTCTGGCGACGACTAGATATCGTATTTTTTTGTGTGCTTTCTTTATGGTTTACTCAGGCGCGCGCCATAGTCACCGACGTCTACCCCATAGATTTACAGTCGGGTAGCTTGCATCAGGCTTTTATTAAACTGGGCCAGCAGACCCAGGCCTCAGTTGTTTTCCCCACTACCATCGCCGATGATCTGAACAGCCCTCAGGTGCAGGGCGACTTCACTGTGCTCCAAGCCCTACAGCAATTAATTGCCGGAAGGGATCTGGAGTACCGCGTGGTGGGGCCGGACACCTTGGTGGTGCTGCCTCGCTGTCATGCTGCAAGAGACTGCAGGGCCATGCCCAATCAGCTTGGATTATCAGCCAAGCAGTATCCAATGATCGAAGAACTCTTTATTCGCGGCAAGCCCGTGACCGGATCCCGTTTTAAACAGCTGGATGCCAATGCGTTTACCCCGGTTGAGATTATCACCGCCGCTGAAATTCGATTAACTGGTGCCCAAACCATGTCGGAACTGATACGACGGCTGCCAGAGGTCTCCGGTAATGCTGCCAGTACCGCCCTGAGTAATGGTGGCAATGGCACCGCGAGTGTCACCCTGCGTGGATTACCCGCCAGCAATACGCTGGTACTAATTAATGGTCAGCGCACCGCAAACAATGCCATTAATGGCAGCTCTGTGGATCTAAATACAATTCCGCTGGCGGCGGTTAATCGCATAGAAATTCTTAAAGATAGTGGCTCTTCTCTGTACGGTTCAGATGCCATCGCCGGTGTGGTTAATGTGATTATGAAGAAACGTTTTGACGGCGCACTAATCAATGGGTTCTATGGTATTGCCAGCGAAGGTGATAATGAAACTCGTCGCTATGATTTTGTGGGTGGTTTTAATTTTGATCAGCTTGGGTTGATGGTGGCGGCATCTCATTATCAGCAGGCTGGGGTTCTAAGTCGCGATCGAGAACTGTCGGCATCGGCCGACGGTCGTTATCGCGATGGCATTGATAGGCGCTCCAGTGCCACGCCCAATGCCCGCATTAATGTTAATGGTAATGTTTTGGTACTGGCCGCAGACAACCTAGCAGGGACGTCCCCGGCAGATTTTCGTGAGGCGAGCAATGATGATTTATTCGATGCCCAGCAGTTCAGTTCATCACTAATTCCTGCTGAGCGAAATTCGATTTATATCGCCGGTGAGCTAAAAAACCTCGACGCCCTAGATGGCGCGTTTGATCTTACCTATGTTGATAGCAGTACCTTGATTACCTTTGCACCGGCCTCGGTTTTTACCGCTTTTACCGATAGCCCGATTAATCTTTCCGCCAATAATCCCTTCAACCCCTTTGGTCAAGATATCGCAGATGTGCGCATTCGCTTGCTAGGTCTTGGTCCGCGCTTACAGAGTAATGATGCAAAAACTGTGCGCGCCAATGGGCGACTGATGGGCAACCTTCGCGATGGGGAATGGCAGCTGAGTGTTAATTGGAGCCGCACTCATGCCGAAGAACATTGGCAGAATCTGGCGGACCTAGAAAATATTGCGCAGGGCTTAGGCCCAGAGATTAGCTGCACTGATAAATGCGTTCCACTAAACTTTTTTGCTCCGGCGGCCTCCATGGGCGAAGAGCAGCTAGCTTTTATAAAAGCAGGTGCAAGCAATCGTGGCGAGTCTGAGCTGATATCGGTCAATCTAGATTTCTCTCAGGTAGTGGATATTTTGCCGGCGGGTGAGGTTGAATTTGCCTCCGGTTTAGAATTTCGGCATGAGACATTGCATACGATGACTGATTCAAGACTGACCAGCAATCAGTTGATCGGTGGCGACTTTGCCAGTAGCCGAGGCCGTCGAGACAGTACTGATCTGTATCTCGAATCGCTATTACCTTTGGCTAAAGGGGCGCCGGGTATGTACCGTCTAGAGGCCAATCTATCTTTTCGCATGACCCACTCAAATAGTTTTGGTGTTCGAGCCAATCCTAAACTAGCGCTGCGCTATCGCCCAGTGCGAGACCTTATGTTCCGCGCCAGTCTGTCCACCGGCTTTCGTTCGCCGTCGTTGACTGAGTTGCATCAAGCCGACAGTCAGTCCCAGGGTTTTTTTATTGATCCCTGTTCGACGGTGACCAGCATTCAAGATTTGCCTGGCTGTCAGGCAGTTACCGATCCATTGCGCAATCAATTTATTCGTATGACTGGCGGCAACAAAAACCTGCGCCCCGAAAAATCAAAAAACGTTTCTATCGGCTTTATTTTCACCCCCACTGGCCTCGAAGATTTTACTCTCGGATTAGATGTTTACAGTATTCAAGTGGATGATGTTATTGGTGCTAGCGGCCAATTTTTTCTAGAGCAAAATTCCGAATTTGAATTATATTCGAGTCGTGTCATACGCCGGGCCGACGGTGAGTTATTGGCTGTAGTAGCCAGTAATGAAAACCTTGGTTCCCGAAAAATTCGTGGTATCGATCTAGATATTTCATGGCGTCTATTTATTGCAAAATGGGGAACGCTTGGGGTGAATTTGGGTGGAGCCTATATCGATTCCTACCGATTCCAACTTGAGGCGGAAAGTGCTGCAGTAGACCTGGCGGGCACCTTTAGAGATGCAGCGTTCGAGGGTAGTGGTTCTATTCCTCAGTGGAAATCAAACCTTAATTTGTTTTGGCAATTTGGTCGTTGGGAATTCGGTTTGTCTTCTTCTCATGTGTCCAGTGTTACTGAGCAAATTGTTTCACAGAATCGTTCCCGAAAAGCCGGTGCCTGGTCCCGAGAAGATGTGCAGCTGAGTTATCATTTTAATTCTGGAGAGTCTCTAATGACTCTGGGAATTGAAAATTTACTCGACGAACAGCCACCGTTTTTAGGGTCTGCATTGAATGATAATTTTGATGTGAGAGGTCAGGATTTAAGCGGCAGGTTTCTTTATGCGCGACTAAGCCACCGGCTTTAAACGACCGGGATGACGGTTATAGAAAGATTTTTTTGTTGGGCATCAAACTAGCAATGACTTGATGCCCGGAGGGGTATTACTCGTCGGTCGACAGAGAAATATCGTACACACCAGCTTCGCGAGCCTGGTCAGATATCTTCACAAACATCTCAGTTTTAGACTTTGGATGGGAGCTAATAACAACTTTAGCTTCTGGCTTCTCAGCATGCATTCTTTCAACGTTTGCGCGAACGGCACGAATATCAATGCGTCTGCCCTCAAGCGTTAATTCATTGCTCTCTGAGATACGGAACACAATGTTAGTGTTCTCGGAATCTGGCGGTGGCTGGTCTGACGTCGGTGGACGACTAACGCTGATGCCTGATTCGTTAACGAATGAAGCAGTTACAATAAAGAAAATAAGCATGATAAATACAACATCCAGCATGGGTGTCATATCAATTGCCGATTCATCTTCTTCTTTACGTCTTTTACCTAGCGCCATGTTCAGCCGTACCTTTACTCAAAACAAGTCATTCAATGGAGCAGGCATTCTACTGATTTTTTGACAAAATACCAGTAGCTCTACCTCTTAGTGTTGCAGGGCAATATGTTACCCTGCAAGATCCTTAAAACAGTGTGCCAGAAATGGCGGCTGTTGAACAAACAAAACCGCAATAATTGAGCCTTTATGCCCGAATTACCTGAAGTAGAGACCACATTACGAGGCATAGAGCCCTGGATCGCAGGTCAAGTTATTGATCAGGTAAGGGTACGCCAGGGCTCTTTGCGATGGCCTGTGACCCCTGGTATGGCAGAAATTGTTCAGGGTCAGACTGTGGTTGCGGTGACCCGACGGGCCAAATACCTGATTATTCAGCTTGAGCATGGCTCGATGTTGGTGCATTTGGGCATGAGCGGCAGTTTGCGGTTGACCGACCGGGATCTGCAGTGGCGCAAGCATGATCATATTGAAATGCAGCTAAGCAATGGCTCAACCCTGAGGTATCACGACCCGCGTCGCTTTGGCTGCTGGCTCTGGTCCGAGGGCGATCATAGTCAACTCGCACGATTGGGGCCGGAACCTCTGTCCGATGACTTTGGCGTCGAGCGGCTTTTTACTTTATCTCGCAAGCGTAAAATGGCTATTAAGCCCTTTATTATGGATAACCATGTAGTGGTGGGCGTGGGAAATATTTACGCCTCAGAAGCCTTGTTTCGCAGTGGCATTCGGCCAGATCGAGCGGCGGGGAGGGTCTCTAGCAAGCGCTATCAGGTGCTTACCGCACATATTAAAGAGGTACTAGCGGCGGCTATAGAGCAAGGCGGCACTACGCTGCGGGATTTTGTTAATGGTAACGGTGAGCCGGGATACTTCCAGCAAAGATTAGATGTCTACGGCAGAGGGGGTTTGCTGTGCAATCAATGTGAGGGAATATTAAAGGAGATTAAACTGGGCCAGCGCAGCTCGGTTTTTTGCCCGAGCTGTCAGCGTTAGGGGTATGGGCTCTAAAAAATTCAGGGCCTAGGTTCAGGGCCCTAGCCTTTCCTTAATCCTTCTTAAATTTCTCAGTCAAGGCCTCGACCACATTGGCGGGGACAAAGTTAGACACATCACCGTTCAGGAAAGATATCTCCCTTACTAGTGAAGAAGAGATATAAGAAAACCTCTCTGCTGGCGTCAGGAAGATACTCTCAACATCTGGGGCCAGTGCGCGGTTCATATTGGCCAGCTGAAATTCATACTCAAAGTCAGATACTGCACGCAGGCCACGCATAATGGCATCGCCCTTACAGTCTTTAACAAAGTTAACTAGCAGGTAATCAAAGCCAATAATCTCAACATTAGGCACATGGGCCAATGCGTCTGTGGCTAACTGAATACGTTCATCAACGGTAAACAGCGGGCCTTTACGTGGGCTGCTGGCGATACCGATAATAATTTTCCCGAACAGCTTGGAGGCGCGCTCGACAAGGTCGATATGACCATTAGTAATAGGATCAAAGGTGCCGGGGTAGACAATAGTCTTCATTCTCAGGGTCCGTAGGCAGGTGAAGTTGGGCGCATAGTACTTAAATTATGCCTTGGGCTCAATGCGAGAATAGAGACAGTAGCGAACCTCACCGCTGACCTTATCTCGGAGCATTTGCCAGTTGTCAGGGGGGATAAAGCTGTTGTCCGCGGATGCCATTTCGCAATAGATCAAGGCATCAGGGGCCAGCCAGCCACTGTTATTTAAAAATGCACAGGCTTTGTTCAGCATTCCGGCAGCAAAAGGCGGGTCAACAAAGGCCAGGTTATAGGGCTCTAAAGGAGGGCTCTGCTGCAGGTAATTAAGACTATCAGCCTGAATGATGTCGAGGTTTTCAGCTTGGAGGCTGTCAGCAGTTTCCCGCAGTTGCTTAATGGCGCCTCCCTGCTGTTCTAGTGCAGTGCACTGGGCCGCTCCCCGAGAGAGGGCCTCAAAGGCGAGTGCGCCGGACCCTGCAAAGACGTCAATGCAGCGCGCGCCATCAATCTGTGCCGTAAGCCAGTTAAAGGCCGTCTCGCGAATACGATCCCCGGTGGGACGCAAGCCTTCAGCGGGCTGAAAGGTGATAACACGACTGCGCCACTTGCCAGCAATGATTCTCAGCCTGTGGGCCGGCTGGTTTGATGTTTTTTTCTTGGGCAAATAGATGCTCCTCGAGGGTGACTTTTAAGCACTTTTTTCAGTGTAAATGGTAGGATACACTAGATTTTTAAAACCGTAGACTATGAGCCTCAATGGATTCTCAGCCAACTGATCGCCCACAAGCCGAAGCCAAGAAAAAATCTTTTATGGATAGGTTTCGACGCAGCCCCGAACCTGCCCTTGATGCACCTGCCTTTGACGCACTCGCTTCTGACGCACCGGCCCCTGACGCAGTAACGGCAAAGGAACAACAGAAACCTAGCTTTACTCAGCGTATGCGCAATGCCCTGTCGCGCACTGGCGAAGGGATTGGCAGTCTATTCCTGGGTGGCAAGACCATCGATGAAGGCCTGTTAGAAGAACTTGAGACTCTGTTAATTATGGCCGATGTCGGTATTGAGGCAACCAGCAATATACTGGCCCAGCTCACCGAACGTCTAAACCGCAAAGAACTTAAAGACAGCGCCGCATTACAATCGGCCCTCCATGAGATATTGCTCGCCAGGCTGCAACCCTGTGAACAACCCATGTCGCTGGAGACTGTGGCAGCACCCTATGTGATATTAGTGATTGGGGTAAATGGCGTCGGTAAAACCACCACCATTGGTAAGCTAGCCAGTCGTCTGCAACAGCAGGGCAAGTCTGTGATGTTAGCTGCCGGTGATACTTTTAGAGCCGCGGCGGTTGAACAGTTGCAAGTTTGGGGTGAGCGTAATCAGGTGCCGGTAATTGCACAGCACACCGGTGCGGACAGCGCTTCGGTTATTTTTGATGGGATTCAGGCCGCCAAATCCAGGGGCGTTGATGTGATTATTGCCGACACTGCCGGGCGACTGCATAACAAAAGTAACCTGATGGAAGAGCTTAAAAAAGTAAAACGTGTGGCTGGTAAGCTAGATACAAGTGCTCCCCATGAGGTATTGCTGGTTTTGGATGCGGGTACCGGCCAAAACGCCGTGGCGCAGATGGCGGAGTTTAATCAGGTGATTGGGGTTACCGGTATTGCTCTGACCAAATTAGATGGCACTGCTAAGGGTGGTATTATTTTTGCGCTGGCTGACAAGTTTTCAGTGCCGATTCGATTTATAGGTGTGGGTGAGGGTCAGAATGATTTGCAGCCCTTTGTGGCAAGTGATTTTGTCGATGCGCTACTCAATACGGGAATGACCGACCATGGTGAGTAATCTTACCAGCAAAAAAGAGGCTAAAAACCCGTGATCTGTTTTGATAATCTCAGTAAGCGTTACCCTGGAGGCTATGAAGCGCTGCGCAATGTCAGCTTTAAAATGGAAGCGGGAGAGATGGCGTTTCTCACTGGCCATTCGGGTGCCGGCAAAAGTACCTTACTCAAATTATTAATGTTGATGGAGCGCCCAACCTCGGGAAACCTGCTGATCAACGGTAAAAATCTCAATCGCCTGTCAAACTCTCAGATTCCTATGTATCGCCGTCAGGTGGGGGTGGTTTTCCAGAATCACCAGCTACTATTAGATCGCACTGTTTTTGACAACGTGGCTTTGCCCCTTCAAGTATCGGGCTATCCGGCCAAGGAAATTGGCCGTCGTGTCCGCGCAGCATTGGACGGCGTAGGTCTGCTTGATAAAGAACAGCAAAAACCCATGGCGCTCTCGGGTGGAGAGCAACAGCGCGTGGGCATTGCCAGAGCCGTGGTGCACAAGCCACGCATTTTGCTGGCGGATGAGCCTACGGGTAATCTAGATCCCCAGCTGTCCACCGAGATTATGGCGCTGTTTCGCCGTTTTCAGAGTGTTGGCGTCACCGTCTTGATTGCCACGCACGATATTAGTTTGATCAACCGTATGCAGCTGCGCATTATGCGTCTCGAAGATGGTGAGCTAACGGATGATGGAGGCGGTTATGGCGGCTACTGATAATAGTCGCGGCGCTGTTGGGCAGAAGCTTAGTTTTGCTCATCGCTGGCGTGGTTATAAGGCGCACCATCGGGAAACGCTGCGTGCCAGCCTTGTCAAAATGCTCCATGAGCCGATGCAGACAGTGCTTACCGTTATGGTTATTGCCATTGCACTGGCCTTACCCGCGTCACTCTACCTCACGGTCGATAATGTGCAGCAGCTTGGCAGTAACTTTGAATCCTCCGCGCAGATCACTGTGTTTGTTAACAAAGGGGCTAGACCTGAGGCGATAGAGAGCCTTGAGCAAAAGCTCAACGGGATGTCCGGGGTTACCTCCGTTGAATATATCTCGGCACAGCAGGCACTGTTGGAATTTAAAGCGCTATCTGGTTTTGGCTCTGCGCTGCGTTATCTCGAAGATAATCCGCTACCGGCGGTCTTTTTAGTGCAGCCGATGATGGAAGGCGAGGTTGATCTCGTCCAGACGCAAAAAATAATTACCGATATTACTGCTCTCCCTGTGGTGGACGACGTGCAGATCGATATGGCATGGCTGCAGCGCCTACATTCATTGATCGAGATGGGCCATAAAATCGTACTAGCCCTAGGTATTACCCTGGGTATCGGTGTGTTGTTGGTGATCGGTAATACAATTCGCCTGGCGATTGAGAGCCGTCGCAATGAGATTATTGTGGTCAAGTTAGTGGGTGGTACCAATGCCTATGTGCGGAGACCTTTTCTCTATACCGGCCTGCTACTGGGTCTGTTTGGCGCCCTGATAGCCTCAACGATGCTATTTAGCTGCTTGATCTGGATCAGTAGTTCGGTTGAAGACCTCGCCAGTCTCTATCAGAGTCAATACAGATTGCAGGGTTTAGGTATTACCGGTTTCCTGTCGCTGATGCTTATCGGCGGCGTGTTTGGCTTAGGGGGTGCTTGGATTGCAGTCAGCAGGCACCTGCGGGATATCGAACCAAGGTAGGGTTGCTGTGCTCTGGTGCCAAATTTAGCGCTTAACTTAGAGCCTAATTCGGCGCTTATTTTAGGGGCTAAAAATAACCTTGCGGGGGAACTAACAGTGCCTCTAGGTACTCTAGTAACCAGTATTTGTTTAATGCTAGAATTGTCGACCGAGAATTAAAGAGTAAATCATGAACAAAGCCCTTCAAACTATGGATTGGATGACACCAGGCGCTAACCTGAATGCTTATATTCAGGGCACAGCCACGGTGCCGATTTTATCTATTGAAGAAGAGAGATCCTTAGGTGAAGCCCTGTATTACGAAGAAGATCTCGATGCAGCACGTCGTCTGGTAATGTCTCATCTGCGTTTTGTGGTTCATATTGCTCGTTCTTACAGCGGTTATGGCCTGCCACTGGCCGATCTGATTCAAGAGGGCAATGTTGGCCTAATGAAGGCGGTAAGACGCTTTAACCCTGAGAAGGGCGTGCGTGTGGTCTCTTTTGCAGTCCACTGGATCAAAGCTGAAATACATGAATTTATTCTTCGCAACTGGCGTATTGTCAAAGTTGCGACGACCAAGGCGCAACGCAAATTATTCTTCAATCTGCGCAGTGCGAAAAAAGAATTACAGTGGTTAACCGCCGATGAAGCCAAAGCGGTTGCCGATGATTTGGGCGTTGAGCTCAAAGACGTCAAGGAAATGGAGATGCGTCTCTATTCCCGAGATGCCGCCTTCGATGCTCCGGCAGATGAAGATGAAGACAGCGTGCAGTATGCGCCGGTGTTCTTTCTCAATGATAAAAATGCAGACCCTGCAGAGCAAGTCGAAAAAGACGATTATGAAGGCGACAACAACTATCGCCTGGCCGAGGCGGTTAAAAGCCTCGACGAGCGCAGCCAGGATATTCTGCAGCGTCGTTGGTTAGAAGACAAAAAAGCCACATTGCATCAGCTAGCTGATGAATATGGTGTTTCTGCTGAGCGTATTCGCCAGCTAGAAAAAAACGCCATGAAAAAAGTCCGCGGTTTAATGGAAGCCTAATTAACTAACTGAACCTAATAAGCCGCGTCGTCAAACGCGGCTTTTTTATTGCTATGAATAAAACAGTTTGGATCAAAATTATCGCCCTCAGCGGCGCGCTGTCTGTTGCCTTGGGTGCCTTTGCCGCACATGGTCTGGATGGCATTCTCTCTCCAAGGTCTATGGATACCTTCCGCACCGCTGTGCTCTATCAATTTCTTCACAGCCTTGGCCTTCTCGGTATTGTCTGTCTCCCCGAACAGCTGTTACACAGCCGTAGGCAGGAATGGGTGGCGCGGAGTTTTTTGCTGGGTATTATTTTATTTTCTGGATCTCTCTACGCGCTGGTCTTTACCGGTATTAGCGCCTTGGGCATCATTACGCCACTGGGGGGCACCGCCTTTATCATTGGCTGGGCACTTCTCTTTTTCTCGGTAAAACCACAAGACTAAATCATGGATATAAGACCAGAATACCGCAAAAAATCAATTCGCAGCTATGTGGTTCGTGCAGGGCGCATGACCGATGGTCAGCGCAATGCTTTCGACACGAGCTGGCCAATCTATGGCTTAAAATTGGCGGATGGCGCCATTGATACCGATGCGGTATTTGGTCGCACTGGGCCCAAGATACTAGAAATTGGTTTTGGCATGGGTGATTCATTGTTACAGATGGCTGTTGCGGCACCCGAGACAGATTTTATTGGTATCGAGGTTCATCCCCCGGGTGTTGGTACCATTATGAATACGGCCAAGGCTGAGGGAATATCCAATCTGCGCGTATATTTGGCGGATGCCAATGATGTGCTCGAGGAATGTTTTGCCTCTCAGAGTATTGATCGCCTGCAGCTTTACTTCCCAGACCCCTGGCATAAGAAAAAACACAATAAACGCCGTATTGTGCAGCCAGAATTTGTGCAGCTGGTGAGGGAAAAATTACGTCCCGGCGGCGTATTACATATGGCTACTGACTGGGAGCACTATGCGGAGCAAATGCTCGAAACCCTAGATGCCGCTGAGGGATTTGAAAATATTGCCGGTATCGGGCAGTATTCCTCAAGGCCCGACTATCGCCCGATGACCAAATTTGAAAAGCGTGGCGAACGCCTGGGTCATGGGGTCTGGGATTTAATGTATAAAAAATTAGACTAACCTACTGCCTAATAGGTACTAATACATAGTAATCGAAAGCAATAGGTACCTATAGATAGCCTAAAATAACCCATAATCAACATTATTCTAAAGAAGCACTTAACTAAACAAAGGATTACCGATGAAAGCATTCAAAGTTCTGCCACTGACCGCGCTACTAGCTTTAGGCGCCTGTGATCAGCTTAAGCAAGAGGACGTGGCTCTGGAGACTCAGGAGCAAAAAATAAGCTATCTTTTGGGTATGGATAACGGCAAAAATATTCAGTCTGTCGGTATCGAGATTGATACGGCCGCGTTTCAGCAGGGTTTTGCTGCCGGTATCGCAGGCACGGAACCAGTCTTGAGTGAAGAGGTAATTGCCGAGACAGTAAAAACCTTTGAAACTGACATGATGGCCAAGCGCGAAGAAATGCAAAAAGCGGAACAGCAGTCAACGGCGCTTCAGGCCGAAGGCAATGGGATCGCCGGAGCCGAGTTTTTAGCCGCCAATGGCGCTAAAGAGGGCGTGACTACGACAGAATCTGGGTTGCAGTACAAAGTACTGACCGCTGGCACTGGCGTAAAACCCAATACCTCTAGTACGGTTGAAGTTCATTACGCAGGTCGCCTGCTAGACGGCACTGAATTTGATAGCTCAGTTAAGCGTGGTGTACCTGCTCAATTTGGCGTCACTCAGGTTATTGCCGGCTGGACCGAGGCGTTGCAGCTAATGCCAGAAGGTTCAAAGTGGGAACTGTATATTCCAGCAGCGCTAGCTTATGGCCCCGGCGGTACCGGCCCTATTGGTCCGAACTCAACGCTAATTTTTGAAGTTGAGTTGATGCAGGCCAATGTCAGCGCTGACGAAGGCTAGTTACTGAGTTAAGGCTCGGCCTAACTAGGCTGTCTCGACCACAAAAAAGCCCCGATTAATCGGGGCTTTTTTGTGTCAATCGAGATGTACTATCCTTTACGCTGAATCTATCTCTTGAGCGGGCATAAGCTGTGCTAAGTGTGCATTGTGAAGCACCTCAATCATCTTATCTTCCGATTCAAATCGCTGGGCGAGCGTCTCGCCAATAGCTGAAAGATCGATACTCAGTGTTTCTAGATCATCGGTGGCTAGATACTTGTCGTTAAAATCCAAAAGCTCCTCGGTGGAGGGCTGAATTTTATCCATAAGCTCTGCGCCCTGAAGTAAGCCGTCTTTGTCGCTAAAGGCCTTGCCTTCACCGGCCAACTGCTCAAATACTTCAAAATGGCCCACTGATACATAGTCGACCATGACTTCACAGAAACGCTGAAGTTTGGTGCCATGACTATCATTACTCACCATCAAAGCTTTTTATTTCACTGAGCTCACAATACTTAACCAGCATGTCACGGCGTTCTTCTAACCAGCGGTCAATGATTTCACTCACGCCGCCCCAGTGCTGCTGTAATGTTTTAACATCTTCCAACATAACTACCTCTACTCGTCACTCCCTTGGGCTCTAAGTTTACATCTTTTTAACCCAGAGGAAAGCTATTCAATTAAGAAATAATCCTACCAGCGAGGGTAAAAATAAAGAGGTCCATATTCCATTTAGGCCCATACCCAGGGTTGAAAAGGCGCCACAGCGAGGGCTTTTATCAAAGGCTCTGGCGGTGCCAATAGCATGGGCAGATATCCCCAGAATGAGGCCCTGCCAGCGCTCATCAACAATTCCGGTGTGCTTAAAAATAGTCTCAGCGACTAGAATGCCGACAATCCCGGTGAGCAGGACGACTAGAGTAATCAGCGTGAGT
This sequence comes from uncultured Pseudomonadales bacterium, assembly GCA_943787675.1. GTDB lineage: Bacteria > Pseudomonadota > Gammaproteobacteria > Pseudomonadales > Porticoccaceae > HTCC2207. The sequence continues at coordinate 130,721 of CALSNK010000017.1, forward strand.
AAACCGCCCAGCTGATCGGTGATACCCATAGCGATAGGTGTGGTCACAGATTTTGCCGCAATAGAGAGTAAAACCACCTCGCTGGTGCTAAATAGCACTGCCAGACTTAGCGCCAGTAAGGCAGCGATAAAGCCACCTGTCAGTACAGTGAGCGAAACAGTGCGCACCAGTGCGGGAAGCTGGCGCATTTGCTTAGATAGGGGAACCGCAAGGGCCACGGTGGTGGGCCCTAATAGCCAAGAGAGTAGGCCATTACCCTGATAATACTGATCGAAACTCAGATTGGTCAGGTATAGCAGGCCGGCAATAATGGGCGTGCTAACCAAAAGAGGATGTAGAAAAGCACGGCTGCCACTGCGCCGATACACTGTTAGGCCGATCGCGTAACCAACAAGGGACAGCCCCAGCAGCCATGAGCTCTGAGTTACCTGCAGCCACTGCAGCTGAATTAGCTCAATCATGCTTCTCTATTCGCTTAATCATGCTTTTCCAGTCCCTTAATCAAAAGCGCCATAAATAGAATTACGCCACTGGTGCTGAGCAGAATAAGCGTCAGAATCGCGGGAAATTGCTGATAAATGTCTGTGCTGAGAAAGAAGGCGCCAACGGATATAGGAATAAACATCAGGGAAAGATTTTGAATCAGCAGCCCACTGGTATGGTCGAGAAATTCCATTGGCCGGTCGACAAAGGTTAATGCTAGAAGCAGTATCAGCATGCCCATAAGCGGGCCAGGAATCGCCCAGCCCGTTAGCCATACTGCGAGTTCACCGAGCCACTGGAAGGCTCACCAGTACCAGCAGTGCGGCAACAAACTTTAGGCCTTGCGAAAGAATTGCAGTATTCCTATGCCAGCCAGCGCTATAAAGGACACCAGAACCCAACCAGGCATACTTAGGCCCAGTAGTTGCCACTGCACCTCGGCACAGTTGCCATCTCCACGTAGCAGCATACTAATCGCGTCCGACGCGGAGAAAGCCTCAAAGAGATAATCCACTGGGGGTCCGCAGGCGGGCACCTTGTCTTCGGGCAGACCCTGCAACCAAAGCTGTTTAACGGAGAAGAAAGCCCCGGTCATAGCAGCAATAAGGGTCAGCCCCGCGTAGGATCTCTGTCCATTTGTTGACTGAGGATTGTGCAGGGCGGCAATGCCGCAGATTACCCCAACGGCAATAACAAAGACTCTCTGGGTAATACAGAGGTAGCAGGGTTCTAAGCCGAGATGATTCTGAAAATAAAACACGGCAATGGCAATAAGCCCAGCACAGCCAGTGGCGACAAGTAGGTTGGTTGTTCGATAGCTCGGTAAAATCACATGCAGCTCCTGATGCTGGTTGCCTGGGGCATTAGTTTAATTCAATTTCCTGCAATGCGCTGTGCACAAATTTTTGCAACCGCGGGTAGAGCTGATGAAACTCAGTCCTGATGGCTACCTGATGCTGAACCACAATTGGCATGGCGTCTTGCAGGGCTACCGGCTGGCGAAACCGCTGGCCAATACGCTGCAAAATCAGCGGCAAATTATCGACATTACTATAGCTCTCTAGCCAGCCTATTTTTGGCGCATGTTCGAGAAAATAGCTGTGCCCGAGGTGGCAGCCTATCCCCGTAAACAGCGAGTTGAACATAAAATTCTTGGCAAAACTCTTCCAGTGGCTGCTGATAATACTGCGTCCATTCCCGCGCTAGAAGATGGTCGTAAACCACATCCGCAACGATGCCGGCATAGCGGCGCATGGGCTTTTCGAAACGCTGTAAAAATAGCTGTATCTCAGGCTGCTGGTCAACAAAGGCGTCTAACTTGCGGTGGGCTGTTATCCCGTTTTCGATGGCAATAGGCAGTTGCCCTGATAAGGGGCCGCGCACGAAGTCTCCCAGTAAGCCACCAACCCTGTGTTCCGGGTTAGCGCCAGCCAGCGCAATATGAGCAAGGTAGTTCATTAGTAGTTGGCGAGAAACTCGTCAAAGGAAAGCTGGTCACTGGCTTCGATCTCGGCCTGACCCTGCATAGATTGCTCAGCTAGTTGCTGATACTTGGCGAGGGTTGCATCGGTCGGAGGACATGCGAGAAAATAATCACGCTGTTCACTGGCTTTGCGCATTGCCATTGAATAGTAACTTTCATTATTCTCTGTCATCTCGCGGAGCAGGGTTGCTGCTGGTGTCGAACTATCGTCTTCCATACGCGCCAGCATAACGTTAAAGGCCGCAGTATACGCTTGCGTCTGGTTGGCTTCGTCGAGCATAGCCGCTATGGGCTGAACCTCGGACAGCAGCTCATGGCCCCAGTCACGCAGCAGAACTTCCCCACCGCTACTCAGTAAGCTCAACTTGGGATCCCGGCCGTTGTAAACCGTGCGGGAATTATTTTCTGGAATCCGAGCATATTCCTTATTGTCCGTTTCTGGGCTGTCTTGCAACAGACAAAACATCAGGAATGTATCTAAAAAGCAGATGGTTTCTTCATCAATACCTGCGGCCACCAGCGGATTTAAATCAACGCAGCGGACCTCAATATATTCTACGCCGCCCTGCTCTAACGCATGTAAGGGCGTTTCACCTGAGGCTGCGGTGCGCTTTGGCCTGATCGCACTGTAAAACTCATTTTCAATTTGCAGCAGGTGGGTATTGAGTTGCTTATAGTTGCCCGCATCATCTTTTAAGCCGATGTCGTCATAGGCGGGATAGGGCTGTTCTAAGGCGTCGCGCAGCGTCTTAATGTATTGATCAATGCTGTTGTAGCAGACTACGAGAGAGCTCTGAGCGTCGCTTTGGTAGCCAAGGTCACCCATGCGCAGTGATGTGGCGTAGGGCGTGTGCAGGCTGTGGCTGTCGTCACCAACCGGTACTAGCTGATGTTCTCTACCACGAACAAAACTTTTACACACGGCGGGGGCAGACCCGAGCAAATAGAGCAGCAGCCATGAATAGCGGCGGAAGTTTCGAATCAGGGCAAAGTAACCGGCGGTTTTAAAATCCTTCAGGCTATCTGTGCTATCGCTGGCTTTTTGCAGGTCACGCCAGAGATCATCCGGCACTGAAAAATTGTAATGAATGCCGGCAATGGTTTGCATCAGTCGACCATAACGATTGCCTAGGCCCACGCGATAAACGCCTTTCATGGTGCCTATGTTGGAGCTGCCGTATTCGGCGATTGGAATGCTGCTGTCGTCTCCAAGCTGGCAGGGCATGCTGCTGACCCATAACAACTCATCGTCAATATGCTGATAGGTATAGCGATGAATCTCGTTCAGCTCATTGAGTACCTCATCGATTGAGGAGGAGGGCGCGGTGATAAATTCGAGCAGGGCTTCAGAGTAGTCTGTGGTGATCGACGGATGTGTTAGGGCCGAGCCTAGAGATTTTGGGTGGGGCGTTGTCGCCAGCTTGCCGCTAGGTTGGACTCGCAGGCTTTCTTTTTCAATTCCCCGAGTAATTCCGGTCAGTAATGCTGCTTTATCGGGGCCGCTAAAGAGGGCGAGTTTAGTCGTTAGTGACAAGGTGATTTTCCGCTCAGGCCGCGTTGGACTGGTCGGAATTTGCAGCCACTTTTTCCGGCGCAATTAATATGGGACGGCCCTTGGAGTCTGCTTCACATTCAACAATTGAAACCCGAAGATCAATGTCTTTGGCATTAATTTCAATGAGTTGATTTAGCGCTATATCTCTATAGGGGCTGTGGAAGACGGAGTCTCGATGTGGCTCGGAGGTCCATTCAAATTTTTTGGTCAGAACTAAATTGTTCTGTGTCTTTAAAATATAAATTTTCATGCCAATCCCGTGACAGCCACTTTGATTTCCGGCACAGTGTAACCCATACCTGTGACTTATAAAAAGGGAAATCATATGAGTAAAACAGTACTAATTCCGATTGCTAATGGCAGCGAAGAAATCGAAGTCGTTACCATGATTGATGTTCTGCGCAGAGCAGACATTAAGGTCACTGTTGCCAGTGTGAGCGGCGCCGCCGACTGTCAAATTACTGGCTCTCATGGCATTAATATTGTCGCTGACTGCGCCATTGAAGACTGCGCAAAAACAGACTTTGATTTAATTGCAGTGCCCGGTGGACTGCCCGGCGCAGAACACCTGGCCGCCAGTGACGTACTCGACAAACTCCTGCGCAAGCAGGCAGCAGCGGGAAAGCTATATGGGGCCATATGCGCAGCACCCTTGCTGGTGCTGGGCAGTAAAGGATTATTAGAAAACAGGATAGCGACGGGGCACCCTAGGTTCTTGCCCATATCTGAAGCCAAAGAAGTGGACAGTGCATCTCGCGTGGTGGTGGACGGAAACTGCATTACCAGTCAGGGCCCAGGCACAGCCATTGATTTTGCCTTGGAACTTGTCGAACAGCTTTGTGGCGTCGTCAAGCGAGAAGAGGTCAGCTCGCCTTTAGTGCTAACGACCTCGGCAGCCGCCTACTACTAGCTTTTTGTGATCTGCCCTTAGTCTAAATTAAGGGCAGTTTTGGGCTCAGAACTTTTCGTCAATCTGGCTTTAAGGTTGGCGCCGGCCAAATAGAGGCAGGGCACAAAAACTAATGTCACCGTGGTGGCGAACAGCACGCCAAAGGCCAGTGACGAGACCATTGGAATCAAGAATTTTGCCTGCATGCTGGTCTCCAACAAAATAGGCACCAGTCCAATAAAAGTGGTAATCGAGGTAAGAATAATTGGCCTGAAGCGCTCATGACCGCCACGAATTAATGCCTCTTTGACATCCAGTCCCTCTTCCCTCAGTTGCGTGATTCGATCGATTAACACCAGGTTGTCATTCACCACCACCCCAGATGCTGCCAGCACCCCCAGTAGTGATAGCACACTAAAATCTAGCCCCATTAGTAGGTGGCCAAATATCGCGCCCATGATGCCAAAGGGTACCGCCGACAAAACCCCCAGGGGCTTGAGGTAGGATTTAAACTCAATCGCCATAAGCATATAGATAACCGCGAGTGCCAGAGTGAAGAGCTTAATAGACGAGCTGTAAAAATCTTCTTGATCTGCAAGCTCAGCGTCTTTATCTAGGCTGACCTCGGGATACTTTAGCGCCACCTCGGCGGCCACGTCCCCGTAAATAATCTCAGCAATTTCACTGATAGTAACAGTGCCCATGACAGGCTGAGCCGTCACCTTGACGCTGCGCTCACGGTCCCGGCGGTTGATGCGACTATAGCCGGGTACATACTCCGCTCGGGCGACAGAATAAAAGGGGATTTCGGTGCCATTGGCCGTGCGCACGCGGAGATTTTCTAAGGTATCTACCTGGGCTCGATCACCTTTGGGGTAGCGCACCATTACGCGCACATCATCTCGGCCTCTGGGTATGCGCTGAGCCTCAGCACCGTAAAAACCCTGTCGAACCTGACGGGCTACATCCGACAAACCGATGCCTAAATTATCGGCATTGGCGAGCAGACTAATGTCGATATCAGAGCGCCCTGAATGAATATTATCGCGGATATTGGTGGTGCCGGGCACCTGACTAAGCTGCGCCTTAACATAGGCAGTTGCGCCCTGAAGCTGTTCTATATTCGACGACGACAGTAGTACAGAAAATCGACCAGAGCTCGTTCGGGATAGGGATGCTTCCGTTTCAAAGCTCTTGGCTTCGGGCAGTTTGCCCACATGGTATTGCCAGCGCTCGGCAACCAATGCTGGATCTACCTTGCCAGTGTGCTCCGGGCTTATCTCCAGAATTAAACGCAGGTGATCCCCCCACATAAAGGACAGCTGATTTCGGGTCAGGTCTTTGCTAACTACCTGTGCGGCAATCGAAGGATCATCAGGCAGTTTAGTTACCGCCAGTTCCGCACGCTTGAGAATGTCCAGTTTCCGGGCCTTGGAATAGCCATCCGGCATATTAATCTTCATCTGGATGATGTCTGAACCGACGTTGGGCATAAACCGCTGCTTGATATAACCAGAGCCCACCAAGGTGATCGACAGAGCAAAGGCCAGGGTAAATCCGACTAGGGTCAGGTAGCGCCATTCCAGCGCTTTGATCAGCATGGGTTTATAGCTGTTTTTGGCAAAGGCCATCATCCCGTTGGCGAACCACTGCCGCAGGTGGTAAAACTTAAGCCCCCATTTAGATTTAGGTGCCTGCTCTGGCCTCATTTGCGCCAGATGGGAGGGCAGTATTAACAGTGACTCAATCAGGGAAAAACTCAGGGCAACAATAGTTACCGCCGGAATAGCCCAGAGCATTTTTGGCCAGATACCGGGTAAAAACAGCATTGGCAAAAATACAATCATGGTACTGACCACGGCGAGAATTACCGGCTTGCTGACCGCCTGAGCCCCCAGCTGCGCCGCAGCTTCGCGGTCGTAGCCCTCCTGCTGGTGGCGATAGATACTCTCACCCACCACAATGGCATCGTCGACAATTATCCCCAGAATAAGCAAAAAAGAAAACATCGATAACATATTAAGGGTGAGACCCATGCTGGGCAGAATCCACAGCGCACCCATATAGGCAATGGCGATTCCCAGAGCTACCCAAAACGCCAGCTGCGGGCTAAGAAACAACATAAGTACCACAAAGACCAGTATCAAACCGCCCAGCGCATTACTTGAAAGCAGCTCCAGCCGGCCGGAAAACATAGTAGAAAAATCTCCCCAGGTAGAAATATCTAGCTCGGCGGGTAGGTAGTTAATCTCTTCGGCAATATAGCGCTTAACGGCGCCGGTGGTGGCCATAACATCCGGTTGATTGCCAACACTGATACCGAGAAAAACCGCCGGTTGGCCATTAAAGCGCACCAGCGCATTGCGCTCTTCAAAGGTGTCTATGACCGTGGCTACATCAGCAATTGTGATTTCAGTGCCATCGCTGCGACTGCTGATTGAGATCTCTTTAAAGTCATCTTCATAATAGGCTTGGCCACGGGTTTGAATTTGAATATCACCGCTGGTTGAGCGAATGGTGCCTGCCGGGAGGTTAAGGGATGAGCGACGAATGCCATTGACCACATCGTTAAACGAGATCCCATAGCGGCGCATGGCTACTTCCGAGAGCTCAATGTCAATTTGTGCGTCGCGAACGCCGTTGAGGTCTGCATAGTCCACCTCAGGCAGGGCGGCTAAATCGTCTCTAACTCGCTCGCCATATTCTTTGAGTACCGCTTCATCTGCGTCGCCGAACAGCGCGACACGGATCACTTCCGCCCGAAGTATCTGTTCCATGACGATGGGACGCTCGGCATCTGCTGGAAAGGTAACAATGGAATCGACGCGACTTTTAATATCGTTAAGCATCTTATTCATGTCGTGACCGGTGGCCACTTCAACCGTAACCTTACCCCTGCTCTGGCGCGCCTGGGAGGTGATATGTTTAATGCCCTCAATATTGTAGATAGCCTCTTCAATACGAATAACTATCTGCTCTTCGACTTCCCTGGGACCAGCACCGGGGTAGGGCATATTGATGTCGATAAAATTGACGGGTATTGCTGGAAATACTTCCTTACCAATACTCGACGCCCCCATAGCGCCACCGGCCAGTATCAGAACCATCATCAAATTGGCGGCGATCGGGTTGCGTACAAACCAGGTGATCAAGCTATTCACGATGCGCCACCTGGAGACTGTTGCGTTTGCTGGGGCTCTTGGTTTAGCTGAGGCTCTTGCCCTAGCTGAGGCTCTACCTTCATGCCATTAATGGGCAATGAGATTCTAGTAGTTACAATTTTTGTGCCTGCGCGAACCCCCACAGCAACCACCGAGCTTGAGTCCGAGCGAACAATAGATACCGGTTGAAAATACACCTGATCCTGATCGTTAAGGACTAAGATCTCTCTGCCTCGATAGACCGAATCCTTGGGTAATCTAAGGGCATTTTCAATGACCTTCCCGTCGATGTCGGCTTCCACAAACAGGCCAATGCTAAGGGGCGGTCGGTCATCGGTGGGATCTGCCCTAAAGGGGTTTTTAACCTCAGCCACGGCAAAGGTCATGCGGCTTTGCACATCAATACTGGCATCTGTGCGTACAATTCTGCCCTGCCATTCATGGGTGAGATCGCCAACGTGGCTGCGCAGGCGAACCTCCGGAAAGCTCTGAGTCTGACTGTCTTCATAGCTCACGGGCAGATCCACTAGAATTGCCTCGCGATCAGAAAGGGGTAGGCGAACTTCTATAACATCCGTGCTGTAGACCTTGGCAATACGTGCCCCTGGCGTAACATATTGACCAAGATCGACAAAGGTCTCACGAATACGCCCCTGAAACGGCGCGCTGATGCCCGTGCGGGCAAGATCTAACTGGGCTTTTTGCAGGTCTGCACGGGCCGATTCTAGAGTCGCTTCGGCGGCGTGTAGCTGGGGCTGGCGGAGAAAAAGTTTGTTTGCTGTACTGTCACCCAGATCTCGCCACTCTCGCTTGGCCTGTCGCGAACGACCTTTTTCTAGAGCGACCTGCTCTTCTACTCGGGCTACCTGCGCCTTGGCGCGAATAACAGCAAACTCATAGTCAGCCGGTTCAATCTGTACCAACTTTTGATCTGACTGAAAAAAACCACCATTGGCATAGATGTCTGCCACCCCAACAATCTTCCCTGAGACCTGTGAAACCAGATCTATCTCCCGCTTGGGTGCCACCGTGCCCTGAGAGCTTATGTTCATCTTAAATGAGGACGGATCCGCGACCACCACATCCACTTTTAACAGTGGCGCTACAGCTTTGGCTATACGCTGAGTTTTGGGTTTTAGCAGCGCAAGGGCTGTGATTAGAGTAACACCTACTATCACTACGAGTAGGGTCACCTTGGCTTTATGGCGAACAAGAGACATTGGCGATCGGACCTTTTCGGAACCTTATAATTAGGCTTAATGAGCGTTTAACGCTTTTAAATATCTGCGGTTGACAGTATACGCACCAATTATGCCAATAGATGCGATATCGCGATAGCCTGTATTAGGCTGAGCGAGCAACCCAGGCTCTAAAACGCTGCAAAAACTCAGGGACCCGATAAAAGATAAAGCCCGTAAAGAGGACATTGAGTAGGGCAATGGCCAAAAAGAACTCGGGAATAGACCAGCCCAAAATACTTAAAAATACGATGCCAATCAAACTGCCCACCACCATATAAAAGGCATTACAGATATTGTTCACCGACAGAACTCGCGCCCGCACATTACTCGCCGAGCGCTGCTGAATCATGGAGTAGAGCGGGACAATAAACAGCCCGCCACAGAGACCAATAAACATAAGATCCAAGCCAACTCGAATGCCGCCAGATAGACTAAAAAATTCACTGGGCAATATGCCAACAGCATTTTGATTCGCAAGCTGAAATGCATTGGATGAGAAAAACAAATCAACGGCAAAGAGCGTTAGACCCAGTGCCCCAAGAGGAATAAGCCCGGGTTCCACCTTGCCCCCAGAGAGCTTGTTACACAGTAGAGAGCCAATGGCGACGCCAACAATAAAGGCCGCCAACAGAATTGAAATCAATGTGGGGTGACCATTGAGCACGGTCACCGCAAAGTTTGGCACCTGGGTTAAAAAGCTACCGCCATAAAGCCAAAACCAAGAATTGGCCAGAATACAATAAAACACTGTGGTATCTTTTTTAGCTAAGGCGAAATTCTCCCGCGCCTGACGAATCGGATTTAGGCCAATCACAATTTTGCTGTTTTCTGCTGCGGCTTCGGGAATCTCACGGCTGCATAGCCAACCAATAATGGCAACCACAACGGTCATGGCGCCTACCAATATAGGCCCCTGTTCAAAGGTGACGACCCATCCGCCAATCAGGGTGCCCATCAAGATCGAAACAAAGGTCCCCATTCCCACCTGGGCATTACCACCAAGCAGTTCATCAGCACTTAAATGCTGGGGAATTATTGAATATTTTATGGGCCCAAAAAAGGAGGACTGCACTCCAAGAAAAAATAAAATGACCAGCATGATAGAAATATTCTGAGTCCAGAGTGCAAAGCACCCTGCCAGCATAATTATGATTTCAGCAAACTTAATGCGCCGAATTAATAGTGCCTTATCGTATTTG
>CALSNK010000018.1 GCA_943787675.1 uncultured Pseudomonadales bacterium
TATCCATGTTCTGCTAGAATCAGGTTATTGACGGCTCAGGGTAGTAACGTTGAGTACTGAGTGTAAATTAGCAGGTACAGGCGATTAGGCACAGGCTAGCAGAAAAAACACAGAGAACAACGATGTCAAAAAATATCGAGCTATCCCCAGCGCAGCTGCGTCAGGCAATTCGCAGTGGCGAGCACAGTGGCAACACCTCCGGTTTTTGCCAGGGATTTGTGCAGTGCAATCTGGTTATTTTGCCCGCCGATGCCGCCGCGGACTTTTTGAAATTCTGTGAAGCCAACCCCAAGCCCTGCCCGCTCATTGCCATGTCAGAACCCGGTGCGAGCAATATTCCAAAGCTCGGCACCGATCTGGATATCCGTACCGACATCCCCAGTTACAAAGTATTTGAAAACGGCATAGTGACTCAAGAAATTAATGATATCTCCGAACTGTGGCGCGATGACCTAGTCGCTTTTCTGCTCGGCTGCTCATTCTCCTTTGAAGAGGCATTAATCGCCGACGGTTTAGAGGTACGCAATGTGGCAGAAGGCGTCAATGTACCCATGTATACCACGAATATAGACTGCGCCCCAGCCGGGCCCTTTAGCGGAAAAATGGTCGTGAGCATGCGCCCCTTCGCGCCCGAAGATGCACTGCGCGCAGCAGCCATATCTGAACGCTTTCCCTCGGTACATGGCGCACCCATTCATTATGCCGACCCTCAAGACATTGGCATTACCGACATTACCCAGCCTGACTACGGCGATCCTGTAACGATCAAAGACGGTGAGCACCCATTATTTTGGGCCTGTGGTGTGACACCTCAGGTTGCATTAGCTGCCGCCAAACTGCCCTTCTGCATTACCCATAGTCCAGGCTATATGCTAGTGACAGATCTCAAAAATACTGACCTCGCTGTTAGCGAGGCTTAAGGAAACAACATGTCATTGCTATTAAATTGCGATCTCGGCGAAAGCTTCGGCGCCTGGAAAATGGGCCTCGACGATCAGGTAATGCCCTTTATAGATCAGGCCAATGTTGCCTGTGGTTTTCACGCCGGCGACCCGATTGTGATGAAACGAACATTACTCTCCGCCAAGCGCCATAATGTCGTTGTCGGTGCTCATCCTAGCTATCCAGATCTTGCAGGCTTTGGTCGTCGCTCTATGCATCTGCCCGCCATCGAAATCATTGCCATCGTGCAGTATCAGATTGCAGCGCTGGCCGGTATGGCCAACAACATTGATGCGCCCATTACCTATGTTAAACCCCATGGTGCCCTGTACAACGACATGATGGCCAATGGCCATATTCGCAGTGCAGTGATGCAAGCCATTGCCGAATCCCATATGCCACTGGCCTTTATGTTGCAGGCAACACCAGATGCCGAAAGCCATCGCGAAGAAGCAAAGATGTTTGGCCTGGAGCTGATGTTTGAAGCCTTTGCCGACCGCTGTTACGACGACAACGGCGCCCTGCTTTCACGAAGTAAAGAAGGCGCCGTGCACAGTAAAGAAAAGATGCTCGCTCAGGTAACCCAGTTGAAAAATGATGGCAGCGTTACCACTATTAGCGGTCACCGATTAGAACTGCAAGCCGACTCGCTCTGCGTCCATGGCGATAACATCGATGGTGTAAATGCTATCGAAGAAATCCGCCAAATAATTAATTTATGAGCAGCCCGCAACAGACTATCTCCATTGCTGGAGAGAACTCTCTTATTGTGTATTTTGGTGACAAACCAGGTGCGGCTATCGCCTCACAGGTTGCCCAAACGGCTCAGCAGTTACGGGAATCTCTGAGTCAGGTCTTAATCGACCTGATACCCTCCTATGCGTCCCTGCTGGTTATTTACAATCCTCTGCAAACAGACCACAACGCGGTACGAAAATCTATTCGCCATGCCCTTAGTAATCTGACCGACGATGAAAATAATGAAAGTAATAAAGGTCAGACGCAAGGGGTCATTAAGTGAGCCTACCCGTTTATTACAGCACCGAGTCCGGGCCAGATTTACAGGCACTCGCCGATGGCGCAGGACTGACCATCGAACAGGTCATTGCCATTCACCAGCAGACCGAATACCGCGTCTATGCCATTGGCTTTGCCCCGGGGTTTGCCTATCTCGGTGAAGTTGATCCCCGTATCGCGGCACCTCGGCTGGCCACCCCAAGACAAAAAGTACCCCGCGGTGCCGTGGCCATTGCCGATCGGCAGACCGCCGTTTATCCCGCTCAGTCCCCCGGCGGCTGGAACCTCATTGGTCTTTGCCCGCAGCGAATGTTTGATCCTAACGCCAACCCCACAATGCCTGTTCAAGTGGGTGATCGCGTGCGTTTTGAAGCCATAGATAAACACATCTTTTTAGCGCTGGGCGGTGAACTATGATCGGCTTAAAGGTTATTCAGCCTGGCATTTTCAGCCTCCCCCAAGACAGTGGACGCTTTGGTCAACACGCCCGTTGGCCTTACCACCGGCGGCCCACTGGACAGCAATGCTTTTCGCTGGGCCAATCGTCTCTGCGGCAATGGCGTTGAAGCTACTGCCATTGAGGTGACCATTGGCGGACTGGTATTGGAGTCGACAACGACAACCCAGATCGCCCTAACCGGTGCCGATATTCCCCTAACAATTAATAAACAGCCTGCTGCACTGTGGCAGAGCCATACCCTAAACCCCGGCGACCGAATTGAATTGGGGTTTTCCACCGCAGGCAGTCGTGGCTATCTTGCCGTTGCCGGCGGTTTTCATATTGACCCCATTTTTAATAGCGCCTCGACGGTACCCCGCGAAGCTCTGGGTGGACTGACTCAAGATGGCACGCCATTGCAAACCGGACAGCTACTGCCCTGCGAAACAGTAAAAGATTCTCGGGACTGTCAGGCAGTGCCCAGACATCTAGTCCCAGATTATGGCAATAACAGCGCCCTATTAAGAGTGGTACTGGGATACCAGCAAGAGGCCTTTAGCAATCTACAAAAACAGGTGTTTTTTACCTCTCAATATGCCGTGACTGAGAGCAGTGATCGCATGGGTTATCGCCTCAAGGGATCTAAGATTACGCCATCTATAGAGGGTATTCTCTCTGAAGGGATATGCCTAGGTGCCATTCAGGTGCCGGCCGATGGCCAGCCCATTGTGCTACTCAATGACCGCCAAACCATCGGTGGCTACCCTAAACTGGGATCGGTTTTGTCGCTGGATATCGGCAAGCTGGCGCAGCTTATGCCCGGCGGCACAGTGCGCTTTGAAGCCATTAGTGTGGAACAGGCACATAATTTTTTGGCACTGGATCAGCACCAGTTTCTAAATGCTTCTCTTGAGAGCACCCTAGATGGCACTCCAGATGGCACTCTAGAAAGTACAGCAAAGAGCAGTAAGCCATGAATCACTTACACATCAGCCAGCAGATCGAAGATGTGCTTACGGCCAAAAATCCCCGAGGCATGAAAATCCTACAGGCAGCGCTGAGCCCTGGCTACTATTATCGCGCCGCGAAAATGCTACAAAACATCAGCGGGCATGTATTAATTGGTACCGGTTTTCCTGTCACCAACACCTACGAAACCGATGGGCCAGTCGGGGCTATTGCCCTATATCGCGCCATCGAAGCTCTCGGAGCCACACCGGTATTAGTGTGCGGCGCACCTTTGGCGGATGCTATTAACAGCGATTTTCGCGTGCATAAAATTACCGTGGGTGAACCCGCAACCAGCGCCCAAGAGGCACAGCTCGTTATCGACAGATACCAGCCCTCCTTAGTTATTTCCATTGAGCGACCGGGTATGGCAGCCGATGGCCATTACTACAATATGCGCGGCGAAAATATTAGTGAGCGCTGTGCCAGCTTTGATTATTTTCTAACCCTCGCCGACTGCCCGACTATTGGCATCGGTGATGGAGGCAATGAAATTGGCATGGGCAATGTAGCTGACACACTTACAGGCCTGAATATAATCCCCTCGGCCACCTGCTGCGACGAACTATTAATTGCCGATGTTTCCAACTGGGCAGCCCATGGATTGCTGGCCATGCTATCAGTAATTTCAGAGACAGATATGCTCGAGGGTTGGGATAATTTGGCGGTATTACAGTATCTTTCCGAGCGCGGAAGCGTCGATGGCGTGACCCGAGAAAATACGTTAACGGAAGATGGGCTCCACGCAGATATTAGTGAAGAACTTATCCAAAACCTAAGAAAAATCATTAAAAAATACTAGCAGCGGGACATTCTTTCGAAATCAAAACCTCAAGAGATAGATTCTTCTGCAAACTAGCCAAAAAGAAAGGGTTATCAGGCTAATTCGCTTTGCGTATAAAGCACCTCACTGATACCATTTTTTTAAAATTAATAAGGCAACAATATGAGCATTGCATTTTTAGACGGCGCCTATCTACCTTTAGAAGAAGCCAGGATATCCCCGCTGGATAGAGGCTTTTTATTTGGTGACGGCATCTACGAAGTCGTGCCCTCCTATGCAGGAAGCATGGTTGGTTTTGCCCCCCATATAGCGCGAATGAAAAGTGGCCTGGCCGCTGTTGGCATCAATCTTGACTGGTCAGAAACCGACTGGGCTGATCTGTGTAATCGTCTTATCACCGACAATGGTGCCGGCAACCTAGGTATTTATCTCCATGTTAGCCGCGGTGCAGACACCAAACGATTTCATGGTTTTCCAGAAAATATTGCCCCTACCGTATTTGCGTTTGCCTTTGATATAGCACCGCCCCCTATCGCCGAAAAAGCCTTGGCCCGCACCTATAAAGTATCGACTGCCAGAGATTTACGCTGGGAGCGCTGCCATATTAAATCTACCGCGCTACTGGGAAATGTTCTACATTTTCAACAGGGCTACGAAAAAGGTCATGGCGAAACAATATTGTTTAACGCCAACAATGAGCTTACCGAAGCCAGCGCCTGTAATGTGTTTATTGTTAAGAATGGCATCGTGATCACCCCGCCATTAGACAATCAATTACTGCCAGGCATCACCAGAGATATAGTGCTGGATGTATTGCGCAAAGACGGCTCTATTCCCGTCGAAGAGCGCATAGTCACCATGGACGAAGTCACCAGTGCCGACGAAGTTTGGGTCACTAGTTCCTCTAAAGAAATTGCCCCAGTAATAGCCGTCGATGATGTGCCCGTTGGCAACGGCGAAGTGGGTGACGTTTGGCTGGCCGCGCAAGCCCTATACACAGCTGGCAAGTTTAATTACTAGCGCCATTGATTAGGTAACATAAAGCATGTCCAGACCGACCAAAGCGATTATCGACCTTCAGGCACTGCGCCATAACTTTGAGCTGGCGCAGTCATTGGGACAGTCTTCATCTCACAAAGCGTCGCAAACCATTCCCATGGTGAAAGCTAATGCCTATGGTCATGGCGCAGTTGAAGTCGCCAGCGCACTGGCATCTATTGCCCCTGCCTTTGGTGTCGCCAGCATCGACGAAGCGATTAACCTGCGGGACAACGGTATTACCCAACCCATACTGCTACTGGAAGGCATATTCAGCCCTGATGAAGTGTCTCTCGCAGCGCAAAATAACTTTTGGCTGATGGTCGAAAACCAGCCTCAGGTGGACGCAATTATCAATGCCACACTGGCACAAAAAGTTAAGGTCTGGCTGGGCATGGACACCGGCATGCATCGACTGGGCTTTCAGCCCAACGAAATTCAAGCCGCCTACGATGCCCTAAGTAATAGCCACAATGTTAGTGATGATATTGTTATCACCAGTCATTTTGCCTGCGCAGATGATCTCGACAGCCAGGCCACCTCAGAACAAATCAAGAATTTTGACCTGCACCTGCCCAAGACCAAAAACACACTTTCTACTAGCCTGGCCAATTCCGCCGCAATTCTTGCCTGGCCACAGGCCCACAGAGACTGGCAGCGACCTGGGCTCATGATTTATGGCAGCAGCCCTTTTGACCAGCCTCAAGAAAATGCTGACAGACTGAAGTCAGTAATGAGTTTTGAATCTGCCGTTATTTCTCTACGTAACATTAGTGCCGGAGAGTCTGTCGGCTATACCGCCAACTGGACCGCCCAGCGAGACTCTACCATTGCAACTGTCACTGTAGGCTATGGCGATGGCTATCCAAGATCCGCACCCAACGGCACGCCTGTACTCATAAATGGCGTGCGCTGCCCATTAGTGGGACGAGTGTCCATGGACATGATTACTGTGGATGTGACAGATTTACCCCAGGTCGCCATAGGGGATAAGACTGTGCTCTGGGGGCCGGATTTGCCGGTTAATGAAATCGCCAGCGCCTGTGGCACCATCGGTTATGAGTTACTAACGCGCATGCCAGCTAGAGTCCCTAGAGTTTATTCCTAAGGGCACGCTATTGGGTGCCCGTTTTACTTGCCGATGCTAGGTGCCAATATCAGGTGCCGATTTACCTGCAAGCTGCTACGTGCTAACTATCAAGGTTAACTATTAAAGCCTACTATTAGGGCCATCTATTAAGGCCATCTATTAAGCACTAATGCTAAGCGCGGTGATCGACTTAACATCCTCAATCACCACATAGGTATGGGTCTGACTAATACTCTCAATACTGGACAGCTTCTCTCCCAGAAAACGCTGGTAGTGCTGCATATCCGCCACGCGAATTTTAATCAAATAATCAAACCCACCCGCTACTAGCTGGCATTCCTGCACCTCTGGCAACGCCAACATATGCTTATTAAAAATGCGAACCGTCTCAGTGCTGGTGCTAGTTAGCTGAACCTCGATATAGGCACAGAGGGCTGCATTGGCCTTGACCGGATCAAGCAACGCCACATACTGGGTAATAAAGCCCTCTTTCTCTAACCGTTTAACCCGCTCCAAGCAGGGCGTGGGCGTCAAGTTAACCTCGCGAGCCAGATCCACGTTAGCCAGTCGGCCATTTTTTTGCAGGCTATTTAAAATTCTGCGGTCTGTGCGATCTAAATCTACTACCGTCTTCATGGCTTTATCCTTCAATCTAAAAATATTAGACAAGCATAATAATCTATTAATGCGTATTTTGCAGAATTAAACCCTGCTAATCACCCAAATATAGAGACATATACCAATATAAATACCTGACAATGCCATATATTCGATTGATCAAATTTTTAGGTAGAAAGCTATGAACCAAACTCCTCTACGCCATAAAATCCGTCAGGCAACGCACCAGGATGAACATCAGGCTGTTACCCAGATTCTCCACGCCAACCCCCTGTCGACCAAAGCCCGAGACAGAATATTGCAGGATTCCAGACAGCTGGTAATCAACTGTCGTGCCGATAAAAACAGCAGCGGCACGTTGGACGCGTTCTTACTCGAATTTGGTCTGTCCAATGCCGAAGGTGTGGCGCTTATGTGTTTGGCCGAAGCATTACTTCGCGTGCCCGATGCCCTCACCGCCGATCGCCTAATCGCCGAAAAAATTCAGGCCGGCAATTGGAATCTGCACCGAGGTAAATCTGAATCATTATTTGTAAACGCCTCGACCTGGGGGCTTATGCTCACCGGTCAGCTGGTAAGCCTCGATAGAGAAATCACTCAGGACACCGACCACTGGGTAAGACGCCTGACCGCCACCCTAGGTGAACCCGTTATTCGTGCCGCCGTTATGCAGGCGATGAAAATAATGGGCGGTCAATATGTACTGGGCCGAAACATCACCGAAGGACTCAAGCGCGGCGCAAAAAACAATGATACAGAGACGAGATTTTCCTTCGATATGCTCGGTGAAGGCGCCCGCAACGAAGCCGATGCCGCCGACTACCTAATAGCCTATGGCGCTGCGATTGATGAAATCGGCAAGCTTATTCTGCATGAAAATAGCGCAAGCCAAAAGAGCACAAACCAAAAGACCCCAGACAAAACTACCCCATCAGTCTATAGCGCCAATGGCATTTCCGTAAAACTTAGCGCCATTCACCCTCGCTATCATTCTGCCCAGCATCAGGCGGTGATGGCAGAATTACTGCCCCGTATCAAGCAGCTGTGCCTGCAAGCCAAAAAATACAATATCGGTTTATCCATTGATGCCGAAGAAGCCTACCGCCTCGATATCTCATTAGATATTTTTGAAGCCTTAGCAAAAGATAGCGACCTAGACGGTTGGCAAGGCTTGGGGTTTGTTCTTCAAGCCTACCAAAAGCGCGCGCCAGACACGGCCAAATGGCTCATCGGACTCGCCAAAGAAACTAACCGCCGACTCATGGTGCGACTGGTAAAAGGTGCCTACTGGGATGCCGAAATTAAACATGCTCAGGAACTAGGCCTTGAAGGCTATCCCGTGTTTACCCGCAAAGCCAACACCGATCTCTGCTACCAACATTGCGCCGGTATTTTGCTCGACGCCCAAGAAAACATTTACCCGCAGTTTGCAACGCACAACGCCTACACCGCCACCATGATTATAGAAATAGCCGGTGAGCGTGAATTCGAATTCCAACGCCTCCATGGTATGGGACATATTCTGTACGCCCAGCTTAAGAAAACAGCCACCAAAAGACCATTGGCGGTCAGAGTCTATGCCCCCATTGGCAATCACAAAGACCTGCTGCCCTACCTAGTGCGTCGGCTTTTAGAAAATGGCGCCAATAGCTCCTTTGTAAATCGCTTTTTGGACCATCAAACCCCAGTAGAAGAACTGCTAGAAGATACCAGAGAACAGGTCACTAGCTCATTCCCTTACCAACATAAAAAAATCGCCATCCCTGACGAAATGTTTACTGTGGTCGGCGAGAACCGTAAAAATGCGGTGGGTATCGATTTAGATTCACCCATAGAATCAGCGGCTCTACTCAGTACTGTAAACGACACCAGCGAATTACTTTCGCACCCTATTATTAACGGCAAGGAAATCAAAGGCGAACTGCACCCCGCCTACAACCCAGCAGACCAACGCCAGCTCATTGGGTATTTTTCTAAAGCCAACGAATCAAGCATAGTAGATTCATTGCAATCTGCCCATGCACAACAGCCCGCATGGAATGCAATCGGACACAGTGCTCGCGCCGATCTGCTCGACAAAGTCGCGGACCTTATGGAGAGAGACTGCGCCAACCTAATGGGCGTAGTAGCAATGGAAGCTGGTCGCACATTGGCCGATGGTATTTCAGAAGTGCGCGAAGCCGTAGATTTCTGCCGATACTATGCATTGCAAGCCAGATCATTACCCGCTCACAACCTGCAAGGACAGGGCGTGTTCCTGTGCATTAGCCCCTGGAATTTTCCTCTCGCAATATTTGTCGGCCAGATCGCTGCCGCACTAGCCGCAGGCAACACGGTTATCGCCAAACCCGCTGCCCAGACCCCAGCCATTGCTGCCTGTGCCATCAGACTATTTCATGCAGCCGGCATTTCCGGTCCCGCCCTACAGCTACTCCTAGGCAGTGGCTCCCAGATAGGTAAGCTACTCGTCGGTGACAGCCGCATTGCAGGCATCGCCTTTACCGGCTCCACCGATACAGCACAAAGCATTAACAAACAGCTGGCGGCACGACCCGGCAAACCGATTCCCTTTATCGCAGAAACCGGCGGCCAAAACTGCATGGTAGTTGATTCAACGGCCTTACCAGAGCAGGTTGTTGATGATGTAATCTCCTCCGCTTTCCAAAGCGCCGGTCAACGCTGTTCAGCGCTTCGGGTATTATTTATTCAATCCGACATTGCCGACAGCACCTTAAAAATGCTCGCAGGCGCTATGGCGTCAATGAAGGCTGGCGACCCAAGACTACTCGCCAGCGATCTCGGCCCCGTGATTGATAGCGGTGCTCAAGCCGAACTACAAACACATATTGACCGCATGCATGCAGAGGCAAGGTTCATCGCCAAAGTAGAACTCGATAAAGACTGTGCCAATGGCAGCTTTATCGCTCCCCATGTATTTGAAATCAACGCCCTCGACCAACTTACCGAGGAAGTATTTGGTCCTATACTTCATGTTATTCGTTTCTCTTCAGACCAGCTCGGCGCAGTGATTAACCAAATCAACAACACTGGCTACGGTCTCACCCTCGGCATTCACAGTCGTATCGAGGCCTTTGCTGAAACGGTATTTCGCAACACCATCGCCGGCAATACTTACATCAATCGCAACATGGTGGGCGCCGTTGTTGGTGTGAATCCTTTCGGTGGTCGTGGACTATCTGGTACCGGCCCCAAAGCGGGCGGCCCCAATTATTTGATGCGCTTTTCAGTCGAGATCTCAAATTCAGAGAAAGAGAAATCGTTTTTCGTTGATTTGCAGAACCGTAAATCACCCAACCCAAATACAGTGGCTCAGGCACAGCAAGCATTACAAAAATGGCAAGCAACCTCTATTGATAGTCGCCTGTCTATTTTGCAGGACGCTATCTCTAATAAAACAACACGGGAATTTTTGCCTAGGCTTGAGGCTATCGCCAGAGAGAAATTGGCCAACCCAATACAGCTACCAGGGCCAACCGGCGAAGATAACCGTCTGTCTCTCCATGGTCGCGGCATCATGGTATTGGCCACAACAGAATCAGACTCAGTGACCGACACACAGAAGCAGATTGCCTGCGCCCTACTCTGTGGCTGCCCGGTAATTGTTGCAGCACACCAGACCCATAAAACCCAGCTAGAAGCCACCCAAGCTCAGTACCTAAGAGCGGGCTTGGTAAAAACGCTTTTCCAAATAGAGCCTATAGAGGCGCTTACAGGCCTGGTTCAAAATAATACTGTGGAAGGCCTTATGGCTAATACGCAAAACTCAGATAGTGCATTGTTGCGGCAGGTGATGGCGGAAAGAACAGGCAGTATTATTCCGCTGATTGAATGGCCTGAAAATAATGAGCGGTATAACTATCATTGGTTACTGTGGTTTTTGAGTGAGCGCACCAGAACAGAAAATCTAGTGGCGAGAGGAGGTAATACACAGTTATTTAATTTGGAAGGCTAACCAGCTGGCGGGGAATCTCGTCTTACTTATGAAGGCGGGAATCTCGTCATTCTCGCGAAGGCGGGAATCTATTTACTTTGGATACCAGCCTTCGCTGGTATGACGGGCTTGAGCTGCTATGACGGGCTTGGGCTGGTATGACGGAGTTGAGCGGCTATGACGAGCTTGGGCTGGCATGACGGGGTAA
>CALSNK010000019.1 GCA_943787675.1 uncultured Pseudomonadales bacterium
TGATCATTAATTCGATCAGGGTGAATCCTTTGCAAACCCGAGTTCTTAAACAGGAATTCATTGCGTAGCCTTACGTCCGTTGTAAAAAAATTTAGTAGAAGTTGTAATAAATTTAATTTATAGCTGTTCCAGCCAACAACTGCCCAACTTAAAGCGAGTAAGTCGAAGGATGGTACCAACTGAGTCGGAGGTAATCTGTGATGCTATTCACAGGAACTATGAGGTGGGGCGGCTAATTCAACGTAATATTGATTAAATATAGCGCCTAAAGTGAGGGGTTTTGTGTTACTTACGGAGGCTATTACTTGCTAAAAACAGAGGGCGCCTAGCTTTCGGTTTCAACCTCTGGAGTGTCAGTCTCAGGTTCTGGTGCGCCTCCCAGCATAATACTGATCCAACGAGATTCTGACTGATTTTCCAGGGCAATTTTAATCATAATAGTTAGGGGAATAGACAGGAGCATCCCCACAGGGCCAAGCACCCAACCCCAGAGTACCAAAGATACAAACACGACTAATGGCGAGAGGTTCAATCCTCTACCCATCCAGCGCGGCTCAATCGCGTTACCCATCACCAGATTAACGACCACAAAGCCGCCCAGAGTAAGGCCTGCATGTAAAACGCCCAGCTGTACCAGCGCCAACAGCACCGCAGGAACCGCTGCAATAAACGAGCCTACCGTGGGGATAAAGTTAAGCAAAAAGGCCAGTAAACCCCATAAAATCGCGTAATCGACACCGAGAATCCATAGCCAGATAAAAATAATCAGGCCTGTGAGCAAACTAACGGCTGCCTTGATCGCCAAATAGCTGTGCACACTGTCGGAGAACTTGGTCAACCAGGCCTGAGAGCCATCGTTGCCTCGAGCTAGGCGCAGCTTCTCACCAAAACCCATGTTCTCTGCAAGAATAAAAATTACCGTCAGCAGAATCATCACTGCATTGGTCATAACATTGCCAAACGACGCCAAAGTACTGCCAACCAGCTTCATTACGGCACCAGGATCAAAGCTACTCTGCCATTGCTGCGCATCTATCTCGACGCCACGCACCATTAACCACTGCTGCACGCCTGTGCTCATGGCCGACAGTTTGTCCGAGTAGATGGGAATATCCTGACGAAAGTCGGTGAGTGATGAGCCAATCACCGCGGCCAGAATCAGCCCCACCAATAAGATCAGCATAACCACCAGCGCAATCGCCACACCACTGGGGATGCGGAAGCTTTTTAACCAGACCAGTACTGGAGAGACAATCATGGCGATAAACACCGCCAGTAAAAATGGCACCAAGAGTGGCCCAGCCATTTTCAACCCAGACACAACGATCACAAAGGCAGCAAAAACTACCAAAAATCGGGCAATGGGCGATGTATTCTCAGTCATGGGGTTTACCTCTAATTATTACTGCGATAAAAGCACTTCATTAAAAGTGCCTATTCTAACGTACTTAGATGATTGAGCATTTGCTGTAACTCTCGACGACCAGCGGGAGAAAACCTTACCAGCCCATGCTCTGCAGTTATTTCACTGACCTCTAACATAGCACATTGAATCCGGATTTTATCCAGCTCAGGGTCATGTCGAATGGGCATACCCACAAAAACATCCCAATCCGTGGTGCTGGCGGTTTGCTGCCAGCACAGATTCTAACAGGCGTTGAACATTTATCGCTTCAACACGATAAACCGGCAGTCCCACATAGCGAAAAACCAACAGCGCCAGCATCACCACGATAAAGGTCAGAGCCACCGTAATAATAAAATTCATCGCGCATGCCTCCGCTTAGGGAAAGAACAGTAACTTAAGCGCCATCAACAATGTAATCACCGTGATAATCGGCTGCACAAAACCCGCCCCGCGCTTCATAACAAGGTTAGAACCCAATCGTGCACCTATTACCTGAGCCACTGACATGCCTATGGCCAGCTGCCAAAGCACATAGCCGCTAAATACAAATATAAGTGCCGAGGTGCCATTGACTGCCAGAATCATCAACTTGGTTTCAGCGGTTGCCTTGACCAGATTATGACCCAGCAACCAGACAAACAAAAACGGCATAATCGAACCCATGCCCGGGCCAAAAAATCCCCCATAAAACCCCATACCCAGAGCTGCGGTACAGGCAAACCATCTCTGGCTTATTTTTTGTGGATGATCTGCTTCACTAACCTTAGGAGAGAATAAAAAATACAAGGCAATAGCTAACAGCAGAAAAGGAATGAGTTTGGTCAAGGTTGCACCGTCGAGACTCTGTACCAGAAAAGTGCCCGCTACAGATCCCAGTACCGCCATAGCAACGGCACTGTAAAGCGGCTTAATATCAAGGTGACCTTTACAGAAGAAATTCCAGGCCGAAGAAAGAGTGCCCAGTGAGCTTTGCACCTTATTGGTGGCCAATGCATTTAATGGCGGCAACCCAGCCCAGAGTAGAGCGGGCAATGTAAGAATACCGCCAGAGCCGGCAATCGACGAAATAAGGCCCGCAAAAAAAGCCACGCCAACAAGAATAAACTGAGTATTTAACGCTATTTCCATATAAGTAAGCACATACTAATTCAATTAAAATTGATCGGGATATCTGCCTTTAAACTGACCGTAGTACTCAATAATGGCGGCCACATCGGCTTCATTATCACCGGTGGGTTCAAACATATCACCCAATACAATACGCTTATTGGGGAAGTCTAATGCGCCCATTTGAATTTTGCAGTTGTTCTCTTTGGCGATACGTAAAAAGCCCGTTTTCCACTTCTTTGATTTTTTGCGGGTACCCTCAGGAGCCACCACAATAATCACACCTTTATCTTTTTTAACCACCTCATTAACGTAGCCCATTACCGCATCAGGCTTTTCGCGATTGACGGGGATACCGCCCAACCAGCGCATAAACCAAGCGAAACCAGGGAAGAAAATTGTGTGTTTCCCCAACCAGCGCACACGGGCATTGATACCTAGTACGGCAGTTATGCCATACACAAAATCCCAGTTACTGGTGTGGGGTGCGGCCACAATCAGTAACCGTTCGGCGTCGGCAATTGAGCCTTCAAGGCTCCAGCCAATAACGCGACGATAAAAGGTACGACCAAACCAACGCGTAAGCGCACTGCGATTAGTCCGCAAATGCTCGGGACACTGGTCTTGGGATACGGGAACTATCGTTTTACTCATGCCTTGCCTCTTATAAGAGTTCTTGTTGTTATTGCTTAATCAATGTTCACAAAAGCTAGTGTTCTCTTGTTGCTCGAAAGGCTATCTCGGGATGCCGTTCTGTCGCCAGCGACAAATTAACCCGAGTGGGGGCCAAATAAGTCAAATGACCACCGCCATCCAATGCCAGATTATCTTCAGCCTTATTTCTGAATGCGTCGAGTGTTTTTCTGTCGTCGCATTCGGTCCAGCGGGCGGCATGAACATTAACCGCTTCATACATAGCGTCTACGCCGTATTCTTCGCGAAGACGATACGCAACAACATCAAACTGCAGCTGACCCACCGCGCCCACAATCACGTCATTATTGCGGAAGGGGAAAAATACCTGAGTACTGCCCTCTTCTGATAGCTGACGAATACCGTTTTGTAGCTGCTTGGCTTTTAAAGGGTCTTTTAAGCGAATACGCTTGAATAATTCCGGTGCAAAGTGAGGAATACCACTGAACTTGAGTGCTTCACCATCAGTAAAGGTGTCGCCAATCTGAATAGAGCCATGATTGTGCAGGCCAATAATATCGCCGGCCACCGCCTCTTCCACAGAGATTCGTTCACCCGCTTTAAAGCTAAAGGCATCGGAGACACGCATATCTTTGCCGGTGCGCACATGTTTCATCTTCATACCTTTGGTGTATTTACCCGAGCAAATACGTAAAAAGGCGATGCGATCTCGGTGTTTAGGGTCCATGTTTGCCTGTATCTTAAACACAAAGCCACTAAAATTAGCTTCGCTAGCCACTACTTCCCGGTCGAGGGTCTGGCGCGGTTGAGGCTCGGGAGCCCAGCGCACAAAGTCATTGAGCATCTCGCGAATACCAAAGTTGCCCATGGCTGTACCGAAAAATACCGGTGCTAGCTGCCCAGACAGAAATTCATCCATATCAAACAGATTAGTCGCGCCCTTCACTAGCTCTAACTCTTCAAGTACATCATCCACATAGGCACCCAGCGCTTCGCGGGCCTCTGGAGACTCTAGGCCTTTAATCTGGATATCATCGGATAAGGTATGCCCCTTACCCTGCACATAGACGTGAATTGTGTCGGTATAAAAGTTGTAGACCCCACGAAACTCTCGGCCCATACCAATAGGCCAGTTAATCGGTGCCGCTTTAATCTTGAGGACGCTCTCTATCTCATCGAGCAAATCAATAGGGTCGCGGATATCCCGATCCATCTTGTTCACAAAAGACAGTATGGGTGTATCCCGCAAACGGCATACATCCATTAGCTTAATCGTCCGCGCTTCAACACCTTTGGCGCCATCAATTACCATCAGTGATGAATCCACAGCGGTTAACGTGCGGTAGGTGTCTTCAGAGAAATCTTCGTGACCTGGGGTATCCAGTAGATTGACCATGCAATCGTTGTAGGGGAACTGCATCACCGAGGAGGTAACCGAAATACCCCGCTCTTTCTCCATGGCCATCCAGTCGGAGGTCGCATGGCGATCACTTTTGCGACCCTTTACAGTGCCCGCCACCTGAATCAGGTTGCCTAATAGCAACAATTTTTCCGTGATGGTGGTTTTACCCGCATCTGGGTGAGAGATGATCGCAAAGGTGCGTCTCTTGTTGATTTCTTTGACAAAATTACTGTCTGACATACCCTAAAAACCTTAGTTTGGACCTGCGCTTATACTTATTGGGAAAATACACTTTCAACAGGAATCCAGTGAAAGCGCGCTAGTTTACCTAAGCGCTCGATTCATGTCCGAACAAATCGAAAGAAAATGACTAATTAGGCTTGGGTCACCACAGGTTGAGGTTATACCTGCATTCCATAGCTAAATTCCCATAAGAGCCGACCCAGGGCCACCTCGTCAATTAGGAGTAGCCGTACTTTTAAAAGCCAATATTCAACCTATATTTGTTATAGCAGCCAAAGCCAGACTATCCTTAATTGAACAGGAGAGAAAGCCCAAGGGAATAAACAACTAATAATGGACTGGAGAAAATTATGGCTGAGCTGCTTGCCCAATCACAGACAGATGTGGATAACATTAAGACCTTGCTCGATAAGCAGCTGCCCAGCTATCGCAAAGCTTATAGCGACAGAACCAGCTGGTTAATGTCATGTCTTGCAGAGTTGGCTTATATTCGCTTTAACCCATTATTTGCTGGTCAGAAAAACAAAACCTACTTTATTGATGAGATTAAAAAACTAATAGATGCAAAGCGTCAGTCTACCTTGGAAAAGCTTATTGATGCCGTGGCCTATGACCCGGTTGAGGAAGAGCAAGATCTAATCAGCAATCTCACATTGCTCAGCTTTGACTTGATCGAGAAATATGATCGCAATGGCACTCAAGCCATTATTGTTGCCAATAAAGACATGGCCATCCTTGCCTTTAGGGGCACCGAAGCCACCAGTATCAAAGACATCAAGGCCGACGCCAAAGCCATTATCACCGCCTGCCCAAGCGGCGGAAGTATCCATTCAGGGTTTAATGATGCCTACAATGAGGTTGGGTTAGATATTCAAAATCGCCTCAATCAAGACGACCTTAAAGATATTCCTCTGTATCTCACTGGCCATAGCCTAGGTGGTGCGCTCGCCACTATAGCGGCCAAAAAATTGACCCATCCGCTGGGGGGAGTTGCAGCCTGCTACACCTATGGATCGCCTCGGGTGGGCGATGAGATTTGGGGTTCAACGATTAAGGCTCCCATCTATAGACTCGTTAATGCTGCAGATTGCGTGACTATGCTTCCCCCCAGTGACGAACTTATTTCAATAGTAGGTTGGGCTGTTCGGTTAATTCCGAAGGTAGGCAAAGGCATTCAGAGTTTTATTTTGCAGCGTTTCAAAGGTTATCTGCATGTTGGCAATATGCGCTATATGACTAACTGTAAAACATCGGACTATAGCGGCGTCAAACTTCTCTATTCTGTAAGCTGGTGGTACCGAATGATCGCTCTCTGCGTTAAAAAGCTGCCTTTCAAAAAAGTCCTTACCGACCACTCCATTGCTACCTACCGCAAGAAACTATTAATTATCGCCCGCAACCGCAACTAATAATCTCAAGGAACGAGGCTCAAACTATGATGCTAATTAGCAGAACTAAAATACTCGCCATTATTACAAGCATGGTGCTTCTGACCGCCTGTGTATCCATACCACCCGAGGCACCAGAGCTGTCTACCGAATTAGGTAATAGAATTGCCAAAATAGAACAGTCCCACCTAATGCTTTTAGGTCGTTTCTTTGATCGAAAAAAAGAGGATGTGGATACCTTTATCCAAGACAGGTGGGTACCGGAATTTGCTAAACAATTTTTCTCTGAACCTGCCATTGCCAGCGTATGGGATCAAATAGTCGCCAGTGGTAGCAAGGAGGATCGACTGCAATTTATTCTTAGAACCAGTCCCACACTGCAGCAAAAGATCAATAACAAACGGTTGCAGCTAATTAAGCCGTTGGAAGATCTTGAGCAACAGATCGCCACTCGGATAAGCGCTGACTACAGCCAGGCTAAATCCATCAATAATAGCATTACCAGCCTATTACTCTCGGCGGCCGACGTAGTGGAAAACCGTGATCGTTATCTGGCAATGGTCGGCGTCAATAGCGACGAGGTGACACAGATTATCGATAGCACGGACAGTATTGTTGGCGACCTACTTGATAGCGCCAATAATATTGAAGACAAGGTGGCCGCCGCTGAAAAATATAAACGCAAGCTGAAAGAGTTAAAAGCCTCTCTTTAAGCCGTTGCCAATCACATTGACGTAAATACAAGGAAGATAACGATGACCATAGACTGGGATCAATTCGACACTGCCGTGGGGGATGCCGCTGACCGTAGCGCCAATACCACAGACGATATACTTGCCTCTAAAATCTCCTCATTAACCACCATGACAGACGCTGAGGTTAAAGAACTGCTACCCGAACCCGCTGATGTGGAAGCCTTGGGAAAGCTATTAAAAATAGTCCAGTCGGCAAGCGATAGGAACACAAAAATCGCTCAGATTGCGGCCAATGGTGAAGCCTTTGCTGGTGTGGTGTTAGGGCTTGCGAAGAAGTTTGTCTGAGCTAACCGCTTTTAATATTTAACATTCACTCCTCCACCGACTAGTGCATTCCTCAAATAGAGAGCACATGATTTGGAGCACCTAACTTGGAGCACCTAATTTGAGAGCCCTCGGCTGAACCACTCGCGTGGCTGCTATTAAACCGGGAGGCTCTCACAGCAGCTAACCGCCGACCCCTTAAGCCATCCATGGCCCCCTTCTTAGCGTATACCATCGCATTCAACAGGCAATTAGATTTGGCGATTCGGTTCTGTTGCCGTATCGTCTCGCCATTAAGCGTCATCACCCAGTTTTAGGAGCAACGCCATGAAGTACCAAGGCCAAACAGAATACGACCATAAGGGTCCTTCACCGCGCCGAGGTGTGTTGCTGTGTAATCTGGGTACGCCAGATGCCCCCAAAACGGCTGAGTTGCGCCGTTACCTCAAAGAGTTTCTAAGCGATCCCCGTGTTGTTGAGGTTCCTCGCCTGCTCTGGTGGATGATTCTCAACCTCATTATTTTACGTATTCGCCCCCGTCGTTCAGCCAAGCTATATGCCAGCGTCTGGTCTGAAGGGGGCTCACCCCTGATGGTGCACAGCAAGGCCCAGGTTGCCGGCGTTAAGAAAATTCTCGACAAAAAGTTTAATGATGATGTGCCTGTGGTATTGGGCATGCGTTATGGCAACCCCTCGATGGAATCCGCGATTGCTGAGTTAACGGCTCAGAATGTCCGTGATATTACCGTCCTGCCCCTCTACCCCCAGTATTCCGGCGCAACTACAGGCTCTACTTTCGATGCAGTAGCCCAGACCTTTACTAAAACTCGCTGGGTACCTGAGTTACATTTTATTGGTGGCTATCAGCAGTCTGAGCTTTATATTGATGCTCTGTGCGGCACTATTCGCAAGCATATTGCTGAGCATGGTCAGCCTGATAAGTTGATGTTTTCATACCATGGCACCCCCCAGAGATATCTCAATAAGGGTGATCCGTACCACTGCTTCTGCCATCAGACTACCCGCCTGGTGCGAGAGCGTATGGGCTTAAATGAAGATCAGGTAATGACCACCTTCCAGTCTCGCTTTGGTCGCGAGCCCTGGCTCCAGCCCTACACGGACAAAACCCTTGAGGCTATGCCTGGGGATGGCGTGAAGCATGTGGCAGTTATTTGCCCGGGCTTTTCGTCTGACTGTCTTGAGACGATCGAAGAGATCAATATGGAAGCTCGCGAGAGTTTTATTGAGCACGGTGGGGAGACATTCCACTATATTCCCTGCCTGAATGATGATCCTGCCCACCTTGAAGCACTGGCCGAGATTGTTAGTAAGTATTTGTAAGACTCAAAGGCTGCTGCGGGTTAACTCGCAGCTGCTAACCAAACCTGCAACACCTCTGCACAGTTCCCACCTATTTTAAGCGTCGCGATGTCATCCGCTCTTGTTTTGCCCTCATTAAGCAGCAGAATAGGTTTGCCTTGCTGCTGTGCCCAGAGACAAAAACGGTACCCCGAATAGGTCATCAATGACGAGCCTGCTACCACCAGGCCATTAGCTTGCTGCAATTTCTGTTCGGCCAACAACAGCCTATCTTTAGGGACTGAATCGCCATAAAACACCGCATCTGGTTTAAGTATGCCGCCGCAGTGCTCGCAGTCAGGCACCTGCATATCTGAGTAATCAAGATGATCAATATCTGCATCACCGTCTGGCGCTATGCCGCCGGCTAGGAAAGCGTATTCAGGGTTCTGCGCCTCCAACCAAGTTTGTAGCGACGCCCTTGAGTATTTGTGCCCGCAAGCCATACAGGAAACACTGTCTATCCGACCGTGGAGGTCTATCACCGCCTTGCTGCCAGCGCGCTGATGCAGACCATCAACATTTTGTGTCACCAAACAGGAGACCAGCCCCAACTGTTGCAACTTAACCAACGCCAGATGCGCGGAATTGGGCTGGGCATCGATCATAAAACGCCAACCCACCATATTGCGAGACCAAAAGCGCCGCCTTGAGCTCTGCTCTGCCATAAATTCCTGATGAGTCACTGGCGGTTTACGCTGCCAGACCGCATCGCTATTGCGATAGGTAGGCACGCCAGATGCAGCACTAACGCCTGCACCGGTCAGTACAAGCCAGTCTTTATGGGCACTTAGCAGCGAAATAATAGCCTGCACATTGGCATCCTTTTACAATAATTGAAGTTTTTATACGTTCACCTGAGGGAAATTGGCTGGATACCACTGAAAATCGGGAATTATGCCGTTGCAGCCCGTATAATGGCGCTTTTTTATAGCCGTGATTGTAACCAATTACGCTTGGCGCAACGTTAAGATTTATCTATGGATATTAAAGCTTATATGCAGGACCTCGGCATTGCCGCCCGCGAGTCTTCTCGGGTGCTTGCGCGCGCGGGTACTGCCATTAAAAATAATGCGCTGCTGGCCATTGCCACCAGGCTTGATGACGGGCGCGATAACCTGTTGGCAGCAAATACTGTGGATATGGAAAATGGTCGTACCAATGGCCTAGACGCTGCCTTATTAGATCGGCTAGAACTTAACGATGAACGTATTAGCGGCATGATCGAAGGCCTAAAACAGGTGGCTGCATTACAGGACCCTATTGGCACCATCACCGATATGGGTTTCCGTCCCAGCGGTATCCAGCTCGGAAAAATGCGTGTACCTCTGGGGGTTATCGGCATTATTTATGAGTCCCGCCCCAATGTAACCATCGATGCGGCGAGCCTCTGCCTTAAGTCGGGCAACGCGACTATTTTGCGCGGCGGCAGCGAAGCCATTTTATCCAATCAGGCCATTGCTGCCTGTATTGCCCAGGGCTTAGCCGATGTTGGTCTGCCTGAAACTGCGGTTCAGGTGATTAATACCACTGATCGCGATGCGGTCGGTGAGCTGATTACCATGACAGAGCATGTGGACGTGATTGTGCCTCGTGGCGGCAAGAGCTTAATTGCCCGCGTTAGTGCCGATGCCCGGGTGCCCGTAATCAAACATCTAGACGGTAACTGCCATGTGTATATTGATGATCGCGCCGACCTGAAAAAGGCACTAGCGATTGCCGACAATGCCAAGACTCATCGCTATGGTGTCTGCAATGCTATGGAGTCACTCCTGATTGCTGAGTCTGTTGCACCAAAAATACTGCCGGAGCTGGCAAAGATTTATGCCGAGAAGAATGTTGAGCTGCGCGGCTGTGACAAATCTCGCGATATTATCGAATCGATTATTGAAGCCACTGAGCAGGATTGGGGCGAAGAATATCTGGCGCCTATTTTATCAATCAAGATAGTGGCCGGTATTGATGAAGCAATTGCTCACATTGCTAAATACAGTTCCCAGCACACCGAAGCGATTGTTACTGAAGACTTTAACCGCGGCCGCCGTTTTATCGCCGAAGTAGATTCGAGCTCGGTCATTATTAACGCCTCGACGCGTTTTGCGGACGGTTTTGAATATGGCCTGGGTGCCGAGATTGGTATTTCTACAGACAAGATTCACGCGCGAGGCCCGGTTGGCCTTGAGGGCTTAACCAGCCAAAAGTGGGTCGTGTTTGGCGACGGACAGATACGCGAATAATGTCTATTGCTCTATTTGGTGGCAGTTTTAACCCCGTTCATTTTGGCCATT
This sequence comes from uncultured Pseudomonadales bacterium, assembly GCA_943787675.1. GTDB lineage: Bacteria > Pseudomonadota > Gammaproteobacteria > Pseudomonadales > Porticoccaceae > HTCC2207. The sequence goes on from CALSNK010000019.1 coordinate 10,869, forward strand.
TACGGATAGCCACTGAGCTTGCGGAACAGTTGCAGGTTGAAAGTATTCGCATGATGCCCTGTGCGTTTTCACCTCACCGCGACGAAACTGAGATAACTGCCGAGCAACGCCTTAAAATGTTGCAGCTCGCCATTGGCGAGCAAACGCTTTTGCAGGCAGAAGATATTGAGCTGCAGCGTCCGGCACCCAGCTACAGCGTCGATACGGTGCGCCTGATTCGCGAGCAGATTGGCCCTGAGACACCGCTGTTTTTGTGCATAGGCATGGATTCGCTCAATGGTCTGAATCGCTGGCACGATTGGCAGAAAATTCAGGATTACTGTCATATAGTCGTATCGTCCCGGCCCGGTTATAAGGTCCCAGAGTCTGGCATCTTAGCCGACTGGATTAATAGACATCGCTGCGATGATTTGGCGGTAATACAAAAAACAGCTCAGGGAAAATGTTATTTTTGTGAGCTAACTATGCTGGCTATTTCGTCAACCGGCATTCGTGAAAAAGTAAGTAACGGCGAAAACATTTGTTTTTTGACCCCTGATACAGTGGTCGACTATATCCACCAACAACATTTATATGAGTAAATAATTGCCATGACGCAATCCCTGCACGACATTGTTATAAACGCCCTTGAAGAAGTGAAGGCCATCGACATCACCAGTATCGACGTGAGAGAACTCACTGACGTAATGGACACCATGGTCGTTGCCACCGGCAGCTCCAACCGTCAGGTTAAATCGCTGGCATCCAATGTGGCGGTTGAAGGCAAGAAAGCCGGCTACCATTTGATTGGCGTTGAAGGCGACGATACTTCCGAGTGGATACTGGTCGACTTTGGTGACGTAATCATCCATGTAATGTTGCCCGTAACCCGCGCATTTTATGATTTAGAGCGACTCTGGGCACTGCGCCCTGGCGATCGCCCGCAGAGCGCTGACGATGAGCTAAATGCTCAGTCAAATGGCGAATAAGTAGAGCCTTAAAGATGAAACTACGCATACTGGCGGTTGGTACGCGGATGCCCGATTGGGTTGAAGCCGGCTGCCACGAGTACGGCAAGCGTATGCCGCCGGAATTGCGTATTCAGGCGATTGAAATACCCCTGGGCAGCCGCGGTAAAAACCAGCCTGCTGCCAAAGCCATAGAGGCCGAGAGTCAGGCTCTACTCAAGGCCATGGGCGAGAGAGACTTTGTGGTTGCTCTAGATGTATTAGGCAAACCCATGAGCACCGAGAAATTGGCCGCTCAGTTATCGAATTGGCAGATGGAAGGCCGTGATATAAGCTTACTCATTGGTGGCCCTGACGGGTTGTCGGCTGATTGTCTGGCGCGGGCAGATATGCGCTGGTCAATGTCAGACCTCACTCTGCCGCACCCACTAGTGCGCATTGTGTTGATGGAACAGCTGTACCGAGCATGGACGATAAATGCTAATCACCCTTATCATCGCAGTTAGTTGATCGGATAACCCATAATGATTAATGATGCTGCCTTTTCAGATCCTGCCCGCGAACGCAAAATCTTTGCCAGTCGCCTGCTGATCTCTATATTTCTAGCATTCGTTCTGGGGATAGTCGTTATCGCCCGCTATGTGGATTTGCAGCTTACGCGGTATCAAGATTTTGCTACCCATGCTGATAACAATCGTGTGCATGTGCGCCCGGCCCCGCCGTCCCGAGGCCTTATTTATGACCGCAATGGCGAGCTACTGGCGGATAATCGCCCCACCTATATTCTGACTATCGTCCGTGAACGCTCAGATAATCTCAGTGAACTGCTGGACACTATCAGTTCGCTCATTGAGATTTCTGACAACGATATCAAACGCTTTGAAAAGCGCCTTACCCGTCGCAAGCCCTACGAACAGACACCACTGAAATATGATCTCACCGAGCAAGAGCGAGGGGTTTTAGCCGTTAATGGCTACCTGTTAGACGGCGCAGAAGTCTCTGCACGACTGATGCGTTTTTATCCTGATGGCGAATTATTTGGTCACGCCATCGGTTATGTGGGCCGCATCAATGAGCGCGAAAGCCAAACCATTGATGGCATCAAATACAGTGGCACAGATTCCATTGGCAAGATTGGTCTAGAAAAATTCTATGAATCCCAGTTACTCGGCGAGGTAGGTACTGAGCATGTAGAAACCAATGCCCGCGGGCGAGTTATGCGAATTTTGGATAATAAGGACCCAGTACCAGGCAGTAATTTGACCCTGTACCTAGACAGCCGCTTACAGCGTGTCGCCCACAAGGCATTTGAAGGTGAGCGCGGTGCCCTGGTGGCTATTGATGTTAAGACAGGCGGTATTTTGGCTATTGTCAGTGCCCCTGGCTATGATCCCAACCTGTTCGTTTCTGGCATCACTCAAAAAAACTACGACGCCCTGCTGCACTCCCCCGACCGTCCACTGTTTGACCGCACCATTCGCGGCCAATACCCTCCCGGGTCTACCATTAAACCTCTTTTCGGATTGATTGGCCTGCATAGCAAAACCATTAGCATGGATTATGTTATTGATGATCCTGGCTATTTTATTATGGAAGGTATCGAACGTCCCTGGCGAGACCATAACTCCAAGCGTGGTGGCCATGGTAAAGGCGTTGATCTCGCCGAAGCGATTATCGAATCCTGTGACGTCTTCTTTTATAAGATGAGCATTAAAACCGGTATCGACTTGCTCTCTCGCTACAGCAAACAATTTGGCTTGGGACAGATTACCGGCATTGATATGCCTGGCGAACGCTCCGGTATCATGCCTTCAAGAGTCTGGAAAAAAGGCGCTCGCGGGCAGAGCTGGTTTAATGGTGACACTATTAACACCAGTATTGGTCAAGGCTTTATGCTGGCGACACCATTACAGCTGGCCGTGATGACAGCGCGCATTGCCTCAAGGGGCAATGCCGTTGTCCCCAAGATTGTTAAGTCCATTAATGGCATCGCGGTTGCCAGAGACGAAATTTCTGAACCCATAAATATTAATGAAGAGCACTGGGACTATATCCACAAGGCAATGAGCGACGTAGTCCATTCGACAAAAGGCACAGCCAAAGGCATCAGCCGCGGGCTGAGCTACAAGATTGCCGGCAAAACAGGCACCGCCCAAGTCATTAGTATTAGCGCCGAAGAAGAGTACGACAGCTCGAAAATTGACAAAAGCCAGTGGGATCACGCCCTATTTGTGGCCTTTGCTCCCGCTGATGATCCACAGATTGCCATCGGCTTGATTGTTGAAAATGGCGAACATGGCAGTTCCGCCGCTGCACCTATTGCTCGCATGGTGATGGATATGTACATGAAATCAAAAGCAGGATCACACCAATCTTCAGGGGGTGCTAACTAAATGCATAGAGATGATTTTGTAAGACGTATGCAGAGCCCCGGCGGTGACAAGCAAAGCGGTCGCTCCCTACACATAGATCTACCACTACTGGTTATGTTGATTCTAGTCTGCTGCGCTGGCCTAGTCGTGCTGTACAGCGCCAGCGGGCAAAACATGTTTTATGTTAAACGTCAGGCGCTGCTTATGCTGGTGGGCTTTGGTGTGATGTTTGGAGTAGCACAGTTTCCCGTGCGTTTTTGGGAGCGCTGGTCTTTTTTATTGTATGGCGTAGGCCTGATGTCCCTCTTGGCTGTGCTGTTTTTTGGCGTGGGTGCAAAAGGCGCTCAACGCTGGTTAGATCTTGGATTTACCCGCTTTCAGCCCTCAGAGTTAATGAAAGTTGCAGTACCCATGATGGTCTCAGCCTATCTCGGCAAACGCTACATTCCCCCGGCATTCGGGCATGTCTTAATGGTATTGGCCATCACTGTTATTCCAGTGATCCTAGTTGTTAGGCAACCGGATCTGGGGACAGCACTATTAATATTGGCCTCAGGCTTTTTTGTGATCTTTCTGGCTGGCCTGCGCAAACGCTATCTATTGAGCGCCTTTTTACTGGTTATGGCAGCAATACCCACATTCTGGCTATTTGTGATGCGCGACTATCAAAAACAGCGCGTACTGACTCTGCTGTCGCCAGAAGATGACAAGCTGGGAGCGGGCTGGAATATTATTCAGTCGACTACCGCTATCGGATCTGGTGGCTGGAGCGGCAAAGGTTGGACACTGGGCACACAGTCACAGTTAAATTTTCTGCCTGAAAGCCACACTGATTTTATTATTGCCGTTCTAGCCGAAGAGTTTGGCTTAATGGGAGTATTGGCTCTCTGCACTCTCTACACATTACTTATTAGCCGCTGCATTATGATTGCTCTGAATTCACAGTCGCAATTTGGGCGGATGATTGCGGGCAGCTTGACCCTCACTTTTTTAACCTATGTTTTCGTCAATATGAGCATGGTATCGGGAATACTGCCTGTAGTAGGTGTACCTTTGCCATTTATTAGCTATGGAGGCACAGCAATTGTGACTCTGTTTCTTGGATTTGGTATTCTGATGGCTATTAGCACCGAGCCCAAAAGGATTAGGACAACGCTTTGAGAAATTTTATTAGAACAACATTAACTGGCCGCGCCACAGTTCTCGCTACAACCCTTGTCGCCACAACATTTTTGGCCTCTGTATTTTCAACAGCCGCATTGGCAGATTACTCCGAACATCCCGAAGCCGGTGCATTTGTGGATACCATGGTCGACGACCATCAATTTGATCGCCAGCAAGTATTAACCTGGCTGGCCTATGCCCAGCACCAGAAATCCATTGTTACAGCAATGAGTCGCCCAGCAGAAAAAGCCAAGCCATGGCATGAATACCGAAAAATATTTGTTACCGAGACCAGAGCCAATCGCGGCCTTGAGTTTTGGCAAGAAAACAGAGCAACCTTGGAAAAAGCCGAACTTGAGTTCGGTGTTGATGCCGCCATTATCGTGAGTATTATTGGCGTTGAAACCAACTATGGTCGCAATACTGGCAGCTATAAAGTCATTGATGCCCTGACGACCCTAGCCTTTGATTACTACACCTACACCGAAAAGCGTGAATCCCGTAAAAGGTTTTTTACCATACAGCTGGAAAATTTGCTGCTGCTGGCCCGCGAGCAGAATCAGGACCCCCTCGAACTAAAAGGATCCTATGCTGGCGCTATGGGTTGGGGACAATTTATGCCCAACAGCTATCGTGACTATGCCGTGGATTATGACGGTGACGGTTTTGCCGATATCTGGACCAACCCGACCGATGCGATTGGCAGTGTGGCCAACTATTTCACTAAGCATGGTTGGAAAAAAGACCAGCCAGTAGCCACCAGAGCCTATATTGAAAAGACGCCCAGTAAAGAGGGACTCAATAAAATGAAGCGCCCTACTGCTACTCTCGGGGATCTCATTGCTCAGGGTTATAAGCCCGTCGAAGAATTTACCCCAGACAGCAAAGCATTTCCCATGAGCTTTAAAGCTAAGTACGGAACCGAATACTGGATTGGCCTGCATAATTTTTATGTGATTGGACGCTACAACCCACGCACCAAATATGCCATGGCGGTCTACCAGCTCAGTGAACTTATGAGGAATCGCATCTGTGAGTCAGACCAGAACTGTTGAGGGTTTACCAATCAAACCCGCACCTATTAATCGCCCCTCTATCATTCGATTAGGCTGCGTAATCGCGACATTGCTACTGAGCAGCTGTGGCTACATACCCACGACCGCAATCGAGCCATCAGACGGTGCCGGCAAGCCTATCGACACCAGAAACGTAGCCAATGCAGTTCCTAAAGTGGAACCGATCACCAGAGCTGGCAATAAAAGCCCCTATGAGGTTTTTGGCAAAACCTATTTTGTATTACCCAGCAACAAAGACTACAGCGAAGTGGGAATCGCCTCTTGGTATGGCACTAAATTTCATGGCCGCCAAACCTCTAATGGCGAAATTTATGACATGTACGCCATGACCGCCGCCCATAAGTCACTGCCCATTCCAAGCTATGTGCGGGTGACTAATCTTGAAAATAAACGCTCAATTATCGTACGAGTAAATGACCGAGGACCCTTTCACGGGCCCCGCTTAATTGACCTGTCTTATGTTGGCGCCCTGAAGCTCGGCTTTGCCGACAGAGGCACTGCGAAGGTATTAATTGAGGCCATCGATCCCTCAGGCAGCCAGTCGCGATTACCACCAATACCTGTGGTTAAGTTACCGATAATGACGGAAGCCGAAACCGCTATTCTAGAAGCCACTATTCCGGCGGCTAAGACAAACTCAGATTCCCCTCTGGTCATTAGTCAGGGCCCCTACCTTCAGGTGGGCGCTTTTGATAGTGCGGCGTCGGCACAAGTTTTACAAAAAGAAGTTCGTGAATTCACCGCACTGCCTATTCTTGTGCAGCAGCGCGACAACCTGTTCAAAGTTTGGATTGGCCCCATTGCCGACCAAATGGAATTACGGCTAATTAAACGCACTCTTAAACAGGCTGCCAATATTTCGGGATTCACCGTTATCCCCTAAAATTAATCGTTAAGCGCCCTAGCCTCGGACGCGCATAACTGCGTTTGAGGTGATAAACTGCGTGGCTTGATAACAATTCTTTTTCGGTGGCTTCTGTATGTTTAAAAAATGGACTTTACACTCTTGGATTATTGCCTTTTGTCTGCTGGCAGTATCTCCAATTCAGGCGCAAAAGTTAGTACCAGCGCCCCCAGAATTAGCCGCTAAAGCCTGGATACTCATTGACGCCCAAACCGGCCATGTGCTGGTAGAAAGCGATGCCGATGTGCAACTTCCTCCGGCAAGTCTGGCTAAGATGATGACCACCTATATTGTCTCCAATGAAATTGAAGCCGAGCGTCTTGAAGAAACCAGTAAGGTATTAGTTAGTGACAATGCCTGGGAGCGCGGCGGCGCAAAAACTGACGGCTCTACTATGTTTTTAAAGCCCCGCACCGAGGTCTCAGTGCTGGATCTGATGCATGGCGTCATTATTCAATCAGGAAACGATGCTGCCATCGCCCTGGCGGAACATATCAGCGGCAGTGAAATAGCATTTTCTGACAACATGAACCGTCAGGCGCAGCTACTCGGTATGACCAACACTGTCTATATGAATGCGACCGGCTTGCCCGCAGAAGGTATGGTTTCTACCGCCCGTGACCTCTCGATTATTGCCCGGTCTATTATTCGCGACCATCCAAAGTATTACAGCATTTACGCGAAAAAGTATTTTAAACACAATAATATTAATCAGCCTAATCGCAACCGCCTGCTATGGCGCGATACCAGTGTTGACGGTTTGAAGACTGGCCATACCAATGCCGCAGGCTACTGCCTAGTGGCTTCAGCAAAGCGCAGTGGTATGCGTCTAATTTCAGTGGTACTTGGTGCCAATGATGACGCCTCCCGTGCTCGAGAATCACAAAAATTACTTTCCTATGGCTTTCGTCATTTTGATACCAAAACTATTTATTCCGCGGGTGACCTAATCAAGTCTAATACCAAGGTTTGGTATGGCACTGAAGAATTCCTAAATTTGGCCATCGCCGATGATGTAACCCTCACGTTCCCCCGTGGATCTCAGAAAAATCTGGCCGCTAATATACTGGTAGATGAGCAGATAGAAGCACCGATTTACACTGGCCAAGAGTTGGGTAGACTGCAGGTAACACTCGAGGGCAAGATGCTGGTGGACTTACCTCTAGTGGCACAGAGCGATATTGCGGAAGCTGGCTTTATGTCTAGATTCATTGATTGGATCGTTCTGTTTTTCACCAAAATAATTTCTTAACATCTGAGCACTGCACTGTGAGCGAAGAAGAAGCCCCGAAAATTGAATTTCCCTGTGACTACCCCATCAAGGTTTTGGGTGAGGCGCATCCAGACCTTCATAGCCATATTTATCAGGTGATCGAAACCCATGCCCCGGGCTTTGACCGCACCAAGATAACCATTCGCGATAGCAGTAAGGGTCGCTGGCAGTCTATGACACTGGTGATTACTGCAACGGGGAAACCCCAGTTGGAAGAAATTTTTGCTGAATTAAAAACCAACTCTCGAGTTAAGATGGTGCTTTAACCATGATTGTGCGTCAGCTAGGTCTTCAGGAATACAGCGTGACTTTTGATCGCATGAAAGCGTTCAATGAACAGCGTGATAAAAGTACCGCAGACGAAATTTGGCTCCTAGAACATAAGCCTGTGTTTACTCAGGGTCAGGCCGGCAAAGAAGAATATATCTTACTGCCAGGCGATATCCCTGTGATTAAGAGCGATCGTGGGGGGCATGTGACCTACCATGGTCCAGGACAGATAACGGCCTACATACTGATTGACCTTAAGCGCTTGAAGATTGGTGTTCGCGATCTGGTTACCCTAATTGAGCAGGCTCTGGTGGACACATTGGGCCATTGGCAAGTCAGTGCCGCACCCCGCCGCGAAGCGCCCGGCGTATATATCGACAACGGGGATAAAATTGCTTCCCTGGGACTGCGCATTCGCAAAGGTTGCAGTTACCATGGTTTAAACTTTAATGTCGCTATGGATATGTCACCCTGGCAGCGCATTAACCCCTGCGGCCTGAGTGTCTCAATGACCCAGCTAGCAGATCTAGTAGAAAAACCACCCGGCATTGACCAGGTGTCTGCCGTTCTGGCCGCTAATTTATGCGCCGGACTTGGCTATATTGATTATGAAACAATTTAGAGGAAATCTATGACCATCGAAACAGTAACGCCGCCGAAACGCACACGCCGCCTACAGCAGGGCGAAAAGCTGCGCAGTGCCGATAAAGTAGAGCGGATTCCGGTCAAGGTTATTCCCACAGTCGATGTACAGCGCAAGCCACCCTGGATGCGTGTGCGTTTATCGGCGTCCCCTAAGGTGCAAGAGATTAAAAATATTTTGCGCAGCCATAAAATGGCAACTGTCTGTGAAGAGGCGGCCTGCCCTAACCTGCATGAATGTTTTAGCGGCGGTACGGCGACCTTTATGATTATGGGTGAGATATGCACCAGACGCTGCCCATTTTGTGACGTCGGCCATGGTAAGCCCAACCCTTTAGATATTAATGAGCCCAGCAACTTGGCCAATGCCATCCATGAGATGGGTTTAAAGTATGTCGTAATTACCTCGGTAGATCGTGATGACCTCCGCGATGGCGGTGCTCAGCACTTTGCAGACTGTATTCGGGAAGCCAAGGTTTTATCACCAAATCTTAAAGTCGAGGTTCTGGTCCCTGATTTCCGTGGCCGCATGGAGCCCGCACTGGATATTTTGACCGCCACACCACCAGATGTGTTTAACCACAATATGGAAACTATCTCACGGCTCTATCGCAAAGCACGTCCTGGCGCTAACTATGAATGGTCGTTAAAACTGCTCAAGGAATACAAAGCACGAAACCCAGGTGTGAAAACAAAATCTGGCTTAATGGTAGGTCTGGGTGAAACCAAAGATGAGTTACTGCGCACGCTAGATGATCTGCGCGCCCATGATGTAGACATGTTGACAGTCGGTCAGTACCTGCAGCCCTCTGCAGCGCACCTAGCTATCGATCGTTTTGTGCACCCAGATGAATTTGCTGAGTACACTGAATATGCTGAGAGTATTGGCTTTAAACAGGCAGCCTGCGGCCCCTTAGTACGATCTAGTTATCATGCTGACAAGCAAGAAAAAGGCGAAGATATCACCTAGATAGGTCTGTGAAAAATGCGCGCATAGCCTCGGAAGCGAGAGTCTGAGGCTACTATTGCTAAACAGACCAACTTAGGGCTTTTCTACAGACTGTTGTAAAAGAGAGCGGTTGCAAAAGAGAGGCTTTGTAAAAGAAGGTATTGCAGAATAAGAGTCTTACAAAAAAGCTAACAGCTTAGTATAAAAGCCTAGGGGGCTTTGGGTTTAGCTTTCTCATCTGTCCAAACTTCCCGTACCGGCTCACCAAAATCATCATAGATAAGTTTTTTCTTGGGACGCTTGCTGACTTTGACTGGTTTGGGCGGGGTCTTTTTCTTCTTGCGGCTATCCAGAGCTGAGACCACATCGTTGATGTAGGTTCTGGTTTGGCGGGGTTCTCCACTGACAAAAACCGATCTAGCGCGAGGCTTGTCGGCTGGCTCGCCGGTCTCGCCTTGATTGTGCTGCTTTATTTCGCCGCCACGCTTAAGAAACTCTTCGGTTTTTTTCCGAAGTTCGTCGCGCATTGAGCCTTTGCTAGAACGTACTGTCACGATAAGATTACTTGTCGTTGATTCGATTCGTTATCCTACCAAAATAGCCGCCCAATTTACATAGACCCGTCCACTGTTAGGGCTTAAAAGTGCATTTAATGCTGTATGGGTGGGTAAAGACTAGTTAAATAGATCTAACTGCACAGCACGACCCTCATCTCGGGTGTCCACAAAACGAACGCCCATACCCAATAAACGAACGGAACGTCCTCCTCGCTCCCAAGCTTGCAGGCAAAGCTCTTCAAAACTTTCTATTGGCAAACCCTTGACCACCTGCCGCTCTACCGTAGTACTCGTAAAATCGATGAACTTCATTTTAATTAATTGCTTGGTGACTAGATAATCGCTATCCACACGCCGCAGTCGACTGCGTAATTCCAGCAGAAGATCTGGTATTTTTTTCAGGCAGGCTGCCTGGTCGGCCAAATCATCAGAATAGGTGCGTTCAACACTGAGTGACTTACGGCGGCTATTGGCGTTGACCTCACGAATGTCACGGCCAAAACTTAGATCATGGAGGCGCTTGCCAAACACACCAAACTTATCCACCAACTGGAGCATTGGCCACTGCTGCAAGTCACCGCAGGTTTCAATACCCAGACGCCGCAGTTTTTCGTTAGTGACCTTGCCCACACCAGAAATACGCTTGACCTTAAGAGTCTCTACAAAGGCATCGATTTCAGGGGGTGTAATAACATACTGGCCATCGGGCTTATTGAGGTCACTGGCGACCTTGGCAAGAAATTTATTGGGCGCTATTCCTGCCGAGGCGGTGACCCCGACTTCCCGCGCTATCACCTCACGAATCTCTTGGGCAATAAGGGTGGCACTGCCCTGACATTCCGTGCAATCAGTAACATCCAGATAGGCTTCATCGAGGGACAGGGGTTCGACTTTATCGGTGTATCTATAGAAGATTTGACGGATCTGTTGAGCGGCTTCGCGGTACTTGGCCATAGTGCCCGGCACAACGACCAGGTCGGGGCAGAGTTTTAGCGCCTGCCCTGTGGGCATAGCAGATCTCACCCCATATTCTCTAGCTTTGTAATTGCAGGTAGCTACCACTCCCCGTCGATCTGACTTTCCCCCTATGGCTATAGGTAAATCTCGCAGAGACGGGTCATCACGCATTTCAACTGCGGCATAAAAACAATCACAGTCACAATGGATTATTTTTCTCAATCAGACACCAATTCCTGCTAGATTTTTCTATTAGGGAAACTTGAATGAGCCCTATAATACAGTATTAAAGGGTTAATAACTGGTTTTATAACCAGTGATTAATCGGCTAGGTTATTATTGATTAAGAAGCCCGCCAAACAGGCTAGTCCCAGCCAGAGGGCAATACCCGGCGGCGCCACCAACAATAGAAGGCCTATCGCCAACACAATCAGGGCTGACACTAGGGGTAATTTAATCTTTTGGTTGTTAGACGGCTGTCGGTCATAGGGCGTAATCCACTGCACCGCCGGCGCCAGAGCAATAATTAGCAGGCACAACCATTGCAGTTTGCCGGTGCTGCTATAGCCCAACGAATAGGCGCTAAACAACAGTACCAGGCTATTTAACAGCTGATAGGCAGCAGGATAAATAACCTTTAATACAGGCATCTTTTGGATCCTAATCCTCAAACCGGTGTTCTGCGACGCGGACACCAAAACGTTTCGAGATAATCTCTGGCAACAGTAACAAGGCTGGAGTCAGTAACAGGGTTAATACCGTCGAGACTACCAGACCATTTACAATGGCACTGGCCAGCGGTTGCCACCAGGACGCGACCATACCGCCGATAGTGTAACTGCGATTAACCAGATCAATACTCAGGCCATTAGCCAGAGGTAACAGACCCACAATGGTGGTCACACTGGTCAACATCACGGGCCTAAATCGCGACTTGGCCGCGCTGTATACCGCATCAGCAGCAGATAATGCAGGGTTATGGAGGCGCACATAGTTGTAGGTATCAATCAATACAATATTGTTATTAACCACGATACCCGCCAGCGCAACGATGCCCACACCCGTCAGAATGGTACTAAAGGTGGCCTGTGCGATTAAGAGTCCCAACAGTACTCCGGCAGTCGACATCACCACAGAGAATAAAATAAGACCGGCCTGATAAAAGCTATTGAACTGCATCACCAGCATAATCAGCATGACCGACATGGCCAGAGAAAATGCCGTGGACAGGAACGCGGCTGCTTTGGCCTGTTCCTCATTGGCACCGCGGAAACTAATATTCAACGAGGCGTCAAAATCTTGCTGTTCCAGCCATTCAGCAATCTCGCGAGTTTGGTTGTCTGGGAGATAGCCATCTTCCGAGTTGGCTAAAATAAACACCGTTTCAACCATATCAAAGCGCTGAATAGCATCGACCCTTGGCTTCGCCACCCGCTCACTAAAGCTACCAATCGGCACTGCACCATTGGGCGTATTGACCCTTAGACTATCAATCGAGGTCAGCTGTCGATCCTGCTCTGGATAGCGCAGCCTGATTTCAATTTCGTCGTCGGCATTATCGGGACGGAACTCACCGATCATGACACCACCAGTGACCATCTGAACCATATTGCCAACATCGGCAACATTAACGCCCAGCATTGCCGCGCGCTCACGATCTACTTCGATTTCCCACTGAATACCGGCCAGGGGCAATGTATCCTGCAAATCTCTGACACCCTCTACATTATCGCCAACCCACTGGGAAATCTCGGCAGTAGCTCTGTACATAGCTTGTCGATCCGATGAAGATATTTGTATTTGAATGTCCTTGCCTGTGGGCGGCCCGGTCTCCATTTCCATGGCTCCGACATAGACGCCCGGTAGAATTTTAGTACGCTGACGAATCTCTTCGAATATCTCTCCGCTACCCCGGGTACGCTCTTCTCTAGGGTAAAGCTCAACAAGGAATGAACTGATCTCATCACGGCTCACATCGGAGCCATAAATAACCATGCTGCCGCCCTTAGAATAGCCATACAGCTGATTTACGCCGTCAACATCGGCTACCACGTCCTGCACCTTAAAGGTAATATCCCGCTGTTCTTCAATTGATAGATTGCCCTGGGCACGCACACCAACCATGCCGTACTGGCTCTCAATGGGGGTAAAAAACTCCTGTCCGGCATTAAACTTACCGTAGAGATTAAAGATGCCCACAAGTAGAACCATGGCTGTGATTGCCGTTATCACCGGAGACTTAATCACCGGTCGCAAAAGCTTCAAATACGCATTCTGAAGTGGTTCAAATAATGTGGTCGCAGATTCCTCTGACTGGTGGTCTTCAGGCTGTTTCTTTTGCTTTCCTCGACGACGGCCTAAAACAATACCCAGAGTAGGTGCAAAAATTAGTGCATAGGTTAATGACCAGGCCAGTACCGCAAATACGGTAATGGGTAAGTAGGACATAAAGTCCCCCGAGACTCCGGGCCAAAACAGCAGGGGTAAAAAGGCGGCCAATGTTGTGCCCGTTGAGGCAATAACAGGGATAGCCATGCGCCGTACTGCCACAATATAGGCCTCTCGTGTGGCAAGGCCGGCAGCTGCCTGAGTATTGGCAAACTCAACCACCACGATGGCGCCATCGATCAGCATACCTAGGGACAGCAACAGGCCAAACATAACCATAAAGTTGAAACTGTAGCCCATCACATTAATAATAATTAGCGCGCCCAACAGACAAAAGGGAATACCAAAGCCAACCAGCAGGCCCGATTTCACCCCCAGGGTTGCCACCACCAGGATCAGAACCAGGCACATCGCGGTAATAATATTACCCTGCAGTTCATTCACCATCTGATTGGTCATCACCGAGGCATCAAAGACATAGCCAATGGTCATATCAGCACTAAAGTCAGCTCTGTATTGCTCGACAGTTGCTCGAGTGGCATCAACGGTGCTAATTAGGTTGGCATTGAGACGCTTGCGAACTTCAATGGCGATAGCTTTCTTACCATTGATAAAACTGTAGCCCGTGGCGTCTTTAAAGGTTCTTCTTACCGAAGCAACGTCACCGAGCGTAATAGATCCCTCAGCATTGGTACGCACCGGCAGCGCACGAATATCAGCGGCGGTTTCAAGTAATGCGGGAATCTTAATGCCGAAGCGACCCTGAGCCGCATCCATCTCACCAGCGGGAATCAACAAATTATTGACCTTTACGGCGCGAATTAACTCATCTATCCGCAAACCATACTGCTCGAGCCTAGCCGGATCGACCACAACATCGACAACCTCTTCTCGATGCCCCGATATATCTGCCTTGAGTACATCCGGCAGCATTTCCAATTCACGCTGAAAGAATTTAGCGGCGGTAAACAGCTCACGCTCAGAGACATTGTCGCCGGAGAACGTAATAACAATGGTCGGCTCTGGGCTCGGACTCAACTCATTAACAATGGGCTCTTTGGTCTCTGAAGGAAACTCCGCTTTGGCACGATTTACCGCCTCCCGGACCTCGGCGACTATCTCTTTAATATTGTCAGCGACTTCAAATTCCGCTGTCACCACAACCATGCTCTCTTGGGCGGTAGACTTTATCTCTTCTAATCCATCGAGGGTTTTTAGCTCTTTCTCTATCGGCCGCACCAGCAGTCTCGCGCCATCCTCTGGAGAAATACCGTCGTGACGAACCATGACCATTACCACGGGCAGGGTGACATTAGGATTAAGCTCTACTGGCATAGACAGCCGAGAGCCCGCACCAGCAATAAGTATCAACAACATTATTGATAAGGTTGCTCGGGAATGGTCAACAACGAGATTTAAAAATTTCATAGGGGCGCCAGACTCAGGTTTTTACTTTAGTGCTGCTAACTGGAAAAGAGGGCTCAACGCGCTCACCATCAATGATGTAATTTTGGCCTACGGTGACCAACACGACCTCTTCTGGCAGCCCTGTTCACCCAGACCCCACCTTCCGCTTCTCCAATTGCAGTAACCACTACAGACGCGACGATCTGATCGGGGCCCAGCACTCTAACGATGGTATTCCCCAAGTCACCCAAAAGAATACTGCTGGCCGGAATTAACTGAGCCGACACAGGTGCAATCTGAATATCCAGCTGAGCCGAGGCACCTGCTCTTATAGACTGATCAGCATTGCTCATTAATGCTTCTAACCTGAATCCCTTGGTCATGGCATTCGCCTGATGAGCAAGGTAGGACACCTTAGCGCCCGAGTAGGTTTTACCGGCAACAACCACCACCGCTTCATCACCCAGTACTAGGCGACTAATTTCTGACTCTGTCACCAGAGCCTCGACCTTTAAGGGGTTGAGCTCAACCACCGTGGCACAGAGCTGACCGGGCATTATAAAGTCACCCATTTCAACAGGGCGAGATTCAACAATACCGGCGAATGGCGCCTTTATTTGGAGGTTCTCAACATCGAGTTGTGCGCGTTTTAGCTGAGTTCTAGCGGTCGCCAACACAGCCTTTGCCTTGGAAATAGCCAGTTCAGACTGGTAACCCACACTCTTTAACTTTATGGCACCCCGATACGCAATATTCGCATTATCTAACGATGCCTGAGCCTGCGCCAAGCGAAGATGACGATCTTCAGCATCAATTTGGCAGATACCCTGGCCTTTTTCGACAGAACTGCCCTCTTGAACTAGGACAGCCGATATTTTACCTGACACCTGAGCCAGCACATTCACCGCTCTGTTGGGTTCTGTTTTAGCGCGCAATGATAGCGTGCGGCTAAAGAACTGCTGATTAAAGCTAGCGACCTGAACTTTGGTATAGCTCTTAGCTACTTCGGTGACTGGTTCCGCCGAATCCGCTGTCTTAAAAATACCACTCGCAAACCAAATGATAATAGCTAGAGCAAAGAATAGAGCGAAACGAACATTGTTATTCAAGGGGGCTTACCTTTTATGGATTAAACGATGGAGCCATTCCATGGTCCGATTTTTTTACTGTCTGATTATACGGTCAAAGTTAAGCAGGTAGTTTACTTGTTTTTCCGATTATCAGGTGAGTAAAGCAAACAGCTAATGAGACTCGCTAGTACTGAAAAAAGCTACTAGGTAGCCATTTTTAAGGCTCAGGCATACTTATATCAGTCGCCTATTAACTATCATTCTAGTCAATAAATTGTGATCAATCCGGCAAAACATACCCCTCAAACGGGACAGAGTTTGCATTTTTCACAAGGCAGCTTGCACCCTACCCAAGCTTGACTTCAATATGCCTCGTGAATTTAGGGAAAGGATCAATGTCAGCTGTCAATCTAGCGAGTAGTCGACAGGAAAGCTGAAGAATATTGAGTCATACGGAAAGGATAACTCCCATGTTATACAACAGGATAGAAGGACTTTTGACCGGTTTCACCCACAGACCAGCAGTTACGCTATTTTTCTCACTGAGCTTTGCGCTGTTTTGCTCAAATGCCTACAGTGAACTAAGCCTCAACGGCAGCGCTATCTACAAGGATCTTGGCAAACAACAGTTCGTCGCCGGGTTATTTGTCGATACCATCCAAGACAGCGCCAGCACCATACAGCTCGAAGACAGCCCCAAACGTATGGAAGTGCGCATGCTGAATAACTACTCCAAGCGCCGCTGGCTCAATCTGTGGATGCAGAGTATCTCTATTAATAACGACCGGGAAAGTTTTAGCGGTTCTGCTCAGGAAGTTATCGATATTATGCAGGCGCCGAAATCAGCCCCACATAAGGGAGATATTATTGAATATATCTACCACCCTGAACAGGGCACATCAATGCGTTTTAATGGCACTGAGCTAGTCTCAAACTACCCGAAAAACGTCTTCAATATATTGCTGAGAACCTGGATCGGGCCCATACCACCCTCAACAACATTTAAAGACCAGCTTTTGGGTCTTAAAACTGCCGACGAGGCCGTGGAGGCAGAAGAATTGTTGACTAGTGTTACACCCACCAGCAATCGAGTGGCACTAGCAGCCTCATGGATAGCAGAGCCAATTATAGAGGCTGTTGCGCCTAAGCCTTTGCCTGAAGCCAAAGTTGCAGTCAAAGCTGCCGAGATTCCGGCACCAAAAGTGGTTGCCGACAACCTATCAGCTAAGCCCACTGATGAAAGCGCAGAACTGGCTAGCGTCCCTGAGCCTACCCCTGAAGAACTGGCCGCAAAAGAAGCTGCTGAAGAAGAAATTGAATTCAATGTTGCTGAGGCACTCGCTCAGCGTGATTACACCCCATTGGTCGTGGCTCAGATCTATAAGTCTATTGCCTATCCCAAGCGAGCGGTACAGAACAACCAGCAGGGTACTGTGCGTATAGGGTTGGTGGTTGATCGTTCTGGAGAGCTGCTCTCGGTTACTGCCACCCAAGAATCTGATTATCGATTACTCAATCAGGCGGCATTAAAGGCAGTTAAAAAAGCAGCCCCATTTCCAGACTTACCTGAAGGTATAAAAGCAGACAGTTTTGAACTTAACCTGCCGATTACTTTCCGTTTGCAATAGCAGGTAGCCGGCCTGCTTTAGGTAAAGGGTGTAAGGTCGCGTAAGTTACTGGCCTAGCTACTGGCCAAATTTTGATCAACTAGCTATAATTCGCGGCTTCTCGCCAATGTAACCTAATGGAACTATTGAAATGAGCTACAACGACATACCTGCGGGCAAAGATCTGCCCCATGACATCAATGTAATTATTGAGATCCCAGCAAATCACGACCCTATCAAATATGAAGTAGATAAAGATAGCGATGCTATTTTTGTTGATCGATTTGTTGCTACGCCTATGTTCTACCCAGCTAACTACGGCTATGTTCCTCAGACACTGTCTGAAGACGGAGATCCGTTAGATGTATTAGTAGTTACCCCTTACCCAGTAATGCCCGGTGCAGTTATTCGCAGCCGTGTAGTCGGTGTATTGAATATGAGTGACGAGTCTGGTGTGGACGCTAAGCTTTTAGCGGTACCCCATACTAAGCTGACTAAAATTTACGATCATGTTCAAGAAGCCTCTGACCTTCCTGAACTGTTACTTAAGCAGATTGTGCATTACTTCGAAAACTACAAAGCACTTGAGCCCGGCAAATGGGTGAAAGTTGATGGCTGGGATAATGCAGAAGCGGCACGAGCTGAAATTATCGCCTCCAGAGAGCGTTATCTAGCAGAGTAATAGCACAGAGTTTTTTGATTTTAGCTATTTGATGCAATAAAAAACCCGGCACATGCCGGGTTTTTTATTGCTTATGAATACTCCAACGTTAACTAACCCTCATCGAAGTCCTCAAACAACACATCACTGTTTAGGCCATGTTTACGCAACACATCACGTAACCGTCGCAGTGCATCTACCTGGATCTGTCTTACACGCTCACGGGTAAGGCCAATCTCTCGGCCCACCTGTTCCAGGGTTTCCTCCTGATGGTGCATCAGACCAAAGCGTCTGACTAGAACTTCTCGCTGTTTTTCAGGCAGCTGCTCCAACCATTCACCAAGCATACTCATTAGGTTATTTTCTTCTATCTCATCTTCCGGACTAAACCCATTGTTATCGGCAATCGTTTCAACCAGGGTTTTTTCTTTATCGGCCACCGGAATATCAATTGACGAGATTCGTTCGCTAAGACTGAGAATTTTTAGAACATCGGCGACAGGCTTTCCCACTTCCTCTGCGATTTCTTCAGGCGTCGGTGCATGATCAAGCTGCTGAGCTAACTTGCGTGAAGCACGCAGGTACACATTGAGCTCTTTAACCACATGCACGGGTAATCTGATGGTTCGAGTTTGATTCATCAACCCCCGCTCAATGGTTTGACGTATCCACCATGTCGCGTAAGTTGAAAAACGATAACCTAACTCGGGATCGAATTTCTCGACTGCTCGCATTAATCCGAGGTTGCCCTCTTCAATTAAATCTAACAGTTCAAGACCTCGATTGACATAACGCCGTGAGATTTTAACCACCAATCTCAGGTTACTTTCAATCATTCTATGCCGCGACTTTTCACATCCTTTTTGTAGTTTGCGGGCATAAAAAACCTCTTCGTCGGCCGTTAATAACGGCGCGAAGCCAATTTCTTTTAAATAGAGACTTGTGGCATCAATAACCTGATGACTTATCTCTGCAGTGTCTTCCTGACTTTCAGCTGATTGCACTCGCTGATCTAATACTAACGCTTCATCCGTCACGTTTTGCATCCCCTTTGCACGATCTTCCTTCATTTAGCAGCCAATCCCGGCGCTAACCCTTATTACTTACTTACCACTCCCTTACTGCTTTACTACCTTTAACCTAACCTTTTTATTTACAGTGAAATCAGAATTACTTTATATAGAGAGAGGGATTCACTGGGTACCCATCTTTCCTTATTTCAAAATACAACGTACCTTTAGACCCTAATTTCGCGATTATCTCCGTCTGTTTTACATTTTGTCCTTCTTTTACCAATATTTTTTCATTATGGCCGTAGGCACTTAACAGTATTTCGCTGTGCTTAATGATAACCAGCTTACCATATCCGCGCAAACCATCACCTGCATAGACCACAATTCCGGGGGCTGCAGGGCGCACCATTGATCTACTTACCCCTTTAATCCTAACGCCTTTGCGTAAATTAGCCGGACTAAACGTCTCGACGGTTTTTCCCTGAATTGGCCACTTCCACTGCCAGTTTTTACTGAAAACTTCGGGTTTAGGCTTCTTTTTAAAGGGTATTGGCGCTTTTACAGCCCCTGAACTGACCACTGTAGACGGGATTTTAGTCGCTTTGACAACAGCACTCGAAGAGCTAGCAGGCCGATTATTCAGACTAATACCCGTTGTTTTTAACGTTAAACGTTGCCCCGGACGCAGGGAATAGGGTGCGCTCAAACCATTAGCGCGGGCCAATAACCTAAAGTTAAGGTCATAGCGCCAGGCAATAGAATAAAGCGACTCCCCCGCGGCTACCTGATGGGTGGTAATGCGTATGCTAGGGGGCTGCGCTCTGTTGCTTACCGGCGCTGCATAGTTAGAGCAGGCAGACAGCAGCATCAGGCACAGAATACAGGACAATATTTTTAGCGGACTTAACACATCAAACAGCCTGTGTTGTTTTTGCTGAATATTTCTGGCCAATATATTCCAGCCCTAACACCAACACCAAACCCAGTATAAATGCCATCACACAGAGAATGGTTTGCGGATCCTGACCACTAATCTGGGAAAATTGCTGGGGCAGTAGATTGTCGGATGCCAGCACAATAGTCTTACCTGAATGACTGGTTACAGACTCTGTAATCTGCTTCCAGGGCCAAATAATATTTAGGCTGCCCACTAAAAACCCGCACATAGTGGCGATAACCGCTGACTGGTAATGATCTAACAACCAGGACAGCAAGCGACTGAAAGCCATAAGACCAATAACGCCGCCCAGGGCGAATATCACAAGAATATCTAGCTGGAAATTAACAATTGCGCCGATAAATACTGGGTACAGACCCAGCAGCACCAAAATAAATGATCCTGAGATACCGGGTAATATCATGGCGCAGAGAGCGATGGAACCCGCCAAGAACATAGTGAGATGGTCCCCCTGTAAGGTGACGGCCGGTGCGATGGATATGCAATAGGCAATCACCACACCCAGCACAAACATCCCTTTATCGGTCCTGCGTGCCGGTGGGTGCTGGCGCATCAGGTAAATCACTGAGCCTACAATCAAGCCGGTAAAGAATGACCACAGAGGAAGCGGGTGGGCCACCAGTAAATACTGCATTACCTTGGCCAGAGAAAACAGGCTGGTGAGTATGCCGGCCAAAAGGGTACTCAAAAACTTGCCGTTAATATGTGCCCAGGCCGCGGAGATACCCTGGGTGCGAAGGACTTTTAGCGCGTTCAAATTAACAGATTTGATGGTGTCGATTAGCTCGACATAGATACCGCTGACAAAGGCGATAGTGCCTCCCGAGACCCCTGGCACTACATCTGCAGCACCCATAGCGGCGCCTTTTAAAAACAGTAACAAATAATGACCTGGGTTACGCATATCTGCTCCTATCCTAACTATTCGCAATTAGCTGTGAATATTCAACCTAAGCTAGCTTTAAGCCCTACCTTGACAGTCCGCCAAGCAGAGGCACGAACATCACCTTCTCAACGATCTCTTCGTCAAACTCAGAAGAGTCACCGACCCGTTTCAATACCCGCAAGTCCTGAGACTGGCCATTGCCCACTGGAATCACCAGAATGCCGTCTGGCGCCATCTGGCGTAACAGGCCCTCCGGTATTGCCTGAGGTGCCGCAGTGGTAATAATACCGTCGTAAGGGGCATGTTTATCCCAACCAAAGCTGCCGTCGGACAACTCTGCAGTAATATTATTTAAACCCAGCTTTCGGAAGCGATCTTTGGCCTTTCTAAGCAGAGGGTCAATACGTTCGACCGTACAGACCTCATCCACAAGCTGAGAGAGAATAGTGGTTTGGTAGCCAGAGCCTGTGCCAATCTCAAGAACCTTTTTGAGTGGCCCCGCACTGAGCAGTATTTCGGTCATGCGCGCGACAATATAGGGGCGTGACAATGTTTGGGAATAGCCAATCGGCAGAGCCGTATCTTCATAGGCCTTATGAGACAGGGCTTCATCTAGAAATATATGCCTAGGAGTCATGCGAATAACATCAAGTACCGCTTGATTAGCAATACCCTGATCAATCAGTCTTTGAATTAATCGCTCACGGGTTCGCTGGGAGGTCATACCAACGCCAGCTAGTTCGATCGAGTTCACCCAATTCCCCTGTAATGTGCGCCCATTATAAAGGCTGTTAAAAAAATCCAATAAAAGGATTAATAAAAGGTCTGTTTATAGAGGGCAAAAGGTGGCTGAAAGCCCCATTATTGCTTGGTCGGTAATATATCACAGGGCTTCAAATTTCGGGCGAAATAATTCTGCCACTTCGCGCAACAATGCCGTTGCAAAACAGCCGCTGGGCAAGGCAAAACTGAGGGTCAGACATTCATTCTCAGACCAGGTTGCATCTAGGTTTTCAGGCTTTAACAGCAGATTGCGGCGCTCCTGTTTAAGGCCGGCATGTTCTAACGCATAGCACCAGCCCTGCCAGTCAGCCAATACCTCAGTTTCTAGAAGCGCACTTTCGGCACTGGCATTGGAGCGCCCTCTTCCCCACAGAGGGCCAGTTTGATCATTCAGATCACCGCCCTCAATAGTTTTGGCGACTACTAAATTAAACAGCCAAGAGCGGGCAGCAGAGAGGTAGATCCCAGTGCCATGACGGTTGCCCTTGAGCTGGTCAGCGGCAATTAATCTCTGTGCTTCATGGAGATTGCCGCCGTCGTGGCCAAATCGTTGCTCGGCGAAATAGTTTGGGACACCGCGCTGCTCTATCAATAATAGGCGCTCTGCCACTATGGCTGGGTCAACCTTAAAGTCCCGTAGAACAAGCTTGAACTGATTGCCCTGATGCATGCCACGGCGCAATTTTTTATTGTGTCGAACACTGGTAATAATCTCAAAATCATCGTGCTGCAACTGTTCAATATCTAGCTCGCGACCAGGAATATGTAGGCTGTACCACTGGGTAGTCACGGCGAAACGATCTTTCATTCCGCAGTAACCCACGTCATTGCGCTTAATACCGGCTAACTTAGCCAGTAAACCAGCCACCCAGGTAGTATTTTGGTCGCGCTTACGGATATGCACTAATAGGTGCTCACCTTCGCCTCTGGGCTGAAGATCAATTATCTCATCGACTTGAAAATCTTCTAGCTGACTTCTAAACAGTGCGCGCCCTAAAGGCTCGCCAAATAGGCGCGGCATACGATGAAAATCAAACTGATTACTTTCATCAGCGGAGGGTTCGGTAATAGAAAGTTTGGTATTAGAAGATTCGGTCATAGAAGGCTCGGTCACAGAAGACTCATTCACAGCCGGCACAGTCAAGACAGGTTACTTAACAGAACCACAGCATGGCAGGCGATACCTTCCTGTCGACCGGCAAAGCCAAGCTTTTCAGTCGTGGTAGCCTTGATATTGATCTGGCTTATATCAACCCCCAAATCTGCAGCCAAATTAAGGCGCATTTTTTCAAGGTGGGGTGCCATTTTTGGGCTTTCGGCGACTATCGTAATATCCCCATTACCTAACGCGTAACCTGCTTTATTCATCATTGCCACCACCACTGCCAGCAGGTCGCGACTATTACTGCCTTTGTAGGCAGCGTCCGTATCCGGAAAATGCTGGCCTATATCACCTAACGCCAGTGCACCAAGTAAAGCATCGATCAATGCATGAATTAATACGTCACCATCAGAATGAGCCACAAATGCGCGGTTATAGGGGATGGTTACCCCACCCAATATCAGCGCATTACCCTCGCCAAAAGCATGTACATCGTAACCATGTCCTATACGCATTATTCTGCCTCCTGATTTTTCATAATTGCCTCGGCAATCACCAAATCTTCTCGACGGGTAATTTTTATGTTGTCCTGCCGACCTTCGATAACTATGGCCTGCAAGCCTACATATTCAATAGCAGAGGCTTCGTCTGTAGGAATTTTTTTATTGTCTAGCATGCTCTGTATAGCGTCCTGCAACAGACCGTAACGAAACATCTGAGGAGTCTGTGCGGCTCTATATTCAGCGCGATTGACGGTGCTGACAATATCACCCTTGGGCGTAACCAGTTTCAAGGTGTCATTAATCGGTGCCGCGAGAATACCGCCCACGGCATGATTGCCCACGTCACTAATTAACTTGCCGATACTGGCCGGTGTAATACAGGGGCGCGCCATATCATGCACCAGCACCCAGTCATCTTTATGGGCCAGGTCATGTATCGCCAACAATCCATTGAGCACAGAATGGGCACGTTGATCACCACCAGCCACTAAGCGAACTCGAGGATTTTCAATGGCCGGAACTTTGGACCAGTACCCGGAGCTAATATCGCAAGGACAAATAATCGCCTCAATCACCGGAATACTCAGCAGCCGACTCAATGTGTGCTGAGCCACCAAGCCGCCGCTTAAATGGTGGAACTGCTTGGGAATATCCGCAGAGAACCGTTTTCCAGTTCCTGCGGCAGGCACGATGGCCCAGTATTTGGGTGAGTGCTTATTCAAGATTGACTCCTGCCTCTGACATCAGGCTCTCAGTCTTGGTCTTAGCCTCAGGGGCCTGCTGTAACACGCGATCGTCTTTATCAATCACTAGATAAAAGATTTCACCGTCTTTAATCATGCCAAGGTCTTTGCGCGCTTTCTCTTCAATGGAGTCGAGATTGGTTTTTAAACTCTCAACCTCTTGAGCAATCTGCTTGTTACGTAACCTGAGTTTTTTATTTTCGATCTGCTGCTGTTCAACTTTCTTATCCAGCTCGGCTTTATGGGCGAGACTACCCTCGCCAACCCACAGTCGGAACTGCAGGCCAGCAAGGAAAACAATAAGTATTATCAGCAACCAGCGCATCTGCTTATTCTATGCCGTTTAGCAATGGAGATGCCATAACCATCAAATCAGGACTTGAATTCAGCGCGGCCGCGATAGGGCGCAACGCTGTTGCCGAGCTCTGCTTCAATACGCAGCAAACGGTTATATTTGGCAACACGGTCTGAGCGGCACAATGAGCCAGTCTTAATCTGACCCGCTGCCGTGGCAACGGCCAAGTCGGCAATAGTCGTGTCTTCGGTCTCACCAGAGCGGTGAGAAATAACGACGCTGTAACCGGCTTCTTTGGCCATAGCGATGGCATCCAACGTCTCTGACAACGTGCCAATCTGATTAAACTTAATCAGGATTGAGTTAGCCACACCCAGCTCAATTCCGCGACTTAGAATACTGGTGTTGGTAACGAACAGATCATCACCGACCAGCTGGCAGCGATCGCCAAGTTTTTCAGTTTGGTACTTCCAGCCATCCCAATCGGATTCGTCGAGACCGTCTTCAATAGAGATAATGGGGTACTGATCGCAGAGCGAGGCTAAGAAATCACTAAAGCCATCAGCACTGTAAATTTTACCTTCACCGGCAAGATTGTACTGGCCGTCTTTATAAAATTCCGAGGCGGCGCAATCCAATGCCAGGGTCACATCTTCACCCAACGTGTAACCAGCCGCTTCAGTGGCTTCTTTAATCACTGCCAGTGCTTCAGCATTGGAGGATAGATCCGGGGCAAAACCGCCCTCATCACCCACAGCAGTATTCAGGCCTTTGGCACTTAATACTTTTCTTAGGGCATGAAAGATTTCTGCGCCAACCTGCAAGGCTTCAGCAAAGCTTTTCGCCGCGACTGGCTGCACCATAAACTCTTGGATATCGACATTGTTGTCTGCGTGTTCGCCGCCATTAATAATATTCATCATGGGGACGGGCATACTGTATTGACCCGCTGTGCCATTTAGCTCTGCAATATGCGCATAAAGGGGCATGCCTTTGTCTTGGGCTGCAGCTTTAGCAGCGGCAAGAGATACGGCCAAAATAGCATTGGCACCCAAGGTGGCTTTGTTATCTGTGCCATCGGCGTCGATCATCGCCTGGTCTAGGGCACGCTGGTCTGCGGCATCTGTACCAAGCAGTAATGACTTAATAGTGGTGTTGATATTGTTAACGGCGGTAAGTACACCTTTGCCAAGATAGCGTCCCTTGTCACCGTCGCGCAGTTCTAGCGCTTCTCGAGAACCGGTTGAGGCTCCTGAGGGTGAGCAGGCTGTTCCGACGATGCCATTTTCTAAGATTACGTCTGCCTGTACTGTAGGGTTGCCGCGCGAGTCTAGAATTTCAAAGGCTCGAATATCTGCAATGTTACTCATGTACTTAGTTCTCCATTAGGTGAATATTGAGTTCAAAGGTTAACTGGGGATATTAAATTTTTTGCTTATAAAATATTTAAATCAGGCTGAGACTTTATCAGGTCATCAAAGGCTTTCATTTGCGCCAAGAAGGGTTCTAGCTTGTCTAGCGGCAGAGCACTAGGGCCATCGCACAGGGCTTGGTCAGGATGTGGATGAGCTTCTAAAAACAAACCCGCCAGACCCACAGAAATGCCCGCACGCCCAAGTTCAGCAACCTGATGACGACGTCCACCAGAGGCATCCCCAAGAGGGTCACGACATTGCAACGCGTGGGTTACATCAAAGATTAGGGGCAAACCACCACTGACTTCTTTCATGGTTCTAAAACCCAGCATATCAACCACGAGGTTGTCGTAACCCATGCAGGTGCCGCGTTCGCAAAGCATGATTTTTTCATTGCCACATTCACGGAATTTGTCGACGATATTGCCCATCTGACCCGGGCTTAAAAACTGTGGTTTTTTGATATTGATAACAGCATCAGTTGCAGCCATGGCCTTAACCAGATCTGTTTGCCGCGCTAAAAATGCCGGCAGCTGAATAATGTCGCAGACCTCTGCCACAGGTGCCGCCTGATCAATCTCATGCACATCGGTAATCAGAGGAATATTAAAGGTACTTTTAATTTCTTGGAAGATCTTTAGGCCTTCATCAATCCCCGGCCCACGGTATGAATGAATAGACGAGCGATTGGCCTTATCGAAGGAGGCCTTAAACACATAGGGAATACCCAGTTTCTCAGTAACACGCACATAGGCTTCGGCAATTTGCATAGCCATGTCGCGGGATTCCAGAACATTCATACCACCAAAAAGTACCATGGGGGCATCGTTGCTAACACCAATATCCGCTACATTAATTGTGACTGAGCCCATGCTTAGCTTCCTGTTTTCGATGATTGATATGCGGTTGCCGCCACGACAAAAGACTGAAACAACGGGTGGCCGTCTCTCGGTGTCGAGGTGAATTCTGGGTGGAACTGACTGGCAAAGAACCAGGGATGATCCGGCAATTCAACCGTCTCAACCAGCGTCTTATCAAATGACAGTCCACCGATAACCAGACCCGCTTCTTTAAGCTGGGGCAGGTAATTATTGTTGACCTCGAAGCGATGACGATGTCGTTCTTCGATCTGCTCGCTACCGTAAATTTCATGAGCTTTGGAGCCAGGTATAAGATGACAGACCTGAGCGCCTAAACGCATGGTGCCACCCATATCTGAATGCTCGGTGCGCATCTCTTTATTGCCTGCGGCATCGATCCATTCAGCGATAAGACCAACCACAGGGTGATCGGTATTGGCATTAAATTCGGTGCTATTAGCGCCGCTTAAACCACAGACATTGCGCGCATACTCAATAACGGCAACCTGCATACCTAGGCAGATACCCAGGTAGGGGATATTTTTCTCACGGGCAGTTTTCACTGCATGAATCTTGCCTTCGGTACCTCGGGTACCAAAACCACCTGGGACCAAAATTGCGTCGACGCCATCAATTAATGTGTGGTCAGATTCCAACAGCTCAGAATCGACATAGCGAATCTTAACCTTGGTTTTATTGTGGATGCCGGCGTGCGTGAGCGCCTCAGACAATGACTTATAGGCATCCAATAACTCCATGTACTTGCCCACCATAGCGATGGTGACCTGACCTTCAGAGTTAAGCTGATTCTCAACAACAGCATCCCATTCGGCGAGATCTGCCGGTGGACAATCCAGATTAAAACGATCGACAACAAATTCATCCAGACCCCAGTCGTGGAGCATGCGCGGCACCTGATAAATCGTAGGTGCATCCATCACCGGCACAACGGCCCGCAATTCAACATTGGTAAACAATGAGATTTTCTTACGTTGGTCTTCTACCAGCTCTACTTCGGATCGGCACAGCAATACATCGGGCTGTAAACCCAGTGAACGCATTTCTTTCACCGAGTGCTGGGTAGGCTTCGTTTTGGTCTCACCGGCTGACGCGATATAGGGCACTAGCGTCAGGTGAATGAGTATCGATTGCTTAAAGCCCAGCTCACCGCGCATTTGACGAACAGCTTCAAGGAATGGCTGGGACTCAATGTCGCCCACAGTGCCACCAATCTCGACCACAGCAATATCATGTTCGCCGGCACCGGCATAAACACGGCGCTTAATTTCATCGGTAACATGGGGAATAACCTGGACAGTTCCGCCCAGAAAGTCACCACGACGTTCACGACGTAAAATCGTTTCGTAAACCTGGCCACTGGTAAAGTTGTTGCGCTGAGTCATTTTGGAGCGCAGGAACCGCTCGTAATGACCAAGATCTAAATCAGTCTCGGCGCCATCTTGGGTGACATAAACTTCGCCGTGCTGATAGGGGCTCATAGTGCCCGGGTCAACATTGAGATAGGGGTCGAGCTTTAGAATGGTGATGCTTAAGCCTCTGGCTTCAAGCACAGCACCTAGCGAAGCGGCTGAAATGCCCTTTCCTAATGAAGAAACAACACCACCGGTAACAAAGATAAAACGCGTCATAGAGACCCTGCAAAGATCGAATTTAATGTGAAAAAAGTATGTCTAAGAAAGGTCTTTTAGCCATGAATCTGGCTGTGGCCCACCCTATGTAGATGGGGTAGCAGATTACCAGAAAGGCCCCTGGGATTCTACACTGATGTGTGAAGAATCTACTGGGAATCCACTAATGAATTGAGATGCCAGCTAATGCTAATGCCGGGCTGATCTGGCGCCGCTTGATAGCCCTCACAAACCCATAGGTCGCCCACCGCCACAAGCTGTTCACCCCTGTATAGCAGCGGGATTCTATCTCGCCACCAGGGCGCTAGATTCGATTCTTGAAGGAGTTTTTTGAGGCTATTAGAGTGCTGTCGGCCCGCGGGCATACAGCGTTCACCCCCCTGTCTTGTGCGCACCGTCACAGATTGACCGGCCTCTAAACGAAGGCCCTTACCTAGGGTTATTTCGCCAATCAGGCTGCTGCCATCAGGCAGAACTAGCGGCAACTCAGGCTGCCAGAGTAGCGCTTGATTCATTGCAGGCAACTGATCTGAGGCCGCTACCAGATACAGGCGATTGCGGAAGCGTCCCCAGCGCAGACCCTGCCACATTATTTTGGGTGCCGCGTCTTCCTGAGCCTGAATCACAGTGCAGAGGATTTCGTCGATTATTTTATGGCCTGGCAGCGGTAACTGATGCAGGCCCGACCACTGGCGCAGGGTATTTTTCTGGCGCACGACGGTTAAGGCCGCAAAGGCATTCAGGCACAGCGACCAGCCCCCTCGCTCAACTCTGGCATCCAACCCCTGTAAATCCTCCACCGCAACTGCCAAGGCGAGATCTTCGCTGTCCTTACTCAGCTGTGCAGAATGGGCAATACGCTGAGCATAATCTGGCCATCGTGCAGCAATCTCGGGCACCACGTTGTTACGCAGATAGTTGCGATCAAAGGTGCTTTCGAGATTGGTTTCGTCTTCAATCCAGCTTAATTTGCGCTGTTCAGCATAGCTCTGCAGCTGGGCTTTTTGCCAGGAGAGCAGGGGGCGAATGAGTTGGCCACAGGCGATGGCACGTGACGCAGGAATACCCGACAACCCTTTACTGCCCGAGCCCCGCAGCAGATGATAGAGCACGGTCTCAACCTGATCATCGGCATGATGACCAAGCAGTAGCAACCCATCTTGCTGTAAAAGCGTTTCAAATACCTGATAGCGAGCCTCACGGGCGGCAGCCTCAAGCCCCTGCCCCGCTTCTTGGACAGCGACGGTTTCACTGTGCAGTCGCACACCCAGGGAAAGACAAAACGCCTCAGCATGGGTTTGCCAGTCACTGGCATTGCTGGATAGGCCATGATTAACATGCACGGCACAGAGACGCTGGGCTGGAATAGTATCCACAAGTAATGCCAGTAAAACACTGGAATCCAGACCGCCACTAAAGCCCACTAGAATCTGTGGTGCAGCCTCAAGCTGCTCCTGCCAGGGCGAAAAAACGGTTGCTGAATCTAACGACTTTGCCATTGCAGCCCCTCAACCATCAATCAACTCTCCTGGCTAGAGTCATCTTGACCAGCCTGCTGAGAATAATCTTCGTAGGGATCACCCCCCTCTTTGGCCGCCTCCTGCTCAAGCACGTAGCGCTTAAACTGGTGCTTGGTGAGCAATGTGCAGTTTTCGGTTGCTGGGTCAAAGGTGATTAACACATCACCAGCATCCAACTGACGGCGCACCTGAGCAATTTTATTGCCCATGCTAGATTCCTGAGCACCATAGTCGGTACCCTCGCGCAGAATAAACTCTTCGATGACCGAATTAAGAATCTCGGCATTGAGTCGTTCAACCGGTATTTCAATCACTCGCTGAACTTCCTTCACTGGGCTTTCTAAAGCGCAATGTCATACGATCACTCTCGCCAATGGCTAGATACTTTTCACGATCCTGCTCACCCAACCGCAAAACAGGCGGCAATGTCCAAACACCTTTGGGGTGATCTGCACTGTCTTTTGGGTTGGCGTTGAGTTCAGTACTGGCCTCCAATACAAAACCCGCACCCTCAGCTAGTGCAATCACATACTCCTGAGTCATGTAGCCACTGGTTATCATCAACTCACGATCTGTACCAGACGGGGCGCGATGCTCAACCACACCCAAAATTCCACCGGGCTTTACGCTGTTATAAAACAACTCAAATGAGCGAGCTTCGTTGCCAGAGCGCAACCAGTTATGCACATTGCGAAAGGTCACTAGGGCATCGGCGCTACTGTCTGCCGTGGTCAGCAAGTTAACCGAGGCATCAAAGGTGTGCATTTCGACATTGCCGTAGAGCGCTTGATTAGCCGCGATTTTTTGCTCAAAGCCTTTTCTTGAGTTGAGATAATAGTCACTCTTTGACTCAGGGTTAAAATGTGCCGCAAACAGCGTACCTCTAACATGATCAGCCAAAATCTCGGTGTACCAACCGCCGCCAGGGCTAATTTCGATTACATCCATCTCAGGGGTGATACCAAAAAATGCCAGGGTTTCAGCTGGATGACGGAACTGATCTCGAGACCCATCTCGCTCTGCCTGAGCGGCAAGTGCAATCATTGATGCACTGAGTATTAACAACAACCGCAATCCATTTAATACCAAATTTTTCATAACCCAACACTCTCCTAATTCATTTAGTCCAAACTATAACAGCGCCTTAGAACAGACCATAATTAAAAGCACTTTAATCGGGCGTTC
This sequence comes from uncultured Pseudomonadales bacterium, assembly GCA_943787675.1. Taxonomy (GTDB): domain Bacteria; phylum Pseudomonadota; class Gammaproteobacteria; order Pseudomonadales; family Porticoccaceae; genus HTCC2207. The sequence continues at coordinate 42,025 of CALSNK010000019.1, forward strand.
CTCAATAAAGAGCACCTTAACAAAGAGCGCCTTATTAAAGAGCGTCCTTATTAAAGAGCTCCGCAACAAAAGGTGTCATAATAACGCGAAACAAAGTCCGCACCTCAGGTAAACCTATGACTAATCATCTGGTAGTAACAATTCTTGCTGAAGATCGCCCAGGAATTGTCGAGAAAATTGCCCAAACCATTACCGCCCACAGCGGCAATTGGATGGAAAGCAGCATGAATCGTCTGGCCGGCAAGTTTGCCGGAATTCTACTCATCGAGGTAGATGGCCAAAACAATAAGGCATTGCAGGAAGCCCTAACCGGACTCAGTGAGCAGGGTATTTCGGTTGTTGTCGAAAATAGCCTCTTTCACAGCGAGCACGAAATACCCCTGTGTGTTGAGATTATTGCCAATGACAGACCCGGTATTGTTGGCGAAATTGCAGCCCAACTGGCCAGTAACCATGTCAATCTAGAGTCTCTGGAAACCTTCTGTGAAAGCGCCCCCATGTCTGCGGGCACCATGTTCCATGCCCACGCCTATATCCAGTTACCCGACAGCCTGTCGCAAACTGATTTAACAACATTATTAGAAGGCCTATCAGACGACCTGATGGTGGAGATTGTAGATATTTAATATGCTTGATATTGTTTTGTACCAACCGGAAATTCCACCCAACACTGGAAATATCATCCGCCTCTGTGCCAACACCGGTTTTCGTCTGCATCTAATCGAACCCCTGGGTTTTGATCTGGATGATAAGAAGCTCCGACGCGCAGGCTTGGATTACGCCGAGTTTCAAAACCTGCAGGTGCATGCCAGACTGGCCCGCCTATTTGGCGAGCGCCCAACCCAAAAATATCTATGCCCTGAGTACCAAAGGCACTGTCTGTTACTCAGAAGCCACCTATCAACCCGGCGATGCACTGCTGTTTGGCCCAGAGACTAGGGGTCTCCCCGAAGATATTCGCACTGAAGTCGGTAGCGATCATGTGTTGCGACTGCCCATGCAACCACAGAGCCGCAGCCTTAACCTTTCCAACACCGTATCCATAGTGACCTACGAAGCATGGCGACAGCTGGGCTTTGCCACGGCGGGCGTACTATGAGCGAAAAGATGAGCATCAAAATTGGCCTATTTTATGGCAGCTCAACCTGCTACACCGAAATGGCCGGTGAGAAAATTCGCGACCGCATTAATAGCCTGCTGAATACAGACGCAGTAAGCATGCACAATATTGCCGATGACCCCATCAGCCTAATGGAAAACTACAGCTACCTGATTCTGGGCATTCCAACCTGGGATTACGGTGAACTACAAGAAGACTGGGAAACCCACTGGGATGACATCGACAGTCTCGACCTGAAACATGCCAAAGCAGCTGTCTATGGTCTCGGCGATCAAATTGGTTATCCAGAATGGTTTCAAGATGCCCTGGGGTATCTCTGGAGCAAAATAGTCAATCAGGGTGCAACCACTGTCGGCGCCTGGCCCAACAAAGGTTATACCTTTGAACAATCAAAAGCGTTGACGGAAGATGAGACATTTTTTGTCGGCCTGCCTCTGGATGACGAAAATCAGCTTGAGCTATCAGAGGGGTTTATCAGCCTCTGGTGTGAACAAATTCTGGCTGAATTTGATCTCAAGCCACTGTGACATCCCTTTAAGTGAATATTAAAAAAGTAGCTATTAAAAAAGTGGCTATTAAAAACCACGCAGTAGAACAGCGCTCTATTGAAGGTTGCCTCGCTCAAAACCACCTAGAAAAACGCTGGCAGTCTCTGCAAGATGACGACGGTCTGTTCACAGTAGGTGAAACCGAGTTCGGTGATGGTGCGCATTTTCTAGCGGCCTGCGATCTATGGTTAAAAACCACGTCTAAGCCCTGGCGTCTGCAGTTTATTTCGGCCTCTGCTCAGCCACCCAACAAGGCAGATTTAGAAACAGCCTTAGCCGACTGGCCCCAATATGCCGACCTTGCCAGCCAGCTTATTGACCAATATCCAGCCAGGGTTAAGGGCATGCATCATCTTGAACTATTTGATGGTCGGGTTAGCCTATGTCTGATGATGGGCGAAGCGGAGGCCCTGTTTGATGAAATTGGCCAGAGTCCCGATTTCGGTCTGGCCAGCCACAATACTAAGTCCATTGATGCCTGGTTTATTAGCACCGCATCAGAGCACCTCAGGCAAACTATCAGCGCCCTATCGGGCCCCAATACCAGTATGGCGGCTAACGCTGACTTTGACGCCAACCTTAAAACCTCTAGTCCCTGGCACCTCAATAAAGCCAAGCCCCAGCAACATACAAAGACAGTAGCCATATTAGGGGCAGGCATTGCAGGCTGTACCGCAGCTGCCGCGCTCCACAAACGCGGCTATCAGGTGACTGTGATTGATCGCCACCCCATTGCAGGCCAAGAGGCCTCGGGCAATAGCCAGGCCATTATTTACCCCAAGTTATCGGTGCGCGACCAGCCCTTGCCCCGGGTTAATTTGGCCGCACTCATGCTAGCTAGTCGCTACTACAAACCCTTTTGGGATGCTGGCTACGGCGAACAGTGCGGCGTTTTAGTCGTACCAGAGAGCCCTAAGGTGCAGCAGGATTTTCTTGCCATCAGTGAACGATTTAGCGGCCAGGAATCATTGGTGCAAATGCTGGATAATCGCCAGCTATGTGAGCTGAGCGGCATAACCATGAGTTCAGAACTTGGTTTATTTTTCCCTCAACTGGGCTGGCTACCCCCTGCGCAGGTTTGTCAGGAGCTCTTAGCCCGAGACAGTATTCCTCTGCACCAGGCTGACATTAAGCAGCTAAAAAATACTGAGGGTGGCTGGCAGCTCTTAGATGAACAGGGTCAGATAGTGATTGAAACTGAGACCCTAGTGGTTGCCAACGCCTATGGCTGCGAGCAGTTTGAACAGACCAACTTTCTCCCGGTCACCCAGCTTCGGGGACAGATTAGTCTGCTCTCCGCGTCACAGGCCAGCGAGGGATTAAAAACCGTGATCTGCGGTGAGGGCTATATTACACCGACACAAAATGGCACCCATAACTGCGGTGCTACCTATAATAAAGCGGTATTTACCACTAGCCTGCGTGAGGAAGATCATCGTGCCAATGTCGAGCAGATGAGTGCCACAGACAGCGGCTTGGGTATTGCCTTAGGACCGCAAGATACTGGTGATATGGACGGCAGGGCCAACTATCGCTGCACAACCAAAGACTATCTTCCGATTGTTGGACCGGTGCCATACCTGCCCTCTTTATTAGAAGATTACGACGTATTAAGGCGCGATGCGCGCAAATTAGTACCCGTATTAGGCAGCTATCAGCCCAATCTCTATGTGCACTGCGGCATGGGTTCTAGAGGACTCTGTTACGCGCCCTTAACCGCAGAGATACTCGCGGCTGAGATTGCGGGTGAAGTGCCACCCCTAGAGCGGGAGCTGCGGCTGGCGATGCATCCAGCACGGTTTTTGATTAGAGATTTAAAAAAGAAACGTATTTAGCGCTTAAATATCTAGGCTCGCTACTGTTCTAAGGCGAGACCAATCAACAGCCCCTTTCGATACATCTCGGCACTGCCTGCCTGATCATTCATTGTGCCTAACAGCTCAGCCAATTCCAGATAGGTTTGCGGACAGGGATTTAACTTAACCGCGGCCGACAGATAGTCACGGGACTTACCCAATAAGTCTGATCGCCGACAAATACGCCCCAGAGCCAGCAGTAAATCTGCATCTTCTGAATGACTCAGCAACCACTTCTCGGCCACTGCCAGCTGTCTTTGGGGCGACTCCCCCTGCAACTCGCCGAATCGTTCGACCAAATCAGCATGCCAGCTGTTATTCAGCGCTTTGGTCAATAACGGCTGTAATTTATTGCCTGCGTTAACCGCCTGCAACGCATCCCCATAGGCACAGATAAGCTCTGGTAGCTTGCGTAGATGTTTGGGCACTAATGCCCAAAGGTCTGCTAGCTGGCTCTGCTGCTCCGGTTCAGTAAGCTCTGAGTCGGGGATAAATTCTAGTAACAGACTGCAATAAGTATCCATTTCTAGATTGGCAGCAGCCTGTTTGTTCAGGGCACCATAATGGCTAATGTCGCGGAGAATCTTTTGCAGAGAAGACCAGTCTTCGGTCAGGCAATAGGCATCGGCCAACAGACGTAAAACGGCTCTATCATTGGGTTTATCTTTGTATAAACCTGACAGTAATGACAGTGCATCGACAAACTGTTCGTCGATGATTAATAATTCGGCCAATAGTTTGTCCGCCGCAAAACTTGCATTGGGGTGAGTGATTTTTAGTCGCTCTAAAAGTTGCCGAGCCTTTTCAATTTCATTGTTCTCGGCCGCCGCTCGGGCAGCAAACAATAGATTAATCACTGGCATTGAAGATTTGTCTGCTGACTGAGACAGTAACTGACCAGATTTTTGCCAATCATGCTCGGCATAAAGCAATAACCCCTGAGCAGTTTTACTCACCTGCCTCGCGCTGCTAAAAGAGTTCCACCAATGGCGCAGACCTCCCGCACCCGTCAACCAACGCACCAGTAATAACAGCCATACCAAGATGGCACTAAGAGCGATATACATCAGCACACCAACCCAGACGCTCATCTCTATATTGGTAGTGCCAATGCTGATCAGAATATAGCCACTGCCCTGCTGTAATAACCAGATACCTGCAGCCCCTAATAACAGTGCTAGCATAAAGATCAGTAAAATTTTTCGCATTATTGGGCCACCGACTCGTCATTATCGGCAGCAGTTAAGCGGCTGTTGCGCAGTGTAATCAGTGCCTCTATAGCCTGGAGTGAACCATTGATATCGGGCAGTTGCTGAATAATTTCTTGCTCACCTAGGCTAGCCAGTCGCTGCTGAAGAACCTCTGCATTGGGGTTGAGTTGAAAATACTGTGCCAACCAGCCCTGAGCTTTGGCCAAGCTTTGACTATAAATAGCCTGCTCTTCACGCATTACCGCAGCCTGGGCCTGCTCTAACATAAGTCGTAAGTTGTGCCGCACTATCCCCTCTTCATTGGCCTGCAATAATGGCTCGATAGGCTGGTCTCGCTGAGTTACCCGAATGAGCGGGCTAATCCCATCAACAAAATCTTTGATCAGACCCTGCAATTTTGGCTGTTCCACAGCTGTCTGTGGTTGCTGTGTCACCGGCGCAGGCTCTGCTGACCGCTTTAAAATAACCAGTTGATCAATGCTTTCTGCAAGCGCGTTTAATTCTAGATAGAGCCCTGAAGCATCAACCTCACCAGCCAGTCGCAGCGCGGTAATGTCCTTGGCCACAGCGCCTCGCAGCGGCAACAACTCAGGGTCGTCCAGCTGCTTAAGAATAACGTCGACATTTTCTAACAGTGCCAGTGGGTTTTTGGTGCTGCGCTCGGTGTGCAACCGCTGATTCGCGAGGCGTGCCAAGTAGGCCGCCTCTGCGAGCAGCCAGTCGCTGCGGGTGGTAGTGCCAAGTTCCGCCAGTCGTTTTCCCTGATTATTAAGACGCAGCTGGATACTGGACAGTCCGCGCTGCACCTGCTCGATATCGTTAGCTTGGCGCTTTTCGATTTGCTGTGACTGTTGCGCCATGGCACTGTTAGACCTATCAAGGCTATCGAGCCTTGCGCTAAAATCTTCAGCCTCGGTGACCTGCTGCTGCCACTGAGTCCAACCCAGCCAGCCTGCGACGACCAAGCCTGCAATAACAGTTAACGTCAGCAATAATGTCAGCCAGAGGGATCTGCCAGCATTGGGTGTTTTATCTGAGGGGCTGGGCTTTTTATCCGCAGTCTTTTTTTCAGCCGACGGTTTACCCCCAGCTTTTTTATCAACTGTTTCTTCAGCCTCTATCTTTTTGGTCTCTTTAGTCACTTTCTGCCCTCTGTTACTCATTAAAAGCTTAGCCTATTTTAGACGTTTTCTGCAGCCTTAAAATATCCCTCAACCGCCCTATGCATTGATTCCGGCAGGGCATTGTCGGCAACTACTATGTTCTGATATCCCAGGTCCTGAGCCATAGCCGCAATCCGATCACTGGGGACTACCAAAGGTACTGCTAAATTTTCTGGATCAGCCATGGCTTGCAATAACTCGCCGCTGTGAGCTATTAAGCAATCTGTGTTCTGAGCCTGATGCCGAGCCAGCTGTAAACTACTTGGCTCGATCACGCGACTATATAACTCACAGTAGCTGACCTTGGCACCTCGCTGTTCCAAGGTTTCGCCCAGGGTCTGACGTCCACCCCCACCGCGGAAAATAACCACGGATTTACTGTCCAGCGCCTGTAGCGACTCAAGTTCCAAAAGCCCCTCTGTGTTCTGCAGATCTTGGGGGCAGACAACCGGGTATCCATATTGACTAAAAATCTGCGCTGTCTGCTGACCCACCGCTAATAGCTCAAGTCCCACCGGCAGCATTGGCCAGTACTCGTCTATCCATTCCAAGCCTAATTCAGCGGCATTAGCGCTGATAAAAATTGCCTTATCAAATTGATCCAAGATCAGAATAAGGTTTTCAATCGACTGGGTTTCAACAGTCGGCTCAATACGCATTATTGGGGTGTAGGTAACATCGGCCCCCGACTGCTCAAGTAACGCCAAAAAAGCGTCCTGCTCCCGCAGTGGTCGCACCACGAGAATAGGCCTATTTTTAAGGCTACTGGCTGCCATAGACCTCAGCCAGTATCTCTCCAGCACCCTGGGCCAATAGCTGTTCCGCTAATTCAATACCCAGTGCCTGAGCATTTTCTCGCGGGCCCTGCAGGTCTGCACGCAATAGTGTTGCGCCATCAATACTGCCAACCAGACCTCGTAAACTCAGGGTTTTCCCCGAGGCATCAAGCTCTGCAAAACAGGCGATGGGCACCTGACAGCCTCCCTGCAAATGGCGGTTTACAGCGCGCTCTGCCAGGACGCAGCTAGCACTGTCCTCATGATGGAGAGGTGCCAGTAGCTCGAGAGTCGCGGCATCCCCCGCTCGACATTCAATACCCACAGCACCCTGACCACCCGCGGGCAGCGAGAGTTCAGAATCTAAAGCACTGGCAATGCGGTCTTCCATGCCCAGCCTTATTAGCCCGGCACTGGCCAAAATAATGGCCTGATAGTCACCTCTGTCGAGTTTTGCGAGTCGAGTATTAACATTGCCCCGCAGCTCTTTAATCTGCAACTTGGGGAAATGGGCGCGCACCTGACATTGGCGGCGCAGGCTTGAGGTGCCAACAATGGCTCCATCAGGCAGTTGATCGAGGCTTTTATACTCGTTGGACACAAAGGCATCTAGAGGGTTTTCTCGCTCGCAGATCACCGCTAAATCAAGACCGGGAGGAAATTCCATGGGCACATCTTTCATTGAGTGCACGGCAATATCAGCCCTGCCATCCAGCATGGCCACCTCGAGCTCTTTAACAAATAAACCCTTGCCACCAATTTTGGCGAGAGGCGTATCTAAAAGAATGTCGCCCTTGGTGGTCATGGCAACCAACTCGACCTCAAGAGCAGGATGGAATTTAAGCAGTTCTGCTTTAACAAACTCTGCCTGCCAAAGGGCTAAAGGGCTTTTACGGGTAGCAATTCGAAGAGTACGAGACACTAAAATAACCTGTGTTAATTTTTAGGTCGGTATTATCGACGATTTAAAGGCTGTTGTCAGAGTTGCGCGGTTAATTTACGTAATTTTGGTTCCAGGCGACGGCTAACCTCTGGCTGGATATCAATATCATCAAGAATAGCTAGGGTGCGCCCTTCACTTCGCCTAAGTCCCTGAATAGCCTCTTTGCTCACCAGCGCATTGCGATGAATCCTAATAAATAGATTGGGGAATTCCTGCGCAAGGCCTTTGAGTGATTCATTGATGGTGAAATCGGTATTGGCCGTATAGGCCCTGACATACTTTTGGTCTGCCTTGAGTAAGCGAACGTCCTCAATGGGAATAACATCGATTCCCTGATAGGAATAGGCATAGAGGCATGAACGCGCACCGGCATATAACTGT
>CALSNK010000020.1 GCA_943787675.1 uncultured Pseudomonadales bacterium
TCCATATGGCCGCGTCAATGCTGCACAGTGGTTATGGCATCGGTCGGCCAATATCCCTACTCGATAACGCGCCACTGCGTAAGCTGCTGAATAACTATGTGAAGTTTGATTATTTAGAGACTGCCATCGGTAATGGTGAGCTAGAAGCCATTGCAATCAGCGCCATGAGCTATGCCTCTGGCCAATCTGTGACCTTCTTTCAAGGCCAAGACAGCATCCAACCTTGGAATAGAGCAAGGCGTCGCGGCGAAAAAATTGACCTAACCATTGATCACCTAATGGCTAGCACAGCAATTCCCAGTCTTTTTCCTGCGGTCAAACTAGCGGGAGGCTATTTTGGAGATGGCGCTGTCCGGCAGTTAAAACCCATTAGCCCGGCCCTGCATATGGACGCAAGACAGCTGTTAATCATTGGCGTCAGCGACAATGCGACGCATAAGGCGCCTGAGCTGCAACCTGACCATTCCCCTTCCATCGCGCAGATCATGGGCCATATGTTTAACAGTGCCTTTATTGATGCCGTAGAGAGTGATCTGGAAACATTGCGCACCATAAACCGCCTGGCCTCAGCGCTGCCCCCAGTCACTCAAAGATAAGAATGGTATTACAGACTTGAATGCCGTGGAGGTGTTGTCTATTTCGCCGAGCCAATCCATTGACCAGATAGCCGAAGAACATATTCACGAACTTCCCCGCTCTCTAAAGCTGTTCTTAAAAATAACCGGAGCAACCGCCCAGGGTGGAGGTACCAGCGCCGCAAGCTATCTCCTCTTTGAACCCGGTTTCTGCCGCAAACTTATCGCCCTAGGCCACCAGGACGCGCTTGGCCAAGAAGAGGCCATCCGCGAATTTTTCGCTCTCCCTCCAGCAGCCAATTAGATAACAGCCTGCAAAGCCAAAGGGCATAAGGCTGATGCCCATAATCCGAATCAACCTCCCCCGTACCCCCTGCCACAACGAAAGCAGCGTCCGTAACAACAGGCGCACGTAAAAAAAAGACGGACCCTTTCAGGTCCGCCTCAGCTCTCCCCCTCTTGTCTTATTATGAACTAACAATAACAAGAGGTATTTCCCAACTTCATTACAAAACTTACAATTGAGACGAGCTAGATAGAAGACCCCTCATAACTTTTTTCAAACGCAAAAAAAAAGCGCAAAACCGAAGTTTTGCGCTTTCTTAACTGGAGCGGGAAACGAGGTTCGAACTCGCGACCCCAACCTTGGCAAGGTTGTGCTCTACCACTGAGCTATTCCCGCAGAAGCTTATCCTTAAGCAACGTATAAAATGGCGTCCCGTAGGGGAGTCGAACCCCTGTTACCGCCGTGAAAGGGCGGTGTCCTAGGCCTCTAGACGAACGGGACGTGACTGGCTAGGAGGCGCGCATTCTATTGAGCTGCAGTAAGACTGTCAAGCCTAATGACCTTAAATTTCAGTGCTTTTGCCGTTTTTTTAATTCCGCGTTAAATACAGTAAAAAAAGAGTTGATCCGACGGGCATTAAAACCGAAATCCCGGCCCGGCTTCAGGGACACTGAACGCACATCTATATTTGAGTTCAAGGCGTCTACAGGGGTAATCCTAATCGCGATATCAGACTTGAAAGCGAAAAACCTTGTGGTTTCCCGCAAATCTATCTGCCCCGTCCTAGAATTCCAATTAAGAATCGTCCAGCCGAGCATAGACGCGGTAAAGATTGAAATATGGAATGCATCTCGGCTCGGCAAAGCAACCGACAATGTTTTGATCTCTGGATACCATTTCAGCTGCTGGCTCACAAGATCTTTGGGGTAAACCGCTGAATTATCATGCCTTTCTCGGTTTGCCTCAGCATAGGCGAGCACCGGCGGATTTTGGGTATCGGTACTAATATCATAGAGAGCTGGGGCCATTAAGCCTTTGGGACCCACGGCAAAAAGAAAGAGAAAACTGGGCACCATGCACATCAGCAGAAGGCCCACCAGATCGGCGCGAACATTCTCACCAACAAAATATTTTCGGACGAGCAAGATACACCCAATCAATGCCACCGAGCCGCTTACCCCAACAATAGAGAGCACTAACCATAATTTATATTTGACCTCAGCGAGATCCAGTTGAAAAATAAGTGCCGCTAAAATGGCGATCATCAGAATAGCCTGACCAGCAAAACTAATTAATTTCATCCTCAACACCCAAACAGCAACGTATTTTGGCTACAATGAGCACTCACTCAGCCACAATCATACACAATCGCATAATGACTGACATATTACAATCCGACAAACTTAGCGGTGTCTGCTACGAGATTCGCGGTCCCGTGCTGAATCATGCCAACTGGCTTGAGGATCAGGGCCAAAAAATTATCAAGCTGAATATCGGCAATCCAGGTGCCTTTGGTTTTGATGCCCCTGATGAAATTATCCATGATGTTATCCATAACCTCCGTGAAGCTCAGGGCTATAGCCACAGCAAAGGGCTGTTCTCCGCACGCAAGGCCGTAATGCAGCGCTATCAGGCTCAGGGTATTCAGGGCATTGATGTGGAAGATGTGATCATGGGCAATGGGGTCAGCGAGCTGATTGTTATGGCGATGCAGGCGCTCTTAAACCGGGATGATGAGATACTAATCCCCTCCCCTGATTATCCACTGTGGACTGCCGCCGTCACCATGTCGGGTGGAACCCCCGTGCATTATCGCTGCAATGAAGCGGATGACTGGCAGCCAGATGTGGCTGATATTGAGTCTAAAATTACGGCCAATACTCGTGGCATTGTAATTATTAACCCCAACAATCCGACCGGTGCCGTTTATTCCGATGCCGTACTCAAACAGATTGTTGCCCTAGCTGAACGCCATAATTTAGTCGTCTTTGCCGACGAGATCTACGACCGCATTTTATACGATGGTGCATTGCACACACCTCTGGCTAGTCTGGTTAAAGAGGTTCCCTGCCTCACCTTTAATGGCCTCTCTAAGACCTATCGTCTGGCAGGGTTTCGCTCTGGCTGGATGCTTATTACCGGCGCCAAGGAAATAGCGAAAAGCTATATTGAAGGGCTGGAAATGCTTGCCTCCATGCGCCTCTGTGCCAATGCACCGGCAATGCTTGCAGTGCAGACTGCACTGGGCGGTTATCAGAGTATTGAAGATTTGATCTTACCCGGTGGGCGACTGCTTGAGCAGCGTGACCTGGCTCACAGATTGATCACAGACATACCAGGCGTGACCTGCGTCAAGCCACAGTCTGCGATGTATCTCTTTCCAAAGCTTGATTCACAGATGTACCCTATCGCCGATGATGAAGAGATGGTGCTAAATCTGTTAAAAGAAGAACGTGTACTGCTGGTTCAGGGTTCTGCCTTTAATCTCAAAGATAAACAGCATTTCCGCATCGTATTTTTACCGGATCAGGATCAGCTCAGTGAAGCTATCGGACGCTTTGGTAACTTTTTAGAGCGCATGCGAGCCTGATAAGCCTTTTTAAGCGGCAGTATAGAATTGAGAGATGAACATAGATATGAGCAAGAACAGACCTAACAGTAGTGATGATAAGCAAGAGGATACTGTGGCAGCAGACTTTAATGGCGCCGCAATTATTGATGAACAGGGTGTGGAAGTGCCGATTACCGAAGATATGGTACAAACCGCCTGTGACGAACTGGGCGACTACTAGCCCTGCCTTTGAACATTAAGTCTTAAGATCTAAACCCCAATCGCCTAACGCCACTGTCCTCAGTGGATACAGAATAATAGCTAAACTCTCTTCGCACCGGATAGCGCTTGCGCAGCTCATCGAATGCCAGTCCCACCGCTTCAGGACCCGTAAGATTAGCCAACCTATCACGCATGCGCTGATCATCTTCCGCCACATCATAGCTAGCTAGAATTGCCTCGCCTAAGGTATCAAGATTACCCAGAACCTGAAATTCATCCGTAGGTTCGTTGCATGGCTCAGCTTTCTCGCCCAAGAACGTTAAGAAGGCATCAAACACCATCTGAGTGCCATTAGTCTTGCCCTCAAGGCTATAACCGGCAATATGAGGTGTGGCCAGCTCCACCAGAGCCATTAGATCGAGGTCTAACTGAGGTTCTGACTCCCAGACATCCAGTGCAACCTGCAATGGCGCATCGGTCCGCAGATGGGCCAGCAATGCTTTATTGTCAATCACCCCACCACGACCCGCATTCAACAGCAGTGCGCCAGGCTTAATCTTGGAGAGCACCTCGGAATTAAACATATGATGGGTTGGAAACGCCCCCACCTTGGTGATGGGAGTATGCAGGCAAATAATATCGCTGGTACTAATGAGCTCATCGAATGACACAAGGTCTGCGTTGGAAACAGCGGATAGAAATGGATCGTAGACCCGACAGCTGACCCCGAGCCCTCTCAGCTTATTATGCAGCCTGCCGCCAACATTACCGCAGCCAACAATGCCTAGGGTTTTACTCTGCCAGTCGGGGACTAATCGGCACATCACGGACAGATCATATTGCACGACCGCCTCGGCATTACAGCCCGGGGCATGGGCAAAGGCAATATTGGCCGACTGTAAATAATCAGTGTCGATATGATCAGTGCCTATGGTTGCCGAGCCAACAAACTTCACCTTAGAATTCTCGAGTAACTGGCGATTGACCTCGGTCACCGACCGCACCAAAAGCACATCGGCATCAGCAACATCTGCCGCAGTTATCTCGCGACCAGGCAGTAAATACACCTGTCCGTAGGACGCAAACAACGCTTGCACCAGCGGCATATTTTGATCGGCAATAATTTTCATAACAGCCCCTGTTTAAAAATTCCGCGACTTCAGTGCAGCAGCGCGGCTGGCGAAGGCATTGGCAAAGCCCATGTCTTCACAGAATATGGCAAAAGCATCCTGGTGAATACCCTGCCAGCCAATAGCGTCCAATGCCGGCGCTTCATCAATCTCGGTGACAATGGTGGCCAACTTGCGAGACAGAAATAATTGATCGCGATTAGCATCCAGCTTATCGGCGAGCTTTTTAGCGCCCCGAATCGGTAAGTCCTGCAGCTGATCGAGATGCTCCATAATCACATCGACGCTGGCATAGTGACTCAGCAACTGTCTTGCTGTCTTGGCACCAATACCGGGAACACCGGCAATATTGTCACTGCTGTCACCCATAAGGGCTAAATAGTCCGCCATCTGATTGCAGCCTAGCTCAAGCTGAACTTCCATTTCCTGCTGAGTCTTGGGATATGATTTGCCAAAGTCCCAGTACAGGTCATTGGCTTGAATAATTTGGGTTAGATCTTTGTCGCGGCTAACAATCACCGGCTGAGCATTCTCGAGACGCACCTTACTGGCAACACCACCAATAAGGTCGTCTGCCTCATAAATATTCGAGGCCATTTCCGTAATACCCATTACTCGACAGAGCTGACGGCAGGCATTTAACTGGAATGCCAGTGCCTCATCGGGAAGCTCCCGGTTAGCTTTGTACTCAGGGCAAAGCTGATGGCGAAAACCGCATTCGAGGCTTTCATCAAAGGCACAAAATATATGCGCAGGGTCTTTCTGCTTGAGAATATCCAGCAAAAAAGCGGTAAAACCATAGACCGCATGGGTGGAAAACTGGTTTTCTGCTGCGCGCCAGTTCTCAGGCAAGGTGAAATAGCTGCGGAATATATAAATGGAGGAGTCTATCAAAAATGCTTGCATGGGCTCGTCTACAGGATATTGGTGAGTTGATAATGAGCAGAGTCGGTTGCCACAGCAACCTTAAAGCTCAATGCAAGTTTAGACAAAAACTGATCCCCACGTGAGGGTAAGCCGCCCTTCTCACTCCAGAGTCTCGCCTGGTCCACAACGGCCTCTGCGAAATGATGATTAACCGAGCTGTCCCCTTGAAGATTATCCACGCTGAGGCGAAAATCCTGGCCGCAAGCCACTGAAAACATCCATTCAAGCGCCTGTGGCTTTACTTCAGCAGCTTCAAAAATACGCTGCTGCTCTACCGTGCGCCCATCTGGGTTATACCAGTAACCAAAGTCTTCAAGCTTTCGCCGCGCCTCACCCGCAATACACCAGTGGGCAATTTCATGGAGTGCGCTGGACAGGTAGTCTTCTCGATAGAACAGCCGATTGCAATGATGCTCGCCATCAGCGGGTAAATAGACGGGCTCATCGGCGCCGCCGAGCAGCTTGGTATTCGTTGCAAGACCGAACTCCTGTTCAAAAATTGTACTGATTCGTGCCAGCATTTAAGCCCCGAGCAATATAAAACTGAATAGCGAATCTGCTGTCAAAAAACATTCAACCCAAACACAGCAGAGACTTCAAAAACCGAATTTTACAGTAAAAATAACAGTCTCGGTAAATTGCATATTAAACCGAGATCATCTATGTTTTTAACATATAACACTAATTGTTGTGCTTTCTAGAAAGACAGAGTACTTTATGTAGTGTTAGTGTCTTTTGCTATTAGCTGGCTTAGGAGATTTATTTATGCCCCATTCGGCGATTGATCATTCCCACGACAATGTGATTGATATCTTCACCCGCAGACCTCTCTCTGAAAATTCCAACACTAATCTAATCCGTATCGCCCCAGAACTCGACGGCCTCGAGATGCTTTACAGCAATGCTGAAAATCCTGACAAGCTGTTCTCTGTAAAAATATTGGCCTGGGGGCTGCGCGTAAATGGTGAAGTTGTGGGTCTAGTGCCCTGGCTTGATGAGCTAGTCGCCTGCGATGAAATTAATGACCCGCTCAATGGCCAGTGGGAAGGCTATTACGATCAGGGTGTCGATGAATTGTTTTTCGCGGCTCCGCTTCACAAAGTCGTAGAGCTGGAAACTGCGGCTGACTACTACGAGTATCAGTGCGACACCGACCGGGAAATTATTCAAGAGATACCCGACACCATTGGCACCCATGCAGTGCTATCTACCGATGGCTTTCACAGTATTACCCTAAAAGAGGTGGTGAGCTGGCGCCTGCTAAATGATGGCACCATGGAAGCGATGCTGATCGACGAACTTAAGATGCTGAATACTCCGGTACTACCTGGGGACGGCTGTCTTTACCCTGCGGATAAAAACGAAGATTTTCGCTACTTCTTCCAGCACCATATCGCCAATAAAATAAAGGCCCAAGACCCAGAGGCCATGGCAGCGATTTCTCTACTTGATGAAAGTTAGGCGACCAAAAGGGCTGAGGGTTAACTCTGCGCCCTTGGTCTGAGTCTGGTCTGAGTTTAGTTTGGTCTTAGTCTGGTCTGCCATAGGACATGAGGCGCTGGTAACGGCTCTCTAACAGATCGTCCAGAGGAATGGCCTGAAGCTCATCAACCTGCTTAGAAAGGTGCGCTTTCAATGTGGCGGCCATAGTTTCGATATCACGATGGGCACCGCCCATTGGCTCTGGAATAGTCTCGTCGACAATACCCAGCTGCTCAAGATTACTCGAGGTCACACCCATTGCTTCAGCAGCCTCAGGCGCTTTGTCGCTGGTCTTCCAAATAATATTGGCACAGCCTTCCGGCGAGATAACAAAATAGGTACTGTACTGCAGCATATTGAGTCGATCACCCACACCAATAGCCAGAGCACCACCAGAACTACCTTCGCCAATAACCGTACAGATAATCGGCGTACGTAATCTTGACATAACCGCCAGATTACGGGCGATAGCTTCGGATATATTACGCTCTTCAGAGTCGATACCTGGATAGGCACCGGGGGTATCAATTAATGTAATCACCGGCATTTTAAAACGCTCGGCAGTCTCCATTAGACGCAGTGCCTTACGGTAACCCTCAGCCTTGGGCATACCAAAGTTACGCATCACCTTGTCGGTAACGCCACGTCCCTTCTCTTCGCCAATCACCATCACTGGCTTGCCATTAAGGCGAGCAACACCACCCACAATAGCGCTGTCATCACCGAAATGACGATCGCCATGCATCTCCTCCCAATCGGTAAAGATGCGCTTGATATAATCCAGAGTATAGGGTCTATGAGGATGACGGGCGACCTGCACAACCTGCCAGGCACTGAGTTTGCTATAGATACTTTCGGTAAGCTTGCGTGATTTGTCGCGCAGCTTAGTCACTTCTTCGGCAATATTCAGATCGTTGTCATTGCCTACAAGCTGGAGTTCTTCAATCTTCGCTTCTAGCTCGGCGATGGGCTGTTCAAAGGAGAGATAGTTCAAATTCATGGTGACGAGGATCTCAGGTTGCAATGACTATGGGCTATAAATTTTGGTGTTCTTCGCTGCTATAACGCTATTGTAAGGCTTCTATACCGCTAAATAGCAACCCAAAAACTGGCGGCTATTTTAACATCTTGCGCCGCCACCGCTAGCCTTACCGGCAGATTAATTACACTGTTGGCTTAATGATAGTGCAAGGTTACCGAATTTTTACCAAATTCTTCCCGCAATCGAGAAATTAATTCATCCTTGGGCTGTACCTTCCACTGCTTACCCAAGGTAAGCTGGCCTGCCGCACTGGGCAGTGCGTAATGCACCGTCACCGGACAGTTGCCATCTTTGTAAGCACTCAATGTGTTGTGAAACTTATCCACCCAACCTGCGGGAGAATCCTCGGCACCACCGGACAGGCTCAACTCTAAGCGATTGAGCTTGCTGCAGCGAGCATCGTAAATTGACTGAATCGATTCCGCCACCATCTTCAAACCGCCGGTAAAGCTGTCTTCAGACACATTGCCCTGGACGACAAGCAGCGCATCCTTCACCAGAATCTCTCGGTAGGCATTAAATTTTTCAGCCCAAACAGAGAGTTCGATACGACCACTCTTGTCATCTAAGGTTAAGAAGGCAAAACTTTCGCCACGCTTATTTTTCATAATACGCATGCCGACCACCATTCCCGATACCGCAGAACTCTCTTTGCCCGGCCGCAAATCCACAATACGATTAGACACCATTTGCTTGAGTTCATCTTCGTATTCATCAATGGGATGGCCTGTGAGGTACAGACCTAAAGTGTCCTTCTCACCATTTAAACGATCTTTCACCGACAGAGTACGGGCACCGCTGTAGCTGTTGTAATTAATATCTGAGGCGCTATCGACAATAGAGTCACCAAACAGATCACCCATACCGCTGCTGGTGTTGCGTGCATGCTGTTCAGCCAGTTTTACGGCTTCGTCCATACCGGCTAGCATCACCGCGCGCCGGAAACCAATTTCGCCCTCTGGGCCGATTTCGTCCAGGGCGCCACTGCGAATCATTGCATCCAGTGCGCGTTTGTTCACCTTGCGACCATCAACCCGAGCACAGAAATCAAACATATCCTTAAAGGGGCCGCCCTCAGTTCTGGCGGCAATAATATTTTCTACCGGACCTTCACCCAGCCCCTTAATGGCACCTAGGCCATAGAGCACTCGACCCTGAATATCGACACTGAAGTGGAACTGACCGTTGTTGACATCCGGCGGCAGCAGGTCCAAACCCATGGCGCGGCACTCATCAATAAAGGTCACCACCTTGTCAGTCTTATCCATATCCGAGGAAATGGTCGCGGCCATAAATTCAGCGGGATAATGGGCCTTCAGCCAGCCGGTTTGATAGGCGACCAACGCATAGGCAGCGGAGTGAGATTTGTTAAAACCATAGCCCGCAAATTTTTCCATCAAATCAAAAATATTCGATGCCAGCTCTTTTTCAAACCCCTTATTGATGGCTCCCTGAGTAAATAACTCACGCTGTTTAGCCATCTCATCGGCATTCTTCTTACCCATGGCGCGACGCAGTAAATCTGCGCCGCCGAGCGTGTATCCGCCCATTTCCTGGGCAATCTGCATCACCTGTTCCTGATACAAAATAATGCCGTAGGTAGGTTCCAGAGCGGGTTTTAGGCACTCATGCTGGTACTGAATATGGGGATAGCTAACTTCGGCGCGGCCTTTCTTGCGGTTAATAAAGTCATCGACCATGCCCGACTGCAATGGCCCCGGACGGAACAGCGCCACCAGTGCCACAATATCTTCAAATCTATCCGGGCCGAGTTTTTTGATCAGCTCTTTCATACCCCGAGATTCAAGCTGGAACACTGCGGTGGTTTCTGCCCGCTGCATCATCTTGAAGGTCTCGACATCGTCGAGAGGGATTCTTTCGATATCCAAGGGTTCTTCATCATTGCGGGCGCGACGGCGGTTAATCATGCGCACGGCCCAGTCAATAATGGTTAATGTACGCAAACCCAAAAAGTCGAATTTAACCAGACCGGCCTCTTCAACATCATTTTTATCGTACTGGGTAACCACACCAGCACCGGATTCATCACAGTAGATTGGCGCAAAATCGGTAATAACCGTAGGCGCAATAACCACACCACCCGCATGCTTACCGCAGTTCCGAGACACGCCTTCGAGCTGCAGGGCCATACTCCAAATTTCGCTGGCCTCTTCATCCTGCTCGAGAAACTGTTTTAATTCATCTTCCTGCTCAATAGCTGTAGCAAGCGTCATACCCACTTCAAAGGGGATTAATTTCGAGAGCTTGTCCGCAAGGCCATAGGATTTCCCTTGCACACGCGCCACATCTCGCACGACTGCCTTAGCGGCCATGGTACCGAAGGTGACAATCTGGGATACCGCATCACGACCATATTGCTCGGCCACATAGGCAATCACTCGATCACGCCCCTCCATACAGAAATCAATATCGAAATCTGGCATGGATACCCGTTCAGGATTTAGAAAGCGCTCAAACAGCAAGTCGTATTCGAGGGGGTCAAGATCAGTAATTTTAAGGGCATAGGCCACGAGAGAGCCCGCACCAGAACCACGCCCAGGGCCAACAGGAATCTCATTGTCTTTGGCCCAACGAATAAAATCCATTACGATCAGGAAGTATCCGGGGAATCCCATCTGAATAATAATATCCAGCTCAAACTTCAGGCGAGCTGCATAGAGCGCCTGCTTTTCAGGGAAGTCTTCAGCGTTGCTGTCGAAGAGAAAATCAAGGCGCTTGGCAAGACCTTCCTCAGACTCATTAATAAAGAATTCATTGATGGTCATGCCATCGGGAATGGGGTAATCCGGCAGAAAGTATTCGCCGAGGCGTAGATCTAGGTTACAGCGTTTGGCGATCTCTACGGTGTTTTGCAGGGCTTCGGGAATATCCGAAAACAGCTCCGCCATCTCGTCGGCAGTGCGCAGATATTGTTGTTCGGAATAACGGCGCTCGCGACGGGGATCATCAAGCGCCCGCCCCTCATGGATACAGACCCTGGCTTCATGGGCTTCAAATTCGCCGGCCGCAATAAAGCGCACATCATTGGTGGCCACCACCGGACAGCTAAACTTGCTGGCTAGGTCCACCGCGGCATGGAGATAGTCCTCTTCACCGGGACGCCCGGTGCGCTGGAGTTCCAGATAAAAACGACTTGGAAATAAATCCATATATTCCAATAACAACGCTTCAGCCTCAGCACTGCGGCCCGACACCAGTGCGACACCAATTTCGCCACCACGTCCGCCAGACAGGGCGATTAAGCCCTTACTAAATTCCTGCAGCCAGGAGCGTTTTATGGTGGGCACACCCACACGCTGACCCTGCTGATAGGCTTTAGAGATTAGATTGGTAAGGTTTTTGTAGCCCGTTTGGTCGGCGATCAACAGCACTAGCTGAGTGGGACTGCCCTCTCCATCCTCATCAAGCACCAGAACGTCGGCACCCAGAATAGGTTTTACCCCAGCAGCCTGACTGGCCTTATAAAACTTAATCAGGCCAAAGAAATTATTAAAATCGGTAAGCGCAACGGCGGGCATACCGATTTCGGCCGCTTTTTTTGCCAGTGGTTTGATGCGCACAAGGCCATCTACCAGTGAGTATTCGGAATGTAACCTTAGGTGAACAAACTCATTTTTCATGCTGTAGCGGGCACTTCCATTTACTGGTTCTTGGTTAAATTTACTGGTTCTTTGTTAAATTTACTGGTTCTTTGTTAAAAGGTGCGCAGCATCAGCACCATAATGATTAAAACTGTCTTCCAACAGATCAAACACGGTACCCTCATAAGGGGGAATACTCTCGTCCGACTGCCCTACAGGTTCGATTCTATCGCCCCATTTAATAATACCGGCACCACAGGTAAGGCCTGCGCCAAAGCTTGCTGTCAGTATGGTCATGCCGGGCTTAATCATGCCCGATTCCAGTGCATCACACATAGCCAGCGGTATTGCTGCTGCGGAGGTGTTGGCATATTTATCAATAACCACAACAACCTTTTCCATGGGGAAATTAAGACGCTTAGCCAAGGATTGAATAATACGAACATTGGCCTGATGAGGAATAAACAGATCGATATCCTCAGCCGTCAGGCCCTCAGCTTCGAGTACGTCAGCAATGGCATCGCCCATTCCTTTAACCGCACTTTTAAATATTTCCTGGCCTTCGAAGTTAAGAGAGATAAAGATATCTTGAGTCAGATGCAGCGGAGACATACCCCAACCCGGTAAGTGCAGGCATTCGCGACTATCGGGAACACAGCTCATTTTTCCGGTCAGCAGACCCAGCTCATTTTCCGTTGCCTCAATAACGACAGCACCGGCACCATCCCCAAACAGAAAACACGACTCGCGTTTCTTCCAATCCATAACCAGAGAAATTCGCTCTGATCCTATCACGATGGCCTTCTTAATCGACCCCGCTTTAATCATATCCGTGGCCACGTTAAGACCATAGAGCCAGCTTGTGCAGGCCGAGTTGAGATCGAAGGCGGCCGCTTTTTTAGCACCCAGTTTATTCTTAATATAGCTGGCTGTGTTCGGGCAAATTTCTTCAGGCGTCGTTGAGCCCAAAATCACCAGATCAATATCTTCTGCATCGACACCAGCAGCCGCCAGTGCACGTTCCGCAGCTAACCAACCCATCTCTCCAGTAGAAACATGGGTGTAATGACGCTGGCGAATACCGGAGCGAGAAAATATCCACTCGTCGCTGGTTTCGACTATTTTTGCCATATCATCATTGGTCATAAGAAGTGGCGGCGCGTATTTGCCCCACCCGGTAATCTCTGCGTAATTCAAGCTGTCGGCTCCCGTCAGTTTATTGTTGTTATTCTAAAGAATGTAATGGTTGGCAGACCTTAACTCAAGGCCTTTCTACTGTTTGTAAAAAGGTTTAACTCAGGGCTACTAAAATAGTGGGGATTGCTCTAGCTCGAGCTCATTTCGGACTGGCCCAAAGGTGCGACGATGAATGGGCGATGGCCCAATTCTTTGCAGTGCTTCAAGATGCTGAACGGTGCCATAACCTTTGTTTTTGGCAAAGCCATAACCGGGGTATTTCTTGTCCATCTCTTGCATCTCTGCGTCGCGAACAACCTTGGCAATAATCGATGCCGCGCTAATCACCTCAACACGCCCATCACCCTTAACCACGGCTTCACCCTTATATTCCCACTGGGGTAACCGGTTGCCATCGACAGCCACAAAGTCAGGCTGTATTTTCAGGCCCATCACTGCTCGGCGCATGGCCATCATTGTGGCCTGCAATATATTAAAACGATCTATCTCGGTTACAGTGGCGCGGCCAACACACCAGCACTCAGCGCGGCTGATAATATCTTTATACAGATTTTCCCGCTGCCTAGCCGAGAGTGCCTTAGAGTCAGCGAGACCTTCGATGCCGTGATTGGCGGGTAAAATGACAGCGGCAGTCACTACATCCCAAGCTAGCGGGCCCCGTCCGACCTCATCGACGCCAGCCAGACATTTAACACCCCTAGGCGCTTTCCAGGGTTTCAAGAAGCACTGCCGGTATTAACTAGTTCGGCGATAGCTGTTGCGGCAATGGCACCAGACTCTACCGCAAGCTGTTGATGCAAGATATCAAAGGATGCCACTAACGCCTCACGCTTGGTTTGATCTAGGGCATCCAGTACTGCAGGCGCCAGCTCGCTTACCACAGCCTGACCCTGAACTAATTCAGGGACCAGCATCTTGTTGGCCAACAAATTGGGAATAGACACAAAGGGTGTTTTGATAAAAGGCGACAGTAATTTATAGGTTAAAGCCCCCAGTCTATAACTCACCACCATGGGTTTTTTCAGCAGCATGGCTTCAAGCGCGGTAGTGCCAGATGCTAAGAGCACGGCATCTGCAGCTTCCATGGCAAGATGAGACTGCTGCAGTATCAGCTTGATATCCAGCTCTGGTCTAGCCGCCAGAATATCTGTTAATTGGGTATAGCGGGCCTCATTAGCCGCGGGAATCACTAGCTGTAACCCCTCTACTGAGGTGAGAACTGTGGCGGCTGTATCGAGAAATACCTCCGCCATCATATTCACTTCACCGGCGCGACTGCCAGGCATAATACAGAGTACAGGTCGGTCAGCATCGAGTCCTAACTGAAGACGTGCCCCCTGCATGTCTGGCTGATCACCGAACGTCCCTGCCAATGGGTGGCCGACAAATCGCACAGGCACATTATGCTGCACATAAAATGCGGCCTCAAAAGGCAGTAAACAGAGCATCAGATCAACAGACTTCTTAATTTTCTTGATTCGTCCCTGACGCCAGGCCCAAACTGAGGGGCTCACGTAATGCACAGTTTTAACACTCGCCTTGCGCAGTCTGAACTCAATAGTGGTATTAAAGTCGGGAGAATCTATACCGATAAACACAGCGGGCTGGTTCTTGACATAGCGATTGACGATGGCGCGGCGAATGCCGAGAAGTTCAGGCAGACGCTTTAGGGGTTCAACCAAGCCCATCACCGAAAGGCGGTCCATTTCAAACAGCGATTGAAATCCTTCTGCCTGCATCTTGGGGCCGCCAATGCCTTCAAAAATTGCATTGGGATAGTGTTTTTTAAGGGCGCGAATTAGGTCTGCACCCAGCACATCACCAGAGGCTTCTCCGGCAACCATGGCGAAGACTAGGCTTTGCATATTCATGATTTAACGGATGATACCGCGAGTGGAATTCTCAACAGAGGCAAGCAGCATAGAAATGATATCGTCATCACCCAAGGCCGCAATTTCCTTGAGGGCTTCATCTAACTGTAAGCCACGACGGTAAAGTAATTTGTATGCTTTGTTGGCCAGTGCTATTTGATCAGTACTGAAACCGCGACGTTTTAAACCCTCGCGGTTAATCGTTCTAGGCTCCGCGGGGCTGCCAAAGGCCGTTACAAAGGCTGGGACATCATGGTAAATCCACGCGGCCGGACCGACAAAACAATGGGGGCCAATATGGACAAACTGATGGACCAGCACGTAGCCAGAGAGAATAGTCCAGTCACCCACATACACATGGCCAGAAATACTGGCGTTATTAACCAGAATGCAGTTGTCGCCGACAACACAGTCATGGCCAATATGGACATAGGCCATCAGTAAATTGTCACTACCGATAATTGTTTCGCCCTTATCCTGAATCGTGCCACGGTGAATGGTCACGCCTTCACGAATGGTGTTGTTATCGCCGATAATTAAACGGGTCGGTTCGCCGTTGTACTTAAGATCCGGCGTGGCATCGCCAATCGTCGAAAACTGAAAAATCTTATTATTAACGCCAATAACTGTCGGCCCACGAATCACCACATGAGAGGCGATATCGCAGCCATCGCCAATCTGCACATCTGGCCCGACAATGGTCCAGGGGCCAATACTGACGTTTTTACCAATAGTCGCAGAGGGGTCAATAATGGCTGTGGGATGAATCACGCCACTCGCTTTTGTCACATCATTCACGCTAAGGACTCTTTGTCTTGATAGGCACAGAGCAATGTCGCTTCACAGCAGGTTTTGCCGTCGACGGTTGCCGTGGTCCGAAAACGCCATATGTTGCGTTTTACCGCCTCTATTTCTGAGGTGAGCATCAGCTGATCACCCGGCACTACAGGGCGCTTAAAACGCACCTTATCAACGCCGGCAAACAGATACAGCTTACCGTCGTCGGCACTTTCGCCGGTGGTGACAAAGCCCAGAATCCCGGACACCTGAGCCATGGCTTCAATCATCATTACCCCTGGAAAAATTGGCGCGCCAGGGAAATGGCCATTAAAGACGTCTTCGTTAACGCTGATGTTTTTATAGGCAAGAATGCGTTCGCCGGGAACCACTTCCAGTACTCTATCAACCAGTAAAAAAGGATAGCGATGAGGTAGCAGCGCCATTATTTCATTTACGTTCATTGTCATTATTTAATCTGCCACTTATTAGAAATTCGTAAAAATAAATCTACGTTTGCTTTTTCTCTAATGCTTTTATACGTCGTGCCATGCTATCAAGCTGAGGCATGCGAGCGGCGTTTTTACGCCATTCCAAACTAGGTAACAAAGAGGTTACTGAGGAGGAATAAATGCCTGGCTTAGTAATATCTTTGGTAGCCATAGTTCGTGCGGTTAAGACCACGTTATCGCACACCGTAATATGACCAACCAGACAGGCCGATCCTGCCAATGTGCAATTAGCACCAATCTTGGCGCTTCCCGCCAACCCAGCATAGGCAGCCATCGCAGTATTGTCGCCAACCTCCGCGTTGTGCCCGATCTGCACATGGTTATCTATAATCACACCGTTGCCAATAATGGTATTTTCTAAGGCACCACGATCAATGGTAGTGCAGGCACCGATCTCCACATTATTGCCGATCTCAACACCACCGATCTGATGAATCTTTTGGTAGCCACCACTGCTATCTGGTGCAAAACCAAAGCCATCTGCGCCAATCACTGAGCTACTGTGAATGCGCACATGATCACCCATATGAACATCGTGATAGATGCTCACATTGGCAGAAATATGGCAGTTCTCACCCAACACCGAGCGCGCGCCAATAAAACTATTGGCTCCCACTCGACACCCAGAGGCCAACACCACACCAGCTTCAATAACCACATTGGGTCCAAGGTAGACATCGTCTCTCACCATAGCCGAAGCATGGACAGTGGCAGAATTATGTATACCACAGGCCTGTTGCGGTGCTGGATCAAACCAGCCGGATAACTGGGCATAGCCTAAATAGGGGTTTTCGAGAACAAGACAGCTGCCAGAAAAAGACTCAGCCTGGGCCGCAGTTAGTATCACGGCCTCGGCTCTGCAATGACTTAATTGGCTTGCGTATTTGGGGTTTGACAGAAAGGCAATCTGGCCCTGACTGGCATTTTTTAAGCTGTTGAGTCCGGTTATTCTTGTCTCAGGGTTACCGCGCAGCTCAGCATGGAGATGCGCGGCGATTTCACCCAGTGAATAATCTCTACTCATTGAATTACTTAGTCTTTTGGTTCAGACGGTCAGCAACTTTGGCAGTCAGGTTACTTTCTGGGCTGGCGGTCATTACTGATTCAGCGCGCAGTAGAATAGTGACACCCTCTTCTGTAATAACTTCCTGAAGTGCCTGCTGTGCAATAGGACCTAGGTCCTGCATGATCTTCTGCTGCAGCTGCTTCTGCTCTGCCTGAATCTTACGGCCGGCAAGCTCAGCATCGGCTTTGGCATATTCCATTTTCTTCTGATGCGCAACGGCCTGTTCCTGTGACCAGGTTAAACGTTTGCTTTCAGCTTCTTTAGCCAGTGACTGTAGGTCAGCCGCCGAACCTTCGTACTTGGCCTTGAGGCTGACAAAGTCTGCGCCCTGCTCTGCCTGTTTGAGACTTTCTTGAGCTGCGTTTGAACTGAAAATAGCACGTGCTATATCAACAACAGCGATTTTTTCTGCTGCCACTGCACTCACTGAAAACAGACTAGCCAATACTACTAAAACAAGCGCTTTCTTATTACCCACAATACTTCTCCTGACTATTTAATTATTAAAATTGATTACCCAATGAGAACTGGAATACTTCAGTCTCATCAAAATCACTAGCATTTAAAGGCTTGGAAATACTAAACGTAATTGGACCAAACCCACTTAACCAAGTCGCCCCTAAACCAACAGAGTAACGCAGCTCTCCAACATCAGGCTTGAAACAGTTGGCCTGATTATCACCACATTTGGTGTTGAATATATTGCCGGCATCAAAAAACAATGATGACTGCACAGAACGCTGATCCTTAATAAATGGCAGCGGAAACAGAATTTCTGCACCAAGCTCAACCTGAACGTTACCGCCGATTGGATCTGGATCATCAAAAAACTGCGTGGTGCAAGGGGGATCGGCCAGATTACAGGGCGTATCCTGAGGCCCTAGGGTGTTTTTCTTAAACCCACGAACGGATCCAAAACCACCGCCATAAAAATTCTTGAAAAACGGCATGCTAGTTGTGCCGCCATAACTTTCACCGTAACCCAGATCAGCTTTGAGCTTTAGGGTCAGCGGGCCATAAAGGCCTCGCAAATATTCATGGTTATAGGTCATTTTGAAATACTCAAGGCCAGACCCAGGCAACGCCAGAGCCAATCCAAAGCGCTGTGACGAACCACGCGTAGCAAACATGCCACGGTTGAGCGTGGACTTTACCCAATTCGCGTTAAAGGTAAAGACGTCGAATAGATTGCCGTTTTTAGTCACGAAGTCGGTGATCTCCACCGAGTCGAATGTGCCCGTAGATACATCCAAATTCTCATAGCCAAAACCAAAGCCTATACGCTGGATATCGGAAATTGGATAGCTCCAATTAACACTGGCACCATAGGTATTGGTGGAGAAACTAGAGATATTAAAATCGCCATAATCAGTCTCGCGAGCAAAGATACTGTAACCAACGCTGACACCATCAATAGTGTAATAGGGTTCGCTATAGCTGAAGTTCAATGAGCTCTGATAGGTGCTTTTATTAATACCCACGCCGACTTGCTTGCCGGTACCTAGGAAATTATTTTCGCTTAGGTTAGCGCCAAGAATAAGACCTGTACCCTGGGCAAAACCAACACTGGCACCCACGGAGCCAGACGGCTGCTCTTCAACAGTAAAGATCACATCCAGCTGGTCATTGGTTCCAGCCACGGGCACATTCTCTACATTCACTTCTTTAAAGAAGCCAAGACGCTCAAGGCGTACCTTCGAATGGTCAATCAAAGAATTGTTGGCTGAGCTGCCTTCCATTTGACGCATTTCACGACGCAGCACTGTGTCGGCGGTCTTGGTGTTACCACGAAACTCAACACGGCGCACATAGGCGCGCATACCCGGTGTCACCATAAAGGTAATCTTGGCAGTCTTCTCGTCTTCATCGAGATCGGGGAACCCATTGACCTCGGCAAAGGTATAGCCTTCGATACCGAGTCGGCGAGTGATATATTCACTCGAGGTGGTCATCAACGACTGTGAGAACGTCATACCTTCCCTCATTAGGATCATGGCTCTGATCTGAGGTTCTGAGATCATCAACTCACCCGCCAATTCGATCTTACCTACGGTGTAAACATCACCCTCATCAATATTAATGGTGATATAGACAGATTCTTTATTGGGGCTAATAGACACCTGGGTACTCTGCACAGCAAACTTCAGATAGCCGCGATCCAGATACCAGGTTTCAAGAGTCTCTAAGTCGCCAGAGAGCTTTTCACGGGCATATTTGTCATCACTCGAGATCCAGGACAACCAGCCTGTGGTGTTCTGTTCAAATTCATCCAGCAATATTTCTTCGCTAAAGTCTTTATTGCCGACAATGTTGATGTGACGAATCTTGGCAACATCGCCTTCCTCAATATCGATATTAATGGCAACGCGATTGCGCGGCAGCTGCTTCACTTCGGTTTTAACGAGGGCGCCATAGCGACCCTGAGAGACATATTGGCGCTGCAGCTCCTGAACCATACCTTCAAGAATAACCTGACGGAAGATCTGCCCCTCTGCCAGCCCATTGTCACGCAAGGCGTCCAATAGCTGATCGGATTCGATGGCCTTGTTACCTTCAAGATTAATTTCAGTGACCGCTGGGCGCTCTGCCAGACCGATCACTAACACGCCATTTTCGCGCGCCATGATCACATCGGAAAAATAGCCGGTGCGGAATAATGACCGAGTGGCTTCTCGTACCAACGGATCATCGACAAGATCGCCAACGGAGATCGGCAGTACAGCAAACACTGTCCCTGCGGACACGCGCTGCAGCCCTTCGATGCGAATATCGTCAACCTGAAAAACCTCTGCATACACTGAAGATGCAAAGGACGAAAGGGCTAACACTGAGGATAATAGTAGGCCGGTAAACAGACGCGTCATGTGATTAGTTAAATCCGATTGTTAGTTTTAATTAGCGGGTCAAAAAGGCCGCATAATGTCGTTGTAAGTTGCAAATACCATCAACCCCATCAACATGCTGAACCCTACCTTATATCCCACCATCTGAATCCTGTCTGATACGGGAGAACCTTTAATGATCTCAATGAAATAGTACATGAGATGACCGCCATCCAACACGGGAATCGGCAATAGATTCATTACGCCGAGCATTATACTGAGAATAGCGACAAAGCGAATAAAATTGTCGATTCCAGAGGCCGCAGACTCACCTGCCACCTTGGCAATAGTGATGGGGCCACTGAGATTTTTTGGACTGAGGTCTCCCACGATGAGCTTGCCGATAGACTTGAGAACAAAAGCGCTGCTCTCATAGGTTTCGCGAATGCTGCGCGGTATGGCGGTCAACACATTGTAGTCGACGTCGCGCATATGCTCTTTGGGGAATTTACCGGTCGACGACAGCCTGACACCCAGCTGCCCTACCTGCTCACCATCACGCTCAACCAGTTTAGGCACAGCTTCGATAATAAGGGACTTGCCGTCGCGCTCAATATCCAGCATAACCATCGACTGGGCACTTGCCGCCACTGTGGCAATAAAGTCATTAACATCGGTGATGTTTTCGCCATTGATAGCCACCAGACGATCGCCTGTGCGTAATCCAGCCAAGTAACCTGACCCGTCTTCAGCAACCCCAGCCAAACTAAGCACATCTAATTCGAAGGGTGGTGTTACACCAAGGTCCCGCAGAGGCGATGGCTCCTCGGTTTCACGCAACCAGGCCGACACAGTGACTGGCATTTCATATTCAAGGGTTGAGCCTTCATAGGTCACCACAAAAGGAATCTCACCACTGGTACCAATAAAATCAAACAGTTTGCGTGAAACGGCACTCCAGGTCGGGGTCGACTGACCCTCGATAGCAATAATCTCCATGCCGGGCTCGAATCCCGCCTGCTCTGCCAGAGAGCCTTCTTTAACCTGGCCCACAACGGGAGCCAGATCCCGTTCGCCCGCCAAAAAGATCAGCCAAAAGGCCAGAAAGGCAAGCAGGAAGTTTGCAATAGGTCCGGCGGCAACAATGGCAATTCGCTGCCATACGGTTTTGCTATTAAAGGAGAATGGACGATCTTCTTCACTGACATTGCCTTCACGCTCATCAAGCATTTTAACGTAACCACCCAGGGGTAGCACCGCCAGTACGAATTCAGTGTCTTGCTTGTCCCGCCATCTCAGTAGCGGCGTACCAAAACCAATAGAGAAGCGTTCAACCTTGACGCCGCAGCGTCGGGCTACCCAAAAGTGGCCAAATTCATGAATAGTGACCAGAACGCCAAGGGCGATAAAGGTGTAAAAAAGTGTCTGAAGTAATGCCATAAATTAAGACTCGATCTCCGCGATATAGGCCGTGCTAAAGGCACGTGCTTTGCTGTCGGACTCTTGGACTGCATCCAGTGATTCCGGTTCAGTAAATGATAAACCAGATAGGGTCTCACCGACCACCTGTGCAATTTGGGTAAACCCTATGCGCTGATCCAGAAAAGCCTGAACCGCAATTTCGTTAGCCCCATTCAGAATAGCCGGGGCATCCCCCGCTGCCTGAGCCACATCAAAGGCTAGCTGCAAGCATGGGAAAGCCTCAAGATCAGGCTTTTCAAAGTTTAACTGGCCTATCTCAAACAAATTTAAATCAGCTACGCCAGCATCGATACGCTGGGGCCAGGCGAGAGCGTGGGCGATCGGCGTACGCATGTCCGGATTACCCAGCTGAGCCAGCACAGAACCATCGATATACTGCACTAGAGAGTGAATAATACTCTGAGGATGCACCACTACCTCAATTTGTGCGGGACCCACATCAAACAGCCAGCACGCTTCTATTAACTCTAGGCCCTTATTCATTAGCGACGCTGAATCGACGGATATCTTGCGACCCATACTCCAGTTTGGATGTGCACAGGCCTGGTCTGGTGTCACTGTACTCATTTCAGACTGGGACCAGCCTCTAAAGGGGCCGCCAGAAGCAGAGAGCAACAATTTACTAATACCAGCGCTTTGGGCCTGTTCATAGTCATTGGGTAAACATTGAAAAATCGCGTTGTGCTCACTGTCTATGGGTAGCAATACCGAACCAGACTCTTTAACCGCTTGCATAAACAGGCCGCCGGCCATAACAAGGGACTCTTTATTGGCCAACAGTATTTTTTTGCCGGCACTTACAGCGGCCAGAGTGGGTACCAGTCCAGCCGCGCCAACAATGGCGGCCATCACTGTATCTACGTCATCAGCACTGGCGACCTGACAGAGAGCATCAATGCCATAGAGAACCTCTGTTGTGCAGCCTGCGCCTTGCAACAGCCCTTCCAGCTTGGCTGCAGCGACACTGTCACTGACCACGGCTAACTTAGCCTGATGTGCCTGGCACTGCAGCGCCAATTTCTCAAGTTGCAGGTTACCACTTAGGGCGTAGACGGAATATTTATCAGGATGACGCGCGATCACATCAAGGGTGCTAACACCAATTGATCCTGTCGCGCCAAGCAGTGTGATTTGCTGCATAGGTCAGAAAGGACTCGTCAGGGAGAGCAATAGCGCAAAAATCGGTAGCGCCGCCATAATGCTATCGATGCGATCGAGTAACCCGCCATGTCCGGGCAGCAGTTGACTGCTGTCTTTGACGCCACTGTGACGTTTGAGCATGCTTTCAAAAAGGTCGCCCAACACAGAGTAAAGAGCTACGGGAATAACAAGAATAAACAAGCTGCTTAGCGCAAGCTGCGGAAACACCGCGGCCAACCCAGCAATCAGCAGTAGTTGAAAAAAGATCCCTCCTGCGAAGCCCTCCCAGGTTTTCCCTGGGCTGACGATAGGCGCAAGCTTGTGTTTGCCAAAGAGATTGCCCGCGATATAGCCACCCACATCGGCCAGCACCACAATAGCGATACCAAGAAGGAGTAACCAACGGCCATATTCATAATGTAACACCGAGGCAACGGCAGCCCAGGTGGAGGTCAACAGTAGCAGGCCGAGCAGGCCGAGTACTGGCCGTGCGGACCAGAGAATCGCACTAGAGGGGTAGCCCTGAATCCATAAAAAGATCACGGCCCATAGGGCAACGGAGACCTGAAACATCTGCCGCGCACTCTCTTGATCAAACCCCGCAAACAGCCCCAGAAAATAGCTTCCAGCGGCTAGGGAAAGACTTAATAGCAACAGGTAACCCGCCTTGCCAGCCCCTGAGTCTATCTTCATCAGGTTAGTCCATTCCCAGCCGGCAACAATTACCAAAAGCCCTATCACCAGAGAGAACTCCACCGCGGACAGGTTTAATAGCAAGGCTAGAAAGGCAACAACTAAAATAACGGCGGTAATAACGCGCTGTTTAAACATGTAAGTTCTGCTCTTGGGGCTGTGACGAATCGTCCTCATCTCGGAGTCCAAAACGACGCTGCCTAGAATAATATTCGTCAGAAGCCATCTCTAGCGCCTTGGCGTCAAAGTCAGGCCAGTAGCAGTTGGCAAAGTAAAGTTCGCTATAGGCTAACTGCCAGAGCAAAAAGTTGCTGATGCGCTGCTCTCCGGCCGTGCGAATACAAAGATCGGGATCTGGAATACCATCTTCCAGCAAATATTTACCAAAGGCTTTTTCATCGATATCTGAGGGGCGTAACCGGCCCATCTGGACTTCGGTAGCCATTTTCTTGGCGGTATTTGCTATGTCCCAACGGCCACCATAATCAACACAGAGATAGAGCGTCAGATTGCCATTGGCAGTCATGGTCTCGGTATCATTAATGAGGGCTTTGAGTCGATCGCTAAAGTGACTGCGACTGCCAACAACCTTAAGGCGCACACTGTCATCGCGCAGGGCTTTGGCTTCTTTTTTAAGATAGGACGAAAACAACGACATCAGGCCGCGCACCTCAAGATCTGGACGCTTCCAGTTCTCACTGCTAAATGCAAACAGAGTAATGGTATCTATACCGAGACCTTTGGCCGCGTGAAGGGAATCACGAATACGCTCTACCCCCGCCTCATGGCCGGCAACACCACCAAGTCCGCGCTGTTTAGCCCAACGATTATTGCCATCCATAATAATCGCTACATGTTTCAGCGGATGGGAATTTGCTAAAGGTTCAGATTCAGCCATGAGATTTTATACCGAGGAGATTAAATCTCCATCAGATCCTTTTCTTTAACAGCCAACGCTTCGTCTACACGCGCAATAAAGCTATTAGTGATTTTCTGAATATCATCCTGTGCTTTACGCTCTTCATCTTCACTGATATCTTTTTCTTTCAGCAGATCTTTAACCACTGAAAGAACATCCCGACGAACATTGCGCACAGAGACTCGAGCACCCTCAGCCTCAGCTTTAGCCTGCTTGCCATACACTTTACGCGTCTCTTCAGTGAGCGCAGGCAGAGGAATACGAATAACCGTACCGGCGCTAGACGGGTTTAGGCCCAGATCAGATTTCATAATGGCTTTTTCAAGAGCCGGCACCAGAGATCGCTCCCAAGGGGTTACCGACAATGTGCGAGAATCTTCAATAACAATCGAAGCCGCCTGAGAAATAGGTGTGTCAATTCCGTAATAGTCCACGGAGATACCGTCCAGCAAACTCGGGTGAGCGCGGCCAGTACGAATTTTATTAAATGCATTGCCCAGCGCATCGAGTGATTTGGACATACGTGTTTCTGCATCTTTCTTTAGATCATCAATCATGTGTTTCTCCCTTATCCTTCCTCAATCAGCGTGCCTTCATCGCCGCCAACTACAAGATTAAGTAATGCTCCCTGCTTTGACATACGGAACACTCTAAGCGGCATATTGTGCTCACGACACAGACAGATAGCAGTCAGGTCCATTACAGCTAGCTTCTTATCCAACACCTGATCATAGGTCAGATGCGTATAGAGCTCTGCATCGGGCTTCAACATTGGATCCGCTGAATAGACGCCATCAACCTTAGTCGCCTTCAGCACCACATTGGCATCAATTTCAATGCCGCGCAGACAGGCTGCGGAATCAGTGGTAAAGAAAGGATTGCCAGTACCGGCAGCGAAGATTACCACGTCACCATCTTTAAGATAGCGAATAGCGCGCCGACGATCGTAGTGCTCAACAACACCGCTCATGGGTATTGCCGACATAACATGGGAGGAAATATTAGTGCGTTCTAGAGCGTCACGCATGGCCAGAGCATTCATCACCGTGGCCAACATACCCATATGGTCGCCAGTAACACGATCCATACCGGCCGCGTTAAGCGCCGCCCCACGAAACAGATTACCGCCACCAATAACGAGGCCAACCTGGACACCAATGCCCACTAATTGGCCTATCTCGAGGGCCATACGGTCGAGAACTTTGGGATCAATTCCAAAGCCCTCTGCACCCATCAGCTCCTCACCACTGAGCTTGAGAAGGATACGTTTGTACTTTTTCTCTCTACCGGCGGCTGGCATATCTGCTCCTATTATTTATTACTCGCTAGCACCTGCTACCTGAGCAGCAACTTCTGCAGCGAAATCAACTTCTGCAACTTCAATACCCTCGCCCACTTCAAAGCGAACAAAGGAAACAACTTCAGCACCAGCGGCAGCAACAAGCTTGCCTACAGTGGTATCTGGGTCCTTAACAAATGGCTGATCAACAAGGCTGCTCTCTTTCAAGAACTTGTTAACACGACCTTCAACCATCTTAGCAGCGATCTCTGGTGGCTTGCCGCTCTCAATAGCCTGCGCCGTATAAATAGCGCGCTCAGCTTCAATAACATCAGCTGGCATTTGATCGGAGCTTACTACTGCAGGGTTAACTGCTGCAACATGCATAGCAACTTCTTTAGCTAGCTCTTCGGTACCGCCAGAAAGGCCAACAACAACTGCAATGCGGTTATTACTGTGTACATAGCCGCCAACAACGGGGGCTTCAACACTACCAGCACGACGGGCAGAGATGTTTTCACCAATTTTCTGTACCAATGATTCGCGAGCAGACTCTAGTCCGCCAGCCATCAATACAGCAATATCAGTTTGCTTGGCCGTAAAGCCAGCATCCATTACTGCGTTTGCAAAGCCCTTAAAGCCCTCATCACGCGCAGCGAAATCGGTCTCACTATTAACTTCTAAGACCATGCCGTAGGCACCATCAGTTTTTACCATCACGATTCCATCTGCCGCAGTACGGCCCGCTTTCTTGGCAGCTTTCATACCGCTAGACTTGCGTAACTCTTCAATCGCTTTGTCGATATCAGCACCGGACTCAGCCAGTGCTCTTTTACATTCCATCATGCCTAGACCAGTGCGGTCTCGCAGCTCCTTCACTAAAGATGCTGTTACCTGTGACATTGTAAACCTCTCTTCAAACATTAATTCAGTTGGAAAAAAGGGGGCTACGGCCCCCTTTTACTCTATTACCTGTACTTAAAACTACTCGGCAGCTGCAGCCTTAGGTGCTTCAGGAGCATCTTTAGGCGCTTCTTCAGCAGCCTTAGGAGCCTCTTCAGCAGCTTCAACAGCAGGCGCGGCAGCTTCGACAGCAGGTGCAGCTTCAGCAACTTGCTCAACAAATTCATCTTTCTTATTGACCGCTGCAGACTGTGCCTTACCTTCAAGAACAGAGTCAGCAATTGACGCAGCATAAAGCTTAATCGCGCGAATTGAATCGTCGTTACCTGGGATAATGTAGTCGACGCCATCTGGATCGCTGTTAGTATCAACGATGCCAACAACTGGAATACCCAGCTTGTTTGCTTCATTGATAGCGATGCGCTCGTGATCAACATCAACTACGAACAGAATATCAGGCAGACCGTTCATATCTTTGATACCACCGATAGAATTTTCTAGCTTGGCTTTCATACGCGTGCGAGTAAGTACTTCTTTTTTACCCAGCTTATCAAAAGTACCATCAGCTTCCTGAGTTTCCAGATCGCGGAAACGACGGATAGAAGCACGGATAGTTTTATAGTTAGTAAGCATGCCGCCCAACCAGCGATGGCTGACATAAGGCATGCCGCAGCGCTCTGCTTGCTCTTTTACGATTTTTTGTGCAGCACGCTTGGTGCCAACAAAAAGAATTTGATTACCTTTAGCTGCTTCAACACGCAAAATTTCTAATGCTTCGTTGAAGGCTGGCACAGTGTGCTCAAGGTTGATGACATGAACTTTGTTACGTGAACCAAAGATAAACTTGCTCATCTTAGGGTTCCAGAAGCGGGTTTGGTGGCCGAAATGCACACCAGCCTGCAACATATCGCGCATACTGACAATAGACATAAGATTTCCTCTTGGGGTTAAGCCTCCACATCCCCCAATGATCAACCAATATAAGCATGTTAATTTGCCGCTTAAAAGGCACCCAGAACATCGTGTCGGAATGTGTGTGTCGTTTAGTTTCAAAAAACCGTTGCAAGGACATCCCTACAACGGCGCGCTTTATACCATATAGGGCAGGCCAGATAAAGCAAAACCGCAGATAAAACCCCACTAGTTTGACCCTAGTTATTCTGCTGCAAAGCAAGGACTGGCGGTTGTTAGCCGTTAATTGCGCAGAATAACCCTAGATAGGCCTTTAAATATCCGTCCAGCACTCCCTCATTGGACAATTGATGCGTACAATACCTGCATAATCAAGCCCCATAGGAACCATCATGACCGTAGAGCTAAGAACCCCAGAGCAGATTGTCAAAATGCGTGAGGCAGGCCGCCTGGCCGCCGAGATTCTGGAACTTATCGGTGAATATGTAGTGCCCGGCGTCACCACTGAAGAACTGGACCGCATCTGTCACGACCATATCGTTAATGTGCAGAAAGCCATTCCAGCCTGTCTCGGTTATCGTGGCTTCCCCAAGTCTGTCTGCACCTCGGTTA
Organism: uncultured Pseudomonadales bacterium; assembly: GCA_943787675.1. GTDB lineage: Bacteria > Pseudomonadota > Gammaproteobacteria > Pseudomonadales > Porticoccaceae > HTCC2207. The sequence continues at coordinate 28,003 of CALSNK010000020.1, forward strand.
ATCATGTGGTCTGTCACGGTATTCCCAGTGACAAGAAAATCCTCAAAAATGGCGACATCGTCAATATCGACGTGACCGTCATCAAAGACGGCTGGTACGGCGACACCAGTAAAATGTACTGCGTTGGTAACGTCGCCACCCATGCCGAGCGCCTTATTAAGGTTTCTCAGGAATGTATGTACAAAGCCATCGAGATCGTGCGCCCCGGCATTCGTCTCGGCGATATTGGCCATGTTATCCAAACCCATGCTGAAGCTAACTACTATTCAGTGGTCCGTGATTACTGCGGCCATGGTATAGGCCCAGAATTCCATCAGGAGCCGCAGATACTCCACTACGGCAAACCGGGCACTGGTATGGAGTTGAAAGAAGGTATGTCTTTCACCATCGAACCTATGATCAATGCCGGCAAGTACACCACCAAATTAAAGCGTGATGGCTGGACCGTAGAGACCTCAGATGGCCGCCTCTCCTCCCAGTGGGAACACACCATGGTCGTTACCAGCACCGGCGTTGAAGTACTGACCGCCAGACAAGAAGAATCTTTTTAGAAAGTAAAATCCTATGGCATTTGAAAGTTCAATCGCGCAGTTAAATGCGCCACTCTTTTTTGATCAGAAACGTTTTGTAAAAGATATTGCAGAGGGCGATGCCATCAGTATCTTTCGCAACGCCCTGGCCGCAGCTCAGAACCATTTCAACAACCGCTTTCATGAAGGGGAAGAGGTTCATACCCTGGTCAATGAGTCGGCGCGCTTTGCCGATCTAATTCTGCACCATGCTTGGAACCGTTTTGAATGGGACAGTGATATAAGCCTAATTGCCGTCGGTGGCTATGGTCGCGGCGAGCTGCATCCCCATTCGGATATTGATCTACTGATTCTAATGCGTCGCGATCGCCCGCAGAAATACCGCCAAAACATAGAGCAGTTTTTGACCTTTTTATGGGATATTCAGCTAAAAATTGGTCATAGCGTGCGCTCCTTATCCCAGTGCGTCGACGAAGCCAAAGGCGATATCACCATCGCCACCAATCTGATGGAAACCCGCCTGATCTGTGGCAATAGCAATCTGCGTGATGCCATGCTCAAGAAAACAGGCCCCAACAAAATATGGTCGTCAGCTAATTTCTATCGCGGCAAAATTGACGAGCAGAGTGCCCGCCATCGCAAACATGACGACACCGAATATAATCTCGAGCCCAATATTAAAGAAGCCCCCGGTGGCCTCCGTGATATTCAGCTGATTAACTGGACCGCCAAGCGTCACTTTCAATTGCACCGCCGCTCACAGCTTGTCCATGCCGGATTTTTGTCCGATGAGGAATATCTCACCCTGCGTCGCGATGAAGAGTTTTTATGGAAGGTTCGCTATGGTCTGCATCTAATCGCTGAACGCCCAGAAGAACGCCTGCTGTTTGATTACCAGCGCAAACTTGCGACCCTATTTGGTTATACCGACAGTCCAGGTAGGCTGGCTGTTGAGAAATTTATGCAGCGCTACTACCAGGTAGTTATCTCCATTCGTGAACTCACCGATGTACTGCTCCAATACCTCGACGAAGTAATCTATCGCAAAGATAAAACCAAAGTTGAGACCGTTATTAACGAGCGGTTTTTAGTGCGGGATAACTTTTTAGATACCGTCCACGAGTCCGTATTTGTTGACCACCCCTCTGCCCTTCTTGAGCTATTTGTCCTGCTCGGTGAAAACGCACATATCGAAGGCATTCGCGCCTCAGCCATTCGTCAAATCAGACTGCATAGAAATCTTATTGACGACGACTTTAGAGCTAATACAGTCAATCGCGAATTATTTATGCGCCTACTGAGGGCGCCTAATAAGTTATCTATACAGCTCGGACGCATGAATCGCTACGGCATTCTCGGCGGCTACCTGCCCGAGTTTGGCAAGATTGTGGGTCAGACTCAGCATGACTTATTTCATATTTACCCAGTCGACGTACACACCTTGCAGGTGGTCAGAAACCTGCGCAATTTTGGGCACCCAGAGAGTGAGGAAGAATTTCCTGTAGCCGCCAGCATCTTTAAAAGCCTCGACAAACCAGAGCTAATTATTATCGCCGCGCTGTATCACGACATTGCCAAAGGTCGCGGCGGTGATCACTCGCTGCTGGGTTCTGCCGACATCGCCGACTTTGCCAGCCGTCATGGCCTGCAGTCACGGGAAGTAAAACTGCTGCAATGGTTAGTTGAAAATCATCTGCTGATGTCCACCGTATCCCAGCGTGAAGACACCTCAGACCCAGATGTTATCTATAAGTTTGCCGCCCACGTGGGTGATCTGAAGCATCTGGAGCACCTCTACCTGCTTACCGTCGCCGACATTAACGCCACCAATCCAAGACTATGGACAGATTGGAAAGGCTCGTTGATGCACAATCTGTATTTCGAAACCAAGCATGCATTGCAGGGTGGCCTAGGCCTGCCAGACGAAAAAGCCGACTGGGTAAAGGACGCAAAAAATGCCGCCTTACGCCTGCTCACAGAACAGAAAATCAGCGAAGCGCAGGCACTTAGGGTTTGGAACGGCGTCGATGAAGAATTCTTTCTTCGCGAAGAAGCCAGCGATGTCGCCACGTTTACCAAAGCAATTATTGCCAATACCGATGACAATGCGCCAGTACTTTTATTATGCGATGTGGGTGGCGAGTTTCCCGTGGCCACACAGATATTTGTCCATGCCAAAGATCGACAAAATATCTTTTCTATTACCGCTGCCGTTCTCGATAAACTGCATCTCAATATTCAAGATGCGCGCCTGCATACCACCCATGACAACCGCGCCTTTGATGTGTTTTATGTACTTGACGATGAGGGCCACCCAGTGGGTGACAAGCCGCAGCTGTGTAACAGCATTATTGAGGCCCTGCGCGAGGGAATCCTCGACCCAAGTTCTGTGAGTTTCGATGTACAGCGTCGCACTACCCGCCAGTTAAAAAACTTCGCTGTTGAAACCGTGGCATCACTGCGCAATGATCCCGAGACAAACACCACGGTGCTTGAAGTAATCACGCCGGATCGCCCAGGGTTATTAGCCCACCTGGCCAGTATATTCTTGCGTTATGGCTTGAATCTCTACAATGCCAAAATTACAACATTGGGCGAGCGGGTTGAAGATACATTTTATGTGACGGACTACAACCATGAGCCGTTAACCGACCTTGAATTCAGTGCCAAGATTCAAGAAACCATCTGTGTCGAACTCGACAAACGTAATCTAGACGATGCTCAGGGTTCAGAATTACAACAAATTGATGTTTGGAAATAGGCCCTATGAACGCTAATTTAAAAGACCTACACCCCTACCCGTTTGAGCGCCTTAATCAGCTGAAAGCGGGCATAGTGCCACCCGCACATCTCAGCCATATAGCCCTGTCGATTGGCGAACCCAAGCACCCATCGCCAGAATTTGTAAAGCAGGTGATGCGCGATTCCGTGGATAAATTGGCCCAGTACCCAACCACCAAAGGCGGCCTTGAACTGCGCCAGTCGATAGCCAGCTGGCTAACCAGGCGCTTTAAACTCGATGCTGTAGACCCTGAACAGCTGGTACTGCCGGTGACGGGGACCAGAGAAGCCCTATTTGCCTTCACCCAAGCAGTTATCAACAACGACGCCGAAAGCCCTGTCGTCGTGTCACCCAACCCGTTTTATCAAATCTATGAAGGCGCGGCGATCCTGGCGGGTGCCGAGCCCTATTATCTCGACTGCATACCAGACCAGGGCTTTATCCCCGACTTAAGCAGCGTGCCTGAATCTGTATGGCAGCGCTGCCAGCTATTGCAAATCTGTACCCCAGGTAATCCGACAGGGGCTGTTATGTCCATTGCGCAAATGCAGGAAGCAATCGCATTGGCAGATAAATACGACTTTATAATCGCCAGTGACGAGTGTTATTCCGAAGTCTATTTCGACGAACAGACCCCACCTTTTGGTTTATTAGAAGCCTGCCAGCGGATGGGCCGCAATGACTATGATCGCTGTGTGGTGTTTCACAGCCTGTCTAAACGCTCTAATTTACCCGGCCTGCGCTCAGGCTTTATTGCCGGCGACGCGGCCATTCTTAAAGACTTTCTTAGCTACCGTACCTACCACGGCTGCGCTATGTCTCTGCCCGTCCAAGAGGCCTCTATCGCAGCCTGGGGCGATGAACAGCATGTGATTGAAAACCGTACTCTGTACCGTGAAAAGTTCGCGCTGGTCACCGATATCCTGCGGGATGTACTAACCTTCCCAGAACCTCAGGCAAGTTTTTATCTGTGGCCAAAAACCCCCATAGACGACCGCGACTTTGCCCAGGGCCTGTTTGCCCAGCAAAATGTGACGCTTCTACCCGGACAGTATCTGTCGCGTGAATCAGCCACCGGCAATCCGGGTTCCCACAGAGTTCGCATGGCCTTGGTTGCACCCACAGAGGACTGTGTCGAGGCCGCCATGCGCATCAAACAGTATGTGCAGAGCCTGGGTAAATAAACCGCTCGCTATGCTAAAAAAGGACTCACTATGCTAAAAAAGGAAAGAGCAGCATTTATTCTAAAAAGGCTCAATACGCTTTATCCAGAGACCCCTGTGCCTCTGGATCATCGTAATAATTTCGAACTGTTAGTCGCAGTGTTGCTCAGCGCCCAGTGCACAGATATCCGGGTTAATCAGGTGACCCCAGCGCTATTTGCCCAAGCAGACAACCCCTTCGACATGCAGCATGTGCCTCTAGATACCATCTATAAAATAGTCCGCCCCTGTGGTCTAGCCCCCCAAAAATCCAGTGCTATCTCAAAGCTGTCAAAGATTCTGGTCGATCAATACGACGGCGAAGTACCGGATGATTGGAAAGCCCTAGAATCACTGCCAGGGGTCGGCCATAAAACGGCTGGCGTCGTCATGTCCCAGGGATTTGGACACCCAGCATTTCCTGTCGACACCCACATTCATCGTCTGGCCCAGCGCTGGGGCCTTACCAAGGGTAAGAATGTCACCAAGACCGAAGCTGATTTAAAAAAACTATTCCCTCGGGAAGAGTGGAATGCCCTGCATCTGCAAATAATATTTTATGGCCGTGAATTCTGCTCCGCCCATGGCTGTGATGGCCGCGTATGTGATATTTGCACCACCTGCTATCCGAATCGTAAAAACCCATTTATCGCCCATAAGCCATAGCTCTTTTGCTATGCTAGCGCCCTAAATCAAGGAAGGTAAAAACGTGACTACTCTGTACGGCATCAAAAACTGCGACACTATCAAAAAAGCCCGTAAATGGCTGGCCGACAACGGTATTGAATATACTTTTCACGATGTTCGGACCGATGGCATAGACGGTGCAACAATCGAAAAGTGGATTGAGCAGACCGACTGGGAAACTGTGCTCAACCGTCGCGGGACTACCTGGCGTAAGTTAGATAGCAACGTCCAAGAAGCCACCAATCGAGACACGGTCACTGCCCTACTTCTTGAGCAGCCAGCCATGATCAAGCGACCTGTTTTAGATGTCGACGGCGCGATCACCATCGGCTTTAAAGTCGATCAATACCAAACAATTTTAACCAATCTTAAAGAGTAAACCCATGAGTAATTTGTACAGTTTCGCAATTGGTGTCGGCAGCAAAAATAGCCGCGGTGAATGGCTGGAAGTGTTTTATCCAGCACCCCTATTAAATCCAGAGCAAGGGCTCAGCGATATTGTGGCAGTTAGCCTCGGCCTAACCAGTGGCGAGATTGAACCCAGCAGCGAACAGCTTGCCGCCTTGCAGTCCGCACTTAAGCACAATGGTTACTCCGATATGGCCAAGACCGTTGAGCAGCTTATTGCCTCAAGCCGTCCAGTGGTTGCTGTGTTGCTTCCTGAAAATACACCACCGACTACGGTTCCCCAGGGCTATCTAAAACTGCACCTGCTGTCCCATCGATTGGTCAAGCCCCACGGCACCGATCTAACCGGTATCTTTGGCACATTAAAGAATGTTGCCTGGACCAATGTTGGTGCGATTGATATCGAAGAATTACCCGAGCGTTTATTGCAGGCCCGTATGGCAGGCCAACCATTGAGCGTCGACTGCGTGGATAAATTTCCCAAGATGGTCGACTACATTGTGCCCTCAGGTATTCGAATTGCAGACACCTCAAGAGTCCGTCTGGGCGCCTATGTCGGCGAAGGCACCACGGTAATGCACGAGGGTTTCATTAACTTTAATGCCGGCTGTGAAGGCCCCAACATGATTGAAGGCCGCATCTCTGCGGGTGTTTACTGCGGTGCGGGTACCGACGTGGGTGGTGGTGCTTCAATTATGGGCACTTTATCCGGTGGCGGCAGCATGGTTATTTCCATGGGCGAAAAATGCCTGCTGGGGGCAAACGCAGGACTGGGGATCCCCCTCGGCGATCGCTGCACCTTAGAAGCCGGTCTTTATATTACTGCGGGTACTGTAGTGACTATGCTAGATGATCAAAAACAGGTCAGTGGCAAGCTCAAAGCCCGTGACCTAGCGGGTAAAAGCGATCTTCTTTTTCGCCGCAACTCAGTCACCGGCACAGTTGAATGCCTGACTAATAAAAGCGCTGTAGAGCTCAACTCAGAGCTCCACAGCTCTAATTAATTGACTTAAGCGCCCAATAAACTCTGTCCGCAAACCCGTACGGTATTACCATTAATACCGGCGGCTTGCGGGCTGACAAAGAACCCTATCACCTCAGCCACATCCACCGGTAAACCGCCCTGACTCAACGACGAAAGTCTGCGGCCCATCTGCCTTGTCACAAAGGGAATAGCCGCCGTCATCTGGGTCTCAATAAAGCCCGGCGCCACCGCATTAATCGTGATACCTCGCTTGCCACAGGGTACTGCTAGACTATCGACCATGCCAATCACCGCTGATTTAGAGAATCCATAGTTGGTCTGGCCAACGTTGCCCGCGATACCGCTTATGGAAGCCACACCAACAATCTTGCCACCATTATCAAGCAGCTCAGTGGCCAGCAGCGCCTCATTAATTCTCTGGGCGGCCCCTAGATTGACCTGCATCAGTAGCTCCCACTGCACAGGTGTCATGCGGCTAAGCATCTTATCTCTGGTAATACCGGCATTGTGAATAATACTGTGAAGCCCTCTGCCCTGATTCTGGCAAAATGTAACCAGGGTGTCAGCGGCACCCTCGCCAGTGATATCCAAAGGCAAACTAAGGCCCTTAATATCCGCCATGGCTGCCTTTAGTTCTGTCTCTGCCTGGGGAACGTCGATACCAATAACAGTGGCACCATCGCGGGCCAAGACCTGGCTAATCGCCAAACCAATACCACGGGCAGCGCCGGTCACCACAACCGACTTACCCTCTAAAGGGCGCGTCCAATCAGCGTCGAATGCAGTAACAGGCTTGCTGGCATTAAGTACCTGAGCATTCATAAAGGTCGAGCCCGCAGACAGCAAGAATCGCAGGGGTGCCTCTATGGCCACTTTGCCGCCCTTATCGACATATAATAAATTGGCAGTGGCACCTTTGCGCCCAATTTCTTTAGCCACAGATTTAACAAATCCAACCAGACCGCGCTGCAAGGTGGCATGGCCAGTATCCTTAAGCGACTGTGGCCTCTGACCAATCACAATCACTCGCCCACATTGAGCCAGGGCGCTCAGGTGACGATTAAAAAACTCATAGAGCTGAGTGCTCTGCTCCGCGGTGCTAATACCTGAGGCATCAAACACTAGGCTAACCTTATCGGGGCCCTCACCGCTCGCCATCGTCACCGGGGTCTCTGCCAAAATCGAATCTATAGCCTTGGTAAAAGAAGCACCCTCGCTGCTACCCAACAAAACATGGCCGCTAAGCTGATGGGGGTTGTTGCTGTCTTCGCGAATCAGGCGCACTGGCGTTGGCAGCCCTAGCCCATCAAAAAGTGTTTTAGTGATATTGGCGTTGGCGAGTTCCAGATAGCGATCAGTCATGTTTGTGTCCTTGAGGTTGGATTGGCGTCTTATGCCTAATGTCGTAACAGAGGCCGCGAAGTTTACCCCCTGACTCTACAAGACCATTGGCCGAGATGCCAATCTACAAAAAGCACCAGCCAATGTCCCAGCAAGTTAGATTGGCTATTGTGCATTCGTTGATGTGCTATCAGTTTTTATGGGCAATAATGCCCAACTATTATTATTGGAAATATTGTTATGAGCCAGATACGTAGAGTTGCCATTATTGGCGGAGACCGAATTCCATTTATGCGCAGTAATACTGCCTACAGCTATGCCAGTAATATGGAAATGCTGTCTGCTACATTGCAGGGCCTAGTTAAGCGTTTTGACTTGGGTGGCGAACGACTTGGTGAGGTTGCTGCTGGCGCGGTGATGAAGCATTCCCGAGACTTTAATCTGGCACGAGAGGCCACCTTAAATTCAGGCCTAGCGCTGGAAACCCCGGCTTATGATATTCAGCAAGCCTGTGGTACTGGTCTTGAAGCTGCGATTTTGGTTGCCAATAAAATCGCCCTCGGCCAGATTGATGCAGGCATAGCCGCCGGCACAGACACCGCTAGCGACGCACCGATTGCCCTCAATGAAAACTACCGCCGCATGATCCTGGATCTTAATCGAGCTAAAACGACGGGGCAGCGCCTCAAGACCCTGCTGCGTTTTCGTCCAAGCTTCATTCTGCCTTCACTGCCACAAAAATGCAGAACCTCGCACAGGCCTGTCCATGGGTGAGCACTGTGAGCTAATGGTCAAGCAATGGGGTATTACCCGAGAAGCTCAGGATGAACTCACCTGGAAGAGCCATCAGAATCTGTTAAAAGCCTACGATGAAGGGTTCTTTGAAGATCTAATTAGCCCCTTTAATGGGTGTGGCGCGGGACGGCATCATGCGCGATACCCCCCTAGAAAAACTGGCCAAATTAAAGCCCGCGTTTGATCGCGAGAACGGCTCATTAACAGCAGCTAACTCCACCACATTAACCGATGGCGCTGCCTCGGTTTTACTCGCCAGTGAAGAATGGGCCGCCGCCCGCAACTTGCCGGTAATGGCTTACCTAACCTTTAGCGAAGTTGCTGCCGTCGATTTTTATTCACAGGGCGACAAGAGCGAAGGTTTGCTAATGGCACCCGCCTACGCCGTACCGCGCATGCTAAAACGCGCGGGAATCAGCCTGCAGGATTTTGACTTCTATGAGCTTCACGAAGCCTTTGCCGCTCAGGCCCTCTGCACCATGAAAGCCTGGGAAGATGAAGATTTCTGCAAGCAAAAACTCGGCTTAGACAAGGCACTTGGCAGTATCGATCGCAGCAAATTAAATGTAAAAGGCTCCAGTGTGGCCACAGGTCATCCATTTGCCGCAACCGGGCCAAGAATTATTGCGACACTGGCAAAAACATTGGAACAAAAAGGGGAAGGCAGAGGTCTTATTTCTATCTGCGCTGCTGGTGGCCAAGGAGTCACCGCTATTATCGAGAGATAAAGCCAGCATTCAGGCTGCGTATAGACACTCTTTCTCCCCCTCAGGGCCTTGCTGATGTTTCGTAAGGTCCTTTTTTTTGTTCTGTTTTATAACCGCAGTCGTTACAAGCCAACAAGCACAAACAGCAATCCAGCCGCTGTCGCTGCAATCAAGGCGTAGGGTAACTGACTCAATGCATGCTCCATCACGCCAGTACCAGTACTCTGGGCCACCAATACCGTAGAATCGCTATAGAAACAGGCGTGGCTACCAAAGGCGCTGGCAGACAGCAGTGCGCCAATCATTATCGGAGTGGGCACGCCCATGCTTGCCGCCAGAGGCATAACAATGGGAATAGCGATTGCAAACACGCCCCAAGAAGAACCTGTCGCGAAGGCCACCATCGCCATGGTGATAAAGGTTATTAATGGCAGCATGAGAGGTGACATCAGTGGCGTAACCCCATCAATTACATACTGTGGCAGACCTAGCTGATCGTTGACCGCTTTAAACATAAAGGCAGATACAACCACCGCAAGCGGTGGCAACATAATCTTGAAACCATCCATCACCGCATCCATCGCGCCCTTAAAAGGCAACAGACCCTGTAACACCATAAACGGCACTGTGATCGCCAGAGTGACGATTATGCCCTTGAGCAGATCAATATCGAAATACCAAGAGAAACCGATCAGTGATAATAGCGGCAGTAAAAAAGTCCAAAGAGTAGAGTCGCTCTTAGATTGCGAGCCATTGCGTTCAGAGCTAATAGCCCCCTCTTCACCGGTATCAAACTCAACTACCTTTTCCAGGGACAATGTGCCCTGCTGGGCCATAGCTTCGGCATGCTTCATCGGCCCCAACAGAGGAAACCGGCCGGTAGCTACCAGAGGCACCAGCAAAACGGCTATCCAGGCATAAAACATATAGGGGATACCAGAGATGTACATGCGCATGCCCTCGCCTGCAGCAGCGCTTCCGGTATCTTCAAGCACAGCGGCAAAATACACGGCCCAGGTAGAGATGGGAACAATCACACAAGTAGGTGCAGCGGTGGAGTCCACCACATAGGAAAGCATCGAGCGGGAGACTTTAAAGCGATCGGTAACCTTTTTCATCGAGGAACCAATCGCGATGGCATTCAGGTAATCATCAATAAAAACCGCCATACCCAAAAACCAAGTAACCAGCAGTGATTTGTTACGCGTATCTGCGCGCGCGGCCATGCTGTTGGCAAACGACGTGGCTGCACCGGTTCGGATTAGCAGCATAATCAAGCTGCCCATCAGGCCGCAGACAATAATTACCCAACCAATGGTTTCATCCATCATAATTTCAAGACTGAGATCTGCCATACCGCCGATGACTGTGGCTGGATTAATCAACAGTAACCCAGCAACAACACCAGTCAGTAAGGCAAAAATAGGACGATGAGTGAGTACTGCAATGCTGATAACAACAACGGTGGGTATTAGGCTTAGGGCTCCGAAACTGTCCACTGGCTACCTCTATTTTTATAATGGGCTGATACTAATATTGTCATGACATTAGCACAAACTGAGGCCCATAACCCTACCCCAGAGTGGTGTCTAGAATGCTGCCTAGAGTGGCGTCTAGCGTGCTATAAATAGCGAGACTTACAAACAGGCTTTCGCAGCATTGGCAGCAATCAAATCCACAAAGTTAGGCAACAGCGCATGAGGCAAAGTATGACCCATACCCTCAAACCGCTCTAACTGCGCATGAGCAATATGTTTAGCCGTATCTATACCACCGCTAACTGGTACCAATACATCCTGGTTGCCATGGATAATCAGTACCGGCGCAGTAATAGTTTTGAGTAACTTACCACGGCCTGGTGCCGTGCGAATAGCCGCGATCTGGCGCATATAACCCGCCGGGTTACTGGAGCGTTTGTGCTCGGCCTTAATTAGAGATCGCACATCCTCATCAGACATTGGATAAGCAGGACTGCCGATCATCTGCCAAATCTCGGCGGCGTTATCTAGAGCCGTGCGCTCCTTGGTTATCGGTTTGACCATACTGGACATCACTTTAAGCGTCGCCAATCCCTTACCCCGTTCACCGCTGGTGGACATAATGGAGGTGAGAGACAGAATTCTATCCGGATACTTTGCCGTGACCAGCTGGCTGATCATGCCACCCATCGACATACCCACAATATGCGCCTGCTTAATATTTAACCCATCAAGCACGCCCACAGTATCGGCAGCCATATCATCTAAGCTATAGGGAGCCGTGACAGGAACCCCCAAATAATACTTCAGCAGCAGCCGCAGAAATGACGGGGCCTTAACCCCATCCATTTTATCGGTGAGACCAATATCCCGATTATCAAATCGAATAACCCGAAAGCCCTTAGCCACCAGTAACTCACAGAAAGCGACCGGCCAGCGCACCAGCTGATTATAGAGCCCAGCCACCAGCAGTATTGCCGGATCAGCGGGATCGCCAAATTCTTCGTAAGCCATGCGTAGGCCATTGGACTGGAGGTACTTTGTAGAATCTTTTTTCACGTGATTACTCATCTATTATTTTTAGGGCTATTTAAACGCTAGTCGCGCAGCTCTCTGCGTAAAATCTTGCCAACGGGTGACTTGGGTAGGTCATCAGAAAACACCACAACCTTGGGCACCTTGTAAGCCGTCAACTGCTCGCGACAATAGGTCTTCATATCATCTTCGGTTAACGCTGGATTGGTTGATACCACAAATAACTTAACCGCTTCACCGGTCTTATCATCCTTCATACCCACCACCGCACATTCAATAATGTCCGGATGACTATAAACCACATCTTCAATTTCGTTGGGGTATACATTAAAGCCAGAGACCAAAACCATATCTTTAATACGATCGACAATGCTCAAGAAACCATCGGCCCCCATCACACCCACATCACCGGTACGGAACCAACCTTCGGCGTCAATCGCCTCAGCAGTGGCCTCTGGGCGCTGCCAATAACCTTGCATAATTTGCGCACCGCGAACACAGATTTCACCGCGCTCGTCATGACCAACGCTGGCCCCTGTGTCATCAACCAGCTTAATCTCTTGAGCAACCATGCTCTTGCCGACAGTGCCAAGGCGACGATTATCAGGACCATTACAGGTCAATACCGCCGCTGTTTCGGACAGACCATAGCCTTCAAAAATCTTTGATCCAGTACGTTCGAACCATTCATCGGCGATCTCTTTAACCAGCGCAGTACCGCCAGCAATAATACCTTTTACCGCCGAGAAATCGATCTTGTCAAAGTCTGGATGACTCATCAGCCCCTGGAGTAAAGTATTAACACTGGCCATTGAGGTAAATTTAAACTCTCTCATCAGTGCCACGAGAGCATTGGCATCCCGTGGGTCTGGTACCAGCACCGACAAACCACCGGAAATAAAGCCGCCGATCACATTCATGGTAAACCCAAAAACATGATAGAGCGGCATAGGCGCTATCAATATATCGTCGTCCTCAGTCTCAGGAAAAACACTGAGCTTGGACATGCGCATACCAGAAAATACATTGCCATGACTCAGCATAGCGCCCTTAGATGGGCCGGTAGTGCCGCCGGTGTATTGCAGCACCGCCAGATCATCCATAGCCATAATCACCTCAGGCATCACTAAGTCCGCGCCTATTGCCAACGCATCGGGCAAGGTCACTAGGTTGGGCAGCGTTGACTGTGGCAGCGGTTGCGCCTGCAACATATCCATGGCATGAGTCACAATCACAGTTTCGATGCCCGTGTCCGGTATCACCTGCTCAGTAACCGGCAGCAGGTCAGTCAGCACGACCAGCGCCTTGACACCAGAATCATTAAACTGGTGTAACTGCTCACGGGCCGTATACATCGGGTTAGTATTAACCACAGTCAAACCAATGCGCAGCGCACCCCAAACCGCTATGGGAAACTGATTTATATTCGGCAGCTGAATCGCAATCCGATCGCCACAAACTAGGCCGCAGGACTCAGACAAAAAGGCCCCAAATTTTCGACTATAGCCTTCGATATCAGCGTAGGACAATGTTTGTCCCAAACAGTGAAATGCTGGCTTTGCCGAAAACTCAGCGCAGGATTGATCAAAGGCATCCACCAAGCTGGTATAGCCTTCGACATTGAGTTCGATTAACTTTTGTTGTGCAAAAGAAAGCTTTGTAGAAGAAAGTTTGTAGAAGAAAGTGTTGTAGACATATCGAGCGATTCCCAATTATTATTATTTTTTAACCTAACAGCTCGAACTAAATCAGACTGCTATCTTATTATCCTAGAAATACCTATAGCCTGTTCACCACCGTCAACACAGAGCACATGTTATTACCCATCTACATCAGTAAATAAGACCTAATAAAATAGCAACCACTAGCGCCGCTATACTTTTTATCAGCCTTTAATAAATTTTCATACTGTGTGCAATGCTTACGGAAGAACAATATTAAAGTTGTCGTTCGACTCGCCCAACAGAGAGAAAAACTTGATGAGCTTCAACGCACTGCCCTGCACCTCTAAGTCATCGGAGGTCAATAGATCAGTAATACCTATCTGCTTCATCAGGATTTGAAAGAACAGTTCACGGGTAAGAACAACGCTAGCGTCTGCACTTTCATCATAGGGCAATTCAGAATAGTGCATTACTGAGTTTCTAATCGTCAGAACAAAATTCTGATCAAGCTCTTTGAATAGCACATTAATTTTTAAATTCTGACCTGCCGCTTTATCTGCATCCAAGGTAACAGACAGTACCTTCATAAACTCAATCAACGGCACCTGCAAAATAAATTCACGAGAGCCTAGTTTAGTAAACCCTTCTTCTGCCTTACCCTTAGAGAGTTCTTGAGCACCGGATAAATAAATATCTCTCCAGGGACCAGACTCAGCCTGATAACCCATCTGACGATAGGCCTCGGCCAACATATTTCGCGCCTTCATATTATCCGGCTCGGCAAAAACCACATGGTTAAGAACTTCGCCAATCCAGCGATATTCGCCATTTTCCAAATAGACGGCGGCCTTCTCAAGCACTGCGTCCGCACCGCCCATAAACTCAACATAGCGCACCGACGACTCAACCGGCGGCAAAGGATTTAGCTGGGCTGGATTACCCTCATACCAACCAAAATAATGTTGATACACTGCCTTACTGTTATGGCTCAATGTGCCGTAATAGCCGCGAAGATGAAAATTACCCGCCAGGCTTTCTGGCAGCTTTATGCGCTCGGCAATTTCCTTTGGGGTGTAACCAATATTGGCCAGACGCAATGTCTGGTCGTGGGTAAACTTGTACATATCTTGCTGCTGTTGCATCTGGGTAATAATGCGGTCGTGTCCCCAGGTCGGCCAGTGATGACTGTTAAAGAAAACCTCAACTTCATCTAACCGATCAATAGATTGACCAATATAATCACTCCACAACAATGCATCGCGAACCTTCGCCCCCCGCAAGGTCAGCACGTTATGCATGACATGGCTCAGAATTTCCGCACCACAGAATGCCTTCCACTTGGGAAGGTAAAACGTAAGTTCTGCAGGCGCTTCAGTACCCGGCATATTATAAAAATCGAATTCAACCCCATCCACAACCATCCTGCTTTCAGGCTGATCAATAACCACAGTGGGGGGAAGAATTGAAATACTGCCAAAGATAACCTGCTTACCCAAGCCTGCATCCACATGGCCAGTGGCCGAACGTTCGAGCAGATCGCCAAACATATAACTGCCGCGGCGAGTCATGGTGGGACCGGCAATAATATTTTCGCTGGTGGCCTCGGCCATAAATCCAACCGGGGCAATAATTGGTACATTCTTAGCCACGGCTTCCTGGGCATTAATGAGCGCCAATACACCACCGAAATGATCCACATGGCTATGGGTAAAAATAACCCCAGTTACGTTAATCTTGCCCAGATGCAGTTCTGCAAAGTCCATGGCAGACTTTGTAGTTTCCAAGGTGGTTAACGGATCAACCAGAATCCAGCCATTGTCACTCTTGATCAATGTACTGTTGGCAAGATCAAAACCGCGCAGCTGATAGATACCTTCATCGACTTTAAATAATCCACGAATATTATTTAATTTGGCCTGACGCCACAGGCTTGGGTTAACTGTGTCTGGCGCTTCACCCTGAATAAAATCATAGGCAGCCCCGTCCCAAATTTGTATCCCACTGGCAGCAGTCACCGAGTCGTTGGGGGCTTCTGCAACCATTCCGCGTCTTGCATCTTCAAAGTCTTGCTGATGATCAAGATCTAGGTTATCAGCGAATTTTTGATTGGCGGCTATAGTGAATTTGCTTGCTTCCGATTTAACGGTTGGCGATGCCTGTTGCGACTGATCGCAACCACTGATCATGAATAATGCAATACAGCTGAGTATTAATGTTCGACTAAGATTCTTATTCATGTCAGGTTGGCCTTTTTTTCTTATTGTTATCACATGAAAGGAGTTTGGTAGCGTTGGCTGTAAAAGCTACTGAGGAGGACAGACTGTAAATACATCCCTGTACGCTCTGGAGCAGCATCCCTGCTGCTCACGGTCCTCCTCAGTAGCTTTTACAGCCAACTTAGCATCACCATTTGTGACATATTCTCAAAAAAATCTTGTTGAGTACTTCAAGGGTTAACTTAAAGTTTAGATGTAGGGATTCATATGTAGACCATATGCCGCATGGACGCGGCATCTGAGCTTACAGGGACGCTGCACAAGGATGTGCGAGTGTCGCGTGAGGCATGGATGCCGATAGCGGCCCTATTTACAGCCTGTTCTACATATGAATCCCTGCGTCTAAACGCCACCGACCCCAAAACAGAATCGATGACGTTTACCAACAGTTTCACACCGTACTTTTAACTAAAAAATTCTAATTCAAGAATTTAAAATTAAAGTACTTCAAACAGACCAGCAGCACCCATACCACCACCAACACACATAGTGATAACAACGTACTTCTCGCCGCGACGCTTGCCTTCCATCAGTGCGTGCATAACCATGCGCGCGCCACTCATACCAAATGGGTGACCGATAGAGGATAGAACCGCCGTTAACATTCAAACGATCCATAGGAATGCCCAACTTATCGCGACAATAAATTACCTGCACAGCGAACGCTTCGTTCAATTCCCACAAACCAATATCTTCAATCTTCAGACCATTGCGCTTGAGCAACTTAGGAATAGCAAAAACCGGACCAATACCCATCTCGTCAGGCTCACAACCAGCAACAGCCATACCGCGATACACACCGAGAGGCTCAAGGTTACGCTGAGAAGCCAATGTGCCGTCCATCAGAACAACCGCAGCCGCGCCGTCAGATAACTGAGAAGCATTGCCACCCGTGATGGTGCCGCCATTGCGAACAGCCTTCAAACCAGCAAGACCTTCCA
>CALSNK010000021.1 GCA_943787675.1 uncultured Pseudomonadales bacterium
TTGTTAGCGCGCTTTAGCGAGCTAACAATCACTAAACGCGAACGCATTTTGGACGCCGCAGGCGGTCCGCAGGACTTGTTAGCGCGCTTCAGCGAGCTAACAATCAACTAAACGCGAACGCATTTTGGACGCCGCAGGCGGTCCGCAGGACTAAATAGCAACTGCTAGAGCAGAGGACTGGATTAGCGAATTTCACTGTCTACAAAGGGACTGTTGATACCGCTATGAATCGATATGTGAGAAGGAATAGGAATAGGAGTGGCACGGATCTAACAGAGCGGTCTAAAAAAACCAGGAGATATATCGAGATATAACTCCTGACCTTTTAATTACAAATAGCTCGCCAGCTTAGCTTTTAGGGCAATTTTGCCCTACCGCAAGAATGTGGCGTGCTTTTAAAAGTTCTCTCTTGCTCAGTGAGCCATCAGCATTTTTATCGGCTGCTTTGAACTTGCTATCTCTGATGGTGCATTTAGCTGATTTGAATTCTTCAGCGGTAACTACACCATCTGAATCAAGGTCAAATCTTTCCATTAATGGATGCTTAGCAAAAGCGCTTGTTGATAAAAATGTTAATAGTAAAGCAATGCTTAATCTGGTCATTTTTGTAGCTCCTTAAACAATAAATTGTAGTGGTAGAATACAGCCGAACATTGATGTACCTCATCAAACCCTTCAAAACTGCGGAGGGCAGTATAGGGAATGTTGGATTGTAAGTCAGGCGCTGGTAGACGTAAGTAGGCTATTTTGCGATGAATTCACATTCGCATAAATAATAGTCGTTATTCTTATTGATGTATTGGTCCATACCCGTCTGTCGCAACGTACACCAACCAAAGTTATAGGTAGATTATTTGTTATGACCAGTTTAAAGAAGGCACTATTGCCCTATGGAACAACCTCAAGTTCGCCCTCTATTGTGCTTCCTGATACTGCGCTATTTTTGTCAGAGCGTGGATCGTTAACTAAGAATTATTTCGAGAATGCCGTCGAATTATTAAATCGTGAGTACGATGCGATTCGAAGACTGGCCGAGTTAAATGAACTGGCCTACAGCGCATCCTATAACTTCGTTCCTCGGGTTGGTCAGCATTATCACCTCTATCGAAAGACTGATGGCACCTACTTACTTAGCATGATTGAAAACTGGACTGCCCATGAGTTTGTTGTGTCTTTAGAGTACACCGCAGACAGTGTGTGGAAAGATATTAGTCAGCTTTAGGGGCGACTTAGCGGTAAGACAAATGGCTCGCCTAGGGTCATTATCAACAGCCAAATCAGGGTTGATGTCGTGCATAACTATCTGTGAAATGACCTGCTGGTTTTCATAGTAGGACTCAGTCGGTTAGCCAGCCAGTATAAAATTAACTTGCCCGCAGGGGAGCGCGCTCCTTCTGTCGGGCTTGCCACTGTTCATCTAAATAGACAGGCACTGCTGTCGTCGCGGTAACTGCTCTACCTCTAATTAAGTCAGCGCCCCGTTCCGCTAGCATCATAGTCGGAGCATTCAGATTGCCATTGGGGATAGTTGGGAATACTGAGGCATCGATAACCCTAAGATTTTTAAGGCCGTGAACCCTAAGGTCGGCATCAACAACCGCCATAGAATCCACGCCTATCTTGCAGGTGCCTGCGGGGTGATAGGCGCTGTCTACAGACTCTCTTACAAAGGCGTCGATTTGTTCATCGCTCTGGACCTCAGCCGTTGGCTGAATAACCTGCCCACGAAAAGCGTCCATAGCTGGCTGGGCCATAATTTCTCGGGTCAGGTGCACACAGTCGCGAAAGCCCTGGCGGTCTTCTTCCGTCTCCAAATAGTTAAAGAGAATTTCTGGGTGCTGCTTAACATCTCCCGAGACAGCCCTAACATGGCCTCGGCTGGTGGGTTTGTTGTGCCCCACATGGACCTGAAAACCATGACCCTTAAAGGCAATAGAACCATCGTAGGTGATTGCGCCGGGTAAAAAGTGATACTGAATGTCGGGCCATTTAACACCGGCTCGAGAGCGAATAAACGCACAGGATTCAAAATGATTGGTGCGGCCAAGGCCGGTTTTGAACAGCAGCCACTGAGCGCCAATCAATGCTTTTTTATAGAGGCTTAATTCACTATTAAGTGTGATGGGCTGCTTGCAGTGATACTGGAAGTTGAATTCTAGGTGATCCTGAAGGTTCTCGCCCACACCCGATAACTCATGCAGTAGTTCTATGCCAGCGGCTTTGAGCGTGCTCTTGGGGCCCACACCGGACACCTGCAACAGCTGGGGTGAGCCAATAGCACCGGCACAGAGAATAACTTCTCGCTGGGCGCTGAATACCTTAGTCTGACCGCCGATTTCACATTCAATACCGGTGGCGGTTTTGTCAGAAAACTGAAGTCGCTTAACCAGAGCTCTCTTTAAAATCGTCAGATTAGGCCGCTTTTTAGCGCCCTTCAAATAAGCATGGCTGGTCGAGGCGCGAATGCCACGATCAACATTCATAAACTTTTGGCCGAAGCCTTCCTGCCTAAAACCATTGTAATCTTTGGTTTCCTCATAACCGGCCTCGACGCCGGCATCGATAAAGGCTCGATACAGTGGATTGCGCATATTATTACCGGCGCTGATGCCTACAGGCCCTTCATTGCCAGTGTATTCACTATTCAGGCACTGGTGATTCTCAAACTTTTTAAAATAGGGCAGGCAGTTTTGGTAGTTCCAGCCCGCCGCACCAT
This sequence comes from uncultured Pseudomonadales bacterium, assembly GCA_943787675.1. Lineage (GTDB taxonomy): Bacteria > Pseudomonadota > Gammaproteobacteria > Pseudomonadales > Porticoccaceae > HTCC2207. The sequence goes on from CALSNK010000021.1 coordinate 2,717, forward strand.
TAGATTCCCATTCGTCGTAATCATGGGCATTGCCACGCACATAGACCATGCCGTTAATCGAGGAGGTGCCGCCCATAACTTTTCCCCGAGGACAGTTCATGGACCGATTATTTAAGTAGGGTTCGGGCGCCGTCTCGAAGCCCCAGTTGTACTTCTTACTGTTCATGGGAATACCCAATGCCGAAGGCATACGAATAAACACGCTGGAATCGCCACCGCCATATTCAACCAGCAGTACAGTGCAGTCTGCATCTTCGCTTAGACGGGCGGCGACAATGGTCCCCGCAGAGCCTGCACCTACAACAATATAATCGTAACTCTTAGCTTTTTGCATTATGTCCATGATCCTAAAACGCAACTCTGCGATTGATGGTCTTCTATGATGAATAAAATTCTTTTCTACGCCTAAGTAGCAGCCCATAAACCGCTGCATACAGACCAATAACTACCAGTCCCACCCACTCGATTTTAAACGGCGTAAACTGGTATAGCAGCACTAGGGTGCCAATTAACAGGCAATTGCCAATGATGTATTTGCTGGGCCCAAGCCTATGAATGTCGAAGCCGAGATTATCTGTATATAGCCGAATAAGTGAGTCCAGGGAATTGATCACAAAAATAACGCCTAGGGTCACCATGGCGCCGCGCAGTATGCCTGATACCTCAATCTGATTGACAAAATAATAGTACAGGGTTGAAAACCATAGGCCGATGGCGATCGATGGAATCACCAGTAACGCCAATAGTAGCTGCCAGGTTTTCAGACCACCGACAAATCTGGCCACAAATTGACCGATCATAATACTCCAGGCAAACCACCAGAAGAGGTACCAACCATGGTAGTCACTGATGGGGCTGATAAACCGATGAATGTTTTCAAAATAACCTGATAGGTTAGCCACAGAGGCTAAATAGTCTTGAGGAGAAGCACCAGAGGCGCCCAGCATGACTAGGGTTAGCAACAGAAATAGACCGCTGGATGCGAGACTTAAAATTTTCACATAGCGGATATGGGTGCTGGAAAATACCGCTAGACCAATAATTAGAGCCACTAAGCTGTACTTTTCAAAGTCACTAATGCCCTCGATATAGCTGGGCACATAGCTTAAAAACAAAAAGGCAGTAAAGGCACAGGTCGCGATAATAATCAGATTATTAATCCAGCGAATAGGTTTCAGCTGAAACAGACCCACCTTAGGTTCGATCACACAAAAATAAAAGGTGGTTAAAAAATAGAATGCCCAGACCAGGAATCCCCAAAAGCCAAATTCAATTGCTAAGGGGTTGGTGAAGCCGTATTGCTCTTCGCTGGCATAGACGGGGAACTCGACCAGAGGAAACATGATCAGGCCGACATCTAGCCCTGAGGTAAATAGAATGGCTGAAAAGGCCAGCAGAGGCAGGGGCGTTGGGCCCGTGCATTCAAGGTTACGCCACCTTATACAAATAAATAACGATGTCGCCAGGGTAACGGCGATAGCGACAGAGAGTATTTCGTACATCGCGCCTAACCCGCGCTTACTGTTGCGGGCTAGCGTGCACGGAGCGCAGTAGTCGACCCATGGGGGTCTGACCTAGGTGGCTACTAAAGTCGTTGTTTTCCCAGGCAGTATGGCCACCGATCATCACCAGACTAACCACACCATCAGAGCGATTCACCAGCTGCTCAGTTTGAAATTCTTCACGGTGGATGCGTTTTACATGCTGCTCGCCGTCATAGGCCGCGAGCTTTTCAGGATCGACAAGAATTAGGTCGGCAATATCCCCTTCATAAATACTGCCGCCATCAACACCAAACACCTCTGCGGCATCTTTGGTTAGTCGCTTAACCATATAGCTGACATCGGCGTCGCCACCTGTGGCCGCCAGTTTCAGGCTGCGCAGATTTACATCATAAAATGCCATATTGGTGAGGTGGGCGCCGCTGTCGTTAAAACCGGGCAACAGTAATGGGTCCATCAGTAGTTCGCGCACGGTTTCCATACTGCGGTTGGCAGTGACGGTGCTCCAGCTGAGATCAGTGTCGAATGATCGGAGCATTTGCAGCATAAAGTCGGCTTCGTCGGCCACCATTAAGAAATCGGTTTGTACTAAGTTGCGCTCTTCGTCGCTAACCCCATCAGTGAGCGTGGCGCTTTTGATAGCCAATACACGATCAAGGGCTTCCTGAAAACTCATGCCTTGCCAGTTAGTCTGCGGGCAGAGATCTACGGTCATATCTGCGAGGTTGCGATTGAAGGCAAAGTCCTCAAGATTAAATTTACGCTTAAGCCGCGCGATTCCCCAGCCCTGTTTACCCTTCATCCACATCGCTCTAAAGGATTTTATGTAATCGGCATCGGTAAGAATTTTAAGACGTCCGGCACGGTCTTCAAGGTCGGTTTCATTGAGTCGACGCAGTTCGGGTATCTCTTCTGCAATTGGGGTAATGGCGCCGTCGGACCAAATTTTAAACGGTGCTCCCAGTGCCTGCATATGAAAGTCACCCTTAATCAGGGACGAGTTTAAAAGCCTGGCTAAGGTTTTTCCAAGGCGGGCCAGTTTCCAGTTATTGGCGACATCGAGGGCCGCTACCACAGTCGTTTTTAATGGCCTGCCATGTAATCGACCGCTGGTGAGCAGAAAGGTTTTTAAGGTATCGATGACACTGTCTTTTGGCGGGGTTGCCTGCCAGGTGGCACCCTGTTCGCGCACGACCTGCGCCAATGCTTTTAGCTCAGGATATTTGGCGAACTGTGTGGGGATGGTTTTTTCGCAATGAGGTTGGGCTGCCAGGTAGTGAAAGGGCAGGGCATCCGTAGAAAACCCCACATAGCCTTCTTTAAGCGAATCCCGCAATGTGTGTTGCATTTCGTCTAGCTCGGCAGCGGTAGGATCCCGGGTAATACTGTTCTCGAAACCCATGGTCTCGATGCGCAGCATGGAATGGGGAAACAGTACCGCCACATTGGGACCCAGATTAAGCTGGTCCAAATGATTCAGATAGTCTTTGGGGTTGTCCCAGGTGACATTGTCGGCGCAGTTGGTCAATACCGACTTGGGCATGTTTTCGACTCGAGCATAGCAGGCAACAATAGGATCAAAGGTACCATCGCGCTGATTGCCGAAGGCCAGACCTAGGCTGCAATTGGCAATAACCACCGAGGTGGTGCCATGACGGGTCGACTCTGGCAGCCCAGGGGCCACTTCAAGCTCCAGGTCGTAATGGGTATGGATATCGAAAAGCCCTGGCATCAGCCATTGGCCCTCGGCATCAATAATGTTGCTTACCTGCGTTTCATCGACTGGTTTACCCCGGGAGACAATGCGGCCACCGGTAATAGCCACGTCTTCAATAACCGGGGTTTCACCGTTGTTAAATACTTTGGCGTTTTTGATTAGGGTGTCAATTTTTGTAACTGGCGCATTCATTATTATTATTTTCCCGTCTTATTGTTATAGCTTTTGAATCAGGTTATGGGACAGAGTGTTGCCTATGCAGATGTTGACGTCAAGTTCAGATCTAGGCCACTATAGGATATGAAAAGGAAATGAAAAGAAAAGTAAAAAAACAATTAAATAATAATAATTTCACTGGCAACATCAGGGGCTTTAGATGAATAAGGGAACACAACCAAGTGCCGAGCAATGGCGAGCGCGCGGTGATTTTAAAACGCTGCTGGGCCATTCGATTTTTGTGATAGACGAGGGCGCGGCTGAACTCCCCACCATCCTGTTAATTCATGGTTTTCCCACCTCGAGCTGGGATTGGCAGCCTATCTGGGATGAGCTGGCTAAACATTACCGCCTGGTTGCCCTGGATATGCTCGGCTTTGGTTTCTCGGATAAGCCCAACAATAGAGGCTATAGCATTCATGGGCAGGCAGATATTGTAGAGGCGGCCATCGGTGCTATGGCGCTAAAGGACTTTCATGTCTTAGCCCATGATTATGGCGACACCGTGGCGCAAGAGCTGCTTGCCCGCCAGATCGACGGCACTGGCGTAGGTCACTGGCTCTCTTGCTGCTTCCTCAACGGCGGTTTGTTTCCTGAAACCCATCAGGCTCTATTAACCCAGCGTCTATTATTGAGTCCTTTTGGCTGGTTAGTTAATAGCCTGACAAGCTACCGGTTATTTCGTCGTAACTTCAGTTCTGTATTCGGTGAGGATACCAAGCCCACCGAGCAGGAGTTACAAACCTTTTGGCAGCTGATTAACACCAATAATGGCAAGCATATCTTTCATAACCTGATTACCTATATGCGTGATCGTGTGCAGCACCGTGAACGCTGGGTGTCGGCAATGCAAAATTCCCCCATTGCCCTTGGGGTTATTAATGGCTCGGTAGATCCTGTGTCTGGGGCCCATATGGTGGTGCGCTACAGGGAACTGAATTGTCGACTGGACTATGTGGCAGAGCTGCCGCTGATTGGTCACTACCCTCAGGTAGAGGCTCCAGAAGAGGTTTTGACGCACTATCGAGAGTATTTAACGCTTGTGGGCTAGGCTTGTGGGCTAGGATAGTCTCGTTGCCCATAGCCTTGTCGCCTAAAGCCTCGTCGCCATTTTAGTGAGAGATATGATCTAATCTGAGGTAGCCTGACCGGGTGCTGTATCTCGCTAGGGCATTAAACAAGCCTGATAAAAATTATAATAAAGAGGAGTTTTAATTGTGAAAATGTTTGTAATGATTAACAAGGCGCTATTTCTGGTGCTTTTTGCGGTCTTTATCCTGAATCTATTGCTGCCATTCGGCGGTGATGCTGGCCAGTGGATTATGCGGATAGGGCTGGTTGTTCTAGGCGTTCATGTTTTGGAACTGTTGGTTATCTATAAAAAATTGCAGGCCGCAGGGCATGTCACAGCAAACAATATCTTTTGGATACTGGTCGCTGGCATCTTGCATTGGAAACCTCTACTTAAATAGTAAGGTTGGCTGAGCTCTATGCCTTTGCCGCTGGCCGGTTTGGGCATACCTCAGATCACCCTCGATGAGGGTATTTGATGCCAATGATTGCTGTCCAGGGCTTTACTTAAAGTGATTCTGGAATGCTTTTTAAATGCAGCCTCTGACGCAGCCATCGCGCAAAGTGATCGACCCCTATATTAAGCATTGCGCTGGCAAGAATAAGTAGTAGCGCGCGGTCAAAGCGAAACTCTTCAAATGCCGAGTCTATATAGAAGCCTAGGGTGGTGATGCCCAAAATCCCAAGGATGGCTGTCTCTCGCAGAATAACTTCCCAGCGATAGAACAAAAACGCCAAAAATTGGCGATAGATTCGGGGCAATACCTCATAAAAATATAGGTTTAGGCCTGTGCCTACATCAGCGCGCAAGGTTAATTCATCTGTGTGACGCCCGACCAAATGGCCAATAATGGCGCCATTATGAATGCCCAGCGCCAGTATGGCGGGCACCATGGAGGGGCCAAATATTAGTAGGCCCAAAAAGGCCAGAAGGTACTCGGGCAAGGTGCGCAGCAATATGAGTATGGCATCACCAAAGCCGCGCCAGCCGCGGAAAAACAGGGGGGAGTTTAGGGGGAATAGCAGCAGTGCTAGCAGGCCAGTAAAGACCAGAACTATCTGTCCTAGCAGCATGGTGTTGACGAGCCCCGGCCATATCTGATGCTGCCAGAGCTGATTGCACCATTGGCCAAATGCTCCCAGGCTTTCGGCGTTCAAATTGGCCTGTCCGCGCAGTGGCGTTGGCACTATATCTTCGCTAATAAATCGTTTCACCAGTTGCCATGACGTCTGAGCCTGAGGTGGTAGGTAGTAAAAAGCACCGATTAGGTAGAGGGGCAGTAATCGTTTTTGTAACCAGAAACGCAATGTAGCAATTAACAGTAGCAGGGCATAAAAGAAGGCTGCGGCTTCGCTGTAGTTACCTTCACTCAGTGTGGTTTCCAAGTGAAAGCCAATTGTGGGCAGGCCGACAAAGCCAAGAATGGCGCTGGAGCGAATGGCGCATTCAAAACGATAGCTGGTGTAGGTGGCCATGGATCGCCATGCCAGAGGGAGCACGGTGTAACAAAAATGGCTCAGGCTTCGGCTCAGATTCAGACTCTGGCTGGGAAGATTATTGATCGGCGAGGGGTCTACCTCTTCAAAAAGCTCGCCATAGATTTTAGCCAATGTACCGGCATAGGGAATGGCAATGGCCAATAGGCCAGTGAGGGATGAAAGACCTGCGATCTGAATAAACAACAGCGCCCAAAATAGCTCATGGATAGAGCGGATAAAGGCACAGAAGGCCCGCACTAAGGTGAATTTATAGCCTAGGGCCAGTAAAAACCCCACAGTGGAAGCCAGTGCAATACCTTGCAATGCAAAAGAAAAGGTATTGGCGAGACTAGTCAATAAGGTTGGCCAGGACCATACCGTGGGACTGAGTGCGCCCGCTGCCATCAGCCCCAGTTCACCCCAGGGGTTCGGGGTGGAAATGTCTAGGTCAGCCATGCTCAGGCACAGCAGCGCAACAGCAGCAAACCAAAAGCTGGTGTTGCGTAATGCTTTGGCCGAGCTATCTCTGTGGCTGGACTTACTTGCGGCTATCATTGGCGTGGGGGATTGAGAGATGAATCGCTTATGCCATAGATATCTGCCAGATCACTGGCCTCAAGCTCAGCACTGGGGGCATCGAGAATAATGGCCCCGTCTTTTAACCCTATCACTCGGGTGCAAACTCTTAGGGCCTGAGCCACGTCATGCAGGGCCAGCACAACGGTGTTATGGCGCTGGAAAATAAGGTTTAACAGTACTTCGCTCTGATACTCGTCGATACCGGATACTGGCTCATCACCGAGAAACACAGAGCGTTCCTGAATCAGCGCGCGACCGATACTGGTGCGTTGCTGTTGCCCGCCAGAGAGCCGATCCACCGGGCTAAACAGCTGATGCTGCAACTCAATCGCCTGGGCTATTTCACTGACGGCACGTTTTGCTGCTGGCAGAGGTTTGATCAGGTTGGCGAGATTGTAAAATACCGAGTGGCGCTGCAGTGCACCCATATAAATATTGTGAAAGGTACTTAACATAGGCACTAAGCCCGGCTGTTGCGGGCACCAGGCGATCTGATCGGGGCACTGTTCACGCAGCGCTTTCAGCAATGTGGACTTGCCAGAGCCACTGCCACCAATCAGAGCAACCCGCTCACCGGGTTGAATGCGCAGGCATAGGTTATCCAACACCAGACGCCCTTCATAAGTCAGGCGCTGATTAGTGAATTCAAATAATGGCAAATTCAAGAATGAACCCTAGGGCCTTGCATCAATCAGGCCGATGGCAACGGCAGTATCGAAAATGGGTTTGTACAGAGCATTGTCGGCTTTAATGAATGACCGGCGGGGAAAACTGGCCAATAGCTCTGGGTCGCTCATGTTTAAGAGCGCATCTGTGAGTCGCTGTTGGAAGTCTGCGCCAAAGCGATTGGCGACATCACCGCGCACTGTCCACTGATAGTCGGGATAGCGGGGTGTTTGCCAGATTACCTTCACTTTACTGCTGTCTATTTTGCCTGCTGCCAGTGCCGTATCCCAAACTTTAAAGTTAACGGCGCCCACCTGATAGGCACCAGATTGAACCAGTGCGAGGGTGCGACTGTGATCACCACTAAAGCCGACCTTAGCAAACACCTTGTTGGGTGCAGCTAGCAGGTGCTGACGAATATAGTATTCGGGCATCAGCCGTCCGGAGGTTGATCCCTTGGAGCCAAAGGTGAAGGTTTTACCGGCGATCTCTCCGGGAAATTCCTCGGATTTATTGATGCCCGTGCTGCTGTGAGCAATAAGATAGCTGCTAAATAGCTGGTCTTCGTAGCCCTGAGCAATTGCCTGGCTGCCAGTTACCAGCCGGCGTGCCTGAACTCCAGAGAGGCCGCCAAACCAGGCTAGCTGCACCTGATCGTTGCGAAAGGCGGTGACCGCGGCGGCATAACTCTTGACTGGGATATAGCGAACGTCAACGCCTAGTTCTTGCTGTAAGTAAACTGCGACCTTGTCGAAGCGCTCTTGCAGATGTGCTTCGTTTTGATCGGGGATGGCGGTGAAGGTAAAGGTTGTTTGAGCTTGGGACATTGGGGCGATAAGCAGCAAAATAAATAATCCAAGGCTGCGTCCTAATGAGCTGTTCATGTGAAATCCTGCGGTAAGGTATGTGAGTTTGGTAAAGACCTTATTGTAACGCGAACTATCGCCATGGTTGTGGCTATCTTTGTAGATATCTTTGTTACTGCCCGCCAGTCCGGGGGCCTCAGAATTGACGATGGCTCTAGATCTGTTGAACTTGAGAGGCATATCAGCTGGTCACCAGTTTATTCAGTAATGCATTTTAGTAAAGCAACGGCTTTTAGTGGACTACGGGTCTTATTCCTTTGTTGTCTAGGTTGTTGTCGATGCTAGACTAACCAAAATTAAATTAAATGAGAGGGATTGGGATGAGTGACGTACCTGTATACATAGTAGTTAATTTGATAGTGACTGAAGCAGATGCTTACAGAGCCTATGAGAAAGGTTTTTTTCCGCTGCTTAAGAAATACGGCGGCGAGTTCATCACCTATGATGACAACCCAATTCACCTGGAAGGTTTGACGCCACGAGAAGGGCGCATGATTATCTTCACCTTTCCCTCCGAGCAAGCGGGCAAAGATTGGTATGCGGATGCCGACTATCAGGCGCTCTCTGAGCACCGCCGAGCTGGCACTAAACTAGAATTCTTAACCATGGTTCGTGGACTTCCGCCGCGCACTAAATAATCAGGAAAACTATCATGAAAAACAATCGAGAGCTGGGCATTGTCGTCTATGGCGCTACAGGTTTTACCGGCCGTTTGGTCGCCGAATACTTAAATAAGCAATATGGCGTTAATGGCGAGGTGGTTTGGGCCATGGCTGGTCGTAGCCTAAGCAAGTTGGAGCAGGTTCGTGACGAGATGGGTATCTCTGTGGATGTGCCATTAGTGGTCGCCGATTCTTCAGATCTAGATTCTATCAAAGCGATGGTTGAACGCACCGCGGTGATTCTAACGACTGTGGGACCCTACCAGCTCTATGGAAACGAATTGGTTGAATGCTGTGCCGCTGCTGGCACAGACTATGTGGATCTGTGTGGTGAGCCAGGCTGGATGCATAAAATGATCGGTGCCCATTCTGAAGCCGCTCAAGCCAGTGGCGCGCGTATTGTATTTTCCTGTGGTTTTGACTCAATCCCGTTTGATTTGGGCGTGATGTTTTTACAGCAGACTGCAGAGCAAAAGCTCGGCTCTACAGTGCCTCGCGTAAGAGGCCGTGTTCGTGGTATGAAAGGCACTTTTTCTGGGGGCACCCTCGCTAGTTTCCGAACCACAATGGCTGCAGCGGCCCAGGATCGCGAATTAGTGAATGTTCTGCGCAATCCTTTCTCTCTGACGCCAGGTTTCACCGGCGCAGATCAGCCTGCTGGCAATAAGCCTGAGTTTGATGAGGTTTTGCAGTCTTGGATTGCCCCCTTTGTTATGGCGAGCATTAACACCAAAAACATTCATCGCTCAAATATGCTGATGGATCACCATTATGGCACTGACTTTGTCTATGACGAGATGATGATGACTGGTCCAGGCGACAAGGGTGAAGCCATTGCGAATCATATCGCCAATGACAACTCTATGGCCGAAGACCCTCGTCAGCCAGGTGAGGGCCCCGATAAAGATGAGCGCGAAAATGGTATGTACGACGTGCTGTTTGTGGGCCAGGCCAACGATGGTCAGCTAGTTAAGGTTAGCGTAAAGGGTGATAAGGATCCTGGATATGGCTCAACCTCAAAGATGATTGCCGAGAGTGCCGTTTGTCTGCTCAAGAACCCAGAGGCTGCCAGCGGCGGAATCTGGACACCAGCGCCGGCTATGGGCACATTACTTGTCGAGCGTTTGCAGAAAAATGCAGGCCTCACATTTACTGTTGAAGACTAGGATAATTTTTATAATGATCAAGAAAATTGGACTTTCCCTAGCGATTACCACGGCGCTTTTTACAGGCGCCGTGACTGCAGGGGTCGAAGAAATAGTAACCGTTGCTACAAGAACTGAGGCTAATCTGGCTGAGGTGATTGGCAGTGTGTCAGTGGTAGATACTGAGGCATTGAAACTGGTCTCTCATGCCCACGTACAGCAGGCGCTGTCCCGGGTTGCTGGTGTTAATCTGCACCGTGGCAATGGTCAGGAATATCTGCCCGCTGTGCGTTCGCCGGTGCTGACTGGCGCTGGTGGTTGCGGTGGGTTTTTGATGCAAGAAGATGGTATTCCCATTCGGGCCGCCGGTTTTTGTAACATCAATGAGCTGTTTGAAGCCAACACAGAGATGGCCCAGCGTATTGAAGTGCTACGCGGTACAGGTACGGTTCTGCACGGCTCTAACGCGATGCATGGGGTAATTAATATAGTCACCCCAGAGATTTCTCAAGAGAGTAATTTGGGTCTGGAAGTGGGTGCCAATGATTACGGCAGACTGACGTTTAAGTCTGGCACTGAGACTCTGGGTATTGCTGCCAATCTCACTCATGACGGTGGTTACCGTGATGATTCAGGGTTTGACCAGCAGAAAGTGTCTCTGCGTCATGCTTATAAGAATGGCGATGTAAAAATTGATTCTGGTATTACTCTGACCAATCTCAATCAAGAGACAGCGGGTTTTATTGAGGGTCTGGATTCTTATAAAGATGATGCTCAGGTTGAATTAAACCTTAACCCCGAAGCCTATCGCGATGTGCGCTCGGCACGAGTCTGGTCTCGCATCAGTAAAGCAGAGCAGAACTACAAGCTGATTGTTACGCCTTATCTTCGCTACAGCAAAATGGACTTCTTACAGCACTTTTTACCCGGTGATCCACTGGAAGAAAATGGTCAAAAGAGTCTGGGTGTGCAGGTAGGTTATTACCGAGCTCTGAGTGATACGCTTAATGTTATCGCCGGTTTTGATGCCGAGATAACAGATGCCTATTTAAAACAGTCTCAGGATTCCCCAACTATTGGTTCGTTCTTTTTACGTTCGACCATTCCTATGGGTCAGCATTATGATTATCAGGTAGACGCCACTATGGCAGCTCCCTATATGCATCTGGACTGGTCTGTTAATGATCAGCTGTCGGTTAGTGGTGGGCTGCGTTTTGAATCTATGCGCTATGACTACAGCAATAATATGTTGGCGGGACGCACTAAAGCCGACGGTAGCCTATGTCAGTTTGGCTGTCGCTACAGTCGTCCGGAGAGCGGCAAAGATAACTTTAATAACTGGTCTTCTAACCTCGGAGCGCAGTTTAAGTTGAGCGATACCCACAGTACCTTCGTGAGACTGGCCCGCGGCTTTAGAGCCCCTCAGGCCACTGAACTCTATCGTTTACAGCGCGCGCAACAGATTACTGATTTGGATTCAGAGAGTGTCGATTCTGTAGAATTGGGTATTGCTGGAGACACCGAGTCACTGAGCTATAAGGTCGCTGTGTATCATATGGAAAAAGACAATGTGATCTTTAGGGACTCGAGCTTTTTCAATGTTAGCGATGGTAAAACAGAGCATCAGGGCATTGAGTTAGAGTTGGATTACGAGATTAATTCACAATGGTCTGTGGGCATTAGCGCAACCCAGGCTCGCCATACTTACCTTAGCGATACCTTAGTTGGGGCGGTGGATAGCCTTGGAAACGGCGTGGAAGTGAATATTAATAACAACGATATAGACACAGCGCCTAGAAATTTTGGCAGTGCTAGATTGGTATGGACTCCGGATAGCACGAAGACGGTAGAGCTTGAATGGCAGTCTATGGGCAGTTACCAGCTCAATCCAGAAAACTTCAATCAGTACGAGGGGCACGATATTGCCCATCTTCGTGCGGGCTGGGAGGTCTCTGAATCGATACGTGTCTATGCCAATATTAGCAATCTCACTGACGAACAGTATGCGGAACGTGCTGACTTTACAACGTTTAGTCAGGAGCGATATTTCCCCGGCACTCCGCGCAGTATGCAGGTGGGTGTTGAGTTAGCTTGGTAATCATAAAGCGATAAAAAAATTAGGGGGCAGGTGCCCCCTGATTGCGTTTAAGCTTGTTTTAATTCACCTCTTCTTTCTGTGCTCCTGTCTAGGTGCCTCTGTTGGGGGCAAAGCAGCATCATTTAATGCGTCGAATGTGCTGTTGACTGGCACTGCTTACAAGGTATATCTAAACATTGCCTTCTGGGATGTGCTCTAAAGCTAGACGTCAAGCTTGCATAGTCGGAGAGGGAAGGCCAAAGTGTAGGCAAAAGACTCGGCTAGAATGTCAATGCCGTTGGCCTAGAGGTTGTATTGTATGAACCATCATCCACTTAAAGATTCCTTAATTGACGAATTACACAATCGCCCCTTTCCTGTTGTGGCACTACCCGCACAGGTGTCTAGTCTGGTTTTTCTCCATACCGGCGAGCGGCAACTGGAGTTAGATAAACTCAAGGATCTCGCCAGCCGCCATAACATTCCAGCCCCTGAGGAAAACGCTGATTGCTACTATCAAAGTTTTCCGCTGTTTGATCTGCGCTGGGAATTTCATAATGAATTTTCTACCTATACCGTTATTCGTCACAGTGCTAGTCCACAGACTATCGGGGAAAATATCTTTTCTCTGGTGGAGACAGACTGGGTCGAAAATTTGGGCGGCCAGCTGATTGCCGCTAATCATATTGATCTTCGTGCTGCCGCAATGGCACCAAAAACCCCGGAGGCACTCATTGAACAATTTGATGGCCAGCGACTGGTAGGCGGAGAGATCTATGATGGCCGTGCCACCATCTGGACCTCGGTACAGACCCAGGATGATGGGTTTATTCGCACATTGGTCATTGATGAAGGAATGGATTCAGCGCAGGCAGGCAGGGTAATTCGCAATTTGCTGGAAATCGCTGCCTATAGATCGATGACTCTGTTGGCGCTGCCTATTGCTCGCCAACTTATGCCGGAGGTTCGACAACTTGAGCAACGTCTGGTTGAAACCAATAACAAGCTCAATGACATAGTTACCCTCGAAGATGAACAGAGTCTAATGGATGAGCTGATTAGTGAGGCTACACAATTAGAAAAATTAGTAGCAGACCATAACTTCCGTTTCTCGGCAACTGAGGCCTACTTTAATTTGACTGAGAGTCGCTTGGATATGCTGCGTGAGCAGAAGATACCCGCCATACGCACATTGAAGCAATTCCATGCCCGGCGATTTATTCCTGCGTTTAATACCTGTATGTCGGTGGTGAAACGCAAAGAAAACCTCTCTAAACGCATCAGCCGTACCAGTGAATTATTGCATCTGCGGTTACAGCTTTCTTTGGAAGCACAGAATCAAAAATTGTTATCTTCCATGGACAATCGCAGTGAGCTACAGCTGCGCTTGCAGCAAACAGTTGAGGGATTGTCGGTGGTGGCGATGACCTACTACAGTATGAAATTGATCGAACTGTTGATTAAGCCAATCCCGATAGAGACCTACCTGCCAATTTCTCCGGGTATATTATTAGCGCTGTTAACGCCGGTGGTATTCAGTGCTGCAATGTTGGTGGTTATTAGAATTCGTAAGAAGTTGCATAGCTAGGTTGAGGTTAAAACAAGCGAAGCTAACATTAAAGCAACCCTAATCTTTAAGCGTGATTGTTCCAATTAATGCACTGTTCTATTGTCACACCGGTACCACCAAAGATATCTAGTGCACTGCCAATGGTAAGGTCCACTGCGCCATTGGACAGTGACTCTACTAAGGCCAAATCTTGCAATGATCTAGCGCCGCCAGCATAGGTGCAGGGCAGCGTGCAGGATTCTCCAAGCAGTGTAACCAGATCCCCATCAATGCCCCGCTGTAGTCCTTCAACATCCGCTGCATGCACCAGAAATTCTGCGCAGTGATTTTCTAATTCTGAAATTGTCTCAGCATTAACCGCGGTATTGGTAATGGTTTGCCAGCGATCAGTCGCAATCATCCAACCCTGATCTGTTTTTCGGCAGCTTAGGTCGAGCACCAAATGCTCTGCACCTACTTCTGCCTTAATTGCTTCGAGGCGCGCCCAGGAAAACTCACTCTGATCAAAGAGATAGGACGTCACAATAATATGAGAGGCACCAGCGGCTAGATAGCGGGCGGCGTTTTCACGATTGACCCCACCACCAAACTGTAGGCCATCGGGGTAGGCGGCAAGGGCGTTAAGCACCTGCTGCTGATTGTTGGGGCCTAGGGCAATAACATGGCCGCCGGTCAGATTATGTTGGCGGTAAAGTTCGGCGTAATAGGTGGCGTCGTACTGGCTGACAAAATTAGTGTCCGCCCCCTCGTCTGTCAGGCTGCCGCCGACAATTTGTTTTACCTGACCCTGGTGCAGGTCGATACAGGGACGAAACGCGGTCAAAAGGATTAGCTCCGAATCTAAGTTATCAAGGGCGCCAGTATAACTTACTGCAGTGCTATTCCTACCTTCGAGCTATTGGCTCGTTTAAGTTTTTGGCTAATAAAATTACCGGCACTGATCAATTTTTGCAGGTCGACACCATGGGCTATGCCCAGCCCATTGAGCATATAGACCAGATCTTCCGTAGCCACATTACCCGAGGCCCCTTTGGCATAGGGGCAACCACCAAGTCCTGCGACGGAGCTATCAACCACGCTGATGCCCATCTGCAGTGCGCGCAGTATATTGGCCAGAGCCTGACCGTAAGTGTCATGAGCATGGATAGCCAATTTAGTAGGGGCTATGTCTGTTAATAGTCTGCTGAGTAGTGCGTCTATAGCGGCTGGGGTGCCTACGCCGATGGTGTCGCCGAGGGAAATTTCATAGCAGCCCATCGCTAGCAGCTGTTCTGCGACCTGAGCAACTGGCTCGGGATCTATCGCGCCCTCGTAGGGGCAGCCAACCACACAGGAGATATAACCACGAACAGTAAGACCGTTAGCGAGAGCCTGTTCGGCAACAGGTTTAAAGCGTTCGATACTCTCGGCAATGGAGCAGTTTATGTTTTTTTGACTAAAGCTTTCGGAGGCTGCGGCAAACACTGCAACTTCTTTTACGCCACAGGCAATGGCTCTTTCGAGACCCTGCATATTTGGGGTGAGGGCCGCGTAGGTCATAGCCGGGTCAGGTTGCGTGCTCTGTAGCAACAGGTCAAAGACCTCGTCGCTTCCCGCCATCTGTGGAATCCACTTAGGGCTGACAAAGCTACCGGCTTCGATGTAGCTGAGCCCGGCATCGGCCAGACGCTGTATTAGTGCAACTTTGGTGTCGACATCCACTGCCACTTCTTCATTTTGCAGTCCATCGCGAGGGCCAACTTCGACAATTTTTACTGACTTGGGATAGTTCATGTTTCGCTGCCTGCAAAAGCCAGTAAGTCTGCACCGCCATCCACAAGATCACCGGGCTGGAAATAAAACTCAGTCACCATGCCATCAGCTGGCGCATCAATCGTATGTTCCATTTTCATGGCTTCCATAACTAGCAGCGTATCGCCTTTAGAAACTGGCGTTCCCATTTTAACCAGCAAACTTACTACGGTGCCATTCATGGGCGCACGAAGGCTGCCACCGTCGGTATTATCGGTGTCTAAGCCTAAATCTGGACTCACTTCGGTGCAGTGGAAAAACCCCTCGGGCGTAAACAGGTCAAAGCCGGACTCTGTGATGGCAATGCTGGTATTCGCGAGATCAGATGGGGTGGCGCTGGTGGCAACAGAAACCTCAGCCTGCTGAATTTGAATAGTCAGTGCTGGCTGGGGAAGGCCCCAGCTATTGCACAGATGCCAGGGTGAATTGGGCTCCGTTGAATGGGCTCGCCTGAATCTGAGCCTGCTGCTCTCGCAGTTTAAAAATCGCCGCGGCTGCCAATGGCGCGGCATAATCAATATCCCTGTCACGTTGCCGAAATATTTCAGCCTCATGCTCTTCGATATAGCCCGTGTCTACATCGCCATTTTGAAAGGCCTGGCTAATCGCGAGGTTGTAAAGAAAGCCAATGTTTGTGGTCAGCCCACCAATACGGTATTCGCTGAGCGCCTGCGTTAAACGCTGCAAGGCACGGTCACGATCTGTATCCCAAACAATTAGTTTAGCGATCATAGGGTCATAATAAATACTCACCTCATCGCCTTCAACTACGCCGGTATCGACGCGAACATGGGCACTCTCTCGGGGCGGTTGTAAGACGGTTAAACGACCGGTCACAGGAAGAAAATCATGGTCAGGGTCCTCGGCATAAATCCGCGCCTCGAAGGCATGACCATTAATGGTTAGCTGCTCTTGGGAGCAGGGCAGTGGCTCACCACTG
Organism: uncultured Pseudomonadales bacterium; assembly: GCA_943787675.1. GTDB lineage: Bacteria > Pseudomonadota > Gammaproteobacteria > Pseudomonadales > Porticoccaceae > HTCC2207. The sequence goes on from CALSNK010000021.1 coordinate 18,998, forward strand.
GCAACCCGCAACTGCCATTCCACCAGATCTTGACCACTGATCATTTCAGTGACTGGGTGCTCAACTTGGAGGCGGGTGTTCATCTCCATAAAGAAGAATTCACCCTGAGCATCAAGCAGAAACTCAACCGTACCGGCGCCCTCATAATTAATGGCGAGCGCCGCCTTAATGGCAGCCTCACCCATCTGTTGACGCAGGGTGTCAGTCATGCCCGGAGCAGGTGCTTCTTCGATGACTTTTTGGTGGCGGCGCTGCACAGAACAGTCCCGCTCAAACAGGTAAACTGCATTGCCATGGCTATCACAAAACACCTGAATTTCCACATGCCGTGGCTTAAGCAGATACTTCTCTACGAGCATAATGTCGTCATTAAAACTATTCAGCGCCTCGCGCTTGGCCGCGCCCAGTGCCTCATCAAATTCCCCTTCAGCATACACCGCACGCATGCCCTTGCCACCACCGCCAGCCGCCGCTTTTAACAGCACCGGATAACCCATGTTATTGGCAGCCTGCTTAATGATTTCAGGGTTTTGGTCATCCCCATGATAACCAGGCACCAGAGGCACACCCGCATCCGCCATAATGGTTTTAGCTGCAGACTTAGAGCCCATGGCCAAAATAGCCTCAACTGGAGGCCCGATAAATACCAGATTATTCGCCGCACATAGGCGACAAAATTCTGCATTTTCCGACAGAAAACCATAGCCCGGATGAATGGCCTGAGCACCAGTATCAAGCGCTGCTTGAATCAACTTGTTGCTCACCAGATAGGATTCATTAGAAGGGGAAGGGCCAATCGCAACAGACTCATCCGCCAGCTGCTCATGTAATGCATTGCGGTCGGTCTCGCTATAAACAGCCACCGTAGCGATCCCCATGGCCTTAGCCGTCTTAATGATTCGGCAGGCGATTTCGCCGCGATTGGCAATTAATATCTTAGTAAACATAAGGCTATTATTCCTTTAATCCCTTTGGCTTATTTAACCAACTAGGTTTTCTCTTTTCCAAAAAGGCGTTTAAACCTTCCTGACCCTTCAGTGCTCGCCCGAATATCTGCGATAACCTCACAGGTATGATCAATCAAGCCCTTATTAATAGGTTTGCCACTCACGTCAAACACCAGTTTTTTTGCTGCCATCACAGCATTGGGACCGTTGGCCAGCAAGACTCTCTACTAACTGATTGACCTTAGTATCTAACTGCTCGGCATCAATCACCTCATTTACTAGGCCAATTTGCATCGCTCTGTGAGCATCAAAACGCTCTGCCGTTAGAAAGTAGCGGCGGGCCGCTCGCTCGCCAATTGCAGCAATCACATAGGGGCTGATGGTTGCAGGTACCAAACCAATTTTCACTTCACTGAGACTAAATGTCGCAGCACTTGCGGCTATCGCCATATCGCAGCAGCTGACTAAGCCAACGGCTCCACCAAAAGCGGCCCCCTGAACCCGAGCAATGGTCGGCTGAGGCATAAAGTTTAGTAGCCGAAGCATCTCTGCCAAAGCCTTGCTGTCACGTAGGTTCTCTGTATAGGAATACTCTGCCATCCGCTGCATCCAGGCTAGATCAGCCCCAGCAGAAAAACTCTTGCCCTCTGATGCCAACACCATCACCCGCACATCTTGAGTGCTGGCGATGCTGGTAAATGCTTCAGCTAACAGTTCAATAATTTCATCATCAAAAGCATTGTGCTTATCTGGGTTACAGATACTCACGCGAGCCACACCCAGTTCATCAATCTCAGTAACAACCTTACTCATATATTTATCATCCTTCTAAAATTCAGTATTGCACTAGCCCAAGTTCAGGGGCCACTGTGGATCAATCAGGCTCCGCCTATGGTTGTCCGGTTTTCAGATTGAGCGAACAACTGTCTGAGCGCAGCGAGTTTTGTGAGCGCTGAAAGCCGGACAACCATGGAGCCGATCCACAGTGGCCCCTGGACTTGGGCGCTCTCCATTAAGAACAGATCCCTCGTCGCTCCGCGCTCTCGGGATGACAGGACTTTGGCGCTGTCCAGATCACAGGGCTTTGGCGCTGTCCAGATAACATGGCTTTGGCTCTGCCGCGATGACTTAGGCCTTTGGCCTAAGTTACATTCTGAATACACCAAACTTGGTCTCTTCAATCACCCGATTATGACTCGCCGAAATCGACAACCCCAACACCATCCGCGTATCCGCAGGATCAATAACTCCGTCGTCCCAAAGTCTTGCCGACGCGTAGTAGGGGTGACCCTGATGTTCGTAGTTATCGATTATAGGCTGCTTAAAACCGGCCTCATCTTCGGCGCTCCAGTCAACACCGTCGCGCTCATACTTATCTCGAGTCACCTGAGCCAACACACCAGCTGCCTGCTCGCCACCCATCACCGAAATTCGAGAATTAGGCCACATAAACATAAAGCGCGGATCATAGGCCCGACCGCACATACCGTAATTGCCAGCCCCAAAAGAACCGCCAATCAATACCGTAAACTTAGGTACATTTGCCGTTGCCACTGCCGTTACCATCTTCGCGCCATGCTTAGCGATACCTGCATTTTCGTACTGCTTACCGACCATAAAGCCAGTGATGTTTTGGAGGAATACCAGGGGGATTTTGCGCTGCGCACAGAGCTCAATAAAGTGCGCGCCTTTCTGGGCAGACTCACCAAATAGAATGCCATTATTGGCAACAATACCCACGGGGTAGCCAAAGATTCGAGCAAAACCACAGACCAATGTGGTGCCATACAGGGCTTTAAATTCATCAAAATCAGAACCATCAACAATCCGGGCAATAACCTCCCGTACATCATAAGACTTGCGAGAATCTGCGGGCACCAGGCCATAAATTTCATGGCTGTCGTAAGCGGGCTCAACGGATTCTTTGATATCACCGTTTACGGGCTTAACCCGATTGAGTCTCGCCACAGCCTTGCGGGCTAGGTCGAGAGCATGATGGTCATTGTTCGCATAGTGGTCGGCAACGCCAGACGTTCGGCAGTGCACATCGGCACCACCCAGTTCCTCAGCCGTGACTACCTCACCGGTAGCCGCTTTAACTAGCGGCGGGCCGGCGAGAAAAATTGTGCCTTGCTCCTTAACAATAATCGACTCATCCGCCATGGCCGGCACATAGGCACCGCCCGCGGTGCAGGAACCCATTACTGCAGCAATCTGGGGAATATTGCGCGCCGACATATTGGCCTGATTAAAAAAGATACGACCGAAGTGTTCGCGGTCTGGGAACACCTCATCCTGACGGGGTAGGTTGGCGCCGCCAGAGTCCACTAGATAGACACAGGGCAGATTGTTCTCGGCGGCAATAGCCTGAGCACGAAGATGCTTCTTCACGGTAAGGGGGTAGTAGCTGCCACCCTTAACGGTTGCATCATTGGCGACGATGACACATTCCTGGCCACTGACTCGCCCAATGCCAGTAATAATACCCGCAGCCGGAACATCTTCACCGTAAACATCGTGGGCGGCTAGGGCCGAGAATTCTAAAAAGGGAGAACCCGGATCTAGCAGACCCTGCACACGATCACGCGGCAGTAATTTACCGCGACTGACATGACGGTCGCAGGCTTTGGCACCGCCGCCCTGACGTATCTTGGCAATGGTGGCATTTAGATCGTTAACCTGGGCCTGCATCGACTCAGCATTCGAAACGAAGTCAGCACTTTTAGGATTAATTTTGCTGTTAATTTTGCTCATAAGTTATCCCTTAAGCCTGTTTATGCAGTCTGGTTAAAAAGCTCGCGGCCAATCAGCATGCGGCGTACCTCGGAGGTGCCAGCACCAATCTCATAGAGCTTGGCATCGCGGAGTAATCGTCCTGTTGGATATTCGTTGGTGTAGCCATTGCCACCCAGTGCCTGAATTGCCTGCAGGGCCATTTGGGTGGATTTTTCTGCGGTAAATAAAATCACAGCGGCAGCATCTTTGCGCGAGTCTTGACCCATATCGCAAGCCCTAGCAACGGCGTACAGATAGGCCCGCGAGGCATTTAAATCGGCATACATATCGGCAATCTTGCCCTGCATAAGTTGGAACTCACCAATGGCTTGGCCGAACTGTTTGCGGTCATGGATATAGGGCAATACCACATCGAGGCATGCCTGCATAATGCCGACGGGGCCGCCAGAGAGCACAGTGCGCTCATAATCCAAGCCAGACATTAGTACCGCCACACCGCGACCTTCACCACCGAGAATATTCTCAGCGGGAACCTCACAGTCTTGGAAAACTAGCTCACAGGTATTGGAACCGCGCATACCTAATTTATCGAGTTTTTGATGACGAGAAAATCCAGGGTAATCCCGCTCAACAATAAAGGCGGTCATTCCTTTGGAGCCTGCCGCGGGGTCAGTTTTGGCGTAGATAATATAGGTGTTGGCATCGGGACCATTGGTGATCCACATCTTGTTGCCGTTGAGAATGTATTTGTCGCCCTGTTTATCGGCTCTTAATTTCATGCTGACTACATCAGAGCCGGCGTTGGGTTCACTCATGGCCAACGCACCGATATGTTCACCAGAGCAAAGCTTGGGCAGATACTTCTGCTTCTGCTCTTCGCTACCATTTTTGTGTAGCTGATTAACGCACAGATTTGAATGGGCACCATAAGATAGACCCACAGAGGCAGAGGCCCTGGAAATTTCTTCCATTGCCACAGCATGGGCCAGATACCCCATGCCCGTGCCGCCATATTTCTCATGCACCGTAATACCTAAGAGACCCATGTCTCCAAGCTTGCGCCACAGATCCATTGGGAAGTCATTGTTGCTGTCAATCTCGGCAGCTCGGGGGGCGATCTCATTGGCGCAAAATTGAAAGACGCTGTCGCGAAGCATGTCGATATCGTCGCCAAGATTAAAATTTAAACTGGGGTAGGCACTGTTCATAGGTTACTTCTGTCCATTAGTTTTGAGAGATTCAATACAGTCGGATTCAGCCTGATTAAGGTCTTTAAGCAGGTTGGTTATATCGTCGAGCTGTTGGTTGAGTTTGGTGCGCTGAGCCTGAATGGCATCAATGAGTTTTTTGAGTTGGTCGACATTGGTTTTGCCGGGCTCATACATATCGATAATGTCACGGGAATCGTCCAGAGATAGCCCCAGACGCTTGCCGCGCAGAATGAGCTTGAGACGAATTCGATCAGCCGCACTGTAAACTCGGGTCTGTCCCCGTCGTGCAGGCATGAGCAGGTCTAACTCCTCGTAGTGACGGATTGTTCGAGTGGTGACATCAAACTCTTTCGAGAGTTGAGAAATACTGTATTCAGCCATTGTAGAGTTCGGGCTCAGAGTGATTTTCGACAGTATAGCCTTACCTTTACGTTAACGTAAACTATTTGTCTGGTTTTACATGGCTGAACGGCTTCTTATAAAGAGCAGGACAGGGCAGGGCGAGGGTGCGGTTTAGGGCACAGATTAGGGAAAAAAGGTAGTGACGGAGTAAAAACCCCTAGGTTAATCGAGCTTCAAATCCATCTGATACTGAAATAGCTCGGTGTTGTACAGAGCCACCAAATAGTCCACCAGCATCTCTTGGTCATCATCCTGATAGTAGGAGCGACGCACTAAGCTGAGTAACGGGAAACCTTCGGGTACCTGAAGGTGAGCAGCAATTGCTTCATTAGCAGGCACGGCACTAATGGTCTGATTAATATGGCTGACCGTCATGCCGCTCTCGCGAAAATATTGGTGGCGAGACTGATTGATAAAAATATCAGTGCTTTTTGGCATATCCACACCGGCACTCCAGCTATCAAAATAGCCAAAGAAAGCACCCGCACGCTCCCGTTTGCGCACTAGGTGAAACAGCGAGTCATTGTTGCCCAGGGAAAACTCAGTACGAATATTTTGCGGAGGCACCACCACGCGACAATCCAACACGTCGGCCACGGAGTTTTGCGCAATACTGTCGATTTCTTCCAGCACACCTAACAGGGGAGCCTGCACAGGTTTTGGGGTGTACTTGTAGGTGACATGGGTGCCCTTACCGCGGGCGCGCTCAACCAGATCTTCCGCTGCCAGTTCATTGACCGCTCTCTTAACGGTAATCCGCGACACCTCAAAGGCCTCGGCCAGTTCTTTTTCGCTGGGGAGTTTTTCGCCGAGATGAAAGGTGCCGTCGAGAATATAGCCTTTGATCAGGTTATAGAGTTGGTAATACAGGGGCGAGGGCAGGGCTTCAGACACCCTGTTGCGCTGGCTTTGGTCAAATAGTATCGCGCCTGTATGGGTCTTCATAGAGTTCTCTTGAGTAGGCAATTAATGTTGTACAGCAATTGATACTTTGGTATAACAATATACCATTACAGTTTGATTGACGAATACCCTTAAAACCGCACTGAGTCTACAGGGCCAAATAAGACCTGAGTAGCGATTTTTACTGTTGTCAGAGTTACGCAATTAGCTTGGAGAGAAATGAAGCTCTACACATTGGATCATTCACCCTATTCCACAAGGGTTAGAGCTCAGGTTCGCCATAAAGGCTTAGCCATCGAATTTGTATGTCCTCGAGAACTGCGCGGTGAAGCTTTAAAAGCAACTTTTCCTCTGGGTCAATTACCTGTGTTGCAGCTTGACGATGGTGAGCTACTGGCCGAGTCCACCGTTATTCTTAATTACCTTGAAGAGATGTTTCCCCAAAACCCACTGCGGGGGGAGAGTGCATTAGATAAGGCGCGGGCCAATATGTTCGTGCGCTGGTCTGATACCCATCTAGCACCGGTTATCACCCCGATGATCCGCGACGCTACTCTTTTGGGCACTAGAGCTGTCGATGGGGCCGCAGATTCAGTGCGCCAAGAGCTGCATAAATTAAACCGTTTAATTATCAGCCAGGCAGATTGCGGGGGGCGCGATACCCATATTGGTGATATCTGTGCGACTGTATCTCTGTCTTTTCTCCAGGCGGTATTCGAACTCTGCACTAGCAAGTCCCTGTTTGATGAGTTTCCGGTAGTAGTAGACTGCTGGCACCAGAGCCTATGGAGAAATCCCGCGCTGTTGCAGTCGGTGGATGAAATGATAGTAGGCATAGAAGCCTGGTTGCCCGTACCTGGCAGATTGGAGACCTATCCTGACCAAGGCCTGCTAAGTAGGCTAATGTTGGAGGGGAAGGTAGCATGAAGCAGGCGCTTACCGGTGTGCGTATTCTCGATCTTACCCATATGTTGTCGGGGCCCTATGGCAGCATGATTCTTGCTGATCTTGGCGCCGAGACGATTAAAGTTGAGCCCTGCCATGGTGAGGGCACCAGAAAACTTTTAGCCACTGACCCAGAGAACTCTCTCGATGGCATGGGCGCCTATTACATTACATTGAACCGCAATAAGAAGAGTATTGCGGTGGATCTTAAAACCCCTGAGGGCTTGGCATTATTCAAAGATCTGGTGAAAACGGTTGATGTGGTATCAGTAATTTTGGTGCCGGTGTTCCCGAACGGCTGGGGATTGATTACGTCTCTCTGGCAGCGGTTAACCCGCGCATTATTACCTGCACCGTGTCGGGCTTCGGCTCCGACGGTCCCGGCAGTAAGCGGCCAGCCTTCGATCAGGTGGCTCAAGCTATGGGGGGAGGCATGTCGATTACTGGCCCCGACCCAGAGCATATGGTTCGCGCCGGCATCCCTATTGGTGATCTTGGGGGTGGCATGTTTGGGGTCATGGGTATCTTAGCGGCGCTGTATGAGCGGGAACGCAGCGATCTGGGTCAGCATGTAGATATCTCAATGCTGGACTGCCAGATTTCGATGCTCAATTACATGGCGACCATGCATTTTCTCTCAGGGGAGGATCCCTATCCTATTGGCAACAGTCATTTTGTTCATGTCCCTTACAGCACCTTTACCTGCTCCGACGGGTCAATCGTCATCGCGGTGATTACCGACAATTTCTGGCACAACCTCAAAGGGGTGATTAACTGCCCCGTGCTTGATATTCCAAAATATGACACCCAGCCAGGTCGCTGGGAAGATCGTGACATGATCAATGCCAAGCTCAATGAGCTATTGAGCGTCAATACCTGCGCCCACTGGCTTGCGCTATTTGAGGCCCAGCGAATTCCCTGTGCCCCGGTCAACAGTCTCAGCCAGGCACTGTCCGATCCCCAGGTGCTGCACCGCAATATGGTGGTGGATTTGAAGCACCCCAATGGCAATTCCACCAGGGGTCCGGGCAATCCAATTAAGTTATCTCGCAGCAGTGATGAGATGTTTACCGCAGCGCCCACTTTGGGGCAGCATACGGATGAGGTAATGACCCAATTGCTTAATCTAAGCGTAAAGCAACTAGATCAGATGAGAGAGCAGGGGATCATAAAATAATGCCGGAAAGAGTGATCATTACTGATGTGGGGCCTAGAGATGGCCTGCAGAATCAGCCTAAAATACTCAGCTTAGAGCAGCGTATTAGCTTGGTGCATGCCATTGCGGCGTCTGGCGTGGCTAATATAGAGGTGGGTAGTTTCGTCTCCCCCAAGAGCGGTGCCTGCCATGGCCGGCACCGATCAGGTTTTTGCCGACTTGCAGGCCGCTGATTTTGTGACCTCGACCATTGCGCTTATTCCCAATATGAAAGGCTATCGAACTTGCCCGAGCCGCTGGCGCCAAAACGTGTACCATGGTGCTCTATGCCAGTGATGGTATGGCGCAAAAGAATGCCGCCATGAGTATGGCTGAGGCGGAAGTGATCACCTTAGAGATTCTCACATTAGCCAAGCATGATGGTATAGAGGTTATCGCCACTATTGCTGTGGCCTTTGAATGCCCATTTGATGGGCCCACGGATCCCGCCGTTGTAGAAGCTATAGCGGCAAAGTTTATTGCTGCCGGTGCTGATCAGCTAGTATTGGCTGACACCATAGGGGCTGCTCATCCCCAGCAGGTCCGTGAACTAACCGCCGCACTGGTTGCAAGCCATGGCGCAGAACAGCTTGGCTGCCACTTTCACGATACCAGAGCCATGGGTTTGGCCAATGTCTATGCCGCAGTGAGTCGGGTATTCGGCGCTTTGATAGTTCTATTGCCGGTCTTGGGAGGCTGTCCTTTTGCCCCGGCGCATCGGGCAATGTGGCCACTGATGATATTGCCATGATGTTGCAGCAGATGGGGTTTGACACCGGAATTGATTTAGATAAACTGATGCAGGCCTCAGATTTGGCGCAGACTTGACGGGCACGGCGCCAGGCGGTCGGTCTAAGGCTTGGTTGCAGGGGTATTTGGCCAAAGCGTAGTAAAGCTCAGACTTCAGAAAATAGACGAAAAAAAATTAAAATAAAAAATGCTCGGAGATAGAAGATGAGTTACAGGCTAGGGGTAGACGTAGGGGGAACGTTCACAGACCTTCTTCTGATCAATGAAGGACAGGGGAAACCCATACGGCCAAGGTGCCGTCCACGCCGGAGGATTCCTCCATCGGTGTACTCAATGGTATTGCCCGCATCTGTGACGAGTCCGGTGTTAATCCAGCGGATGTCAGCAGAGTGATGCACGGCACCACGGTCGCCACCAATGCGGTGCTAACAGGACGCGGTGCTAAGGTAGGTTTGGTGACCACTGCGGGCTATGAAGATACCCTGCAGGTAGCGCGATCTTTTTGTCCGGGTGGACTGGGTGGCTGGGTCAGCTTTGTTAAAAAGCCATTATTAGCGCCCCTCGAATTGACCATTGGTGCCCATGAGCGAATGAGTGCTGAGGGTGAAGTGGTTAGAGAGTTAGATGAAGATCAGCTGCGTGCAGATCTGCAGGACCCTGCATGCCACCGGTGAGGTGGAAGCCTTAACCATCTGCTTTATCAATGCCTATATCAATGGTGCCAATGAACAGCGCGCCAGCGAAATTGCCGCTGAGATTTTTACCGATACGCCAATTTCTATCTCTAGCGATGTAGTGCCAGAGATGCAGGAATATGAGCGCACCGAAACTACCGTAGTCAATTCCTATGTGCGCCCTGAAGTGGCCAGCTATGTGAGTAACTTGCAGGCAGCGTTGGACGAGAAGATGGGCCCTGATACCCAGCTGTCTATTTTGCGCTCTGATGGCGGTTTGGCCTCGGCTAGAGCCTCCGCGGAGTCTCCAGTGAATATGCTGATGTCGGGCCCTGCTGGGGGTGTCTCTGGGGCGATCTATTTCTGTAGTCGTGCCGGATACGACAATATTTTGACCTGCGACATGGGTGGTACCTCCACCGATGTGGCGTTGATTCAAAATTCCCGTGCCCGGGTGCGGCGCGAAACCATTGTTGCCGATGTGCGAGTTCGTGCTCCCTCTGTGGATGTGCGTACTGTAGGTGCGGGCGGCGGTTCCATTGCCTTTGTTCCCGAGTTAACTAAAGCACTGCGAGTGGGCCCTGAGTCTGCCGGCGCGGTGCCAGGCCCTGCCTGCTATATGAAAGGCGGCGTCCAACCTACTGTGTGCGATGCCAATGTTGTGCTGGGCTATCTGCCCTCTGATGTGCAGCTTGGCGGCAAGATGGAAATTAATCGCGAAGCCTCTGTGGCTGCAGTGCAGTCGGTTGCCGATGCCATGGGTATTGATCTGATGGCTGCGGCTGAAGGCATTGTTAAAATTGCCAACGAATCCATGTTCGGCGCGCTGCGTCTGGTGTCGGTTGAACAGGGTTACGATCCCCGTGACTTCGCTCTGGTTGGCTTTGGTGGTGCAGGTCCATTGCATGCTAATGCACTGGGCGTTCTCACCGATGCCTGGCCGGTAATTATTCCGCCTGGTCCGGGTGTTCTCTGTGCCTATGGTGATGCCACCACTCAGGTGCAGGATGAAGCGGCGCGGACCTATCTGACTATGGCCGGTGATCTCAGTGATGAGAACTTGACTGCGGATCTGATGGAGTTGCAGGTAAGGGCTGGTGATGCATTGTTAAAAGACAATATTCCCGCCTCTGAGCATGAAATCTCCTATCAGGCTGATCTGCGTTATGCGGGACAGGCCTTCCAAATCACTATCGACTTTACCGAAGCGGAGCTTAATGGAGAAGGGTGTTGCCCTGTTAACCGGCCAGTTTGATGCGGAGCACGAACAGCTATTTACCTTCAAGCTGGATGATGGCCACGAGATTCTAATGATTCGTGCCCTGGCTAAGGCCAAAGCTAAAGCCATTGCCGAGCGCCAGATTGGCCAGACCGGTATGAGCCTTGACGAGTGCAAGATTGCCAACAGCCGTTTCTATTACGAGGGGAACTGGTACGACTCCACTATCTACGATCGCAGTAAGCTCAGCTCTGGGTTAGAGGTTGAGGGCCCGGCAATTGTCGGCGAGATGGATTCCACTACCGTGGTGCTGCCTGGCTATGTTGCCACTGTCGATAAGGTCGGCAATCTGCTTATTAATCCCGACACTACAGCCACGCACTCTTTAAACCAACAGGGGAGTAATTAATCATGACCGCAAGACTATTAGAAACTAACCATGACCCCCTAAAGCGTATTGATGTAGATGGCGTCACCGTCGATATTATTGAGAATGCCTTGCGTAATGCCCGTGAAGAGATGGACGCGGTGCTGTTTAGAACCGCTATGTCGCCGGGTATCCGCGAGCAGGGCGATTGCTTCCCCATGATCGCCAATAAAGAAGGCAAGATGGTCGTGGGTCAATTCGGCTCCTTTATCGGGCCCTTTTTAGAAGCCTATGACGAAGAGATCGAAGAGGGGGATATTATCCTTACCAACGATCCCTACATGTGTAATGCCGCCGTCTCTCACTTACCCGATTGGGTGGTGTTGGTACCAATCTTTAAAGATGGCCGCCATATAGCCTGGTCGGCAATGTTTGGCCATATGTCCGATAACGGCGGTATGGTGCCGGGGTCGATCCCTATTCAGGCGACGACTATCTTCCAGGAAGGTATTCGTATTCCGCCCACTAAGCTATATAAAAAGGGTGTGTTGCAAGCGGATCTTCTTGAGCTGATTTTGCACAATGTGCGCACGCCACAGTGGAACCGTTTTGATCTCAACGCCTTGGTTGCCGCCTGTAATACAGCGGCTAAACGCTGTGTCGAACTGGCGGTTCGCTTTGGCGACGATGTGTTGTTCTCTACCATGGATATTATGTTGCAGCGCAACTATGAGGCCATGAAACATATTATTGGTATGTTTATTCCCGAAGAGCCTCGCGAGTTTGAAGACTATATTTGCGATGACGGCATGGGCATGGGTCCCTATAAAATTAAGTGCACCATGTGGCGCGAGGGGGAAAAGGCGATCTTTGATTTTGCCGGCACCGACCCTCAGGCCCAGAGTTCGGTGAACTTCTTCCTTAACGAAGATATGTTTAAAATGTTCTTCGGCTCGTTCACCATTAATGTCGTGGATCCGCAGATCGTGTTTAACGACGGGTTCTATGATCTGGTGGATGTGCGCATTCCTCAGGGCACACTGTTAAAGCCCAATTACCCTGCGGCACTGTCTGGCCGAACCCATGCCCTGGGTCGTATCTTTGACGTACTCGGTGCTCTGCTGGGTATGGGCGCGCCAGAGATGATGCTCAATGCGGCTGGCTTTTCGGATTCGCCTCACCTGTTCTTCTCCGGATACGACAGTCGTGAAGGCAAGGGCAATGAGTGGTTCCAGCTGTTCCAAATTGGTTTCGGCGGTGTTCCCGGTCGCCCAGTGGGCGATGGGCCAGATGGTCACAGCCTGTGGCCTGGATTTACCAACGTGCCCAACGAATTTATCGAGTCCTATTTTCCGCTGCGTATCGAACGCTATGAAACCATTCCGGATTCCGGGGGTGCAGGTCTGCACCGTGGCGGCAACGGCTTGAGTGTTGCCTATCGCTTCCTCTGTGACGGGGATATTGGTATTCACGACGATCGCTGGCTGACCTATCCCTGGGGTGTACTCGGAGGTGAAACTGGACTGCGCTCCACCAAAAAGTTGGTCCGTGTCGATGGCTCCGAAGAGGCGCTGCCAGCCAAGGTGGAAGGCATTAAGGTGAAAACCGGTGATGTGCTCTATTTCAATACCTGGGGTGGCGGTGGCTGGGGTGATCCCTTTGCCCGGGATCCTGAGTTGGTGCGCCAGGATGTGGCACGACGATTGGTCTCAATCGAAGGCGCCAAGCGTTATGGCGTGGTGCTGGCGGCAGATTCCAGCGTCGATCAGGCGGCGACAGAAACCCTGCGTGCTGAGTTGATTACAGCCCGTGGCGATAATAGTGCGCTATTTAATTTTGGTGGCGATCTAGAAGATATCCGCCGTCGCTGTGAAGCGGAAACCCATTTGCCAGCGCCGGTTAAGCCGACGTTTGTGGGTGCAAAATAAATCATGTTAAAGGCAGTACAAAAACAATAAAAGAAACTGTAAATCTCTATAAATAAAACCAACAAGTGGAAGAGGGGAAATATTATGAAAGCAATTAGCAGTAGAAATGTTATGGCAATGGCGATATTGGCCAGCGTAGCAACCACCTCGGTGGCAGAAATTACGATTGAAGAAATCGTTGTATCGGCGCGAAAGCGTGCGGAAAATTTGCAAGAGGTTCCCATTGCGGTAACAGCATTTACCGAAGCGCAGATTAAGAATGCCGGCATTCAGCGACCCGCTGACTTTATTAGCCTGATGCCCAATGTCACCATGGTTGACTCCGCTAACGTGGGCGATACTCAGGTCAGTATTCGCGGTATTGTTTCAACCCGTGATGCAGAGTCCACCTTTGCCTATGTGGTCGATGGTGTATTGGTCACTAACCCTAATGGCTTTAACGAAGAGCTGATGGACGTGAGTCAGATTGAAGTACTAAAGGGCCCTCAGGGAGCACTTTATGGCCGCAACGCCGTGGCCGGAGCAATTATTGTCACCACTAACAGACCCGACGAAGAGTTTGAAGGCAAGGTTAAAGTGGGTACCGGTAATAATGGTTCTAAGAACGCCAGCTTAACCCTAAGCGGCGGTTTAGCTGAGGGTGTGCTGGGCCGTATTAGTGTGAGTCAGCGTGAAACCGATGGCCATTACAGCAATGCGCTGACGGGAGCTAGTTCAGTAGATTTCCTTGAAGACACCACGGTTCGCGGACGGGTGATCTGGGATGTTAATGAAGAGTTTTCGCTGGATTTCCGCGGCGGTATGAGTGAAGTCAGCGGCGGTGCAATTAACTTTAATGCGGTCTTTGCTATTCCTGCATTTGCAGCCGGTTACGGTCCGACGTTCTTTAAAGATGTTAACGAACATGAGTTTATCTTTTCGAACAATGTGCCCGGTGAAAATGAGCAGGAAACGACTGAGTTCTCTGTGAAAGCAGACTGGGATCGCGACGGCGTCGATGTCACGGCAGTTCTTAGCTACAGTGACCTGGAAGAATATTTGCTGTCTGATGGTACCAGTGCCACTTTTTATGGTTACGAATTAACCGATGCCTGTCAGTCAGATCGCGCGACGTTAAATAATACTCCTGCGGGTCTCGGTGGTGCAGATCGCAGTGATTTGTTCGGTGACTTCTTTGGCCCATTCGGCGTGTTCCCAGGGAACGGTGGCGCAGCGCCAGACTTCACCGGCATCTATGGCCCCTATACACCTACAGCCTGTGATGGTTATCAGTATCAGGAGCGCAACCAGTCGGATACCAGCTTGGAAATTCGTCTGACGTCAGATGATGATTCAGATATTAGCTGGATCGCCGGTGTCTATGCGGCTGAGATTGAGCGTGAAGTTGTAGTTGCCTATGGTGCTGATACAGGCAATGGCTTTTTACGTCAGGGTTATGTGGCTCCAACGGGACCCAATCCAACGGATCTAATGTTCAGTGATCAGTTTGACACCTCAGTGATGGCAATCTTTGGTCAGCTTGAGTTTGATATTAGTGAAGACATGGAAATAGCAGTTGCTGGACGCTATGACCGCGAAGAGCGCGATGTCAGCAATCAGGTGCCAAATGAAGCTGGATCAGGACTAAATATCAATTCCTCTGGTTCAATCAATCCTGCATTTGCGGGTAACCCAAACGGTATTCCGAATCGAAGTGCGACCTTTAGCCAATTTCAACCAAAGGTGACTTGGAGCTGGAATGCTGCTGAAGACCTCAATGTCTATGCTAGCTGGGGTGTGGGTTTCCGCAGTGGTGGCTTTAACTCCATAGGTAGCGAAGCACTGTTGGATCTCTGGTATGGCGATACTTGCCCGGTCTTTGTTCCTAGCTGTGGGGCTCCTGGTGTGGCGGTTGATGCGAATCTCGGCGTGAGCGACGAGTATAAGAAAGAAGTCTCTACTAGCTTTGAGCTAGGAAGCAAAATGGAGTTCTTCGACAGTCGTCTACGGGTTAATGTCGCCGCGTTTAAAACTGAAGTTGAAGACAATCAGTTCTTTGAGTTCTTCGCTGGTCCATTTGGCTTGATGCGTGTTGTCACAACCATTGACGAGTTAGAGATTCAAGGCTTCGAAATGGACTTTAACGCAGTGGTTACAGAAAACCTCTCGTTATTTGGTGGTGCAGGTTTCTTGGACAGTGAAATTATCCAGAACGATCACCGTCCGCTTTCAGAAGGTAATGAAGCGCCACAGGCGCCAGATCGTACCTACAATCTTGGTGCACAGTTCGAGATGGCTGTTAGCGATGGTGTCGAGATGACTGCACGTTTGGATTGGCAGTATGTTGGTGAGATGGCGTTCCACACCTTGCAGGGTGAGGCTACTCCGACGATCTGGCAGGTATTTAACGGTCCAGGTTTGACTCAGGATATGAGCAAAGCCAAGCGTGATGCCTATGACACTCTCAACGCCCGTATCTCTTTTGATGCGGAAAATTGGGGTGTAACTATCTGGGGCCGCAATGTCACTGATGAAAAGTATCTGGAAGAGATCATTCCAGCGCCTGAATTTGGTGGTTCATTTATTCACCCAGGTGCCAAAGACTCTTACGGGATTGACTTTAACTACCGTTTCTAAAATAAGGTAGTATCAATAGCGGGCTGTGCTTCTTGTTATGGGAAGCACAGTCCGCTTTTTTACGACAGAATAAAACTGATGGGAATGGCAATGACATCGAATAATCTGCAGCAAAATACTCTCGGTTTAACGGCCAGTCCTGCTCTGGTATTGGTAGATATGATCAATGGCTTTACCGATCCTGCCTGCCCATCTGGGGAGCGACTGCCCTGAGGTAGTTGTGGCTAATGTGCAGCTGCTAGAGGCTTTTCGTGCGCTGGGTTTACCCGTGTTTTTCACCACCGTGGTCTACCACAATGAGCAGCAGGCCAAGGTGTTTCGTCAGAAAATACCCGCTTTAAATGTGCTTAAACCAGACAGTCACTGGGTAAAAATTGATTCGGCATTAGAGCCGCTGGACGGCGAGCCGGTGATAGAGAAACAGTGGGCCAGTGCTTTTTTCGAGACGGACCTTAACCAACGACTTACGGCCCTTGGCGTTGATTCGTTAGTGATGACAGGTCTGACCACCAGTGGCTGTGTGCGCGCCTCGGCGGTGGATGGATTACAGAATAATTATCAGGTGGTGATTGCCGAAGAGGCCGTAGGGGATAGAAATCCTGAGGCTCATCGTGCCAATCTTTTTGATTTAAAGGCTAAATATGCCGATGTGCTGCCCGTTGCGCAGGTGCTTAGTCAGTTAACAGCACTCTGCGGAGGCAAAGGTTAGGCCGAGAGTGAAAAGCGCGTAATATAAGAGTGTCTATTTAAGAGCGGCGTATTTGCCGCGATTAAAGATCAGTGGCTCTAGACCATTGTCTCTATACTCAATGACTCGGCCGACTAAAATAATATGGTCGCCGCCTTCATATTGATTCTCAATTTTGCATTCAAAGCAGGCGCTGTAATGGGGAAGAATAGGTACCCCTGATAGGCCTTCAGTGCATTCCAACTCAGCAAATTTGTCCGCACCACTGGTAGCAAAGCGATTAGACATGGCTTCTTGATCGTTGGCGAGTACGTGGATAGCAAAAGACTCCGCATCAATAAAGTCATCAAAGCAATTGGCGTCCCGGGCTACACTCCAGAGCACTAACATAGGGTCCAGAGACACCGAGTTAAAGCTGTTGGCGGTCATGCCGACCTTTTGGCCATCTTTGCCCAGTGCGGTAATAACGGTGATACCCGTAGCGAAACTGCCAAGAGCGTTACGGAAATCGGTAGACTGTTGCTTATCAGACATAGTTTTTCTTATTGAATCTTTTATTAAAAGGTTAAATTAAAAAATGCGCGCTTAATATTAAGCGCGCATGATCCGTTGATTGCCTGCGGGTTGCAACAATTATTAGCCAGAACCTTAGATCTGAGCGGCTAATCTTGTGGCCTGGTTAATAGCTCCCTTGGCATCGAGTTCAGCAGCCACATCAGCACCGCCAATCAGATGGTGAGGTACGGTTAGACCCTCGATAATTTCGCGCATTGGATCCTGACCGGCGCAGATAATAATAGTATCCACATCAAGGGTCGTGGGTTCATCGCCGACGGTAAGGTGCAAGCCGTCATCATCAATACGCTTATAGTCACAACTAGGCATCATACGGACGCCTTTCATTGCTAGACCTGCGCGGTGAACCCAACCAGTGGTTTTACCTAGGCCTTTACCAACTCTCGTGCTTTTACGCTGGAGCAAATAGACTTCGCGCGGGGAGGGCTCGGGCTGAGCGGTTATGCCTTCAATACCGGAACGCGAACCAAAGGTCATATCGATACCCCATTCCTTCATAAAGGCTGGAATATTCTGACTAGTGGATTCGCCGGCATGAGTAATGTATTCCGCCGTATCAAAGCCAATACCACCAGCGCCAATAATGGCTACTTTCTTGCCGACATGCTGTTTGCCGCCAATCACGTCTAGGTAGTTAAGTACCTTGGGATGGTCAATGCCTTCAATATTGGGCATTCTTGGGGCAATACCCGTGGCAACAATAACCTGGTCGAAACCGCCGTTGTTGAGTTCCTCAGCAGTCACACGGTGATTGAGCTTCAGGTCAACACCGGTGATTTCAATTTGCTTACCGTAGTAGCGCAATGTCTCGAAGAACTCTTCTTTACCGGGGATCTGTTTGGCAATATTAAACTGGCCGCCAATTTCATCGGCACCATCAAACAATGTGACCTGGTGGCCTCGTGAAGCCGCCGTCGTTGCTGCGGCAAGGCCGGCTGGACCAGCGCCAACAACAGCAATCTTTTTACTGCTAGTCGTGGCCAGAATATGCAATTCGGTTTCGTGACAGGCGCGGGGGTTAACTAGACAGCTAGTCATAACGCCGCCAAATACATGGTCGAGACAGGCCTGATTACAGCCGATACAGGTATTGATTTCGTCGGCGCGATTTTCCTGCGCTTTAATCACAAAGTCTGGGTCGGCCAGGAAGGGGCGAGCCATGGATACCATGTCGGCATCACCACGGGCTAGAACCTCTTCGGCCACTTCTGGGGTGTTAATACGGTTGGAGGTAATAACGGGCACTGACAGCTCTTTTCTAAAGCGCGCGGTTACCCAAGTAAAGGCGGCGCGAGGAACCTTGGTTGCAATGGTGGGGATCTGCGCTTCGTGCCAGCCAATACCGGTGTTAATAATCGTAGCACCGGCCTTTTCGACGGCTTTGCCCAGCTGAATAACTTCTTCAGCGGTACTGCCGCCATCAACTAGATCAAGCATCGACAGACGGAAAATAATAATAAAGTGCTCGCCAACGGCTTCGCGAATTTTGCGTACTACCTCAATAGGTAGACGGATACGGTTTTCGTAGCTGCCGCCCCAGTCATCTTCGCGCTGATTGGTGCGTGCAGCGATAAATTGATTCAGAAAATACCCTTCCGAGCCCATAATCTCAACACCGTCGTAACCGGCTTTCTGTGCCTGCACTGATGTAAATACGAAGTCATCAATTTGTTTGTAAACCTCAGAGTCAGTGAGGGCTCTCGGGGTAAACGGATTGATCGGGGACTTAATCGCTGAGGGTGCCACCTGGTCGGGAGAGTAGGCATAGCGTCCAGTGTGCAGTATCTGCATACAGATTTTACCGTCGTGCTCATGCACGGCATCGGTGATCTGCTTGTGGCCTGCTATATCTTCTTCAGTGACCAGTTTTTTAGTATTAGGGTGAGTGCCACCCTCAGTGTTGGGGCCAATGCCGCCAGTCACAATAAGGCCAACGCCGCCTTTGGCGCGCTCACCAAAATAAGCCGCCATACGCTCATGGCCGTTGGCCACTTCTTCAAGGCCGGTGTGCATTGAACCCATCAAAACCCGGTTTTTTAAGGTGGTAAAACCGAGATCCAAGGGCGCGAGCATGTGGGGATACTGTTCGTGTGACATAGATTCCTCTCTAAAACTTTATAAGTATTTTTATGATTTAAGGCAGTAAGTTATCGAATTTGGGGTCGCGCTTTTCTCTGCTGGCCTTCATGGCTTCCTGTGTATCTGTGGCCCGCAGCATGCCTGATTGCCAGGTCGCCATATGATTGAGGCTGTCCTGCACCGAGTGATCGCGGCTGAAGTTAAGCATTTCTTTGGTGCCGTGCACGGCCAGCGGGCTGTGTTTAGCAATATCGCTGGCGAGGGCTCGAACAGCCTTGAGCATCTCGTCTTGGTCGGCATAAACCTTATTTACAAAACCGCTGGTAAGCGCTTCATCAGCGCCCAGATTACGGCTGCTGTAGGCCAGTTCACGGGCTAGGCCGCTGGGCATAACATGCTGGATGCGCTGCAATGTGCCGACATCCGCAGTGATTCCAAGCTCCGTCTCTTTAATATTAAAAAAGGCGTTGGCGGTGCAAAAACGCATATCAGCCGCACAGATCATATCCACGCCGCCGCCAATACAGGCCCCTTGAATCGCTGCGATAACCGGCATGCGTGCTTTTTCTAAGGTGGTGAAGGCCGCCTGCATATCGAGAATCCAGCGACGAGACTTTTCAGCGGCACGGGCGGGTTCATGATTAGGGTCTCCGCCTAAGCCATCAAAGACGCTGAGGTCCATGCCCGCAGTGAAATGCTTGCCCTTGGACGAGAGAATAATTACCCGTGCAACCGCTTGGCGATCAAGGGCGGTAATAATGGCCGGCAGTTCATCCCAGAAGTCGCTGTTCATGGTGTTAATAGCGTCTGGACGATTCAGGCAGATTTCCACAACATGCTGTTCATTGATGCTCACATCAAACGCTTTGAGGTTAGGAAAATCGGCTATGTTCATCACAGTCTTGCGCTCACTTTAGGACTGCCGTTTTAAACGGCTATTAAATAGGCTAGTTGTTACTTGATGGAAGCAGATTAAGGTGCAATTTTGACACTGTCAAGATGCGTTGGTACATTGCCAGCATGAAATCTCCAGACCGCACTCAAACAGCAAGGCCCAGTTACCATCATGGTGACCTGCGTCAGGCACTTTTATTGGCCGCTAAAGCGCTGATAGCGGAGGCGGGCATCGACAACCTGTCCCTGCGCAAGCTGGCTGAAAGGGCGGGGGTATCACGCACTGCGCCGTACCACCATTTTTCAGATAAAAACGATTTACTCTGTGCCATTGCCGCTCAGGGCTTTCGTCGTCGCCACCAGGCGGCCCAGGACACCTTTAATGATCCTAGCCTCACAGCAGCACAGAAGTTCGCAGAGTATATTTGCGGTTATGTCCGATTTGCTGCCGAGAACCCGGAAGAATACGAGCTGATGTTCGGTCGCAATATCTGGAAGCAGAAGCACAGCACCCAAGAATTACTCGATGTTGCCTATCCCTGTTTTCAGCATCAACTAGAGATGATCACAAGCTGGCAAGCGTCGGGCCTTATCGGTGGCGACAATCCCCTGCGAACGTCCCAGGTAATCTGGGGAACCGTCCATGGTATCGCTAAACTGCTAATTGACGGTATTTATACAGATTCTGCGCAAATAGAGGAGGTTTCTCAATGCGCGGTTACCCTATTTATTAAGAAAGCTAGCTAAGTTGTTGTTTTAGATAATTAAAAGCAAAATATTTTTTCCGCTATATCTGTTGTCATTGCTAAACAAACTTAAGTTATTGATTCTTAAATCAAATAATCCTAATAAATCCAGTTTATTTTTTTGACAATCTCAAAAATGAGAACTACTTTTACATTTACCTGTTATGTAGTTTTGTTTTACACACATGGAATTAGTCGCGTCTTTGCATTCGCGCTTAGTTTGTTTTTAGGAGTTATTAAGGAGTTAGTTATGAATAGGAATCTATCAAAATTACTGCAGTCACTTGCAGGTGCCGTAGTATTATCAATGGCCAGTATGTCAATGGCCGCAACTTACACATATGACTTTGATGCCGACGAAAACGAAAGAGGTGGGCAACCACTGAATTTTGGTTGATCTGAATGTCTATGGTGCTCGACTGATTGATAATGGTAGTTACGTTCAAGCTGAGCGTGCTAACGCTTATCTGGATTCAGGTAAAAAAGCTGGATTGGGTGTTTGTGGTACGCTTTTGGCCCAGCAGGAAGGTACCAACTGGTGTAACCCTTCAAGTGATGACAACTTGCAAGCCAATGAAGTGCTGGGTTTTGTATTTGATACGGAGAAAAAAATCTCTAACGTAGGTATCAATGCTCCTCACGCAGATATGGCTGATGGTTCTAAGGTATTGATTTGGACTGATACTCAGGGTTTTGACTTGCTGAGTGTAGTTGCTGGCAAAATCACTCTGGGCTTTGAGTTAACTGAAATGGCTATCTTTGGTCCTATGAGCGGCTGGTATGCCAAGCAGTGGAAATGGGGTCAGGGTACTGCAGCTCTGACGCTTGTATGTTGCTGGTATCAATGCCGTGCCAATTCCTGCTGCTGTATGGTTGTTTGGCTCTGCACTGTTAGGTCTTACTGGTTTACGTCGCCGCAAGGTAGCCGTTTAAAACCATAGTTAGCTTATGGTAGGTAAGTTCTAGCAACAAAAAAACCCCGGTATTTACCGGGGTTTTTTTATGGTCTTAATACCTATCTATTTGTTCAGCATGCTCATCCATTGCGTCTTCTACTTGGCTGCCAACTTTGTTCTCTGCAGCGTCTGAAGCCTCTTCCATTGCGTCAGCCGGCACTATCCATAGCTCAGCGCACTGTCATAGCATCATCAGCCATTTCGTCCATCGCTTCAACGGCACCATCAATCGCGCCCATGGCAGTATCAGCGGCCTCTGTTGCTGCGTCTGACATTGAAGACTCAGCGGCTGGTGCTGATGCGTCAGCTTGAGGCTCACCCGTATCACATGCGGCAAGTCCAAGTGTTGCTGCTACTGCAAAAAGCATAAGGTAATTGTTTTTCATCATGTAACTCCTAACTGGGTTAATAAATAAAGTATGCGTTGTAAAGCATAGACCAAGCTTTCTGGCTATTTCCAGATTGATTAGGTCAGCTCTTGATAAATACCTTTCGCCCCTGCTCAGGGACTGTTAGCAGCCTTAAGCCCCCCACTCTAAGCCTTAGATTGCCGCTTCAGATTGCCTGGGAGACTTTTTCTCCCGTTTAGGCATTTAAAGGGCCTGAAGTAGTTGCCGATTCACAGGTGCTGTGGCAAACTTCACGCCCTTTTTGGCTGGGCACAGTTGTTGGCTTTGAACGAGCCACTAACCTGTAGATACCCGAGGCCCAGAAAGACAGATTATGCGAGTGTGGCGGAATTGGTAGACGCGCTAGATTTAGGTTCTAGTGTCTTAGGATGTGAGAGTTCGAGTCTCTCCACTCGCACCATATTTATACTATTTATGAAGAGGGCAACACATGCAGGTTTCTATTGAGTCGAGCACAGGTCTAGAGCGTCAGCTGAAGATTGGTGTCCCTGCCGACAAAATTGAACAAGAAGTAACTGCGCGTTTAGAGAAAGCGACTAAGACTGTGTCTATTAAAGGCTTTCGTAAGGGCAAGGTTCCACTGCGTGTTGTCAAACAGCATTATGGTAAAGGCGTTCGTCAGGAAGTTGTTGGCGAAATCGTTAATTCAAGCTTCTATGACGCGATTAACCAGGAAGATCTCCGTCCTGTGGGCCAGCCGCGCATTGATGGCCTGAAAGACAAAGAAGGCCAGGATCTAGAATACATGGCGATCTTTGAAGTCTACCCAGAAGTAAAGCTAGCAGATATCAGTAAGGTAAAGTTATCGCGCCCTGTTTCAGACGTAACTGACGCCGATATGGAAACCATGATTGAAGTGTTGCGTAATCAGCAAGCGACTTTCGATGTTTCAGACAAGCCCTCTGTTGATGGCGACCAGCTGAACATCGATTTTGTGGGTACCCAGAAGAAAGAAGAATTTGCCGGCGGCAGTGCCGAAGGCCAGGATCTAGTATTAGGTTCAAACAGCATGATCCCAGGTTTTGAAGATGGCTTGGTCGGTTTGAGTGCAGGGGACGAGACCGTTCTTAAGCTAAAATTCCCGAAAGATTATCACTCCGAAGAATTGAAAGGTAAGGCAGTACAGTTCGCCGTTAAGGTTAACTCGGTGTCGTCCAAGCAAATGCCAGAGCTGAATGACGAATTCTTCAAGCTTTACGGCGTTGAAGAGGGTGGCGAAGCCAAGTTCCGTGAAGATGTTAAAGGCAACATGGAGCGTGAACTGCGCAATGCGATCCGCACAAAAGTTAAAAACCGTGTTATGAACCAGCTGTTTGACCTCAATAAGGTTGAATTGCCGGCAGCATTGGTTGCCAATGAAATTACTCAGCTGAAGCAGCAAATGGTTCAGCAGTTTGGCGGCGGTCAGCAAATTGATCTGAGCATGCTTCCAGACGATATGTTTAAAGAGAAAGCCGAGCGCCGCGCTGCGTTGGGTGTAATTGTCTCTGAGCTGGTTAAGGTCGAAGGCCTAACACCAGACGAAGAGCAGGTTCGTGCTCGCGTTGATGAGATTGCCTCAACGTATGAGCAGCCCCGTGAAGTTGTCGACTATTATTACAGTAAGCCTGAGCTGCTCAGTTCTGTCGAAGCCGTGGTTCTGGAAGATCAGGTCACTGAGTTAGTACTTTCCAAGGCCAAAGTTAAAGAAGAAGCCTTACCTTACGAAGACGCTGTTAAGCCTGATCCTGAACCAGGCAGCGAAGCTTAAGCTGATTTTTGGCAGGTTGGACGAGTCCAGCTTGCCGATTGTTTGCGTACAACGGTATTAACAAAAGGTAAGCGTGCAAAAGGGATTGTGCGAAGCTACAGTACCCTGTATTCAAAAATCTAATTAGCGAGGACGCAATGAATTTTCAGAACCCATCTAGCATCAGTGGTTTCCCCGACGTGGAAGCCAGCGGTTTGGTCCCCATGGTTGTTGAGCAGAGTTCGAGAGGCGAAAGAGCCTACGACATCTACTCAAGACTTTTAAAAGAAAGAATCATCTTTCTGGTGGGTCCGGTTGAAGATCATATGGCTAACCTTATTGTTGCGCAGATGCTATTCCTCGAGTCTGAAAACCCAGACAAAGACATACACTCTA
>CALSNK010000022.1 GCA_943787675.1 uncultured Pseudomonadales bacterium
CCGGCTATGGTGAAACTGCGCTGAATGCGAGACTTGAGTGTAATGACAGGGTTTGCCTGATCTGAATCCAGCAATGCCTGCATGGCATTGCCAACAACATTTAAAACGGCCTGAACCAGCTGTTCGCGATCACCCTCAAACTCCGGAATACTGGGATCATAGTCACGAACAAAACGTAGCTTACCCTGCACTTCCGCTTCGATAAGCGCGGCGACATGCTCAGTAACTTCATGAATATTGATAGGCTCAAATCGAGGCAAATGATTGGGACCCAGCAGGCGATCGACCAGATTGCGCAAACGATCTGTTTCGGTGATGATAATCTGGCACAGCTCGCGAGTTTCCCCGTCGATGCCACTCTCGGCCATCTCTTGACCTAACAGCTGTGCTGCACCACGAATGCCACCCAGAGGATTTTTGATTTCATGGGCCAAGCCGCGGATTAGACTCTTCGAGGTGTCATGGACCGACAGTAATGCCTCGTCGCGGTTAATTTTCAAAAAACGGTCAATGGGCTGCATTTCCATCAGCAACATAGTCCTGGAACTCATATCCACAGGCGTAACCGTGTAATCAACCTGAGCAGACTCAGACGGAGACAGGCGCAAATACTCGTGCCGACGAATATGGGGATGACCCGTTTCCAGAGCATTACGTAATGTCTGCGAGGATAAATCGCCGTCTGAGAACAGTTCGCTGGCGATGGTGCCAAGTAACTTTTGACTACTCGTTTGCAACAGTGCCTCTGCCGCCGGATTTATATAGTCGATCGACAGTTCCGCATCCAGTAACAACACTGCGGTATTTAGATTGTCGAGTAACAGTCTGTGTAATTGATTCGAGGTCATAAACGCTTTATTCGGTAAATGGTCTTTTGTCGGCTTGCCCTTCCCTCTGTACTTGCAATAAGCAAGCCAAGACAGGGGATTAAATCGATCTACTAAATAGTAGCGCTGCATCGCAGTAGCCATGGCTATCCTAGCCTGAGGAAGGCGTTACAGTAGAGGAGTATGCACCATTATGGTGCGCTTGTATCTAGATAGGAAATAGCGCAGTTTTCCGAACATTGAAAGGGCGTAATTATTTGCGTTTGAAGTTGCGTTTCACATGGACCTTAACGGGAGCGATGGAGATTAACGGCCTACCACCGGCATCGAAAACTCTGGCCCCTAGGCTGTGGGTACCGCGCTCAACATTATCAATTGTGTGGGCCACAGCGGCTATTGCAGACCCCTGCGGCACGCCATCGAGTAAAAACTGAACAGTATGGCCCGGCTGTAACTGCGGGCTCAGTGCTATCTGGATAAGAAGACTGGTTTGACTGTGGGGAATAATCCCGTCGTTTTCCGGAGAGAGAATAATGCCACGACTGTATCCTGCAAAGGCCTGCTCCTGCGCAGGGTCTTCCAGCTCATCGTCAATAGGTGCGGTTAATGCAGGCATCTTATTCAGCGGCGGTAGCTTTTCAAAAACGACCGTATCTGGATCAGCGTCTGGTCGGTCGGTGTACGTGATGTTGCCGTCTTGGTCGACAACTTTATAGACATCGGCAAATAGGGCTGTGCTAACGAAGGTGGCCACGGCCACTAACAGCAGGCAATAAATAGTCTGGTGAAATATTCTCATAATTAAAGACTAGACGTTTTTTCGGCAAAGAAAAAGCCCGCCATTCAAAGAATGACGGGCCTGTTCGATTTTACGCTAGCAGCTAATTAGCCAGTAACGCGCTCTAGCAGCTGTAGTACAAATCGAACTCAACCGGGTGAGTGGTGTGCTCAACGCGGTAAACTTCTTCCATCTTAAGTTCGATATAAGCATCGATCATATCGTCTGTAAATACGCCACCAGCCGTCAGGTATTCACGATCAGAGTCCAGTGCATCCAGCGCTTCGCGCAGGCTGCCAGCAACCTGAGGAATAGCCGCGGCTTCTTCAGCAGGTAGATCATAAAGATCTTTGTCCGCTGCATCGCCAGGGTGCATCTTGTGCTTAATACCGTCCAGACCCGCCATCAACATTGAGGCAAACATTAGGTATGGGTTAGCCGTTGGATCACCAAAGCGCACTTCTACGCGCTTGCCACGTGGGCTAGCAACGTATGGGATACGGATCGCAGCAGAACGGTTACGGGCTGAATAAGCCAGCATTACCGGCGCTTCAAAACCTGGTATCAAACGTTTGTAAGAGTTAGTAGCCGCGTTGGCAAAGGCGTTAAGTGACTTAGCGTGCTTAATGATGCCACCGATATAGTACAGAGCAGTTTCGCTCAGGCCTGCATAGGCGTCGCCAGCAAACTGGTTTTCGCCGTCTTTAGCGAAAGACATATGAACGTGCATACCAGAACCGTTATCACCAACAATTGGCTTGGGCATAAAGGTCGCAGTCTTGCCATAGGCATGAGCAACATTATGTACGCAGTACTTAAGGATCTGAACCTGGTCAGCTTTCTTAACCAATGTGTCAAAACGTACGCCGATTTCACACTGGCCAGCTGTACCCACTTCGTGGTGATGAACTTCGATATCTAAGCCCATCTGCTCCATCGCGCCACACATAGCAGCACGCAGATCGTGCAGGCTATCGACGGGTGGTACGGGAAAGTATCCGCCTTTAACGCCAGGACGGTGACCCATGTTGCCATCGGGTAAGTCCTTGCCAGACGACCATGCTGCTTCGTCAGAATTAATTTTGTAGAAAGCGCCGCTCATGTCGACACCCCATTTGATGTCGTCAAATACGAAAAACTCTGGCTCTGGGCCAAAGTAAGCAGTATCGCCTAAACCAGTGGTATTCAAATATTGCTCAGCACGCAGAGCGATGGAGCGAGGATCGCGCTCATAACCTTGCATAGTAGATGGCTCAACGATGCCACAGCGAACAATAATTGTTGGCTCATCGGTAAAGGGATCCAGTACCGCTGTGCTGTCGTCAGGCATAAGGATCATGTCGGATTCGTTAATGCCCTTCCAACCGGCGATAGACGAGCCATCAAACATTTTGCCTTCAGTGAAAAAGTCATCACCAACTTCACCAATGGGAATAGAAACGTGCTGTTCCTTGCCCTTTGTGTCAGTAAATCGAAGGTCAACCCAACGAGCTTCGCTATCTTTGATCAGATTAAGAGTCTTCTCAGACATTGTATCCTCCACTAAGGAATCATTTAATGCTTTGATAAACAGTCAGTCGGCGCATCGAAACCGGTCTGACCTAACTAAAATTATTTTGTTTCACCCAGAAATATAGCAATTGTCATGCCAATGATCTGAGGCAAAGCTGGCAATTCTAAATGCCGCCATTTCCCCGTTATATCAGGGCTCGCTGCTCTACATGAGATGTCACAATGTAAATGGCAGATCACAGGCGCACCATAATGGTGCTGCTCGATTAATATCGCACCATTTTTGTGCATGCATGGGTTGAAATAGGTTTATTCTTATTCTGCCGAGTATAATGCCCACCTAACGCGAGCCTGTCACCTTTTCCCACTATTTTGTACGGAGAAAGCCCCTATCTGCCCCTCGAAGCCAAACAGTCCAAGCACCGAAATTAAAACTGTGTCCGTGCCAGGGGCCGGCGACATTATTATTGATATTCGTCACCCGGCGGAAGCAGATGCAAAACCATTAGCCGGCGGAGACAGTAAAATTATCGTACTGCCGTTTTTTAATCTGGAACAGCAGCTGGGGCAGCTGGATAAAAACACCTGCTATTTGCTGTATTGCGAAAAGGGCATTATGAGCCGCCTGCAGGCACTGCTAATGCGGGAAAAGGGCTTCAATCTGGTTGGCATTTTCAGCATCAAAACCTAGGTAAACTCCTAAAATCGGGCGCTAAATGGGTGCTTCATCACAGTATTATGTTGAATCATGCCCATTTTTGGGTATTAGCGACTATATTTAGGTATCGAGAATTGAGTTACGTTAAAAATCAGCCGCGGGACGCAGCCGATGACCAAAGTAGATGCGGATACTGTAGAGGGCATGGACGCCAAGGCGACCGGTTTTGTCTCTCCGTATCCGTCGTTAAGCATTGAACTGAAGCAACAAAATGTCGCCAACCTGAAGCCCGGGTTGGCGATTTCTGTGGTTGGCGGGATTATGCTGCTGCTAGTGACCCGCCAGCACGTCCCCGCTGAGTTTGCATGGGGCTGGCTGGCTGGCCTCTGCCTGTCTAGCCTGGCGCTCTGGTTATGGCTCAGCCAGCAACAGCCGGCAGGCCCTGTGGTCACCGCAGCAGGGATTGTCTGCGGCTATATTTTGGGGTCTCGCTGGACGCCCTGTTTCATTGTCCCTCGACCAACTCGAAAACGCTCTGCTGGTGGCCGCTATTATTGTTGCGTTGACCACCGCATGGCCGACCCTGTATATCCAAACCGATCTGTTTAGACATCTGTTTTTACTGGCGATCTACATCCCGCTAACAGCCAGCCTATGCATTCATTTCCCTGCCTCGAGCCTGGCTTTTTTTGGGGTGCTCTGCATTGTTTATATCGCGCTCGACAGAGCCTGCGTGGCCTATCGTCGCGGGTTTATTGACAGAGCCCTGAGCAAAAAACGGGCCGAAGATGACAGCCAGCAGGTTGTTACCACCAGCAAAAAAATCACCAGCCTAATTGAACAAACCCCCCTGGGGTTTATTGAATGGAATGAACATCGGGAAATTATTGGCTGGAATCCCGCTGCCACCGCTATTTTTGGTTTCACCAAACCGGAGGTTGTGGGCCGTACCACAGACTTTCTGTTTGAAGATAAAAAAACCTTTCTAATGCAGCAGGCCGAACATGACCTATTTCTGTTTGGTAAGGACTTTTCTGGCACCGCCGAAAATATCACTAAGGACAGTACCCGCATTATCTGCGAATGGAATGAAACACCCCTCTTTGATGATAATATGAATGTTATCGGGGCCGCGTCGTTTGTGGAGGATGTCACCGACCGTGTAAAAATGCAGTCAAGGATTAAGCAGCAGGCGTATTTTGATCCCCTTACTGGCCTGCCCAATCGGCATCGTCTGATGGAAGAATTAAACCGGGTTATTTCTCTGGCTCAGCGCACCAAAAACTTTTGCTCGTTGCTATTTATCGACCTAGACCATTTTAAAGAGATCAATGACAGCCGCGGCCATCATTACGGTGATCTGGCGCTCACTCTATTTGCTCAGCGCCTGCGCAAGGTTATTCGTACCCAGGAAACTGTGGCGCGGCTGGGTGGTGACGAGTTTGTTGTGCTCCTTGAAAGACTCGGCACCGAGGGGGAGGCAGCGCGCCTGCAAATCGCTCAGGTCGCAGAAAAAATTATCGATGCTGCCAGCGAGCCCTTTGTGATTAAGGGCGAACAGTTTCAGATTAGCTGCAGTATCGGCATCGTCTTTTTTAACGACGGCACCGCCGACGGCAAAACTATTTTGGAGCAAGCAGATCACGCCCTGTACACCATCAAGCGGGAGGGCAAATCCAACTACTACTTCCATGACCGCAAACTCTCTTCGGCCATGCAAAAACAGATGGAGCTGCTCGAGAGACTCAGAGACGAATCAAGAGCAGAATCCTTTGTGCCCTTTTACCAGCCCATACTCGACAGCAAAACCAACTTAATTAACGGTCTGCAGGTGTTCCTGCGCTGGCAAAAACCCAATGGCGACATTGTTGACGCTCATGAATTTATTCAGGTGCTGGAATCAGGCTCCATGATTGTGGATATCTCCCTGTCGCTGATCGACCAGGTCTGCAAGCAGGTTAACCTATGGCGCGGTCAGGGTCTTTGGCAGGATCAGCAACGCATTTACTTCACCCTGAGTCTGCGTGAACTAGAGCACCCTTCATTTGTGGCCCAGGTACAAGAAATTATGCGCCGCCATGACATTAAGCCCAATGTATTTATGTTTGGCTTGCACACCGAAAATCTCGACAAATTAAACGCATCATTGCAATTACAGCTCAATCGCCTCAATGAAATTGGTTGCGGCCTAATAATCGATAATGTCGGTTATCAGAGTCTGCCATTGCAAAAACTGCGCGAACTGCAGATAGACACCATAAGAATATCCCATCGTCTAATGGCGGAGACCGATGAAGTTGAAAGTTCATGGAATCTAGTCAAAGGGCTGATAGAACTCACTAAATCCGTGGGCTTGGACTGTATTGCACCCTGCATCGAAGACCCGCATATTCATCATTTACTGCTGGATATCGGCTGCCAATTACTGCAGGGAAACCTGATTGCACCCCCCTCGCCACCGACGTCAATCACTCGAATGCTGATCGAGCGGAATTCATCGACTGAGGAAGAAGTCTCCTCTCAGTGAAATGAACGGTAGTAGTTTCGCCGGATTCTCGTATAATCGCGGCTTTTTGCGCCTACTGGTATCTCTAATGTCCATTGAAAACTTGCGAAACATCGCGATCATTGCCCACGTCGACCACGGTAAGACTACGTTAGTTGATAAACTTCTGAGTCAATCAGGAACTCTCGACCGTAAAGACGTTGGTTCTGAGCGACTAATGGACTCCAACGATCAGGAAAAAGAACGTGGTATTACCATTTTGGCGAAGAACACTGCCATCAAATGGAATGACTACCGCATCAATATCGTGGACACCCCAGGTCACGCCGATTTCGGTGGTGAGGTAGAACGCGTTCTATCCATGGTTGACTCCGTACTCCTGCTGGTTGATGCCGTTGACGGCCCTATGCCCCAGACTCGCTTTGTAACCTCTAAGGCGTTTGAGCAGGGCTTGCGTCCGATTGTTGTTATCAATAAGGTTGACCGTCCAGGTGCTCGCCCAGATTGGGTTATGGATCAGGTATTTGAACTCTTTGATGGCCTTGGTGCTACCGATGAGCAGCTCGACTTCCCTGTTATCTATGCCTCGGCCCTAAACGGTATTGCTGGCACCGATCTCGACAATATGGCAGAGGATATGACTCCGCTGTATGAAATGATTGTCGCAGACGTTCCCGCCCCTCAGGTTGACAGCGACGGTCCATTCCAAATGCAAATTTCAGCACTGGCCTATGACCCCTATGTGGGCGTTATCGGTGTTGGCCGAATTACTCGTGGCACACTTAAGCCAGGCCAGCAGGTTGTTATCAAGTCTTCTGACGACAATGAACGTAAAGGCAAGGTACTTAACGTAAAAGGCTATTTAGGTCTTGAGCAGGTAGAGACAGCACTCGCCGAAGCGGGCGATATCGTCTGTATCAATGGCATTGACGGCCTGGGTATCTCAGATACTCTCTGCGATCCAGATCATGTGGAAGCGCTCCCAGCCCTTAGCGTTGATGAGCCAACAGTAAGCATGACCTTTATTGTTAACAACTCGCCGTTCGCAGGACTGGAAGGCAAGTACGTTACCACTAGAAATATTAAAGACCGTCTCGACCAAGAGCTTATTCACAACGTTGCTCTCCGCGTTAAGCCAGGTGATACGCCGGACAAGTTTATTGTCTCTGGCCGTGGTGAGCTTCACCTGTCGGTACTGATTGAAACCATGCGTCGCGAAGGCTTCGAAATGGGTGTTTCGCGCCCTGAAGTTGTGACCAAGATGGTTGATGGCAAGTTACAGGAACCCTACGAGCAGGTTGTTATTGATGTTGAAGACCAGCATCAGGGTTCTGTTATGGAAGAGTTGGGCCAGCGTAAAGCAGAGCTGACCAATATGGAGCCAGACGGCAAAGGACGTGTGCGTTTACAGTTCAGCATGCCTTCACGTGGTCTGATCGGCTTCCGCGGTACTTTCCTGACCCTGACCTCCGGTTCAGGCATTATGACCAGCATCTTTGACAGGTACGGCCCGATTAAAGAAGGCGAGCGACACAGTCGTCAAAACGGCGCCCTAGTGAGCATGGTTAAAGGTAAAACTGCCGCTTTCGCACTGTTTAATATTCAGGCTCGTGGTCGTTTGTTCCTCGGCCATGCGGTTGATGTTTACGAAGGTCAGATTGTCGGCATTCACTCTCGGTCTAACGACCTGGTGGTTAACCCCATTAAAGGCAAGCAGCTGACCAACGTTCGCGCCTCGGGAACCGACGAAGCACTGACACTGGTACCGCCTATTAAGCACACGCTTGAACAGGCGTTAGAGTTTATTGAAGACGATGAGCTGGTAGAAGTAACACCCGTTAGTATTCGTCTGCGCAAGAAGCATCTGACAGAGAACGCTCGTAAACGAGCACCTAAGTAAGGCAACAGGCAGTAATCGCCAGATAAGGAATATCTGGCGAAACTTCGATTTAGTGATACATTTGATCTAATATAATAGTGAATAATGTCTCCAAGGCGCAGTATGGCGAAAGTGGATAACAAGGATTTAGTTACTGGCGGATTTCTGTCCTTCTCATTGATGGCACAGGAAATAATCGCCACCATGTTCGCCTTTTATTCCTATCGTCAGGGCGAGATGGCACTAGCCACCTTTTATCTCGCCATTGCCGGCGTACTTCTCGTCGCTCTCGGCATCTTCTATATTTTTGATCGTCACAACCTAGCCCGCTTGCTACTAGCAGGCACATTACTTATTGGCTTCTTCTTTCTATTGCTGGGCGCATCCGACGCCTCGTCACTGATGTGGTGCCTAACAATTGTGCCGGTGATTGTGGGTTCCTTTGCCTATCGCCAAAGCCTATTTATGTTGATTGGCATTTTTGCCGCGTCCACCTGGATAATGACCGGTGGATCCATGCCCTTTGCGGTGCCCAACTACAGCGATATCGTGGTGGTACGCTTTTTATCCGCCTATGCCATTCTGTCCGCCTTTGCTGTTGCCATGGACAATTCTCGCTTTGACAGCCTCAGCAAGTACCAGGATCTCTCCTCGCGAGTGGACCAAATTGCCCATCAGGATCAGCTGACCCAACTGCCCAACCGCAATAATATGGAAGGTCGGCTGGAGAAAAAATACCAGCAGTACCGCCTAATCAACCAGCCCTTCTCAATCTTGCTGGCCGACCTGGATAACTTTAAATTTATTAACGATCGCTATGGTCATGATGTAGGGGACGACATTCTCTATGCCATAGGTCAGGTACTCAGCGAGCCACTGCGAGGTGAAGATATTGTCGCCCGCTGGGGTGGCAATGAATTTATGGTGTTACTGCCAACCGCCAATTGCGAAGCTGCGGTAAATATTGCCGAACGCCTAAGAGCCGCAGCCAGCGAGCTGGATATGGATGCTCAGGGGGACAAACTTAGAATTTCATTGAGTGTGGGTGTGGCGTCGATTGATAAGTGCACCGGCATTGATGATCTGCTCTCTACCGCCGAAAATGGTCTGTACCAAGCCAAGCATATGGGCCGCGATATGGTAGTAGTTGGCTAAAATGGCGGCTGACTAAATCGTGATTCGCTAGCAACAGGAAGCGTGCCGGTAACAGTCGGTCGTGTGATCGTTCACCACACCCATCGCCTGCATATAGGCATAGCAAATTGTCGAGCCAAAAAACTTAAAGCCGCGCTTCTTCATATCCTTAGCAATCAAATCAGACAGCGCCGTGGTCGCAGGAATCTCTCCGTGGCTAGCCCAGTGATTAACAATCGGCTGGTGATCCACATAGCCCCAGAAATAATCACTAAAACTACCAAACTCTTTTTGAATATCAATAAATAATTTGGCATTTGAAACCGCGCTGTTAATCTTCAATCGATTGCGCACAATGCCCGCGTCCTGCACACAGCGTTCAACATCCTGGTCGGTAAAGGTCGCCACCTTGTCGACATCGAAATCGGCAAAGGCACTGCGATAGGCGTCACGTTTACGCAAAATCGTAATCCATGACAGCCCCGCCTGAGCACCCTCCAGCAGCACAAATTCAAACAACTTTTTATCCTCGCGACAGGGCACACCCCATTCACTGTCATGGTATTGCTGATATAGCAGGTCGTCTCCAGGCCAGGTACAGCGAATCTGTTCGGTCATCAGTTATTCCTTACGTAAAAGCCTAATTAAATAGCAGGCAATCTTTTACCTATGATTTAAAGTAGTCTCGCTGAGCAATCTTGTCTATATTAACTTGACTGAACCTTCCCCAGGAATCACAACCAATGAGAAAAGCGTTCCCCGCGATTCGCCCCTACAGCACCCATAATATAGCGGTGACTGAACCCCATGTTCTCTATGTCGAAGAGTCGGGCAACCCCGAGGGTATTCCCGTGTTATTTGTTCACGGTGGTCCTGGTGGCGGCACAAGACAGACTGATCGCTGTTTTTTTGATCCGGATAAATACCGCATTATTCTTTTCGATCAACGCGGCTCAGGACAGTCCAAACCCCATGCCCGCTTAGAAGATAACAATACCGCGGCGCTGGTCGAGGACATTGAAACCATTCGCGCAACATTGGGTATTGATCGCTGGGTTATTTTTGGCGGGTCCTGGGGATCGACCCTCGGACTAGTCTACGCCCAGACTTATCCAGAGTTGGTACTGGGTCTAATTTTACGCGGCATTTTTCTTTGCCGTGACGAAGATATTCACTGGTTTTATCAGCATGGCGCCAGCCACATCTTTCCCGACTACTGGCAGCAATATATACAGATCATTCCCGAAGCAGAACGGGGCGATATGCTCTCGGCTTACTATTCTCGACTTACCGGCGATAATGAAATTGAGCGCATGTCTGCCGCCAAAGCCTGGTCTGTGTGGGAGGGTCGCTGCGCCACACTGCGTGCTAACGATGCCCTGGTGGATCACTTTGC
Source organism: uncultured Pseudomonadales bacterium (assembly GCA_943787675.1). GTDB lineage: Bacteria > Pseudomonadota > Gammaproteobacteria > Pseudomonadales > Porticoccaceae > HTCC2207. The sequence goes on from CALSNK010000022.1 coordinate 10,691, forward strand.
CAACCCTCATATGGCCATGGCCATGGCACGTATCGAAGCCCATTTCTTTGTTAACAAAGCCTTTCTCGAACCCAACCAGATAGTCAATAATGCCCGCCGGTTAAAAGATATCCCGGGGACTATCGTCCATGGTCGCTACGATATGGTGTGTCCCGTTAATCAGGCATTTGCTCTGAGCAATGCCTGGCCAGAAGCGAAATTAAAGATTATCGCCGATGCCGGTCACTCCTCTAGCGAGCCAGGCACCACAGACGCCCTGTTATGCGCCACTGAGCAACTTGCTCATCAGATAAGTATCGAGAGCCACTAATATGTTGGGTTTGATTCAGCGCGTCTCTAGCGCCTCAGTAGCGATAGACAATCAGGTTAACGGCAAGATTGATCAGGGCATAATGCTACTGCTCGGTATCCAAAAAGAAGATGATGAGAGCAAAGCCGATCAATTATTAAAGAAGGTACTCAGTTACAGACTATTTTCTGATGCCGATGGCAAAATGAATCTATCCCTTAATGATGTCGGCGGCGGTCTTCTGGTGATTTCGCAGTTCACCCTAGCCGCAGATACCAGCAAGGGATTGCGGCCGGGATTTTCAACCGCCGCACCCCCTGAACAAGCCAGAGTACTCTACGATTATTTTTTAGCCCAGGCTCAGGCCAATTACGCCCCAGACGTCAATATAGAAAGTGGAATCTTTGGGGCCAACATGCAGGTCAGCCTGTGCAATGACGGCCCAGTGACCTTTATGCTGAGAAGTTAGCGCGCCGCCAAACCCTCTGTTAACAAGCCATGAAATCCTTCAAAGCCACCATTGCTCATGATCACAACATGGGACTCTTCTGTTGCCGCACCGATCACTAACTGCAGTAGCTGATCAATATCTGCGGTGGCAGTAGCTGGCACTGAACAGGCATTGGCAACGGCATCAATATCCCAGTCAATCCCGGGGTTTTGATACCAGTAAACTTGATCGGCACGACTCACCGAGGCACTGAGGATTTCTTTATGAATCCCCAACTTCATGGTCGCCGAGCGCGGTTCAATCACCGCAATAATTTTGGCCTGCCCAACCTTGGCTCGCAGACCTTGGAGCGTGGTTTTAATCGCAGTTGGATGGTGAGCAAAGTCATCATAGACAGTCACGCCTCGATCCTGATAAATCACTTCCATGCGGCGTTTAACACCAACAAATTCACTCAGGCCCACAGCAGATTGCTCAAGACTAACGCCGACCTGGTGGGCGGCAATAATCGCCGACAATCCATTTAACACATTGTGCAGATCCGCTCTGCTGCCAGTTTACCTGGGCAACCTCAGCGCCATGAATTACCTCAAAGCTGGAGCCATCTTCGGCCATTAATCGATACTGCCAGTCCGATGACTCAGATCCAAAGCCTGCTGCGCACTCCAGCAACCCATCTCAATTACCTTGGTAATATTAGTATCTGCCGCCGGATAAATAACTGTGCCGGTGCTGGGTATGGTGCGCACCGCATGGTGGAATTGTTTTTGAATCGCCGCTAGGTTTTCAAAAATATCGGCGTGATCAAATTCCAGATTATTAATAATTAATGTATTGCTAAAGTAATGCACAAACTTTGAGCGCTTATCGAAAAAGGCGCTGTCATATTCATCCGCCTCCACCACGAAGTAATCGCTGTCGCTGAGTCGCGCAGAAACACCAAAGTCTTGGGGAACACCACCAATCAAAAATCCAGGGTTGAGTCCGGCAGCGTCAAGAATTTTGGCCAGCATACTGCTCGTGGAGGTTTTACCATGGGTGCCTGCAACTGACAGAACATGTTTGTTGCGCAAAAGATTTTCCCCCAGCCACTGGGGGCCAGAAATGTACGGAAGCTGCTGATCAAGCATATACTCAACACAGGGGTTACCCCGAGACAGTGCATTACCCACCACAATTAAATCTGGCGCTGGCTGCAGCTGCTTGGGATCAAAGCCTTGAGTAAGACTAATGCCCGCCTGCTCAAGCTGGGTACTCATGGGCGGGTAAACATTGGCATCACAACCGGACACCTGATGCCCCGCAGACTTGGCTAACTGGGCAAGGCTGCCCATAAACGTGCCACAGATACCGAGAATATGAATGCGCATATGCATGGAGTTCCTTTTAATTGCCAATAGATGTATTCACACCTGCTTTACCAGAGATTATCGCCAATATAAACTAGACTTAACAGGTAAAAAGACTATCGAGGATCTTAGGCATATCATGAATATCCCATTTTCAGGGTCTCTCGCCATACCGATCACAGTATTCTCTCTCGCTGCCTGTGGTGGTGGCGGTGGCAGCAGCCCATCGGCCAACACTCCCACAGTGTCGCCTCCTACTTCTACGTCAGCTCCCATACCTAACCAAGTTGAACCTGGCCCACCCTACGCAAGCTTCGCTGCTCAAGACGAGGACCCGGATAACTTTTCGAGTCTGGTCGCCAGCGCCGAAACGGAAGAGTATAGCGGCATGGGCGGCCTGGCATTAATCAATGCTTCAAGCGCCTACGCCAGAGGGGCAACCGGTGAGGGCGTGAGCGTCGGCGTTATTGATTCCGGCGTCTACGAAGAACACTTTGAGTTCGCCACTGCCTCGGGAGACAAAGTCGAATACGCCGGCTCAAATTACAACACTAGCAGTCCGCGTACCGACAGTGCAGTTAAGCATGGCACCCAGGTTGCCGGCGTTATCGCCGCCAATAAAAATGGTGACACAGGCACCGGCTTTAAGATGCATGGCGTCGCCTACAACGCAGATATTGTCGCCTACGAAATCCCCCTGGGGTCGGGTGCCGGCCCCTACAAGCCTCTGGATGAAACCACCGTCGGCTTCAACGATGACAACTACTTCGCCAACCTCTTTAACGCAATGACCAGCCAGGTTGATATTATTAATATGAGTTTCGGTTTTTCTGGTGTGGTGACGTCCTACAGTGCAGCCTCTATCGAAAATGCGTTTGGCGCTATGGTCGATGCCCTGCGCCAGCAGAATACCCCTCGAGGTAATCGCGCCCTCTTTGTAATTTCTACAGGTAATGCCTGGGGCGATGTCGATGAATTTGACGTTGTAGTCGATGCTACCAGCCCCGAAGTTCTGCCGGGCATACCCTATTTATTTCCTGAGCTACAGGACCATATGCTGGCCGTCGCGGCGGTGGATAGCTCGGGGGAGATTGCTTTTTATTCCAATCATTGTGGCGTAGCTGCAGACTTTTGTCTGGTAGCACCTGGTGGTGGCGATGCCAATAACGATGGTACCTATGACGACGATGAAGTGATCTGGGCAGCGACTTCACCCCCAGAAGATGCCGAGGAGAGCCGCGACTATTATGGGGGTGCCATAGGCACATCCTTCGCAGCGCCCATTGTTAGTGGCTCATTGGCGTTACTCAAAGAGCTATTTCCCAGCGTTGGGAATTATGAGCTAGCTAATCGCCTGTTAGTCACAGCCAATAAAGAAGGTATTTATGCAGACAGCAGTATCTATGGCCAGGGATTATTGGATTTAGACGCCGCCACCCGCCCTGTCGGCGACCTGAGTGTCGCCACGGGTATTAGTCTCGATAGCGGCATGCAAAGTGCAGCCCAGAGTAATATTTCTGGCGGCGCGCTGGGGACTAGCTTAGCCAATAATCTAAGGGGCAATACTGTCGCGCTGTTTGATAATTTAGGCTTTCCGTTTTATCAGTCTGCCAATAATCTGGTTACTCCTTCAGCCAAGCGGACTAATGTCCCTGCCCTGCGTCATGGTAGCCAGCAGTCCAGTAACGGCACTAAAATTAGCCTCGGCAGTGCGCCAGACCTCTGGCAGCAAGATGATCACTTTAACGGCACCCCCAACGATCAGGCTCGGCCTGACTATATTGCCCTGCAGTTTGAAAACTCCCAGGGCGTTGAGCGGTTTGCAGGGATTAATGCTAACCCTGGCTGGTTCTTTGGTGTTTATGGAGACTCAATACTGAGCCCCTCATCCACCCATGACGACAGCAGCTTTGCCGCACCCTGGTTAAGTTTTGCCCGCCATGGCTGGAGCAGTGGCGGCGCCCTGCCCTTAGGAAATTCAACAGGAAAACTGCGTGTTGGCCTATTTAATGGCAATGGCACGGCAAACTGGGATAACCATCAGCTGGTCAGTGATCACAAAGGCATTGGTGCTGTTGTGGAATATGCTGTGTCCTCTGATCGCAGTGGTTTGAGTCTACAAACGGGTTTTGTCCGTGAAGAAGACACTTTTCTCGGTACAGAGATTGGCATAGCCCTCGGCAATATTGATTCCAGCGACACCCTGTTTGCCGGGCTAAATGGGCATGTGCAACTTAGCTCGCAGTGGCAGGGATTGGTGGCTCTATACTCGGGAACAACCGACAGTGGGCTAAGCCAAACTGGCCAACTGCAGCTTCCCGACGAAATCAACAGCAGTTCTTGGGCAATGGGTTTTAAGGCAGAATCCCTATGGTTTGGTAATGACCAATTGACGGTTTACCTTTCACAGCCATTGCGCATCGAAAGTGGCCGCGGCGAATTACAGCTGGCCACCGGGCGTACACCAGATCGACAAGTCGTCTATGAGAATGTCGCCTTTGATTTGCAGCCCCAGGGACGTGAGCAGCAATTAGAAATTAATTATCGCCGGCCCTGGGCTATAACCGACAACAAAGCATGGTTTTCGGCCAGCGCAGAATATACCCATGAGCCCAATCACGTTGCTCGTAACGCCGTTAATAACCGCACTCTTCAGAGCAGTCAGTTTGAAATGAGATTAAGCATTTCGATTGCCGTTGATTAATAAATCCCACTGTTACCAAACGCTTTAAAGCAGTACCATGCAACCTTCTAAAATGGACTGACGGGAAAGCATTACATAATGGCGAATTCAGCGACTAAGAAAAACGCGTTTTATGCACAATCGGGGGGCGTCACAGCCGTCATCAATGCCTCAGCCTGCGGCGTTATTGAAGCCTGCAGAGAGAATAAAGATAAAATCGGAACCCTCTATGCCGGCCAAAATGGCATTATTGGCGCCCTGCAAGAAAACCTGATTGATACCAGCAAAGAATTAAACTCAGCAGTGGCTGCGCTCAGGCACACCCCAGGTGGCGCCTTCGGATCTTGCCGTTACAAGATGAAAGATATCAAAGAGAGCAGCACTGAATACGAGCGCCTGGTCGAGGTTTTTAAAGCACACAATATCGGTTATTTCTTTTATAACGGTGGTGGCGATTCTGCAGATACCTGCCTTAAGGTGTCACAGGTGTCGGCGAAAATGGGCTACCCCATTCAAGCCATCCATATTCCCAAAACCATCGACAACGACCTGCCCTTTACCGACTGTTCTCCCGGTTTTGGTTCGGTGGCGAAATATGTTGCCGTATCAACCAAAGAAGCCAGCCTGGATATTGCCTCTATGGCCGCCTCGTCGACCAAGATATTTATTCTTGAAGTCATGGGTCGTCACGCAGGTTGGATCGCAGCGTCCGGCGGACTCGCCGCACAGGAAGCTGGGGATGCACCCCATATTATTATATTTCCGGAAATTCCCTTTAACCGCGAACAGTTTGTCGCCAAAGTTGAAGAGACTATCAAAGAAAAAGGCTACTGCGTTGTTGTGGCATCAGAAGGCGCCAGCTATGCAGATGGCGCATTAATTTCTGGCTCATTGCATAAAGATGCCTTTGGTCACCAGCAGCTCGGTGGCGTTGCGCCCACCTTAGCCAGCATGATCAAACATTCTCTCGGTTACAAATACCATTATGCCCTCGCCGATTATTTACAGCGTTCAGCGCGACACATAGCCTCGAAAACTGATGTCGACCAAGCCTATGCCGTTGGCCGCGCCGCAGTAGAAAAAGCCATCGAAGGCAAAGGCGCCATTATGGTGACCATCGAACGTGGTACCGGAAAAAAATACAGCTGGGCACTGGGTGAAGCGCCACTGAGCAAAGTGGCCAATATTGAAAAGAAAATGCCGCGCTCATTTATCACGAAAGACGGCTTTGGCATTACTCAGAAAGCGCGAGACTATTTACAGCCTCTAATTGCCGGGGAAGACTACCCGCCGTTTAAAGACGGATTACCCTATTATCCTAAGCTGAAAAAAATACTCGTACCTAAAAGGCTCGGCACAGATTTCGAGGTATAAGCCTGCCTCTTAGTCGACTGTTTAGCTGACTTGATTGCGCGGCTTTCCAACGAGAAAGCCTGCAATATTGTCCGCTAGCTGATTAATTAATGTCTGCCTCGCTTCCTGCGCCACCCAGGCGCAGTGAGGCGTAACAATAAGATTAGGAATGCTTTGATCTAAGAGCATATTGCCATCAACCGGCGGTTCAACTGTCAATACATCGGTTGCTGCTCCGGCGATATCCCCAGCGATCAAGGCCTGCTTCAGGGCCGCCTCATTAACAATACCGCCACGGGCACTGTTAATTATAATCGTAGAATTTTTCATCAGCGCGAACTGCGCCTCGCCAATTAAATCTGTCGTCTCAGCCGTCAACGGGCAGTGAATACTAATCACATCTGCACGGGCCAAAAACGTATCAAAGGCCACACGCTCAACCCCGGCACTGTGGGCGCGACCCGGCAACCCTGCAAAAATAACCTGCATCCCAAAGGCCTCGGCAATTTTAGCCACACCCATGCCCAGCTCACCTGCGCCAACAATGCCCATTATCTTGCCGCTCAACTCGCGCACGGGAAAATCCATAGAGCAAAAGAATCGGCTCTCCTGCCAGCGACCACCCACAGCCGTCTCATGGTAAGACGCCAGCTTGGTGGTCAGCGCAAGAATCAGCGCCCAGCAATGCTGAACAACCGAGCCCGTGCCATAACCAATGGCATTACTCACCACAACATCCTGCAATCGAGCCGCCTCGAGATCCACCTGATTGGTGCCGGTGGCCATCAGAGCAATCAGCTTTAGGCGCGGCGCCTGATTGATGGCCAACGCCGACACCATCGCCTTATTAGTCAGCACAATATCCGCATCAGTGATGCGTTCAGCGACCTGCTGATCAGAACAATCTGGGTAGAGCGTCCAGTTAATCGGCAGGTTATGGAGAGGACTCAAATCAAGAGAATCTGGGCCAAGGCTGTCACAGTCGAGAATTACGCCATTCATGGTTTTTACTGCTTGGTTGTTTGGATAGGGAATTGTAATAGAAAACCATCGATGTAGGTCATCCATCAATAAGGTTTAAATACCCTACTAGTGCCTAAATAGCCAAGGACGTCGCCTACAACCGAGACCCAAGGTGACATGGATCAGGCAGTGTTTATTTTCCTGACAGTTACTCACAGGCCTTGTCATGAATAATTTTCAACTCCACTTTAAGCGCCTGAGCCCGGCGCTTAATCCACTGACTGTAACTACTAACCCCGCCTGCCGTGCTTTCCGCTAGACAGTTCTCTTCCTCTATCAGGCTCACTAGAGCATCACACATAAAGGCACAGTTGCCTTGAAACTCCGTGAACTGATCATAAAAATTGAGCAAGTCCATTTGTACTGATCTTTCTGCTGTTGCTAGCACCTTTTTATTCATTTCCTTATCTCCTAACAGGGGGCGGAATTTCCTTTATCCCAAAATGGGATATTAAGCACAATATACTAGATTGGGATATTTCTCAACCAGCAGGGATATCCAAATGGCCAATAAGTTATGGGATGGCGACAGAGAACAATTAAGAAAGTTACTTAAAACTCTAAGGAAGGATGAGGCAAACCTAAAACAAACTGAACTAGCCAAAGCTCTTGGTAGGCACCAAAGTTATATTTCGAAATATGAGAATGGAGAGCGCAACCTCGATTATGTTGAAATTACTGAAATATGTAGGGCTCTCGGCACATCTATGCAACGATTTAACCGCTTATATGAAAAAAGCATTCGCATAAAATAATCAATTAGCGAGAGCTCGAGGTCAGTCGGCCGCTATATCTTGGTCTAATCGCAATATGTTCTTGTTCAGGAAATATTGAATAAGTTATATCCTGAAATGGGATATCAGGGCCAATATACTAGATTGGGATATTTCTCAGCCAGCAGAAATATCCAAATGAGCAACAAATTGTGGGACAACAACAGGGCCCAATTAAGAGCGTTACTGAAAAAGTTGCGGGAAGACGACCCTCATGTAAACCAAACGGAATTAGCTAAAATGCTCGGTAGGCCCCAAAGCTATATTTCGAAATATGAGAATGGAGAACGCAAGCTTGATTACGTTGAAATTACTGAGATATGTAAGGCTCTCAATGTGTCTATGCAGCGATTCAACAAACTGTATGAAGAAAGCATTCAATAAACCCAATAGATCGCCGTTCACCCAGTGACGGGGACGTCCGACGGCCTTGCCTGCGAATAACTCGAAACTCTAAGTTTACCTGTAACAAGATTGAATTAACCCTGGATCAAGACTCACGGTCTTACCACTCGACCCAAACTGCCCCTCTCGAATACACCCTAACCAAACTCACCTAATAATCAGCGACACCCTATAAACTTGGCGTGCAAAACCGCATAATAGCGCCCTGCTCAAACCCACTGTTTAATAATAATGCTCAGAGACAATATTTAAGATGACATCATCATTATTTGATCTATACGATAAGACGGTGCTTCGCCATCCGATGGCGTCACTATTCGCGGTTATTGCCCTCACCATTGCGATGGCGTTTGGCCTACCCAACTTTAAGTTGGATGCCTCTGCGGACTCACTGACCCTAGAACATGACGATGATCTGAACTTCTTCCGCGAAGTGGTGCAGCGCTATGGCAGCGACAACTTTCTAATTGTGACCTTTTCGCCCAAATCCGGCGATCTGTTCGATGATACAAACATTGAAACCCTAAAAGCTCTCCGTGAAGATCTGGCGACCATCGAGGGTGTTGAAGGCATTTTATCCATGCTCGATGTGCCGTTGCTCTACAGCCCTATGGTTGCTGTTGCAGACCTCAAAGAAGAGCTAAACACCCTGCTCAGTGAGGGTGTTGATAAGCAGTTGGCCAAACAGGAATTTCTCAACAGCCCAATTTACAAAGACGTGATTCTCAGCGCCGATGGCCAGACCACAGGATTGCTGGCAACTCTGGCTCTCGACGAGACCTATCTGCAACTGGTCACCGCAAGGGACGATCTGCGCCTAGTCCGTGACACCCAGGGTTTAACTCCAGAGCAGCAGGTTCAGCTAGAAGCAGTGAGTTTAGAATTTCTTAATTATCGCACCATTAAAGCGGCTCAGGATCACCAGCGTGTGGCTGAGGTGCGGGCGCTCATTACCGGCTACCGAGATAACGCCACAATATTTCTCGGTGGGCCAGATATGATCACTGCAGATATGGTCGACTTTATCAAGAGTGATCTGGTGGTTTTTGGCACCGGCATACTGCTGTTTATTATCGCCACATTAGCGCTGATTTTCCGCCAGATTCGCTGGGTAGTCCTGCCACTGGCAACCTGCACCTTTTGTCTGATTACTATCCTTGGGTTTCTAAGCTGGATCGATTGGCGTCTTACCGTTATCTCGTCTAACTTCGTCTCTCTACTGTTGATTATCACATTGGCCCTGACCATTCACCTGATTGTGCGCTATCGGGAACTGCAGAGCCAAAAGCCCGATGCCTCCCAGCATCAGCTAGTCAGCGAGACCGTTATGTCCATGGCCAAGCCCTGCCTGTATAGCGTACTGACTACCATCGTTGCCTTTATGTCGCTCGTGGTCAGTAACATTCGCCCGGTGATCGATTTCGGCTGGATGATGACTATGGGTATTAGCTTGGCCCTAGTCGTGACCTTTGTGGTTATTCCTGCGGGCATGATGCTGTTCGGCAAGGGCAAGAATGCCGGTGAAAATGACAATTCCGCCGCCATCACCACCAAATTTTCGCAGTTTACGGAGCATAACGGCACCCTAGTGCTGCTGATCGCCACAGCCCTTACAGCCCTATCTATTTACGGCGTGTCTCGATTAGAAGTGGAGAACCGCTTTATTGATTACTTCCGCGCGGACACTGAAATCTATCAGGGCATGGAAATAATCGACACCGCTATGGGTGGCACCACGCCGCTGGATATTATTATTCAGGCACCGACCTTTGCCGCCATAGAAACCACTGCATTTGGTGATGGCACTGAAGCGAGTGCTGAATATGGTTATGAGGATTCTGGCTACGGGGATGCCGATGAATATTCTGACGATGGCTATGGCGAAGATGACAGTTATGGTGAAGATAGCGGCTATGGCGATGAACTATCCTTCGAAGAAGCCCCTGCCGAAGATGCCCTAAAAGACACTTACTGGTTCTCGTCGACTGGCCTTGCGGATCTAGCTAAGTTGCAGACCTTTATTGATGCCCAGCCAGAAGTCGGCAAGGTTAGCTCACTGGTACAGATTTACGATGTAGCCAGTGATCTCAGCGGACACAGGCTCAACGACTTTGAAATTGCCTTTATGCGCAAGAGCCTGGGCCCAGAGATCTATCAGCAGATGGTGGCGCCCTACCTAATCGAAGACCTTGATGAGGCCCGCATTCAGTTGCGCGCCATGGAGACCGGCGGTGAGTTGCGCCGTGCCGACCTGCTTAAAAAGATCAATGATTATGCCGTGAATGAAGTGGGCATTGCTCAAGAAGATATTCGTTTTACCGGCATACTGGTGCTCTACAACAATATGCTGCAGAGCCTGTATCGCTCACAGATACTGACTCTCGGCGCTGTTTTTGTGGGCATTATGCTGATGTTTTTGGTGCTGTTTCGCTCCTTAAAAATCTCTGTGATTGCGATACTACCCAACTTTCTAGCCGCGGGTATTGTTCTTGGCGGAATGGGCATTAGCGGGATTCCCCTGGATATGATGACCATTACTATTGCCGCGATTACCGTGGGTATTGGTGTTGACCATGCGATTCATTACCTCACCCGGTTTTCTCGAGAATTTAAGGTCGATGGCAATTACATCGCCTCTATGCACCGCGCCCATGCCAGTATTGGCCAGGCACTGTTCTATACCGCCATGACCATTATTATCGGATTTTCGATTCTGGCTCTGTCTAACTTTATTCCGTCGGTTTACTTCGGACTGCTCACTGGCCTAGCCATGACAGCAGCCCTCTTGGGTTCAATGACCTTGCTACCCAAATTAATTCTTATGTCCAAGCCATTTGGCCCAGGTAAATAAATGCCCCTAGTAACACTGCAAGACGTTTTTCTAAGTTATGGCCAACCGCCACTTATTGATCATCTCGATCTCGTTATTGAACCCAATGAGCGCGTCTGCCTGATTGGTAGAAATGGTGCGGGTAAATCGACCCTGATGAAAATAATCACTGGGCAAATTACCCCGGATGAAGGCTCAATCAAGCGCGCCAGCGGCGTCAAGGTTGCTCAGCTTGAGCAGTCGGTTCCCCATGACACTAGCGGCACTGTTTTCGATGTAATAGCACAGGGAATGGGCGCTGAGGGTGAGTTGGTAAAAACATTCCACCATCTTATTCAGCAGCTCAATGTAGACCCTAGCCCCAAGGTCATGAACGCCTACGAAGAATGTCAGGCCGAGCTTGATCGAGTGAACGGCTGGGATATTAACAGTCGCGTTGAAGCCATTATTACCAAAATGGAACTCGATCCAGACGTGGACATATCTAGCCTCTCTGGAGGTTATAAGCGCCGTGTATTACTGGCCCGAGCACTGGTCTGTGATCCCGATCTGTTGCTCTTAGACGAGCCCACCAACCACCTGGATATTGAAGCCATTCAGTGGGTTGAGCAGTTTCTGCTCAAGTGGGAAGGTTCATTATTATTTATTAGTCACGATCGACGGTTTATGGATAATTTGGCCAACCGATTTATTGAGATTGATCGCGGCAAATTGCAAGACTACAACTGTGACTACAGCACCTATCTGGTGCGCAAAGAAGAAAACCTAGAAATCGAAGATCGTCAAAATGCACTCTTCGACAAACGCCTCTCTCAAGAAGAGGTGTGGATCAGGCAGGGGATTAAGGCGCGCCGCACCCGTAACGAAGGTCGAGTGCGAGCACTGGAATCTATGCGCAGAGAACATGCCGACCGCCGCAAGCAGTTGGGCACCGCGCGTATGGATATTCAGGCAGCAGAAAAGTCCGGCAAAATTGTGGCCGAAGCCGACAATGTCAGCTTCGCCTTCGATAACGGCAAGCAGGTAGTGAAAAATTTCTCTACCCTGATTCAGCGTGGCGATAAGGTCGGCTTTATTGGCCGCAACGGCGTGGGTAAAACCACGTTGATCAAACTACTGCTCGGCGAACTAACCCCGCAGCAGGGCAGCATTAAAACCGGCACCAACCTTAATATTGCTTATTTTGATCAGTATCGCTCGGCCCTGGATGAAGAAAAAACCGTGCAGGACAATGTCTCTGGCGGTCGCGACATGCTCGAGATCGGCGGCAAGCAACGTCATGTTATCAGCTACCTGCAAGACTTTTTGTTTGCACCAGAACGCTGCCGACAGCCGGTAAAAGCCCTATCTGGTGGAGAGCGTAATCGCCTTTTATTGGCCAAACTGTTTACTCAGCCCTCCAATATTCTGGTACTCGACGAACCTACTAACGATCTCGACATCGATACCTTAGATCTGCTCGAAGAGCTGCTGATTGATTACAAGGGCACGGTTATTTTGGTCAGTCACGACCGGGCCTTTCTCAACAATGTGGTTACCAGCACATTGGTGTTCGACGGCTCTGGCACCATTGAGCAATACATCGGCGGATACGACGACTGGTTGCGCCAGCGCAAGACAGAAAAGGACACCAAAGTAGCGGCACCTAAGGCCCAGGCTAAGAGCGCCACGACCAGTAAAAAACTCAGCTACAACGATCAGCGTGAGCTCGATGGATTACCGGCAGAGATAGAGAAAATAGAAATCCAAATCGCCGCGACCTCCGAGTTAATTAGCACGCCAGGGTTCTATCAAGGTGATCGACCCAGCATTGAAGCCGTAGAGAGTCAGTTAGCCGCCGAGCAGCAGCAGCTTGCACAGTGCTATGCACGCTGGGAGCTATTGGAAAATCAATAGCGCCAGCGACACATTGTCATTAGAATCATTAACTTACACAAAGGGCCATAGATAACCCATGACGGATCTCAGAAAACCTCTAGTACTGCTTATTCTGGATGGCTTCGGCTATAGCGACGACAATCAACATAATGCCGTTGCCAATGCCGATGCACCAACATGGGAAAAACTCTGGGCCAACAACCCCAAAACGCTGATTCATACCTCAGGTCTCGAAGTCGGATTGCCCGAAGGTCAGATGGGCAACTCTGAAGTGGGCCATATGACATTGGGCGCTGGACGGGTGGTGTACCAAAACTTCACTCGTATTAACAAAGCTATCACCGACGGCGACTTTTTCACCAACCCAGTGTTCTGTGATGCGGTGGATAAAGCCGTCGCCAATGGCAAGGCCGTGCATATTATGGGCCTGCTGTCAGGCGGTGGCGTACACAGTCACGAAGATCATATAAATGCCATGATTGAACTGGCCGCTAAGCGTGGTGCCAATAAAATTTATCTCCATGCCTCATTGGATGGCCGTGACTGCCCACCGCGCAGCGCCCTAGCCTCATTACAAAAAACTCAGGCCCTCTGCGAAAAAATCGGCGTGGCTAAAATTGTCTCGGTGATTGGTCGCTTCTATTCAATGGACCGGGATAACCGCTGGGATCGCGTGCAGGAGGCTTACCGGCTAATGACCGAGGGCGTGGCACCGTTTACCGCCACCGACCCTGTCAGTGCCCTTGAGGCCGCCTACGCCAGGGACGAAAATGATGAATTTGTCCATGGCACCAGTATCTGTGATCTAGGCCAGTCGCCGATTAAACTCGAAGATGGCGATGCGCTCATCTCAATGAACTTCAGACCAGATCGCGCCCGTGAAATAACCCATGCGTTGGTCGACGAGACCTTCACCGGTTTCGAGCGCCAGGCCGTCGTCAAATTATCGACCTTTGTTATGACTACCGAATACGAAGGCAATATTGATGTGCCCTGCGCCTACCCCCCAGAAAAACTGATTAATTCTATGGGTGAATATCTGGCCAGCCAAAACAAACAGCAGCTGCGTATTGCCGAAACCGAAAAATATGCCCATGTTACTTTCTTCTTTAGTGGTGGCCGGGAGTCACTCTACCCCGGCGAAGAGCGAGTGTTAATTCCTTCTCCCAATGTTGATACCTACGACGCCATGCCAGAAATGAGCGCCCCAGAAGTCACCGAGAAGTTATTGGAAGCCATTGGCTCAGGAAAATTCGATACCATTATCTGTAACTATGCCAACTGCGATCAGGTGGGCCACACAGGTAATTACGAGGCCTCAATAAAAGCCGTTGAAGCGGTAGACCACAGCCTCCGTCAAATAATCGATGCCCTAGAAAAAGTCGGGGGCGAAGTACTGATCACCGCCGACCATGGCAATGTAGAAGAAATGTTTGATGACTCTAACAACCAGCCCCATACCCAGCACACCACGCTGCCAGTACCCTTGGTTTATGCCGGCCCACGCCAAGTCTCCCTCCACAGTGGCGGCTCACTGGCAGATATTGCCCCCACCATGCTCGACCTTATGGGTTTAGCGCAGCCAGCCGAAATGACTGGTCGATCGCTGATTTCCTAATGAAGATCACACGGCCTGTAGTAGCAATCTGTTTATTGCTATGCATCAGCAGCCTCAGTGTTGCTGATGACAAACAGCAGGCACGACTTAAGGATTTAGAAAAATCAATTACCAGTCTTGAAAAGCGTCTGGCCACCCGTGATAAAGAAAAGAGCAATCTGCAGAGCGCCCTAAAAAAAGTTGAACTCGAAGCGGGAAAAATCAGCCGTGATCTGCGCAAGCTACGTAAAAATATTTCTGGCCTCGAAGGCAAACTCTCAAAACTCAATAAGCAAGAGACCGTCTTGCAAGAAAATATCGCCCTGCAAAGCGGCGCTATTGTTGACCAGATCTCCGCCGCCTATAAGCTCGGCAACCAAGAACCTATCAAGCTACTGCTCAATCAAGAAGATCCCCAAAAAATAGCCCGAGTATTTAAATATTATGGTTATTTTCTCCAGGCCCGCACCGCAAAGCTTCAAAACTATATGGCCGATGTCGAAGCCCTGTCTGAGGTTATTGAAAGTATTAACCGTCAGAAATTGGAACTGTCCAAATCCCGAGCTGAATTAGAAGGCGGGCAAAAGAAGCTAGGTAACAGGGTTAAGCAGCGCTCTGGCACCTTGAAAAAACTTCAGGCCTCATTGCGCACCGATAAGAAGAAACTCGGCACCCTACAAAAAGAGCGGGGCAAGCTCGAAGAAATTCTGAGCGCCGTAGAAGAAGCAATAGTCGATATGAAGCTTCCCGAAAACTACCAGCCCTTCGCCTCTCGCAAGGGCAAGCTTAAGTGGCCACTCAAAGGAAAAGTCGCTCATAGTTATGGCAGTGCTCGCAGTGGCGAACTGCGCTGGGAAGGCTGGTTAATTAGCGCCCGGGCCGGCACCGCGGTGAATGCCGTTCACAATGGTCGCGTGGTTTTTTCAAACTACTTGCGAGGCTTTGGCCTGCTGATTATTCTTGACCATGGCGATGGCTACATGACCCTCTATGCCCATAATCAGGAGCTGTTAAAAGATACTGGCGACTGGGTGCAGAGTAGTGAAATACTGTCTCGCGCTGGAGATACTGGCGGACTTGCCAAACCAGCCCTGTACTTTGAAATTCGTAAAAAGGGCAAGCCCGCTGACCCCAAAGTCTGGCTGGGTAAACGCTAATCCATTAGCTAGGTCGCTCTAAGTTAAGAGTAATAATAGCCTGCACAGGTGTGCAACCAAGCTGGCTTTTTACACTCCAAGTAAGGTCTGCAGTTTGGACAATAATAAGGAAACTATTTTATGTTACGAACCCTACTCAGCCCATGTTTGCCCATTCTTTGTCTCGTCGCCCCACTCTTTGTATCCGTCTCGTCACTAGCGTCTGAGGTAACAGAAGACCCAGCCGATGAAACTGTCAGTCTAGAGACAGAACAACAGTCCAGCGACGAATCTCGTTTACCTCTTCGGGAATTACGCCTATTTACCCAGGTGTTTGAGCAAATTCGCCTCGGCTATGTAGAAGAGGTTAGCGACAGCGAACTATTAAACAATGCCATTGCCGGCCTGCTCTTAGAGCTAGACCCCCATTCGGTCTACCTAGACACAGAACATTATAGCGATCTCCAAGAAAGCGCTAACGGCGAGTACAGCGGCCTTGGACTTGAGGTAGGTGGGGAGAACGGTTTGATAAAAGTCATCTCTCCCATCGACGATACCCCTGCGGCAAACGCCGGTATCGAAGCTGGTGATCTTATCGTTGAAATGAATGACGCACCTGTGCGCGGTATGGGTGTGCAGAAAGCCATCGACAGACTCAGAGGCGAGAAAGGCACCAGCATTAAGCTAACCGTCTACCGCGAAGGTCAGGATGGCCCCTTAGAGTTTGATGTGGTCCGTGACACCATTCAGCTCAGCTCGGTGCGCAGCCGATTTCTTGAGCCCGGTTATGGCTATGTTCGCGTCTCTCAGTTCCAGCGTAAATCCGGCGCAGATTTTATCGAGACCGTCGAAAAGCTTAAGTCACAAGCTGAGTTTCCCATAAAGGGATTGGTGCTTGATCTACGCAATAATCCCGGCGGTCTAGTGCCCGCCTCCGTTGAAATGGCCGGCGCCCTGATTGACGGCGGCACAGTGGTCTACACCGAGGGTCGTCTGCCCAGTGCCAATCATAGTTTTGAGGCTAAGGCTGGGGATATTCTTGATGGAGTGCCTATAGTCGTGCTCATTAACGGCGGCAGTGCCTCCGCATCGGAAATTGTGGCCGGTGCACTTCAAGACCATAAGCGAGCTGCCGTTATTGGTACCCAGAGCTTTGGTAAGGGCTCGGTGCAAACCGTTATTCCCCTAGGTGATGGCCGCGCCGTTAAGTTGACCACAGCACGTTACTTTACGCCCAACGGCCGCTCCATTCAGGCCGAGGGTATAGTTCCCGACATGATAGTTCCCCGTGCAGAAATACGCCCTTATAAAACCCGCGACACAACCCGCGAAGCGGATCTGGAAGGACATCTGAATACTGTCGATAGTTCTGAGGAAGGGACAGAGAGCAAAACCGAATTACCCGCCGAAGACCTCAGCGGTGACAATCAACTTTATGAAGCCGTTAACTTATTAAAAGGTTTTCACTTACTGGGCAATAAATAAACCCGTTTAGTTATTCAAAAATTGGACCTGTTCACTGCTGAGCTTGAACCCCAGCAGTGAACAGGGCCGCTGTTTATTTTCTAACCGCGTTATAGATAAACAGTAATGCGAGGGCACCAACAACGGCAGTGATCAAGCTGCCAATACTGAATTCACCGGTACTGCCCAGGCCAACAAACGAGCCCAGCCAGCCGCCGACAAAGGCACCGGCTATACCCAGCAATGCGGTAATAACCAGCCCGCCGCCATCTTTACCCGGCATAATATATTTAGCCAGTACGCCGGCCAGTAGTCCTAATATGATCCATGATAAAAATCCCATAATACGTCTCCAATTTGGTTAATTATTTGACTGTGTTTTCTACGTTGTGAACATGTATGTCGCGCTGTGGATAGGGAATTGAAATACCTTCGCTATCTAACGCTTTTTTCGCTGCTTCGGTAATTTCGAAATAGGCGCCCCAGTAATCCGCAGTTTTCACCCAGGGACGACAGACTAAATTTACGCTGCTATCGGCAAGTTCAACTACTGCAATGGTGGTTTCGGGAAACTCTAATACCTGAGCATTATTGGCCACTACTTTTGCCAGTACCGCTTTAGCGGCATCAATATCATCGCCATATCCCACACCAAATACCAGATCGACACGACGGGTATCATTGGCTGAATAATTGACAATGTTGCCACTGATGACACCACCATTTGGCACTATGATTTTTTTATTATCGGGAGAATTTAATTCAGTGGTAAAGATTTGAATATTTTGTACCACACCAGATACACCCGCAATCTCAATAAAGTCACCGACTTTAAAAGGCCGAAATATAAGAATCAGTACACCGGCGGCAAAGTTTGCCAGAGACCCCTGAAGTGCCAAACCAATAGCAAGACCTGCGGCACCCACAATAGCGACAAAGGAGGCAGTTTGAATACCCAACTGACCCAGCGCGGCAATAGACACAAAGATCAACAGCGCCCAGTACACAAGACTGCCTGCGAAATTTTGAATAGCAGGATCGACATCATTTTTGCTCATCAGCTTTTCAACAACCTTGGCAATTTTTTTAACGACCCACTTACCGATCACAAATATCAGTAGCGCCATTAGTATTTTGATGCCGTAGAGCATTACCAGCTCCTGTATTACTTCTAAATTCTCACCCATGGTTAATTCCTTTTAGTATGCTTAAGTAGCGCCTGACGACCATAGATCGTTACACTATGTATTAAAGCCTCAGGCATTCCCTTAAGCGTAGTCTAAGAATGGCGGTATTTCTAAGATTGGAAGGTAGAAATTTAGCCTAGATAGTTGATATAAAAAAAGGGCCCAGAAAACTCTGAGCCCTTTTTAATTGTTGCAGATGTATGTGTTAGAAAGCCCTTGTTAGCCTCCCTGTATATCCAGCTTATCAACTTTCTGGAAGCCCCTAGGTAGCTTGTGTCCACGGCGTCCACGCTCACCACGATAGTGCTCGAGGTCTGTGCCCTTCATCACCAGATAGCGTTTACCCGAATAAACCACCAATGCGCTACCCTGAGGAACAATCGCATAATCAACCACAAATTCTTCGCGGCTCTGCAAACGTGACCCTGGAATATTAAGAATCTTATTACCTTTGCCCCGCGCCAGTTCTGGCAGATCGGCAATCGGGAACACCAGCATGCGGCCCTCGTTACTTACTGCAGCAATTAGCGCTTCGCTGTCGTTGACCACTTTCGGATTTAAAATCCGACCGCCCTTGGGAATCGATACTACCGCTTTACCCGCTTTGTTCTTGGTATACAGGTCGCCAATCGTTGCAATAAAGCCATAGCCCGCATCGGTGCCCAGCAGTATTTTCTGGTCATCTTCGCCCATCAGGACATCGGTAAACAATGCTCCCGAGGGTAGATTTAGACGCCCGGTAGCCGGTTCACCCTGACCCCGTGCCGAGGGTAAGGTATGGCCTGGCAGTGCATAAAAACGTCCGCTGGTATCTTGCAAAAATACATTTTGATTGCTGCGCCCAAGCGCCGCAGCGAGAAACTTATCCCCAGACTTATAGCTCAAACTTGTAGGGTCAATCTCGTGACCCTTGGCTGCACGCAACCAGCCTTTGTCAGACAACACCGCAGTAATGGGCTCTGCAGTCAGTAAGTCTTTTTCATTAAAGGCCTGGGCTTCACCGCGCTCTCTTAGAGGCGAGCGGCGGTCATCGCCGTATTCTTCGGCAGTCTCTTTAAGTTCATTTTTAACCAGTGTTTTAAGGCGCGCTTCGGAACCCAACAATAATTCCAATGCGG
This sequence comes from uncultured Pseudomonadales bacterium, assembly GCA_943787675.1. Lineage (GTDB taxonomy): Bacteria > Pseudomonadota > Gammaproteobacteria > Pseudomonadales > Porticoccaceae > HTCC2207. The sequence goes on from CALSNK010000022.1 coordinate 30,227, forward strand.
CTTTTTCTTTGGCTAACTCATCCTGCTCGCTACGAATTTTAAATTCTTCCAACCGCGCTAACTGACGCAGCTTTGTGTCCAGTATATATTCCGCCTGAGTATCCGAGAGACCAAAGCGTGCGATCAACGCCGGCTTGGGTTCGTCTTCGGTACGGATAATATGAATGACTTCATCGATATTTAAAAAGGCGGTTAACAAACCGTCTAATAGGTGCAGTCGTTTTTCAACTTTCTGTAATCGGTAGTCGAGGCGACGACGGGTCACATCGGTACGGAACACCAACCATTGCTTTAAAATCTGCAACAGGTTCATCACCGAGGGCCGGCCATCAATACTAATAATGTTCATATTGATTCTGTAGCTGCGCTCGAGATCTGTGGTCGCAAACAGGTGGTCCATTAAGGCTTCTGTATCAACGCGATTTGAGCGCGGGGTGATAATTAGACGGGTTGGGTTCTCATGGTCCGATTCATCCCGTAAATCTTCAACCATTGGCAGTTTTTTGTTGCGCATCTGCGCGGCTATCTGCTCAAGAATTTTGGAACCCGAAGCCTGGAAGGGCAAGGCAGTAACAATAATATCACCGTCTTCTTTATTCCAGATGGCACGCATTTTTACCGAGCCACGGCCCGTCTCATAGGTATTTAGAATATCCGCCTGACTGGTAATTATTTCCCCTTCAGTGGGGAAGTCCGGCGCTTTGATGTAGTTCATCAGGTCAGGGACTGTGGCTTTTGGATTATCCAGCAAATGCAGACAGGCGCTAACTACCTCATTGAGATTGTGGGGGGGAATATCTGTCGCCATGCCCACCGCAATGCCGGTGGTGCCATTGAGCAGCACATTGGGCACCCGTGCCGGCAGAATTTCTGGCTCGTCCATGGTGGCATCGAAGTTGGGGCGCCAGTTAGCGGTGCCCTGTCCCAGCTCTGAAAGCAGAACATCGGCATACTTGGAAAGCTTGGATTCGGTGTATCGCATGGCTGCGAACGATTTTGGATCGTCCGCCGAGCCCCAGTTACCCTGACCATCTACCAGCGGATAGCGATAGGAAAACGGCTGAGCCATCAACACCATGGCTTCGTAGGCGGCACTGTCACCATGGGGATGGAATTTACCAATTACATCGCCGACAGTACGGGCAGACTTTTTATATTTGGCGCTGGCTTTTAGGCCCAGTTCGCTCATGGCATAGACAATGCGTCGCTGCACTGGCTTGAGGCCATCGCCAATGTGCGGCAGGGCGCGATCGAGGATAACGTACATGGAGTAATCCAGATACGCCTGCTCGGCATAGTCACTGAGTGGTCTACTCTCGACGCCCTGGTCATTAAAGGTGATGATATCGCTCATCGTGATTCCTGTATTAAATACGGTTTATAGGTTGGCTGAATCGGCTAAGTTGCCTTTGCTCTCTAGCCAGGCGCGTCGATCTGAGGCACGTTTTTTGGCCAGTAACATATCCATAATACTGTTGGTTTCATCGCCGGGTTCAAGGGTTAGCTGAACCAGGCGTCTGGTATCTGGATCCATGGTGGTTTCGCGCAGCTGGAGTGGATTCATCTCACCCAGACCTTTAAAGCGCTGGACATTGACCTTGCCGCGCTTACCCTCAGCCTGAATTCGATCGAGAATACCCTGACGCTCGGCATCATCGAGGGCGTAATAAACCTCTTTGCCCACATCGATTCTAAACAGCGGCGGCATGGCCACATAGACATGACCCTTGGCCACTAGGGGGCGGAAATGACGAACAAACAGTGCACAGAGCAAGGTGGCAATATGCAGTCCATCGGAATCCGCATCGGCAAGAATACAAACCTTGTGATAACGCAGTGAGTCGACGTCTTCAACCGCCGGATCTACACCCAGAGCAACAGAGATATCATGAACTTCTTGGGAACCGAGAATCTCCTGAGAATCCACTTCCCAGGTATTAAGAATCTTACCTCGCAGGGGCATAATCGCCTGATTTTCGCGGTTGCGCGCCTGTTTAGCGGAGCCTCCTGCCGAGTCACCCTCTACAAGGAATATCTCACAGCGTTCAGGTTCACCGCTGGAGCAGTCGGCCAGTTTGCCTGGCAGTGCCGGGCCCTGAGTGATTTTTTTACGCACCACTTTTTTGCTGGCACGCATACGACGCTGAGCCGCAAAAATACACAGGTCGGCCAGTTTCTCGGCCTCTTCGGTGTGCTGGTTTAGCCACAGGCTAAAGGAATCTTTGACCACGCCAGAAACAAAGGCCGCCACTTCTCTGGAGGACAGACGATCTTTGGTCTGGCCGGAAAACTGTGGATCGGCAAGTTTGCACGACAGCACAAAACTACAGCGATCCCAGATGTCGTCTGGGGTTAATTTAATGCCTCGGGGCAGCAAATTTCTAAATTCACAAAACTCACGTATCGCATCCAGAAGACCCGTGCGCAGACCATTGGCATGGGTGCCGCCCTGCGGGGTCGGAATCAGGTTTACATAGCTCTCTTGAACCAGTTCACCGCCCTCAGGCATCCATTGCACAGCCCAGTCCACCGCCTCATTGGAGGAGGCAAAGGTGCCAATAAAGGGCTCGGCTGGCAGTACTTCCCAGCCATGCAGCGCACCGGCCAGATAGTCTTTTAGGCCATCTTCGTAATACCATTCTTCATTTTCATTGGTATTTTCATTGTAGAAGCTAACGGTTAAACCGCCGCAGAGCACGGCTTTGGCGCGCAGCACATGGCGCAGTCGACTCACCGAAAATTTGTTGGAATCAAAGTAACTGGCGTTTGGCCAAAAGCGCAAAATGGTACCCGTGTTGCGCTGGCCGCAGGTATCGATCACCTGAAGGTCAGAAGTTTTATAGCCATCGGCAAATAGAATTTGATGGACCTTGCCATCCCGTTTGACCGTCACTTCCATCTTGGTCGACAGCGCGTTGACTACCGACACCCCCACACCGTGCAAGCCCCCTGAAAACTGGTAGTTGTCATTGGAGAACTTGCCACCCGCATGAAGGGTCGAGAGTATGACTTCGACGCCGGGGATGCCCTGCTCGGGATGGATGTCCACCGGCATACCGCGGCCATCATCACAGACCGACAGCGAGCCATCTTTGTGCAGGCTCACTTCGACACGGCTGGCATGGCCAGCAAGTGCCTCATCGACACTGTTATCGATAACCTCCTGAGCCAAATGATTGGGGCGACTGGTGTCGGTGTACATGCCCGGTCTTTTACGAACAGGATCCAGACCCGTTAGAACTTCAATGTCTTTTGCGTTGTAGTTGCTCATGCGCTCTTATTATTCAATGTAATTAAACCTGCGTTGAAGTCAGAAACTGGTGGATGTCCGCCAGATGCTGCTCGTAATGTATAAAACTATGATCACCACCCTCTTCGGTGACAATGCTGCATCCCTGATAGCGTATCTGTGCATCGCGATAATCAAGCACTTGGTCACCGCTTTGCAATAGCACGTGATAATTATTTTTAATTTCGAGGCTATCTGGATCTAAATTTATGTACTCATCTATATGCCGAGGCTCAAATGTCCATTTCTCGCCAGTACTGTAATTCTCGTTTTCACCGAGCCACTTATCCAACCCTCTGCCCGGGCTTACCGCAGGATTAATAAGCACCGCCCGCAGGTTATAGCGCTCGCTTAAACAGGTCGCAAAAAAACCACCCATAGAGCTGCCCACGAGATAAACCGGCTGCTCTGCGCAATCTTCTATCAACCCAGTCAGCATTGCCATAGCGCTATTGGCATAGGGCGGCAGTGGCGGACAGATAAATGTTATTTCAGGGGCATGGTGGGTAAACCAAGACTGGGTTTGCAGTGCCTTTTTAGATTGGGGCGAGCTGTTAAACCCGTGTAAATATAGCAGTGTAGGCATACTGAGGTAACCTGAAAATCAGGGCCTATTATAGCCAAGAATAAGCGCTTGTCAGCCCTCTAATACCGCGCGCAGTCGAGGTCGGGAATTTGCGTGGACTCATGTAAAAATTCAACCCCAGTGTCGACAGTGCCGTCCTGATGAAGATCGAGCCAGCGATAACCGGGAGGCTGATCCGATAGGGCAAAATCATGACTGTGCTGCTTAAACTGAACACAGCTTGAGGGCGCAGAATAAAGCGGTAGATCGCCCCAGACACCATCGAACTGCTGATGCACATGACCAGTGATAACGGCTCTAACCTTACCATGGGCCTGTAATAGCGTATAAAGCTGCTGCTGATTATCGATTTGCTGTTGATCTAACCAAGCGCAGCCCACATTGACCGGACTGTGGTGCATGGCCAACAGCACATACTTATCGGCCAGACTATCCAGGCCCTGCTTAACCTGCACCAACTGTTCATCTGAAATATGTCCGCCGGGTTTATTCGGCTGTGAGCTATCGAGAGTCAATACGGCCCAACTGCCCATTTTATGGCTCTGCACTGGCGGATAATCCACCAGATTGGCGGCCATCACATCAAAATCATCATGGTTGCCGGGCAACCAGATCGCCTGCTTACGATAATCAACGAGGGTTTTATTAAGTAATTGATAGGCTGCGGGTTCACAGTCACCGGCCAGATCTCCGGTTAATAACAGTAGGTCTGTACCGCGGCCCTGCTGCTCAACTGCCTGTAATACGCATTGAAAGCTTTCTAAAGTACGCACACCACCCAACATGGAATCACTGTCTGGTCCAAGGTGAAGGTCTGTAATCTGCGTGAGTCGAACAACTTTCATTACTAATTAAACTTCCAATTCTGTTATGCCGTGACGCAGCCCCTGAGACAGCAGCTCGCTTAAAAACATGTTCCACTGCCACTTTTCATCTCGCGCCTGCATACCCTTTTGTTCAGACAGTGCCCAGGGAATTGTCCTGTCACTGCACCATTCAATAACTTCTGCCATGCGGGCATCGCGGTACACACGCACTTTTATCTCGATCTCAGGCAACCATTCTGGGCCCGTATTATCCGCCACGATCAGCAATGTACTGGTGTATTTGGTCACCTCTATTATCTCTACGCGCATCCCGTTCTGTGGCTGGTCTCGGTAGTGCAGCCGAGTAGAGGCGCCCAGTATCCTTGAATCTGGCATAGCCAGCTGCAGGCGCTGGTAGTTGCGCTCACATTCTTCATGTAAGCGCATTAAATCGAGATTGCGTTTGCGGGTTTCGAATACTGACAAACTGTCTATTTCCTCTGCGTGATCTGGTTAACTATTTCAATTGACTACTTTTAGCTTAGCTCTTAATTTGAGTACTGTTAGTCAATTTTTGGTGGTTTAACTGAAGCCACATCAGGGCTATGGTCAATGCGGCGCTATTCAATAGACCTTCAGATTGAGCCTGCATTGTCTCTTTGTAGGGCCATACCTGCAAAAGAATATCTTCGCCCTCAGTATCTAGGCCAAAGACTCCCTCGCGGCCCTGTAGATCAACCAGACCACAGTACATATGCATTTTTTCATCGCTGCCACCGGCGCTGACCAGATAGTCGCAGATGGGAATCAAATTTTCCACCTTTAGCCCAGCTTCTTCCTGACATTCTCTTATGCCGACCTCAGCGGGGGTCTCATCAGGCCCGATCATGCCTGCCACTACCTCATACTGCCAGGGGCCAAACTGGTCTTTCAAGGCGCCCAGACGAAACTGCTCTACTAGACCCACTAGGTCGTTTTTGGGGTCATAGAGCAGCACACCCACGGCATCACCGCGTTGAAACAACTCTCGTTTTAATGGCGCGCTCCAGCCACCACCAAACAGGCGATGGCTGATCACCATGCGAGTAATACGGAAAAAACCCTGAAAGACCGTTTCACGAGATTCTATGCGGCAATCCTGAGCACCAAAGCGATGTCGTTTAATCATGTTATGAATTTTATCTGGAATTAGGCGTCAGTGGGTTATTTAATTGTACAGCGATCAAGGCTTTTTTAGGCGCTGGGCCTTTTCAGCAATCGAGTAGCATTAAACTTTAGCGCCTAAACCACCAAAGCTTATGACAGAAAGGAAATGTCATTCTGCCACTAAAATGAGAGTTAGTTTACTGACGAACTTTGCCCAAAAAGCAAAACATAGAGGGAATAAGTAGCAGTGCAAGTAGAGCAGACCCCATCACGCCAAAACACATCGCCCAGGCTAAGCTTTCAAAAAACTTGTCAAATAGCAGCGGCAGCAATCCGCCCATCGTTGTCACAGAGGTGGTCAAAATATGGCGAGTTGACCTAATGGTTGTCTCAATTAGATTATCTTTGGAAATCTGGCCCGCCCCGGCATCCTCATTGAGATGTGAGAGAACAACGATAGAGTCATTAATGGCTAATCCTGCCAGGCCAACAATACCCACCAGACCAATAAAGCCAAAGTTTTGCAAGCCGACAAACATGCCTAAAAATCCAAGGCCAATACACAGGGTACCCACGAGTAAAATAATACCCGCCTGGCGAAAACTATTTAATATCATCACCAGGGCGACCACGATTAAACCCATAAAAAAGAAAAAGCTACTAAATATTTGCCCGAAGGATTCCGCTCTTTCGTCAGACTCACCGAATTGCCTAAGGCTGTAACCTGTGGGTAGCGAGTCTTCGAACGCTTGCAGCTCATCTGCCACGTCGGTCAACACATTGGACCCTAATGTTCCGGGATACACCGATGCCTTTACAGCGTTATTTCTAGATCCCTGATAGCGATTGATTTGGTTGATTTCACTGGTGTATGAAATATCAGAAAAACTCTCCACATAATCAAACCCCTCGGCACTATTGATGGCTATAAATGCCGCCTGATTGATTTCTGATGATTCACGATTTTTATTTTTTATGCGTATGGGAATCTCTTTATTGCCATCGAGCATAGAGCCAACATAAAGCCCTCTTGTCGATGATGAAATCTCACCAATAATCTCCTTCGATGATTTAGACGAAAAGGCCAAATTCACTTCATCGAAGTTAATTTGCAATCCAGTGACGCTGGCCGACTGGTCTGCCAACACATCACTCACCTGTGGAGACTTAGCCAAAATGGCTTTCAACTCTTCTCCCAGAGATTTTAAAATCTGATTGTCCTCACCAAAAATGGCGATTACCACTGGAAACTCAACCGGGGGGCCATTGGTAAACTTACTGACCCTAACTCTTACATCTGCATGATCCTTTTCCAGGCGCTTGGCCAAATCAGTCAGACTTGATTCCATTTCTCTGTACGAGGACGTGAAGAACACGCCTGTCGCCAGATTGTCCGAACCCTCACCCGAGGACCCGCCAATGACGTTATATAGGAGCCGCGGCAGACGGCGCCCAACCCACCACATATCAGTTTCGATATAGCTTTCCAGCATGACCTGATCTCGAATACTGCTAACCCTCTCATTAGTGGCATAAATAGACGCATTGGCATCAAGCTCCACATCTACCCTAAACATATTCTTGCCCTGATTTGGGAAAAAATCTGTGTCTAAAAAACCGGCTGACACAAAACCCAGTATTGGCAGAGTTAAAGACAGGGCCAACGCTCGACTTGGCTTAAAGAATGCCCAGGCCAAAAAGTTTCTGTATTTGGTGCGCATTCCAGCATGGCTAAATCCAATATTTTTAGACTTATTCAAATTCAAGAAATTGGAGTCTTCCATTGTTTTTAACAACACAGGAACCACAGTCAGTGCCAAAAATAACGATGAGGTTACCGCTAATATAATGGTAATGGCCATATCACCGACAAATTCAGGACTTGCGCCTTTACCCGCCGCCATAGGCATAAAGGCTAATCCCGTTGTGACCGTAGCCGCTAACAATGGCAGTGAGAGGTGCCTGATTGAGGCGTAAATAGCCTGTCTATTGACTAAATTTAGAGATTTGCGGTATCTGTAATCTTCAACAACAATGATTGAATTATCGATTAACAAGCCCAGGGACAAAATAATGCCGGTCACAGACGTCTGATGCAGTGGCACATCTAAAATAGTGCAGCCTATAAGAACCAATAAAATAGTGAGTGGCACCACAGCGCTTACAATAACAGCAGAGCGAGGACCCAGTAGCAGGTAACTTAAAAACAGCACGATAAAAGTGGCCAGCAGAATACTTTGCATCAGAAAAGAAAACTTTTCTTCGACATAATCAGATTCGTTATAGATTACCTCTAGGCCGATTTCATCAGGCAGGCCCGCTTTAAACGCATCAGCAACGCGCAGCACTGCTTCGGAATACAGGTCTGTTCTTTGAGAAAACTTGCCTCGCACATCAACAAATACTGAGGGTTTTCCGTTATAGCTAACAATCTCAATGGGCGGGTCGATTGGTAATTTTTCTACCGTTGCCACATCCTCAAGTCTGATAATTTGATACGCATCCAGTGTTTTTAAGGGTAGCTTTCTTAAGTCGTTAACTAATGTAATGTTGTCTTGGGCTTTTATTCTAAATTCAGAGCCCTGCCCAACAATATTACCTATGGCCCTCTTGCTGTCATAGCGGTCGATTGCCGTAGCGATTGACTGGATATTCATGCCGGCATCAGTTAATAAATCCAGATCGGCTCCGACAAAAATTTCTTCTTTAGTATCGCCGAAAACCAGTGTCTGTTCTGTATTGACAATATTGGCTAATTTTCTTTTAAACTGATTGGCTAACCGAGACAGGATAACCGGCTGGGGATCGCCACCGCCCTGCCACTGCAGAGCAAACAGTACTGTTGTTGGTGGGCCGCTATGACTGAGACGGACAGTAGTTCCAGGGGGAATTAACGCAGTGCTCTCATTTAACTTATCCTGAATCTTGGCCCAAACTTCATCTGTTTCACCTTTGCCTATGGCTTCTTTGAACTCTATTCCCACTCTGACAATGCCAGTTGAAGAGTTAGACTCAATGATTTTGATTTCGTCAACTTCTCGAAGCTGTGTTTCCAGAATATCTGCTACCTGAGTTTCCATCCTCTGCGGCGTAGCGCCGGGTAACACCGCTGTAATATCGCCCCAGCGCTCTGCTAGTTGAGGATTTTCCTGGCGGGGCAGTGAATCATAGGACAGAAGTCCACCGGCAATAATAAATAGCATCGCAAGAAGAAATAGCCTCGGGCGGTCGAGGTAGAGATCGATAATTTTTTTCATTGGCTATCTCGCACAGCCTGGCCTTCCGCGACTTTCGATGCTCCGCCGACAATCACCCTGTCACCGGTTTTTAAAGTGCCAGATACATAGGCCATGGCCTTTTCGATATGGATTAACTCTACATAATCTTTCTGGGTAGTACTGTCATCGGATAAAGTAAACACATTCCAAAGGCCCTGCTCCGCTTGAGATAAAGCATTTAAAGGAACCCATGCTCCCGGTTTAGATTCTTTGACGGTTAACACCAATCTTGCTGTAGCGCCGGGACTGAAAAATTCATCAAATGCAAAAATTCCCAGCCGGTTATTTGAGCCCTTGGATGACATTGGCGCTAGTCTCATTAATCTGGCGTCAGACGTTTTATCGCCAATAAGGAAAGAATATTTCTGATCTAGGCGCATCTCTGAAATGATAGATTTTGGTAGGGAAACTTTCGCTTCAACATTTTTGGAATCTAAAATCTCTAACACAGGAACACTTGGATTGACAATGGACCCTTCGTCCAAATGACGGCTTTGAATAATGCCGTCATAGGGGGCAAGAATTTTGGTTTGTTGAAATTTAGTCGCTGCGATTTCATACTGGGCTTTCGCGATTTGAGCTCTAAACTCTTCATTCTCAAGTCGCTGCTCTGACACATAACTGGCTTCATCCAATACCTGGGATCGCTTAAATGTGTTTTTAGCCATCAAGAAATTAGCCTGGGCTTCATTTAGGCGCGCCAATGCCTCAGCATCCTCTATTTCAGCCAGTAGTTGACCTTTTTTTACCCTGTCACCAATATCAACTTTGATATTTTTTACTTTTCCCGGCACCTCAAATGCCAGTATAGATTGCCTTTTTGGAACAACCTTAGCAGGCAGCATCTTATTCACCGCATATTCTTTGGTGATAGTAACTACATGTAAATCAACATATTTCTGCGCAAAAACAGACGTCGTTAAGCATAGGAGTAATGTTATTGTTATTTTTTTCATGGGACCCTTTGCGTTCAGGTTAAAGATGTTTACAGTGAGTACATTATAGGTTAAAGTTTACACTGTCAACATCAAGGCTAGCTGGCGGAAATATGCAATATCATCATGGCAATTTAAAACAACAATTGATTATTTGTGCCTATGACTGGATATCAGAAAATGGTATCGGCAACATTAGCCTGAGAATCATTGCCAAAATTGCCAAGGTATCTCAGACCGCGCCCTACCGCCATTTTGATTCTAAGGAACATCTTCTCGCGGAGGTTGCCACACTGGGGTTTGATAATTTATCTTCAGAAATGCGTAAAAATAAGGCTACCGACAACCCAGCGAATGACCTTGTAAGGTCTGGGGTGACTTACATCGAATTTGGATTAAATAATGAGCATGTCATAGATCTGATGTTCAGCTACCCAATGAAGAAGACCGATTACCCTGAACTCTTGGCATCCGCGAACAAAGCCTTCGATATGCTGCTACAAAGGTCGAAGTATCTACACCAGGGTAATGCAGAATCAGCGCCACTGAATAGTATTTCTCTGCATGCCTATGCACACGGGCTGCTGTCAATTCTGCAGATGAATCAACGAGCCGACAAGTCGGACGATTCGGATTTTTTTAGGGCTTCATCAATGCTAAGAGCTAATCTTGAGAAAGTGCTAGGGACCTTTGTTAAAAATCTAGATGTTCCATCGCAGTAATGCTTGGTGGAAATGGGGTGGGGGATGTCGGGCAAATTTAGTTTTAACTTTTACATAGAGGAAATTCTGCTAGACTATAGTCCTGCGATTACGTGCCAATTTTAACCGATGCTCACTACGGAGCGTCACTGACAATAAGAATTCTAACGGAGATTTTATGCGCTTGGTCAAACAAGGATTATTTGCTATCAGTACCGCTTTATTGGTGGCTCAGATCAGCACCGCCGATACCCTCAATGATATCTATGAGTCTGCCCTGCTAAACGATCCTGTTCTTCGCGCCGCACGGGCCAGTTTTAATGCTGAGCGGGAAACTAAAAATATCGCCCGAGGCGCTCTGTTGCCTCAGCTCGCGATTTCTGGCGACTATACAGAATCTGAAATTAACGATAACCCCCCCTCGGTTATCACCGGCCTTATAGATACGAACACCACGACTTATGGCGTCTCCCTGAGCCAGGCTTTCTTTGACATGCCCTCTTGGTACAGTTTTAAAAGTGGCAAGGCACTTAGCGACAGTGCACAGGCACAGTTTGCCGCCGATCAGCAGTCACTGATTATTCGGGTTAGTGAAGCCTACTTTAATGTGCTGCGCGCCTATGACAATCTGCAAACTCGCAGCGCTGAGCAGCGTGCGATTCAACGTCAACTTGAGCAGACGCGCGAGCGTTTTGAAGTTGGCCTGTTGCCGGTCACCGATGTGCATGAAGCCCAGGCAGTGTTTGATGATGCTGCGGTTAATAGCTTGGAAGCACGCGGTGCATTGAATATTGCCTTTGAAGGCCTGCAAGTGCTCACGGGCCAAGATCACGAAGCATTAGCGGGTCTGACCGATACCTTTATGGCGACCAATCCCGAGCCACTTAGCAATCAAGAATGGGTAGACTTCGCTATTGGCAATAACTTCCAGTTAAAAGTCGCTGAGCTGGGTAAAGATGCAGCCTATAACAGTGCCAAGGCTGCTGCCTCAGCTCGCTTACCCAAGATTACAGGTCGCGCCAGTTACTATGAATCTGATATGGATGGCACCAGATACACCAACCCTATTGAGACTCAGCAGGACGGTCATTCATTTGTCGTCTCCGTAACCATGCCAATCTGGATGGGTGGTTCGGTAGATGCTAAGCGCCGTCAGGCTAAGCAACTCTCTATCGCCTCTAAAGAAGGCTACGCAGCCACTAAACGCAATATTATCCAAGCTTCTCGCTCGTTACATCAGCTGGTGCTGACCAACACCGCTCGGGTAAAAGCGCGCAAGCAGTCGATTACCTCAGCAGATAGTGCACTCCAGGCGACGCAGGCCGGTTATGAGGTAGGGACAAGAAATATTGTTGATGTACTGGTAGCCCAGCGCTCTGTGTATCAGGCCCGCCGCAACTATGCGAATGCTCGCTATGACTATATTTTGTCGATGATGCGCTTAAAAGAAGTGGCCGGCCAGCTAGCCCCAGGACGATATCTATCAGTTAAATGGCTGGTTGGATTCGCAGCTGATTATCGCTAAGTAACTTGAGAGCTAGATATTTAGAAAGAGAGACACAGAAAGAGAGAGAGACAGAAGGCGCTAAATAAATCGATCAATAACAGACATTAGCTTATCTAGCGCGCCTCTATTAGCCTCGGCTACAAGGCGCGCTGCATTTCCCATCTCCTGACGACGCTCTTTATTTCCCAGCAGTGCTATACATTGCTCTGCCAACTCAGCCCCATCATTGCAGACCAGCATGCCATCAGCCGCTAACAGTAGCTGGGAAGCCTCGGTGAAATTAAACAGGTGGGGGCCCGTTAATACAGGGACGCCCCAGGCCGCTGGCTCAATCATATTATGCCCGCCAGTCGCAACCAAACTGCCCCCGACAAAGGCAACATCGCAGGCCCCAAAAAATACCATTAACTCGCCCATGGTGTCGCCGAGCAACACATCCGCAGCCTCAACCTTATCGCCGGCACTGTGTCTGGCCAGCGTAAATCCTGCTGAGGTGCAGAGCTCTCCCACCTGATCGAAGCGTTCGGGATGCCTTGGCACTAACACCAGCAAGGCATTATCTAACTGCTGTTTAATCTGCCCAAAGGCCTGAAGAATAATTTCATCTTCACCACGATGGGTGCTGGCGGCCAAAAAAACCGGTCGATTGTTCCCGCAATGCCATTGCTTAGAGAGCGCAGCGGCTCGATCTTGAACAGCCTGATCTAGAGACAAATCAAATTTAATGTTACCCGTTACCGCCAGGGCAGACAGGGGGGAGACCTAGCTGAGTAAACCGCTCCCCATCATCTTTGTGCTGGGCCGCAACTGCCGATATTCCTGAGAGCATAGGCTGGACCACAGAACTGATGCGGTGATAAGCCTTCGCCGAGCGCGCGGACAGTCGGCCATTGGCCAATATCACGGGTATATCTCGGCTCTGGCAAGCAGCAATAGTATTTGGCCAGAGCTCAGTTTCCATAATAATTAACATTTTGGGCTTCAGGCGATTCAAAAATCGCGCTACCGCATCCGGTGTGTCGTAGGGCATATAGCTGTGGTCAACGGAGTCTCCAAAGGCCGCTTTAATGCGCTCGGAGCCTGTGGGGGTCATGCAGGTCACCATCAGTCGGTGCTGGGGGTACTTTTCTTGCAGAGCTTTTACTAGGGGTACTGCGGCCAGAGTCTCTCCCACCGATACAGCATGCAACCAGATACAGTCTGCTGTCGACTCGGCATAAACGGAAATCCAAATCGTTCTGCCCAGCGTTTTCTATAGGCCGGCGCCTTTAATCCGCGATACAGCAAACGTAGCAGGATGATCGGCGTCAGCAGATAAAAAATAGCGCTGTAAATAATTCGACTCAAAATCTCGGATCTCAATAGAGGAGTGAGGATAACTACGTGAATATTGGCAGCAAGTTATCAAAGTCTTGTTATGAATGACAGACTATTCTTTCCAGAAATGCTCAACCCAGGGCGTTGGTAAAATAAAGTGCCGCAGATGAGCGGCTAATGATCTCGGCCGCTGACCCCGAAGTCCCGCCAAGATATGTTCCTTGGGCGACATCATGGCCTCTTCTTCATGATAGCGACCATCGATTGCATCCTGCGGATTAAGGTCTCCAGGGAATATCACTATCTTGCCATTTTTATGCAGCTTGGACACTTTGAAATAATTTAGCGGAAAGCTACGACGGCATTTTTGACGAAAGTGCAGTACCCAATCTTTCGGCCAAAATTTAATGCCCTCTGGCGCACAATTAGTGACATAACGCTGTTCGTATTTATATTTCCCGGCAATTTCTAATGGCGACCTGGCGAAATTTTCCAGCAACGGCAGTAATTTTCCAACCGGAAAACGATACACCGATGTCTGCCCCAATCGCTCTAACGGATTACTTGGATTGCGTGCGAGAATCACATCTTCGGGATCGCCATAATCAAAAAAGCTATCCAGATTACTGGTAATCACCAAATCTAAATCCAAAAACAAGACTGGCCCAGCAAGGTCTGCCAGCTGTTCATTCCACAGACGGCATTTAGGCCAGATACCTTTTTTGGTGCGGGGTAGATCAAAGTCTAATGGCGGCAATGGCACGGCATTGACCTCGGAGCGAATACCCGAGGAATGATCGGTGAAACAGGTCAGAGTAAAGGGCGGGCTGATATTCCGCGCGACCATGCCATAGAGGCGGTTGATATATTTAGGGCCATATTTAGTACCCCAATTAATGCAGATTACCTGCTTTACGTTCCCTGTAATACTCAACTAAGTCTCCTGACAGTTAAGGTTTAATTACGACTCAATGCCAGTGATCGTTTACCCAGGTGGCAGGTTTGAAACGTCGATACCATTTCCCGCTCACACCGGCAATCGCCTCGTGGGGATCGGGCTTACCGTGAAATACGAGGACGCGAGTGTCTGCGGGCATTTCGGTTTCACGGGCAATAAAGAGTGAAAAGGGTTTGATGCAGTGGCGCTTAAAGCTGCGACACCAATGATCGGGCCAGTAGACCAGTGCATTTTTTGCCATCAACGCAGCAGACAAATATTCCTGCTCGTTGCGATGGGTATTTTTGATCTGGGCAAATGATTTTTCAAACTCAGCAAGCACCTCTGGATGGGCGCCCACTTCAAAGCGATAGACCGATGAATTGCCGGTACCGTCTTTTTTAATCCAGTCTTTAATAATCATGACTTCGCCGGGGTAATCAAATAGATCGTCCAGGCTACCCGTAATAATAAGATCGAGATCGAGACAGAGCACCATACCTTTGAGGTCATACAGCGTCTCTGCAAATACTGCCAGCTTGTTCCAGCCACGCTCTGGACCAGCCAGATCGACGGACAGTTCAGGCAGGGGGAATACTTCGACTTTATCGTTTAATCCAGATCCGTCTTCGGTCAAACAGATAAAACGAAAGTCTCTGGTCATATTCCGCGCAACCATGGAATACAGTGTATTCACATAGTCCCCTGAATATTTAGTGCCCCATTTCATGCACAGGACATTAACAACTTCCCTAGCGGTAGAACTCGCCATAACAATAATTCCGTTGGTCTAACGTTTTTTCAAGCTCGCAATCTAGAGCTTTCGTTTAATACTCGGCTACTCGGCCTTTTATAACAGGCAGCTACTTGGCGACTGGCGCTAACCATTTTTGATACTTGGCATTCTTGCCGCGCACAAGATCAAAATAGGCCGCCTGCAATGTGGTCGCAATGGGTCCGCGTTTGCCGGTACCGATGATGCGGCTATCGTATTCACGGATGGGCACAATCTCTGCCGCGGTACCGGTGAAAAATGCCTCGTCGGCAATATAAACCTCATCGCGAGATATGCGCTTTTCACGCACTTCGATGCCGTGATCCGCTGCTAATTTAAAGACGGTGTCCCGGGTCAGTCCGTCGAGACAGGAGGTTAGATCTGGCGTATAAATAACACCGTCGCGAACCATAAAGAAGTTTTCCGCACTGCCCTCGGCTACATAGCCCTCTGGGTCGAGCATGATGGCTTCGTCACAACCGGAATCCAGTGCTTCACGCAGAGCCAGCATCGAGTTGATGTAGTTGCCGCTGGCCTTGGCTTTAACCATGGTGATATTCACATGGTGTCTGGTGTAAGACGAGGTACGAACCTTGAGGCCAGTCTCCAGAGTTTCTGGCGACATATAAGAAGGCCAGTCCCATGCGGCGATACCCACATGAATCTTGAGGCCCTCGGCGCGCAGGCCCATACCCTCGGAGCCCAAAAATACGAGGGGGCGAATATACGCGGCATCCAGGTTATTGGCGCGAACCACTTCCCGGTGAGCGTCGCAGATTTCCTGCTGGGTAAAAGGCAGGCTCATATGCAGAATTTTTGCCGAATTAAACAGACGTTTAATATGGTCTTCTAGACGAAAGATACAGGTGCCCGAATGTTCGGTTTCGTAGGCACGAATACCTTCAAAAACTGCATTGCCATAATGCAGAGACGAGGTTAAAAAATGCACCTGCGCATCGCGCCAATCAATTAGCTTGCCGTCCATCCAGATAAAACCATCGCGGTCCGAAAATGACATCGACCTATTCCTCTTTTTAATTATCGGTTACTAAAAAATGTATGCCACTGGTCCACCACGATTTTCCTTTCCTCAACAAACTCCGACACAGCTACTTCCACCAGCTGATTGTGTAGCTGTAAGCGATGGCCTGCAATGCGGAAGCTCTTGTAAGCGTCGATCAGCTGGAGGGCGTTTTGCTCGTCCAACAAGCCACATTGAGCCAATGACTCTATTATGCGGATGCTGTCGCTCCAGCGAGTAAGCGAGGGATGGTCGTGGGACCAAGCCAAGACTGCAAATTGAACCATAAATTCAATATCGACGATACCTCCAGTGCCTTGCTTGAGGGAGAATTTGCCATCTTTAGTGCCCCGACCTAGATGTTTGCGCATTTTTTTGCGCATTTGCTGTACTTCAGTGGCCAGAGATTGCGTGTCTCTTGGCTGCCGAAGAACCTGATCTCTGACTTTATCGAAGTCCGCCGCCAAATTAGGATCCCCGGCAACCACCCTGGAGCGAACCAACGCTTGATGCTCCCAGGTCCAGGCGCCCTGATGCTGGTATTTTTCGAAGGCGGTCAACGAGGCCACCAACATGCCGGAATTCCCCGAGGGTCGCAGACGCATATCAATTTCGTAGGCGATGCCGGAATGGGTGGGCGTGGATAGCAGGTGAATAATACGCTGACCCAGACGCATAAAAAATGTGCTGTTATCAATACTGCGCGGGCCATCGGTAACCTGATTAGCTTGGGCGTTATGGATAAATACCAAATCCAAATCAGACTTATACCCCAGCTCAATGCCACCCATTTTGCCGTATGCCACGACAATAAACCCCGGGGTCTGGGTACCTTGATGCAGGAGTACCTAGATTGTGACTGAGGGTTCCTCGATCTGGAGCCTCTAGATTAGGAGCCCCAAGATTGAGAGCACTTTTGGCCGCCTGAGGCTGCCCATAGGTCGCCGTTAATTGCTGCCAGGCAACATTGACCACATGCTCAACAACCACGTCGGCAATCCAAGTTAAGTAATCACTTACTTGCATTAGAGGCAGCACATCCATTAGCTCGCAGGCGGCAACACGCAATGTATAGGAGCGGCAAAAATAGCGGATGGCCTCCATCTGTTGCTCTTGATCTTCGTCGGGAATACGCAACATTTGCTGGCGCAGCTGATCCCGAAGCACCTGCTTATTGGGCGCTGTGTACAGGGAGCGTGGATCAAGTAATTCATCTAGCAGCGCGGGATAGGCTGCCAGCTCATCGGCAATCCAACTGCTGCGCTCACAGAGCACCGCCAACTGTTCAAGGGCCTGAGGATTTTCGGCGAGTAACGCAAGGTAGGCACTGCGACGGAGAACCCCCTGAATCAAACCCAGGGTTCTGCCCAGAGTCAGACTGTTGTCAGCGCGAGCTGCACAGACCTGGGTAAGCTTGGGCAACAACCCTTCGAGGCGAGTGCGGGGTAAGGCATCAAGATTCTGCACCAGCCGGCTCTGATAAAACCCCGCCAACTGGGTGGCCACTTCCTGTGGCTGCTGATAACCGAGCTCTTCTAGATGCTCCAAGATAGCCTCGGCATCGGGATTCTGCTGCCAGATATTATCGCCACCGGCAATGGATTCACCAGCCTGTGCCGGCCCCTCTGAAATAATATCGGCAAAGCTACTGCGCACATGGTCACGGTGAATTTGCAGTTGCTGGTAAAAGTCCGCCCAGTTTGCACAGTCGAGTAGCAACGCCACTCGCTGCTGACCCAGCGCGTCCTGTGGTAATTCCTGGGTCTGTCTATCGGCAATGCCCTGCAGTGCATGCTCCGTATTGCGCAGAAATTCGTAGGCCTGCCAAAGACCCTGCTGTTCGTCCACTGCAATTACTTGCTCGGCGGCCAATAACTCTAGAGCCTGGTGCAGAGACTGGGTCTGCAGTCGGACATCGCGACCGCCGCGAATCAGCTGCAATGTCTGGGCGATAAACTCGACCTCGCGAATACCCCCGGGCCCCAGCTTAATATTGTCCTGCATACCTTTGCGCGACACCTCACGGTTAATAGCGCGCTTTAAATCCCGCAGGGATTCGATGGACCCAAAATCCAAGTATTTACGATAGATAAATGGCCGCAACATGGCATGGAGATACTGGGCATCGGCTGGCTCACCAGCCACCACTCGCGCCTTAATCATGGCGTAGCGTTCCCAGTCGCGCCCCTGGGTTAGGTAATATTCTTCAAGGGCCGCGAAATTAAGTACCAGCGCGCCACTCTGGCCATAGGGCCGCAGGCGCATATCTACGCGAAAAACAAAGCCATCAACGGTATGACGATCCAGAGCGGCAATCAGTTTTTGTCCGAGGCGAATAAAGAATTCTTGATTAGAGATACTACGGGTAGCGCCCTGAGTTTCTCCCGATTCAGGATAGGCAAAAATCAGATCGATATCCGAGGATATATTCAGCTCGTAGGCACCCATTTTGCCCATGGCGATAACAACGAGCCGCTGCTCTTCACCTGACTTGGCCACAGGGGTGCCAAGTTCAACGCAGGTGATCCTGTGCAGAAAGTCCAGGGCGGTAACAATGCAGGCCTCGGCTAATAGCGTGGCATCTCGGGTGGTTTCGAGCATGGGCCCACTGCGGGTAAAATCTCGCCACACAATGCGAATCATTTCGCGACGACGGAAAACTCTGAGTTGCTGGCTTAACTGTTCTTCAGTTTCGATTTGAATAAGCGGTTGCTGAAGCCGCTGGAGGTAGGTGTCGTCACTATAGCTACGGGCTAAGTCGCCACTTTCAACAAGCCCCTGAAATAACGCGGGATTGGCACTGCACTGCTCGGCGACAAAGTCACTGCAGCCCCAGACCAGAGCAAACTGCTCGGCAAAGACCGCATCTTTCGCCAGGCGTTGCTGTAACCAGGGCGCCTGGGGTATGGCCGTTAACGACAGAGGAACAGGGGCATTTTTCAGGGACATAGGTTGGTTTTTTAGCGACCAAGCTCTGGAGTAACGCGCATTACCTCCTCTATTGAGGTAATTCCTTCTGCGACTTTTGCGGCACCAGCAAGACGCAACGGTTTCATTCCCTGTCTAACCGCTGCCTGGCGAATTTGTTGAATATCGGCCTCTGCACTGATTTCACTGAGCAGTGCATTTGTTAGGGGCATAATTTCGTAGACACCCTGACGCCCAGCATAACCTGTGTTGCGGCATTCAAGACAGCCCCTAGGCTGATAAATTGTTTTTGGCATAGGCACCGTAAAGGGGCGAGTAAGTTCAGCCCAGGTTTCTGAATCTGTTGCCGTCTCTTTGCGGCAGGCTGTGCACAGGGTTCGCACCAAACGCTGCGCCATAACACCATTTAGGGTCGCCTTGAGTAAATGGGTCGGCAAGCCAAGGTCCAGCAGTCGACTAATGGCCGTGGGCGCATCATTGGTATGCAGAGTAGACAGCACTAGATGACCGGTTAGGGCGGCTTGCACGGCCATCTCCGCCGTCTCATGATCGCGAATCTCACCCACCATAATAATATCTGGATCTTGGCGCATCAGGGTGCGGATGCCGGCAGCAAAGTCAAAGTCGATAGCGGACTGAATCTGGCTCTGATTAAAGGCATCGACCACCATTTCGATCGGGTCTTCGATGGTGCTTACGTTTACAGATTCCACGGCGAGGTGTTTAAGAGTGGAATAGAGGGTAGTGGTTTTACCTGAACCCGTGGGCCCAGTAACCAGCACAATACCATTGGCCCGTTTGGTCATGGCTTGCCAGCGCTCAAAGTCTTCAGCCACCAGCCCCAGCTGAGTAAAATTGCGCAGCAATACATCGGGATCGAATATTCGCATCACCAGTTTTTCACCAAAGGCGGTGGGCATGGTGGACAGGCGCAGCTCCACTTCACTGGCATTGGGCGCCACTGTTTTAATACGGCCATCTTGGGGGCGACGTTTTTCCGCCACATCCATGCGACCAAGTATTTTTAGGCGGCTGGTCATGGCGGTCATCACATTGCCCGGTAGCTCATACACCAGATGCAGAACGCCATCGATGCGAAAACGTACCTTGCCCTTATCGCGACGGGGCTCGAGATGGATGTCACTGGCACGCTGTTCAAAAGCGTACTGCAATAACCAGTCAACGATATTAACAATATGCTGGTCCTGGGCGTCTGGGTCTTTCAATTTACCCACTTCCAACAGCTGCTCGAAGTTTGAGATACCGGCACCGCCATTAGAGGAAGACCCGGCACCAAAGACAGATTTAGCTAAGGAGTAAAACTCCAGGGTATATTTTTTGATATCAGCGGGATTGGCCACCACAGTGCTCACGCTTCTGCGGCTGGTCTGCTCCAGGCTCTCTATCCAGCTTTGATCAAAAGGCTGCATGGTGGCAACAATAATCTCTTGCGGGCGTACCTCGATACAGAGAATGCCGTAACGCTGGGCATAGGCAAATGACATAACCCCTGTCACGGCGGGCACATTAATTTTTAGGGGATCTATATTGGCCAGTCCCAGTTTGGATTTTTTTGCCAACCACTGGGTTAGGGTATCCAGGCTAAGGGGACTTTTGGTCTGGGCATGACACATCTGTTTATTGGCAATGTACTGCAGGGGATGAAGGAGGGCCTCTTCCCGACTGCGATGGTCGACGGCTATTTTATTCGCGTCTGCCTGACTAAGTAAGCCATCAATCACTAAGGCTTTTAAGGCACTGCCAAGGTCGAGGGCTCGGCCTTTTGCACTGGTCTGGTTCATCCTTTTGCTCCTGCACTGGTATCCATTCCTAAATAGTAGTCCGGTTTAGCACGCCAAGTCGGGCAAACCACAACTATCAAATAATTTTTAACTCAACTTATTGGCTGTGGTTGCTTATAATCACGCCATGACTACAGACAGCTACGTACAATTTTTCAGGCAGACTTCGCCCTATATCCATGCTCATAGGGGCAAGACCTTTGTTATCGCCCTTGGCGGTGATGCGATTGCCCATGGAAACTTTCATCGCACTATCCATGATATTGCGCTTTTACAGAGCCTGGGGATTCGGTTGGTGCTGGTACATGGGGCGCGGCCTCAGATAGATACACGTATTGCACTGTCTGGTATCGAGACGAGCTTTGCACAGCAGTTGCGCGTGACAGATAGCGACGCCATGCTCTGC
>CALSNK010000023.1 GCA_943787675.1 uncultured Pseudomonadales bacterium
TCGACGCCTACCACCATACCGATCTGCGCAAAACGCGCGCGGCAATGCAGTCCATTATTCCTGTGGATACCGGCCTAGCCTTGGGCATTGATCGTATTCTGCCTGAGCTGACCGGACGCTTTCAGGCACAGGCCATGCGTGTGCCCACGGTGAATGTTTCAGCGATTGACCTATCGATTATGGTAAATGCCAATGTCGATACAGCCGCAGTTAATGCCGCCCTCGAAGCAGCAGCCAATGGCTCCCTCGATGGGGTGCTAGGTTATACCGACGAGCCTCTGGCCTCCTGCGACTTCAACCATGATCCCCGTAGCGGAATAGTTGACGCAAGCCAAACGAGAGTCAGTCAGCAAAAATTAGTTAAAGTGTTAATTTGGTTCGATAACGAATGGGGTTACGCGAATAGAATGCTCGACACCTTATTAAGTTGGCATGGACTCACGCCAACTCAGCAATAGCCAATTACTACATTCATTAAGGAATACGATGACCGTCAAGTTAATGACCGACCAGCAACTCTCAGGTAAACGTGTTTTGATCCGCGAAGATCTTAACGTACCTATTAAAGACGGTCGCGTAACCAGCGATGCCAGAATCAGAGCTGCACTACCGACCATTAAGTTAGCCCTAGAGGCCGGTGCCAGCGTTATTTTGATGTCACACCTCGGGCGCCCCACCGAAGGGGAATACAATGTCGATTACAGCATGAAACCTGTGGCCGCCCATTTGGCAGGTCTGTTGGGTCAGTCAGTTGTGGTAGAACAGAGCTGGACTAGCGGCTTAAAAACCGTCGATGGCACTATCGTCATGTTGGAAAACGTACGCTTTAATCCGGGCGAGAAAAAGAACGACGACACCCTCGCCAAAGCCTATGCCAAACTCTGTGATGTTTTTGTGATGGATGCCTTCGGCACCTCACACCGCGCCCAGGCCTCCACCCATGGTGTGGCTAAATATGCCCCTATCGCCTGCGCCGGACCACTGCTCGCCAAAGAATTAGCGGCGCTGGAAAAAGCACTGGCCGCACCCACTCCGCCAGTGGCCGCCATTGTTGGTGGCTCCAAAGTTTCGACCAAATTAATGGTCTTAGAAACACTGGCCGATAAGGTAGACCAGCTAATTGTAGGCGGTGGAATCGCCAATACCTTTTTGGCAGCAGCGGGTAAAAACGTCGGTAAATCACTCTGTGAGCACGACCTAATTCCAGCCGCTCAGGCGCTGATGAAAAAAGTTAATATTCCACTGCCCACCGACGTAGTGGTCGGCAAAGAATTTTCGGAAACCGCAGCGGCCGTTATAAAGTCAGTGGACGAGGTGGAAGACGACGACATGATTTTCGACATAGGGCCAGACTCCGCCAGAAAGCTAGCAGGCATTATTGCCTCCATGGGCACCATTATTTGGAACGGCCCCGTCGGAGTTTTTGAGTTTGATCAATTTGGTCAGGGCACCAAAACACTCGCCTTAGCCATTGCTAAAAGCCACGGTTTCTCAATTGCCGGGGGTGGAGATACCCTAGCTGCCGTGGATAAATATGAAATCACCGATCATGTGTCCTATATTTCAACAGGGGGCGGTGCATTTTTAGAATATGTAGAAGGCAAAGAATTACCCGCGGTGGCAATGCTGGAACAGCGCGCAAACGATTAATAGAATTATTAGATTTAAAGGAAGGAAGAGACCATGGCACTAATTTCACTACGACAGATGCTCGACCATGCCGCCGAATATAATTATGGCGTACCTGCATTTAACGTAAACAACCTAGAACAGATGCGCGCGATTATGCTGGCCGCCGAACAAACCGATAGCCCAGTGATTGTTCAGGCCTCGGCCGGCGCGCGCAAATATGCCGGCGCCCCATTTCTACGTCACCTGATTCAAGCCGCCGTAGAAGAGTGGCCCGATATTCCAGTTTGCGTGCACCAAGACCATGGCACCAGTCCGGCAATTTGCCAGCGTTCCATCCAGCTAGGTTTTACCTCAGTCATGATGGACGGCTCATTAATGGAAGATGGTAAAACTCCATCAAGCTACGACTACAACGTAGACGTTACCAAACGCACCGTGGAAATGGCACATGCCTGTGGCGTTTCTGTCGAAGGCGAACTAGGTTGCCTGGGTTCTTTAGAAACAGGGCAGGCCGGTGAAGAAGATGGCGTAGGTGCAGAAGGCATACTTACCCACGACCAGATGCTAACTGATCCAGAAGAAGCCGCCGATTTTGTGTCCAAAACTCATTGTGACGCACTGGCTATTGCCTGTGGCACCAGCCACGGCGCTTACAAGTTTAGCCGCCCACCCACTGGTGATATTCTTGCCATCGACCGCATCAAAGCAATTAATAAACGCATTCCCGGTACTCACCTGGTCATGCACGGATCATCCTCCGTCCCCCAAGAATGGCTCGCCATTATTAATCAGTACGGTGGCGAAATCCCCGAGACCTACGGCGTGCCCGTCGAGCAAATTTGCGAAGGCATCAAGCACGGTGTTCGTAAAATTAATATCGATACTGATCTACGCCTTGCATCAACTGGTGCCGTGCGTCGATACCTCGCAGAAAACCCCGCCGCCTTTGACCCGCGTTCTTACCTAAAAGAAACCATCACCGCAATGCGAGATATTGCCGTGGCGCGCTATGAAGCCTTTGGTACTGCAGGCAACGCTAGCAAGATGAAAGCGTTAAGTTTGGATGCAATGACTGCGCGTTATGACGGTGGCGAGTTGGATCCTAAGATTAATTAGGTGCTTAGTTAAAGTGACATCTAAGAGGGCTCCTGAGGGAGCCCTTTTTTGTGCCTAATTATAAAAAGCTTCAGAAGACTTCATTGCTTTCTAGGCCGACTACCCTCCATTAGGTCATCCAATTCAGTTTGCGCCTTATTGGAGTCTTGTAAATCTTTAACTTCAATCATTTCGCATTCATCTCGAATCATTTCAGCAATACTGCTCGGGTAGTGCCTGCAGTCTTCAGGTCTACTTAGATAGATAGAACAGGTATATTTGTCTTTATCCTGATTGGGTTCGATCTCAAGAAAAGGACAGCGGTTTAGTTGTACGCCGGTGTCCGGGCAAAACCAGATTTCGTTATCTTTTACATATTGGAAAATGTGTGGCTGAAATAGCTCCCACATGTCGATTTCGCCTGCCGTTGCAGAGAGCGCGCCGTCGCCATATTTAATACAGCACTTTCCACATTGGTTGCAGTCTTTCATTTTTGTTAGGGTTCTACCGTCGTTAACAGTTGCAAATTGTATCACCGACGCTGCCTGCAGGTGTTGAATTGGCCTGAAACTAATAGTGAAGAGTTAGAAGAGCTTAGGCATAAGAGGAACTTAGGATCAATTGGCTAGTGCCGATTAGTTTTTGAGTAAGCGAGGATTGCATAGATGGCACGATATGGAAGTCATGTGATTATACGGTTGAGGAGTATGTCCTTTCTGTTGGCTGCTACTAGTAAGTCGTTTAATGAATTCTGAGTAAACTAATGTCAAATTTCGCTCCTACTCCTACTCCTAGATAGGGCGCATAAATAGGGTCTTTGATTAGGGCTTTGGAATATTAATCCTTGGGAGCACTCTATTAATCCCATAATATCGACGAAGGTCCAATAATTAGTCTATGGTTACCGAAACCGTCGTGAATATTAGAAGTTGATGATCTGTTTTGGTCTGTGGTCACCAAATATTAAGACTGCTGTTTGGTAAAGCTAAAGCTACAAGTTTCATCATAATCTCTGTGATCCCAAGTACTGCATAGAAACAACGGCATGTAGCTTAGAAACCATTTTTATGGGCACAGGAGATTGTATGGCTAATGGACAGGATGTGGGCGAATATACCAGCGCTCCGAAGACTTTTCTTATAGAAGCGTTAGTGGGTATCAGTATATTCATAATAATTTGTGCGCCTGCCGTTGGTCTTAGTTATCTAATTGTGTTTCTCGGCACAATCGGCATTGATAGGTTTATTATTTATGGTCTCAAGTCAGCTGAATATGCTATCTTTGTGGTCGACTTAATACTATTTTTTCGATTTCTATGGCTTACTTTCCTCCGAACTTGGAGAACATTATAATGTCATCGTTGCATCGATCCCCCGAACGCCTCATCGCTAAAACAGCGATTATGAATTTCTTTCTTCCGCTAATTAATGCGTTAGATTACCTCAAATATGTCATTCACCGGCGATACCGCGAAGAAGTCATCGAAAACAAGATTTCGACGATAGCTTCAGAGCTTCATGAGCAAAATAATAATTACCAAGAAGTTAGAGAGCTTATTGATACAGTCCAAGCCTATATGTCCAAACATGAAAGTAGAATGCTTGTTTTTAACAAGGAAATTGCCGATGCACGGCGTTTTATTGGTCGGCAGGCTCTGTACTCGAATGCCTTAGAAGATCACACCCGGACTCTGACATCACATATAGGTTTCTTGGCCGGTAACACTCTTGATCTAAAGACGAGGAAGCTCTCTCATGGGGAGTTTTTGACGACTGCTGCCGCAGAGATAGGCATGGCAAATATTGAATTTTTGCTAAAAGGTATTAAGAAGAACGAAAAATCGGAGCCCTTTTTATTTGGCGTGAACAAAGGCGGGCAGTTTTTGGCCGCCTACCTAGCGAAAAGAATGCAACTGGCCGAAAATCATATCGTAGACTGTGTCTATGGGCCCGATACACAGGTGGTTTGTGAAGATAGAGATATCACAGGGTCAATTGTGCTGATTGATGACGTCACCAGAACGGGAAAAACATTAAATATAGTAAAAAATTATTTAAATAAAAAATATCCAAATGCAATGATTGTTAGCTTTGTCTTAGTGACCGCAGTGCCAGATCAAGAGGCGGTTGGAGCTCCCGCTAGCATCGTGGATTATTCTCCTTGGGTAACTGGACACCTAACGGTAAGCCTTCCCTGGAGCAGTCCCTCAGAGGATAAGCTAAATGAAACGGATTATTTCAATGAACTTGAAATGGACCAGATAGTATCGCGTCTTGAATTTGATGGATAAAATTTTTATATATTGGAACGCTTCCTCGATAAACAATTTTCGTCTGGCCCTAGTGGTCAAACACCCGTAAGGCGACCACATGTTCGATTTTATAGTTAGCCTAGGATTCAGCTCATTTGATATGGCGTTAATTTTCGTTTGCCCCGTTGGTGCTGTTCTCGGGAGCTTCGCCCAAGTGACTTTTGTGTCTATCCGCCCTAGCCAGCCTCCAACTGACGAGACCAGAGAGTATGTTCCGTCTAAGAAGCTGCAGGTTGTACGTGGTACTTGGTTAGGCTTGCGCTTAATGCTGGGGGGAATATTGGGCCTGGCACTCGGGTTGTACTTTGTCGGATCACTTCAAGAGACCGCAGGGACTCTCTCAAAAATTCTGGCTCTATCTATTTTGGTGGGCTTTTCCGCCCCAAGACTTTGGGCAGTGCAAGATCAGAGATTAGCGACGCAGTTATCCAAAACCGATATCTACCAAGATAGCCTCTAAAAATCTGACCAGTCTCGTTCTGTTTAGCCAAGAGCCTTGGGTATTGGACAGCGACTTCTCGAGCTGGCCTCTTCAAGCAGCACTCTAAACCTTTACAATCAAGCTGTTGATTGGCAGACTCATTCCATAGTCACAACCTCTATAAAAACTACTACAAGAGACTGCCATCATGGACCTAATCTACCCCGTTTTTAGCCTTGTCATGCTCACCTTTATCGTGGCTACCGCTACTGGCCTATCTAGGCTAATCAGCGTTCGCCGCAAGGACATCAACCCTAAGTACTATGTACTAATGTCGGGTGATACTCCGCCAGACTATGTGCAAAAGCTGGGCCGCAATTATTCCAACCTTCTAGAAGCCCCGGTGTTGTTTTATGTATTGGCTGCATTGGTTATCGCCTTACAGATCGACAGCGCGCTTATGCTTAATCTTGCTTGGGTCTATGTGGTTTTGCGGCTGGTCCATACCATTATCCATATTACCTATAATCATGTGATACATCGTTTTATGACGTTTGT
Organism: uncultured Pseudomonadales bacterium; assembly: GCA_943787675.1. Taxonomy (GTDB): domain Bacteria; phylum Pseudomonadota; class Gammaproteobacteria; order Pseudomonadales; family Porticoccaceae; genus HTCC2207. The sequence continues at coordinate 6,018 of CALSNK010000023.1, forward strand.
GCTGTCGTTACTGGTGCTGTTGGCGATGTGGATTCACTTTATGATGCTGGTTGGATAACTGAATATGCCCATAGATACCATGGCTACCTGGCATCAGGTGGCAAAGGATAGAGACGTAAAAGGCCTGTATAACCTACTTGCTGAGGATGCGGTGTTTCATTCGCCGGTGGTTCATACCCCTCAGGTGGGCAAGAGCATTACGGGTAAATACCTCAGTGCGGCGTTTGAGGTGTTTTTTAACGATAGCTTTTCCTATGTCCGTGAGGTTCATGGTGAGGGTAATGGGATTCTTGAGTTCGAGGTTGAGATTCAGGGCGTTAAGGTTAACGGCGTGGATATGATTTCTTGGAATGAGGCTGGGCTGATCACTGAGTTTAAAGTGATGGTGCGTCCGTTGAAGGCGGTCAGTATGATTCATCAAACTATGGGCGCTATGCTGCAGGCGCATTCTTAAGCCATGCTTTTAACGCGCGCGCTGTTTATTTTCTATGTGACTGTTCTTGTTACTGCTCTACCAGCGAAGGCTAATGATGAGGCCTACCTCTATGTGTTGGGTGTGGCGCAGGATGCGGGGTATCCACAGGCGGGTTGTTATCAGGCCCATTGCATGCCGGGCTGGGAAGATCCAAGTCTACGTCGGGGTGCTACCTCTATTGCGCTGATCGATCCCGCTGCCAAGAAAAAATATCTTTTTGAAGCCACGCCTAATCTGCCTGCACAGCTCTATGCGCTTGAGAGAGAAGCCCCCTCTGAGCAATATGAACTTGAGGGGATTTTTCTCACCCATGCCCATATGGGCCATTATGCGGGCCTGATGTTTTTGGGTCATGAGGCTATGGGCGGCAAGAATATTCAGGTGTATGCCATGCCGCGTATGCAGGGCTATCTACGTAGTAATGGGCCCTGGAGCCAGCTGGTTGAGTTTAACAATATTGTCTTGCAGCCCTTAACGCACAATAAGGCAGTTACGCTGGCGGGTATGAGTGTTACGCCTTTGCTGGTGCCCCACCGAGATGAGTTTTCTGAGACGGTGGGCTATCTAATTAAGGGTGCTAACAAGTCGGCGCTATTTATCCCGGATATTAATAAGTGGTCTGTTTGGGAAACTGAGATTGCCCAGATTATTCAGACGGTGGATTACGCGCTGTTGGATGCCACTTTTTATGGCGACGGCGAATTGCCGGGGCGGGATATGTCTAAGATCCCTCATCCGTTGGTGACTGAAACCATGAAGGCTCTCAGTGGCTTGTCGTCAGAGCAACGCAATAAGGTGTGGTTTATTCATATGAACCATACCAATCCACTGTTGAATCCCGACAGTGAAGAGGCCAATACGGTACGCGCTAATGGCTTTAATATTGCGGTTGAAGGCATTCGTCTGCCGCTCTAAGCGCGCTATAGTCTAAGTTACTGCCACCATAATTTATGGGTCAATTATTATGCATGTTCCGGTCAAACCCCTCGCAAAATACCCCTTGTGGCTAAGGCCATTTTTTTGGAACCAACGGCGCAAATATGGCGCGGTGCTGGATCCTGGGTTGCTCTGGGGTAGGGTGCCAAAGCTTTTTGCTGCGGTGGCCATTCTCTATGGTGTTTTGGATCGTAGGCGTTCTCCGCTGAATCCGGTACTGCGCTCTCTGGTAACTGTGCGTGTCTCCCAGATTAACTGGTGTGCCTTCTGTGTGGATATTAATGCCATGACCCTGGCGAATCGGGCCGGCTCTATGGATAAGGTGGAGGCTCTTGAAACCTGGCAAGAGTCTGATTTGTTTGATCCCACTGAAAGGCTGGCACTCGAGTATGCTGAGGCAATTACCTATTCCGATCAGCAGGTGAGTGCTGATTTAATGCAGCGCTTAAAATCTGTATTTGATGATGATATTATCGTCGAACTGACCGGCCTGGTGGCCTTTCAGAACCTATCCAGCAAGTTCAATAGCGCCCTTGATGTTCCCGCTCAAGGCTTTTGTAAGCTGCCATAAAACACTTTTTAAAGGTTATTTTATCGATGTCAGAATTTACCAATGTATCAGTTGCCACAGAAGCCAATGTCTATTTTGATGGCCGTGTCATCAGCCGCACCATCATTCTTGCGGATGGCAGTAAAAAGACATTGGGGGTTATGTTACCCGGTGAGTATGAATTTGGTACTGAGGTGCAGGAGTTAATGGAGATTTCGTCTGGGGCTATGGATGTATTGTTACCTCAGACGTCTGAATGGATCAGCATCATCGGCGGCACGTCTTTTGAGGTCCCTGCCAATGCCAAATTTGGCGTTGTGGTTCATGAGATTACTAACTACTGCTGTTCGTACGGTGCATAGCCTACCGCAATGAGTATTTCTCTGCACAATGTCATCGACCCCAGCATTAGCTGTTTCAGCTGCAAGGCCGTCTGCTGCAAGCTGGAGGTAATGCTCATTACGGATACGGGGGTGCCCAAAGAGCATATTAAAATCGATGCCTGGGGGGCAGAAACCATGCTTCGTTTAGACGATGGTTGGTGCTCGGCGGTGGATCGCGACACCATGATGTGCACAATATACGAAAACCGTCCCTGGGTCTGTCGTGAGTTTGCTACGGGTTCCCAAGAATGTCTTGATGAACGCCGGGAGGGTTTGTAAGAAACCCTCCCCTATTTCTGCAAGAGCCTCCTGCGCCAAACCACTGTATAGTGCCCATAATTGATTCTGAATGCTTAGGCGATACGCTATGTCCAACCCGCAACCTAATAATCCCCTTCATGGGATTACTCTTGAGCAGGTAGTCACGCGACTTGAAAAACGTTACGGATGGGAATACCTCGCCCGCAATATCAATATCAATTGTTTCAAAAGTAATCCGTCGGTTAAATCTAGCCTCAAGTTTTTGCGCAGAACCCCCTGGGCTCGGGATAAGGTTGAGGCGCTGTATGTGGCGGCCTTTGCTAACAGTCCACTTCAAGTTCCCGTTGCCGCGACTAAAATAGCTCCTGTTGAGGCTCCTATGGTAGGTGCGGATCCAGTTTCTGACGTAGTGTCCAACAAACCTTCTGATGCGCCTCGCGCTGAATCTCCCAGTGCATCTCGCCCGACAAAAGTCGCCGGGCCCTGGGCTAAGGGGATGGCCAAAATCTCTCCCAAGGATTCCTAAAACTCTCAGCGACAGTATCTGATTCTCATCACCTAAAAAATTAGTCTATCTTTAATAAATATCAGTCAACAGGCTGTAGAGATCGCTCTCTAATTTGCAGCCGCACCCCACACTAAAATACTCTAGGTTTCACGTTCAAGCCCCGACGTGAGGCTTGACGTACCTAGTCGGGGCATAAATGGACTTATATTATGCAAACCAAATACCTTATTACCCTACTCATGTCGTTACTATTCAGCCTCTCCGCCTGTGCGGATTCTTCTAACACCGACAGCAGCAGTGCTCCAATCTTGGTTCCCTCTTCTTGGGTTAATCAGGATGGCTCGACCCTAAGCATTACCGGTGTTGATAGTGCTGGCCAGATTACCGGTATCTATATCAACGGCGCCGCCGGATACAACTGTCAGAATATTGTTTATCCGGTCACCGGGTGGATTTATGGCACAGCCATTACTTTTGATACTAAATGGGAAAGCACTATTGAATCCTGTAATTCCATTACCTCTTGGGCGGGGTTTTTATATCAGGGCGAGATCAGTACTTTTTGGAATCTTACCCTGAATGGCAGCACCAGTACTTCACAGATTATTCAGGGAAAGGATACTTTTACCCAGGTAACCACCTCAGTGAAGAAATCACTTATGACCAAAAATTATTAGGCGTGAAATCTAGGAGTGCGAAGGTACTCCTTTTCAATACTATGAAAAAGGAGAAGTTAAAATGGATTTATTAGATTCGAAAAATGTCACCAATAGAATTAGAAAACGTACGGTTGCCTTAGCAGTTATTGTTCATCTTTATTTAACCGTCTTTACACTGGGCATCTGGTTAATACTGCTCACGGTCTTCGGCCTGATCACATCGACCTTATTGCGCAATGATATTGATGAGGCAAAATCCAGTGCCAATAGTTTTAACAAAACCCATCCGTTCAAATATTTTGGTGAGATATTTGGCCACTTTCAGCATATTTACCATCACCCCATTAATATTGAAACCGAAGTTATTGCCACCGTTGAAGAAGAGCTAAAAAGTAAAACGCCGATTGCTAGCCTTGAAGCGCTTGCGATTACCGACCGCGACAAAGATTTAAATTCTTCTGAAGGACGCAACTTTTTAAAAGGCCAATCCAAGTCCACGTTGCGGGGAACTACATTAACGCTTATTTTAAATCAAAGCAGTTATGGGGCTATCCGCTCTTTTGAATGGCGAGTGATGGCCGGCGGCTATGTGGATAAAGACGCCAAATTTAAATTAATTGCCTATTCACCCTTTACTTTTTTGTTTTGGATTGTTGCCTATGTAAAGCGTGAATCCAATCTGCTAAATAGGGTAAGAACTATCTATCCCAGTAGCTATAACGATATTGATGTGTCTACTCAGGTGCGCTCAATCAATGAAACGGTATTCGATGCGATGGTTGTTGCTCTGGAAAAGAACGGCATAGATACCAGCGACCTAAAAGCGCAAAAGATGCAGAGCATGAATATTAATATTTCCGGCGGCAAGGTTAATATGGGCAATGTAGTGCAGGGTGCCATGAATAAAATTGGTGGGGCCGTTAAGGGTGCGGTAAAGGGGGCTAATGCATGAGTCCCGCAGACATAAAAATTAATATCTCTGGTGGCAGTGCTAACTTTGGCAATGTGAATCAGGGGGACAACGCGCAGATTAAGGTTAACCAGAGTATTCAATTCGATCAGGCTGATGTTGGTCGATTTTATCAAGCGGTGACCAAGTTAGCCAAACAGAAGGGCATTAGTGACAGTGACTATTTGCGACTGCGCAATGCTATTAATCAACTGGTTAAGGCACCTGAACAGCCGGGTATTGCGGCAACCATTAAGGGTCTGTATGAAAATTATGCCTGGGCGAAAAAACCATTAATGGCGTTGTTTGCTGGGGTGCTGTCGTGAGATGATGGTGTCTCATCAAAAATACAATGCAGATTGAGTCATGCCACGCAGAGCGATTACCGATAACGAGATAAATAACTGTTTTAATGTGATGGCGGAGTTGCGCCCCCATTTAAAGCGCAGTGACTTTGTAGCCACGGTTCGAGCTATGGAAGCGGATGGTTTTTGCCTTGCCTTTATCGAACAGGAGGGCGAGATTGTTGCCGCGGCAGGTTATCGTATTTGTACCAATCTGTTTATGGGTAAGCATTGCTATATCGATGACTTAGTGACGGCTGAGTCCCAGCGATCAAAAGGCTTTGGTGAGCAGATGATTGATTGGTTACGGGCTGAAGCTAAGGCAGCAGACTGTCAGGTGTTTCATCTTGATTCGGGCACTCAGCGTGACCAGGCTCATAAGTTTTATTTTTCCCAGGGCCTTACCATTGCCAGCTATCACTTTAGTGAGGCACTAACACAATGATTACGGCCTATGCGGTAGTGGCTATTAATATTATGTGTATTTATGTCTGCTATGTGCTGGCTAAAGAGCGAGGTGCCAATACACGTTTCTGGGGATGGATGGCGGTGCTTTTTGGGCCCTTTGCAGTCCCCTTTGTCTTTTTCGCCAAACCTAAGGAAAAATAATATGCCTGGTGAAACAGATTTAAAAGCAATTCTCCAAAGCCTATCACCCATTATGCTCGATGAAACCTATGTGTTTTGTACGGTTGTTGGGGCGAGCTATGGCGACTATGCCGAGACGGCGCCCATTGCCAGCTATCAGGAGAATGAGGGGCTGACTCTGGTGCTTACTCAGGAGCGTGCTGATATCGCTAAGTTAGGGTATGAGGGTCTGTTTAGTTGTATTAGTCTGCAGGTGCATTCGAGCTTAGAATCGGTAGGCTTAACGGCCGTTGTGGCGGGAAAGCTGGCAGCCTATGAGATTAGCGCCAATATCATTGCCGGTTATTATCACGACCATGTGTTTGTGCCGCAGGCCCAGGCATCAGAAGCGTTCGGGTTACTGAGAGATCTCAATAAAGTCTGATTTTATCTGGGCAACTAATAAAAGTGGGTAAGCACAAAAAAGCCCGGCTGGTGTTTATAACCAGCCGGGCTTTTTGTTTTAGTACGCTTTTTGTTGCTATTAATGCGGGCTTAACCAAAAACGCCTTTAAAGAAGAAGAAAAACACAATCGACAGTGCAGCGCCTGCGGGCAATGTAACCACCCATGACAGGAAGATCGCGCCAACCATTCGTAGATTGAGTGCGCCAATACCGCGCGCTAAGCCTACCCCTAATACCGCACCGACTAAGGTGTGAGTGGTAGAAATTGGCAGGCCAGTACCCGATGCCAGTACCACGGTTGCAGCGGCACCCAGCTCAGCAGCAAAACCGCGACTTGGGGTTAGCTCGGTAATTTTACGTCCGATAGTGCCCATTACCTTGTAGCCGTACGTTGCCAGACCAAACACGATACCTGCGCCACCTAGCAGCAGAATCCAGCTTGGCATTGAGCTCTTAGCGGCAATATCACCACCAGAATTCACCACACTAACGACAGCGGCCAGCGGACCTACCGCGTTGGCAACATCGTTGGAGCCATGGGCAAATGCCATGCTACAGGCGGTAAAGATCATGAGTACTGCGAAGACTTTTTCGACATTATAAAAACGGTTGTCTTCTTCTTTGGATTCGTCACGCTCGACCTTGGTTAGCAGGTAGGTGCCCAGCATTGCGACCAGAATACCGAAAACGACGGCGACCATTGCGTTTTCACCAAAGGATAGGGTGATGCCGACATCTTTAAAGACGTGCTTAAGACCTTTGAGCAAGGTAACCATGGCCATCAAGAAGCCTACGGCAAACATGTACATGGGAGCGTATTTTTTGGCCCGCTCAAAGGGATTATCGTGAATCAGAATTAGGCGCTGTACGCTTCTAAAGATGGCGAAGGAAATGGTGCCCGCCATCACTGGAGACACTACCCAGCTAGCAACAATGGTGCTGACCTTGTCCCAGTTAACTGCGTCATTAGAGACACCAACCGCAGCGAAGCCAACAATGGCGCCGACGATTGAATGGGTGGTAGAGACGGGCCAGCCCATCACACTGGCGATTAATAGCCAGGTGCCTGCGGCCAGCAGTGCCGATAGCATACCGAACACCAGAAGGTCGGGTTGGTCGCTAAATACATCGGAATCTACAATGCCTTTGCGGATGGTTGAGGTTACTTCTCCGCCAGCTAAGTAGGCGCCAGCAAACTCAAATACCATGGCAATGCAAATGGCCTGCTTAATGGTGAGCGCTTTGGAACCCACCGAGGTACCCATTGCATTGGCCACATCGTTGGCACCCACGCCCCAGGCCATAAATAGGCCAAACATTGCGGCCATAATAATTAAGATCGTGCCGTATTCGCTGAATAAATCCATAGTTACTGGGTCCGTAAAAGTGCTATTGAAAGTACTTTTTTATTTTGCTAGTAGGAGTTCTAGGCGGTTGCCTACACGTTCTGCTGTATCTGCAATGGCGCCAATATTATCAATGGTGCTGTACAGAAACATTACGTTTACGGGGGGTATATCAGCTTCTATTTTGAACAGGCGATGACGCAGCTTACGTTCTTTCTTATCGACCTTTTGTTCCTGAGCATCCAGCTCGCGGATTAATTTCTTCACAAACTTCACTTCCTGGCCGCTAAAACCAGTCTCGAGAAGCTCGTCGAGTTCGTTGATTGCTTTGAGGGCCTTTTCGCAGGTTTCGATGGCACTCTTTATATAGCCAATAAAATCGGTCTGCAAAACGGTGGGAATATTCATCTCACGGCCAAGCACAATGCCGCAGACATCTTTGGTGGTATTGGCTATCTCGTCCTGCTGAGCAAGAATACTGAGCAGATCACCACGAGACATGGGCATAAACAGGCTTTTTGGCATGCTTAGGCGGAATTCTTTCTTCAGACGGTCAGCTTGCTGCTCGTTCTCTACGATAAGGTCAAAGACTTCGCTGGCGTCTGTCCCACTTGTCCGTTATAACGGCATCAAAGAAAGGTTCAAGCTGTTTGGCGCAGCTAACTACTAGGGACATATGTTCCTGCAGGGGTCGAATTGGCGACTTGCCAAACAGGTTAGAAATTGGGTTACTAAAGTCCATGAATCATTCTCCAAGTTTTCCCCGCAGTATAGGGAGTTGTCATAAAATTGAAATATCTAAGTGACATAAATTCGACCCGCGGTTATTTCTATGCCTGGGCGTATTGTTCGCTGTGGCCCAACCAGCGATTAATCAGCGGGTCGACGTTTTCGGGATGGTTGACCAGCAGCTTTTCAGCGGTGGCTTTAATTTGCGGCAACATGTGGGCGTCGCGCTGGAGGTCGGCGATATGCAGCTGCATATCACCGGTTTGACGGGTGCCCAGCACTTCACCGGGACCGCGCAGCTCAAGGTCTTTTTCGGCTATCTTAAAACCGTCGGTGGTTTCCCGCATAATCTTTGAGTCGTGCGCTGCTATTGCCCGAGATAGGCGGGCTGTAGAGGAGTACGCAATGGCTACTTTGCGAGCCTCGGCCCACTCTGCCGCGCAGCTGATGAAGCTGAGAGAGGCCCAGGCGCTCCGAGTTTTCAATAATCATCAGGCTGGCATTGGGCACATCGACCCCCACCTCGATAACGGTGGTGGCGACGAGCAAGTCTATCTCGGCGGCTTTAAAGGCGGCCATAATCTCGAGCTTTTCTCTGGGCTTAAGCCGTCCATGAATCAAACCAATGGATAGCTCGGGCAGCATTAGCTGGAGCTCGGCGGCGGTCACTTCGGCGGCCTGGGCTTCCAATACATCAGACTCTTCAATTAACGTGCATACCCAGTAGGCCTGACGGCCACTGCTACAGGAGGCGCGGACACGGGCAATAATGTCGTTGCGGCGCAAATTACTTAACACCACCGTTTCGACGGGGGTGCGTCCTGGGGGCAGTTCATCAATTACTGAGCAGTCGAGGTCGGCATAGGCGCTCATGGCTAGGGTTCGCGGAATGGGGGTTGCGGTCATAATCAGCTGGTGGGGGGCTGGGCCATTTAAGCTTGGGCCCTCTGGGCTAAAGCCTTTTTTACGCAGTGCCAGACGTTGGTGCACACCAAAGCGATGTTGTTCATCGATAATACTCAGCCCCAGATCATTAAATTCTACGGTCTCTTGAAAGAGTGCGTGGGTACCAATCACCATCTTGGCGGTGCCCTCGGCGATAGCGGCCAGCTGTACTTCCCGGGCTTTGCCTTTAACCTTACCTGTGAGGTAGGCGATGCGAATGCCCATTGGCCGCAACCATTGCTCAAAGTTAATGCGGTGCTGGTCGGCGAGAATTTCTGTGGGAGCCATCAGTGCGACCTGATGGCCGTTGGCAATGGCCTGCACGGCGGCGAGGGCTGCCACCACAGTTTTGCCTGAGCCCACATCACCCTGCACTAGCCTGAGCATTGGGATGGCGGTGCTTATGTCGGCGCTAATCTCGGCAGCGACTCGGTGCTGTGCGGCGGTTAAATCAAAGGGCAGTTGCTCAAGAAAGGCGGCGGCAGCGGTATGATCCTCTGTTAATACGGGCGCCTGCTGCTGTTGCACCTTTTGGCGCAGCTTGAGCATGCTGAGATTATGGGCAATTAATTCTTCGGCGGCCAAACGTTGCTGGGCGGGATGCTCGCCTTCTGCCAGTAGATTAAGTGCGGTACCCGGCGGTGGGTTATGGAGCAGACGCAGCGCTTCGGGTAATGAGTAGGCCAGCTCTTGGCGCAGATCGTTGGTTATGTCTTGGGGCAACAGTTCTCGAATGCTGTGATTTTCCAGCAGAGCCAGGGCCTGACCACAGAGGTCGCGAATACGCCCCTGTGTAATGCCTTCGGTCGCAGGATAGATAGGTGTTAGCTTGTCTTCCAGCTGGGGCGGATTGGCCTGATCGAGATACTGGTATTCGGGATGATAGAGCTCAACGCCAGATTTACCTCGACGCACTTCTCCAAAGCAGCGCAACCGAACTCCCGGTTTTAAACGGTCTTGCTGGGCCCGATTAAAATGGAAAAACCTCAGCGTCACCACGCCGGTATGGTCTTGAAGTCGGCAGACCAGGCTGCGACGGCGACCAAACATCACATCACTGGCCCGCACCTCACCTTCAATCACCACTTCGGTCATGGGCTGTATACCGCCGATGGGGGTGATCTGAGTCCGATCGATATAGCGCAGGGGCAGGTGGAAAAGTAAGTCTTGAATACTGTAGAGGCCAAGCTTTTGTAGCTTGATGGCCAGCTGCGGACCCACTCCATGGAGTGTCTCTACGCGTCGCCTGTCGAGAGAAGTCTCTGACATTAGCTTCTAATAATGCCCAAACCGGGCAGGCTGTTTTCGTAGATGGCGTTGCGCAGGGCATCAATGGCTTTATGCCGCGGGAAACTTGCGCGCCATGCCAGTGCGGTGGTGCGTGCGGGCGTCCCGCCAGCAAAGGGGCGCGTCACTAGAGATGCACCACGATAGTTGGCACCCATGGCGGCTGACAGGGGAAGAATGGTAATGCCCAGTCCCGATGCGACCATATAGCAGAGAGTCTCCAGAGAGCTGCCTTCGGTCATGGTACGAATGGGGGCCAATTTATTGGGGTTTTGATTAATATTGGGCAGGGCCTCAATCACCTGGTCTCTAAAGCAGTGGCCTTCACCCATCATCAATATATTTTCGCCGTCTAGGTCTTTATGCTGGATTTCCTTTTTCTTGGCTAAGGGGTGATCTTCGGGCAGCAGCAGTACAAAGGGTTCTTCGTACAGTGGCTGCACCACGACATCTGGCTCGTTAAACGGCAGGGCGACAATAATCACATCGACCTCGCCACTGCGCAGGCGTTTGCGGAGGGTACTGGTGTAACCCTCTTCAATAATCAGGGGCATCTGTGGCGCTGCTTTTTGCAGTGCTGGAATAAAGTGCGGAAACAGGTAGGGGCCAATGGTAAAGATGGCGCCAACATGCAGTGGGCTGCCGAGCTGGTCTTTACCCGCGGTGGCAATATCTTTAATCGCCGCCGCTTCTTCTATCACGCGCTGGGCCTGAGCAACAATGTTTTGACCAATGGGGGTAAGGCGCACGCTGCTTTTGGTGCGCTCAAAAAGATCCACACCCAATTCACCTTCGAGTTTTTTAACCGCTATACTCAGCGTCGGTTGGCTGACATTACAGCGCTCTGCTGCCTGGCCAAAGTGCTGAACCTGAGCAAGGGTGACTATGTAGCGAAGTTCGGTGAGGGTCATTAGGGCGCTGCCTTTCTAATAGGTTGTAATGATAGCTAAGTTTTATTAAAGAGAGAATACTAATTGAAAATTTTATTAGCAGGCTGCGGTGATATTGGCCAGCGCACAGGCGCGCGGTTAACACCGGAGCATCAATGCTTTGGCCTTAAGCGCCATCCGCAAAACCTACCGGACACTATTCTCCCTATCCCAGGCGATATGTCAGACGCTCAGGGTCTGCAGGAAATTCTCAGCGACGGCTTCGATATTGTGGTGGTGACTCTCACGCCGGATGAGTTTACCGAGGCGGCCTATCGCAAATCCTATCTTGCCGGTGCTACTGCGCTTTCTACTGCCATTGGCAATATTGAGATCAAACCCAAGCTGGTGATCTGGGTGTCGAGTACCAGCGTCTATGGCCATAATAATGGCGGCTGGGTCGATGAAACGTCTCCCACTGATCCCCAATCATTCTCGGGTAAATTACTGCTGGAATCTGAAAAAGTGATTGCTAACTTACCCTGCAACCATTGCATAGTAAGATTTTCGGGCATCTATGGCCCAGGCCGAATAAGAATGCTTAGCCAGATAAAAGCCGGAAAAGGCCGACCGGCGTTGCCAGAGCAGTGGAGTAATCGAATTCATAGCGATGACTGCGGCGGTGTAATTGCCCATCTTATTAATCGGGTTGTCGCGGGGAAGCCTATTGAGACAGTTTATGTGGCCACGGATTCTGCGCCAGTGACTCAGCATGATTTACGGACCTGGATGGCCCGGGAGATGGGGGTGACATTGACCGATGAGATTGTTGTGCAGAATGCGGTTCGGCGCTGTAATAATCAGCGTCTACTAGACAGCGGTTATGCGTTTCTTTTCCCCAGTTATAAAGAAGGGTATCTCTCTTTAATGGCTGAGGATTAAACGGCGGTTTTAGATAGCGGCTTTCGACAGACGCTTTCAACAGACTATCTAGATGACAAGAATGCCATCCATCTCAACCATTGAACCCTTGGGTAACTCGCTGACGCCAATCGCGGCTCGAGCGGGGTAGGGCTGTGAAAAATTCTGGCCCATAATCTCATTTACAATCGGAAAATGACTGAGGTCGGTGAGAAAAATATTCAGCTTCACGATGCTGCTTAGGTCTCCACCTGAGGCTTCACAGACAGCGAGCAGGTTTTTAAATACCTGCTGAATTTGCTCACGGATATCACCCTCGACCAGATTCATGGTCAATGGGTCTAGGGGAATCTGGCCCGACAGATAAACGGTGTTGTTTACTTTTACGGCCTGGCTATAAGTGCCAATGGCAGCTGGGGCATTGTCGGTATGGATAATGGCTCTGTTGGGCATAATGGTTTCCTTACTTATTTGTTTCTGACGCGATAAATACGGCGCACGGGTTTAAGACTACGAGCGCGACGAAGTATATCGGCGAGGTGGATTCGGTCGCGAACGGTCAGTACTACATCGACGATACTGGTAAAGGCATCTTTTTCGTTCACGCTAATATGTTCAATAGTGGCGTCTTGCTCGGTCATGCGTGAGGCCAGTGCGGCAATAAAGCCTCGCTCTGGGGTCACTTCTACTTTTATTTCCACGGGGAATTCGCCACGCACGACAGTTGACCAGGTCAATGGCATGCACTTCTCTGGATTGGAGCGGATTTCCTTGAGGTTGCGACAGGATTCGAAATGAATCACCAGACCTTTACCGGGGGTGATGTGGCCTAAAATCGGGTCCCCAGGAATGGGGTGGCAGCAGCGGCCATACTGCAGTAACAGTCCGTCGGATGCTTCGATAACCACGGGCAATGTATTGTTCTTTTTACCATCGGCAACGATGCGCTTACCCGCAGGGACCAACAAGTTTGCTACGGCAAAGGGCACTCGGTTTCCCAGGCCAATTTGCTGCAGGACATATTCAAAGGTCGAGGCGCCGGTTTCTTTTAGCAGGCCTTTAATCTGTGACTTTTTGAGCTGATTATATTGGGTGCCTAAATTTGAGAGTGCCTGGTCGAGCAGTCGCTTACCCAGGTCTACAGACTCATCGTGCTGTTGATTTTTGAGGTAGTGGCGAATGGCACTGCGCGCCTTTGCAGACACCACAAAGTTGAGCCAGTTGGGATTTGGTTGCGCGCCCTCGGCGGTAATAATTTCCACCTTTTGACCACTCTGCAGCTGTTCTGATAAGGGTGTTAGCTGGCCATCGACACGACAGGCGATACAACTATTACCAATGCCGGTGTGCACGGAGTAGGCAAAATCAATAGCGGTGGCATTGGACGGCAGTTCGATAATTTTTCCCGTCGGCGTGAACACATAGACTTCGTCGGGAAACAGATCGGCCTTTACATGCTCGAGGAATTCCAGGGAGTCGCCGGCCTGTTTTTGCATTTCTAGCAAGCCTTGAATCCAGCGGTTCGCTCTGCCCTGATTACCGTCAACTTTCTGGTTGCCGGTTTTATATTCCCAATGGGCAGCGATGCCGTAGTTGGCCATCTTTTCCATTTCTTTGGTGCGGATCTGCACTTCGATAACAACACCGTGCATGCCCACTAAAAGCGTGTGCAATGACTGATAGCCATTAGATTTAGGAATGGCGATATAGTCCTTAAATTCACCGGGCACGGGTTTGAAAAGATTGTGAATCATACCTAGGGTGCGATAGCAGTCATCGGCGCTGTCTACCACTAGGCGAAAGGCGAATACATCCATGATGTCGCGGAAGGATCTTTTCTTGGTGCGCATCTTTTGATAGATGCTCCACAGATGTTTTTCTCGGCCTTTAACCAGTGCGGGAAATGATTCGCTTTCCAGGCGCATTTCAATGGCCTGGTGAATCTCGGTAACAATTTCTTTACGATTTTTTCTGGCCGCGTTCATGGCTTCGCGCAAACGTCGATGCCGCAGGGGATACATTGCGGCGAAGCCGAGGTCTTCGAACTCAAGGCGAATATCATTGATACCCAGACGCTGTGCGATGGGGGCATAAATTTCTAAGGTTTCTCGGGCAATACGTCGACGCTTGGCTGGGGCTAATACACCCAAAGTGCGCATATTGTGTAGCCGATCTGCGAGCTTGACCAATACCACGCGGATATCTCGGGACATGGCCAGGGTCATTTTCTGAAAACTTTCCGCCTGCTGTTCGGCTTTGGATTCAAATTCGATTTCGGTCAGCTTACTGACACCGTCAACGAGGTCGGCAACGGTGCGACCAAAACGACGGCTAATTTGACCTTTGGTGACGCCGGTATCTTCGATCACGTCATGGAGAAGCGCGGCCATAAGGCTTTGGTGGTCCATGCGCATATCGGCCAGAATGTTGGCGACAGCAAGGGGGTGCGTAATATAGGGATCACCACTTTGGCGCATCTGGCCACGGTGACATTGTTCGGAATATTTGTAGGCGCGCTCGACCCTAGCTACTTCTTTTGGGTCGAGGTAAGAGGAGAGTTTATCCGTTAATGCATTTGGCATTTTATCGCGGCCCTCCCCCGTTTCTGAGTGGAGCGTTAAACTGTTGGCTCTTGAGGCGCCAATATTCCTTCGACAGCCGCTTCGGTAGTCTCTTCAACCGCATCAACAATTTCGTAGTCTTGAACGACTTCAGTGAGGATGTCGGCAGTAACCAAGCCCTGTGCAATTTCGCGCAGCGCGACAACAGTAGGCTTGTCGTTTTCTTCGTCAACCAATGCAGGACGACCTTCAACAGCCAGTTGACGTGCACGTTTGGAGCCAACCATGACTAATTCAAAACGGTTATCTACGTGATCCAAACAATCTTCTACAGTAATGCGAGCCATTTTTTATCCGCCAGTCTAAATAATTTGATCGAAAATTTGATCTATAAGTGCAGCGAAATGCTGCCAGTCCGCTAGTTTACCTAAAGACGGAGGTTACGACAATAAATCTAGTAGTAATTTTTCTACACCCTGAACCGGTTGTCGGCAGCGCGTGGCAGTGATGATGGCTTGGAGTTCGTTACTGGCCACAGCAAAGTCGTCATTGATGAGCAGATAGTCTGCTTCGACGTAGTGACTCATTTCTTCGGTGGCGGCGGCGATGCGCTTTGCAATCACGTCAGCGTCGTCTTGCCCGCGGCCATGAAGGCGTTCATGGAGGGCTTTTTTGGAAGGGGGCAGTATAAAAATGCTTTTGCTTTCGGGGAATCTTCGTCGCACCTGCTCTGCGCCCTGCCAGTCAATTTCAAGAATGACATCGGTTCCTGCGGTCAGGGTGTTTTTAACCCACTGCTCTGATGTGCCATAAAAATTTCCAAACACTTCGGCATGTTCGAGAAAGGCGTTGTCGCCGGTCATGGTCAAAAATTCATCGTGGCTGACAAAATGGTAGTCGCTGCCGTCTGTTTCGCCGGGCCTGCAAACTCTGGTGGTATGTGAGATTGACGCTTGAATATTTTCCATGCGGCCGAGTATCTCGTTCACCAGGCTGGTTTTACCTGCACCTGAGGGTGCCGAAATAATAAATAATGTGCCGTTGCCCATAATGCGATCTGATCCAGTACTTAAAAATAGGGTTATTAAATGACAATGTTCCGTGAAGGGACTAATTATTCCAGATTCTTGGCCCGCTGTAATATAAATTTCCCCCTCTATTGCTGATCGCTGCCCCTGGGGTCGAAAATACGGTTGAGGCGATCGGCGAGACGCCGCCCAGCCATCAATAGGCGTCGTTCAATAATGGGCTTGTTGCGCTTGATATAGGCTGGGCCAATCAGTCTGGGATTGCGCTTGCCGTTGGGGCTAAAATTATAGATATGGTGGCGCAGGACTTTTGATTCAAGCGCCCAGTCCTGGAAATCAGCGATGTGCCAAGCGGGTTTAGCGGTACCCGATCGATCCAGCTTCTCGCTGTATTGTTCGGGACTTTTATTTTCGGTGTTGATAATCAGACTATCCCAGACAGTATGTAGGTTGCTGGATTTAGACTGTTTGAGCCATTTCACTGGGATGCTATTACCGCCGCGATCGTCCCGCCGGCCCACATGCAGTGGCTGATGAATATCCCCCACAAAATGCACAAAGAACGCCAGGGCTTCCCTTTGCTGCTTTTTTGGTAGCTGGGGATTCTGTAGTTCTGCGTAAAAGTATTCTAGGGCGGTGAGCACATCGCCATCTCGATGACGGGGAAAATCGTTGAGCTGTTCGTTGTCGTCAATACTGACGTAATGCCAATACTTGGATTGCTCCCACACTGAAACGTAACGGACGCGGTCGGGCCAGACTGACAGCTTGGCGAGACTGTCGCCGTCGGTTATGACGTTAATCGTGAGGGCAGTTTTTACGCTGAGATGGTTCTCGGCAATATGACTAACAATGCGGTGGCCGTCTGCGCCAAAGGACAGTGCCTGGCTACTCAGCAGCGCCAGGCAAATAAACAATGTGGGAATGGCTCTGGGCATTATTCGATATTCTGAATCTGCTCGCGCATCTGTTCTATAAGGACTTTGAGTTCGACAGATGCCTGAGTGGTTACGCCGGCAATGGATTTTGAGCCCAATGTATTGGCTTCGCGGTTGAGTTCCTGCATCAAAAAATCCAGGCGCCGGCCGATTGATTCTTCGCTGCTGAGCACTCGGCGAATTTCACTGATATGGGCTTCGAGACGGTCGAGCTCTTCATCGACATCGGCGCGGTTGGAAATGATGACCATTTCCTGCTCTAGCCGGTCTTCGTCGACCTGGGCACGCAGGCTTTCAAGTTTTTCGTTGAGACGCAGGCGCTGATGCTCAAGAATGCTCGGCAGATTCTCGCGCACCACGGCGACCTGGGTTTCTATGCCTACCAAACGCTGCTCTATCATCTCACCGAGTTTGTCGCCTTCGCGCTGACGGCCTTCGAGCAATTGATCAACGGTTTCTTTAAAGGTTTGTATCGCCCCTTTGTGTAGGCTGTCGCTTTCAACATCTTGATCTTTAAGGATGCCAGGCCAGCGCATAATTTCCAGGGGCGAGATTGGCGCTGGGTTTTTAAGTTCCCCGGCCATCTGCTCGGCAATATCAATATAGCGCTTGGCCAGTTCCATATCGGCGCTGACAGTTGCGTCGCTATTATTAAAGGCGACCTGCAACGAGATATCGACCTTGCCGCGAGTTAGCTTTTTACGGGCAATTTCACGCAGCTGCATTTCAACGTCGCGCAGGGTTTCTGGCAGGCGGAAGCCTGTTTCCAAAAAGCGGTGGTTTACCGAGCGCAGTTCGCAGGAGACTGATCCCCAGGTAAAATCTACGGTATGTCTGGCAAATGCGGTCATGCTGCGTGGCATATTCTTTCCAATCTAACTATTTATGAGCCGCCATGGTAACAAAGGCGGTTAACTGGGTGGTAGATTTGCTACAATTCCGGCAAATTTTATAGCAACTTTTTATTTAACCAAGTTTTAGTCATTTCACTTTCCAGGATCCCTATTATGAACAGACCTAGCGGCAGACGCCCAGAACAGCTTCGCCAAGTAAAGATTACTCGTGATTTTACCTGTCATGCCGAGGGCTCTGTATTGGTTGAGTTCGGTAATACTAAGGTGATCTGTACGGCCAGTGTTGAACCTGGTGTGCCGCGATTTTTGCGCGGCAAAGGCGAGGGCTGGGTGACGGCCGAATACGGCATGTTGCCACGCTCGACCAATAGTCGAATGGGTCGTGAAGCGTCGCGGGGCAAACAGAGTGGCCGCACTCAGGAAATTCAGCGTTTAATTGGTCGCTCGTTGCGGGCCGCCGTAGATATGAAAAAGCTGGGTGAGTTCACCATTAACATCGACTGTGATGTGATCCAGGCCGATGGCGGTACTCGTACCGCTTCAATTACTGGTGCCATGGTTGCTCTGGTCGATGCGATACGCCATTTGCAGCGCAAGAAATCAATCACTAGCGATCCGCTGGTCAGTATGATTGCCTCTGTGTCGGTCGGTGTTTACCAGGGGACGCCTGTGCTGGATTTGGATTACGCGGAAGACTCCAATGCTGAGACAGATATGAATGTAGTGATGAATGCCGAGGGCGGATTTATTGAAGTTCAGGGTACTGCTGAGGCCGCACCATTTAGCGCTGAAGAGTTAAACGGTATGTTAGACCTAGCCAGGCAGGGTATCGCCGATCTAGTGCGCGTTCAGAATATGGCGCTGGCGCAGTAAGCGACAGACTTTAGATTTATAAAGAGTAGGCTACGAGTTAGCTAAAAATTTAACTGGGAATTAAATTAGACCTATGAAAAAGACGTATAAAACACAGTTTATAGATAATGCGCTTAATAGCGGCGCATTAAAATTTGGTCAGTTCCGACTTAAGTCTGGACGGATTTCCCCGCACTTTTTTAATGCGGGAGAATTCTATCAGGGTAAGGCCCTGGCTATTTTGGGTCGCTGTTATGCTGCGGCAATTATCGATTCGGGCATTAAGTTTGATGTGCTGTTTGGCCCAGCGTACAAAGGTATTGCTCTGGCGGCTGCGACGTCTGTCGCCTTAGCCGAGCATCATGATATGGATGTGCCATACTGTTTTAATAGGAAAGAGGCAAAAAGTCACGGCGAAGGTGGCACTCTGGTTGGAGCGCCTCTAGAAGGTAGAGTATTAATTATTGATGACGTGATTACTGCAGGCACCGCTATTCGAGAAGTGATGGGAATGGTTGAGCAGGCCGGTGCTGAGGCAGCAGGCGTGGTAATAGGCCTGGACCGCAAAGAGCGCGGAGCCTCGAAAAAGTCAGCGATTCAGGAAGTGGAGAAGCAGTATTCTATTCCAGTCATCAGCATTATTAATATGGACGACATTTTGACCTATCTCAAAACTGAGCCCACCATGAAAACAGTGGTTAAAGAGATTAAAACTTATCGGAAAGAGTACGGCGTATGATAAAAACGGTTTGGCTTCTATTATTGTTGGTGACCCCCTGGGTTGCCGCAAAAGAGCTTTACCGTTACCAAGACAGCGCCGGGCTTATGGTGACCAGCGATACTCTGTCGCCTGAGGCCGCTGCCAATGGTTATGACATCGTTAATGAGCAGGGACGTGTGCTGCAGCGGTTGGGCCCTCGTCCCCTGCAATCTCAAAGCTCTGAACAGAGCGAACAGGATCAGTACCTGTTATCTAGTTTTAGTAAAGTCGATGAAATAAGCGTTTTAAAGAATCGTAAACTCGCGTTGTTGGCCCGGGATATCAAGCATCTGCTCAGCAATATCAAAGGTTTGATGGCTCGGGAAGATCAGGTCGCTCAAGAGGCGGTCAGTATGGAAATGGCGGGGGAGCCTGTCTCTCAATCCATTCTTGCTCAGATTGCTCAGGTGCGAAAATCTAGGCAGGAAATAGAGCAGCTACTCTCGGACCGACAGCAAGATCAGCACACTACCGCTGACCTGTATCAATACTACGAACAACGATTCCGCGAGCTACTTAGTCAGCAAACATCTGCGCCGTAATGAGCGGCCATTGCTCGGCCCAATACTGAGTCGGCGGCTGCTTAAAGCCGGTGCGTACAAACTGACTGATTTTACCCTCAGCGCTAACCAGCATAAGATTTGCTGCCACTGATACGGATACATTGAGCTTTAAACCGTCTCGGAGTTCGGCTTCTCGCAGGCTCTGCTTTAACTGAGATTCCAAGCGATCAAAAAACACCGCCACACGTTCGTGGAGCCGACCGGTTTCTCCGGTGAGAGCATCTCCGTTGAGTATGCGGGAAATTCCCGGGTTTTTTTCCGAGAAGGTCAGTACCAGGCTGAGAATCCGATAACATTGATTAACCGCATCGGGTTCATCGCTCACAATACTGCGCACTCGGGCAAAAATTGTTTCTTCAATAAATTCAATCAGGCCTTCATACATTCGCGTCTTGCTCGGGAAATGCCGATACAGGGCCGCTTCTGAAACGCCGACTTCCGCTGCCAGTGCCGCGGTCGTGATACGTCCGCCTCTGGATGCTTCTAACATACGTGCTAGAGCCTGAAGTATTTCCTGTGCCCGAGAACCTCTTTTGCCTGCCATTAGGATTCTCCTGCTAATTCTTGGTTGGTAATCAGTGTGCCGACACCTTCGTCGGTGAAGATTTCTAGCATCACCGCGTGATTTACACGGCCATCAATAATGTGGGCGTAAGGAACACCGGATTTAACGGCGTCTAAGGCGCAGGAAATTTTGGGAAGCATGCCGCCGTAAATCGTGCCGTCGGCGATAAGTTCGTCGACGCGGTCAATACTTAGGCCGGTTAGCACCTCGCCCTGCTTGTCTTGTAACCCTGATACGTTGGTCAGTAGCATGAGTTTTTCTGCTTTTAGTACTTCGGCAACTTTGCCTGCCACTAGGTCGGCATTGATATTGTAGGATTCACCATTTTTGCCAACGCCTATGGGCGCAATAACGGGAATAAAGCCACCTTGGACGAGCATGTCGATGACTGACTTGTCGATAGATTCAACTTCACCCACATGGCCAATATCAATAATTTCTGGCGCTGACATCTCTGGCGTCTTGTGTGACACGCGCATCTTTTTCGCGCGAATTAGCTGGCCATCTTTGCCGGTCACGCCGAAGGCTCTGCCACCGGCACTGCTGATCAGGTTAACAATCTCTTTGTTGATAGTGGCGCCCAGGACCATCTCAACCACGTCCATGGTTTTGCTGTCGGTAACACGCATACCATCGACAAATTCTGACTTAATATTGAGTCGCTCAAGTAACTCACCAATCTGCGGGCCGCCACCATGGACAACCACGGGATTGATACCCACTGCTTTCATCAACACGATATCTCGGGCAAAGCTTTCTTTGAGGCCATCATCAACCATGGCGTTGCCGCCATATTTAACGACCACTGTTTTGCCTGCAAAACGCTGGATATAGGGAAGCGCACGGGAGATAACCTGTGCGGTAGTCTGTGCTTCTTTACGACTGAGTGACATAGTTAAATATAGTCTTCTATTTGGTTAATAAAGGGTAGTAATTCCCTACGGAAGGCCTGCTTGACCTGTTCCAGGCTAGCATCATCGTCTGCTTCGAAGCGCAGGGTCAAGTTGGCTGAGGTATTGGAGGCTCTGATGAGTCCCCAACCATATGGATATTCTGCTCGCAGGCCATCTAAGCTGACGATCTGAGCGCCGCCAAATTGACAGCCGGACAGCAGTGTTTGTATCAGCTCAAATTTCTCATCATCCGGCACCGGAATCAATATCTCTGAGGTAAAGCTGCTGGGGTCAAAGGTGGCAATAATTTGGTCGAGCGTCTTTTCGGCACTGTCGCGCTGTGAGCATAGCACCTCGAGCAGGCGAGTGGCGGCGTAGGGCCCGTCATCAAATCCTTTCCAGCGATCGTTGAAGAAGATATGGCCGCTAAACTCGCCACCTAGAGGCGCCTTATTATGGTGCACGGCTTTGCGTACATGGGAGTGACCGGTCTTACACATAACGGGGCGACCGGAATGCTTGCGGATCATCTCGGCCAAACGCTTACTACTTTTCACATCAAAGACGATATCGGCGCCTGGATTGCGTTTGAGAATATCTCGGGCAAAAATCATCATCAACTGATCGGGCCAGATTATTTCCCCTTTGCCGGAGATAACCACCAGACGATCGCCATCTCCGTCAAAGGCTAAACCAAGATCGGCTTTTACTTCTTTTACCTTGGAGATTAACTGCTTAAGGTTTTTCTCATCGGCAGGATTGGGTTCATGGTTGGGGAACGAACCATCGACCTCGCAGTTAATGGGAAAGGCCATACAGCCGAGGCTATCAAACAGCTTTAATGCCACGGGGCCGGCTACGGAGTTACCAGCATCAATTACCAACCGGAAGGAGCGGTCAATCGAGCTATTTTCGACAATGTGGCGAACATATTGGGAAATGATATCCCGTGACAACGACTGGCCGCTTTCGCTCTCTGTAAATTTCTCGGCCATGAGCATGGGCTTCAATAGCTGCAATGCTTTGCCCGAGATCACCTGACGCTGAATAATAATTTTAAAGCCGTTATAAACCGCGGGATTGTGGCTGGCGGTTACCATGATGCCGCAGCTGGACTGGCCGCAATGATGGACCGCAAAATTGAGCACGGGGGTGGTTATCTCACCCAGGTTAATCACGTTACAGCCCGTCGATAAGAGTCCCGCTTCCAGCGCTTGAGCAAGCTGTGGCGAGCTGAGCCTGCCGTCACGGCCTATATAAATAGCGGTATGGCCATTTTGAAGAATAATGCTGCCGATAGCTTTGCCAAGTCGCAAGGCAAATTCTGGGGTGATCTGGCTGTCGGCGATGCCGCGAATATCGTAGTCGCGGAAGACAACATCGGGCAGTACAAATGGCTTTGGCTGTTCTGGTGCTGCGGCTGACGGTATTTCGAGCTGAGGCTCTTCTGGTTCTAGCTGAGGCTCTTCAGTTTCTAGGAAGGGCTCTTTTGTTTCTAGCTGAGGCTCTTCAATCTCTAGCTGAGGCTCTTCAATCTCAAACTGGGGCTCTTCAATGTCTGCCTGAAGCGCTTCAATGCTCAGTGGTGTTTCTTCGGAAATTTGCTCTGGTTCGGGCTCTAGGTTGATGGTTTCTGGCGCGGCCTCTTCAACTGTCTGAGGCTCCTGAATCTCAAGCTGAGGCTCTTCAACCTCAAACTGAGGCTCTTCAATCTCAAGCTGAGGCTCCTCATACTGCAGGTCTTCAGGATCCTCGAGTAGCTCTAGGTCTTGATCATCGGCCGCGGCAAAGAGCGCATCTTTGGCGTTGTGTTCTTCTATAAAAATATCGGTGATCAGGGATCTGCGGCCAATGCGGTAACTGGCGAATAGATACAGGAACAGCAGTACAGTGCCGGAAGCGCAGGAAAACAGTAGCCAAAAGGGAGGCAATCCATCTTCAATGGTACGAATAAGGCTGGCAGATGGGAGGAAGTTTATTTTCCAGATTTGGTTCTCTGTGTCAAACAACGCGGGCACTTCAGTAGAAGTGAGTACTTGCGCTGTAGCCGGATTTGGCGAGTCGCCGATGGTTAGCAATACTGTATTTGGTCTGTTGGGTACCTGCTGTAGTAACTGCAGTCTGCCTTTGGAAACGTCCACCGCGCTGAGGGCAAAACGCAGTCCTGTGATGGGCAGCTGCACGAGGATAACGCCAAAGGAATCTGCGTTAGCGCCAAGCTCTGCAGTCGTTAGGGTTTTGCTAATCAGTACTTTCCACTGCCCGTTAATTTTGATTGCTCTGGGGCTGACCGAGTCGCCGCGCAATGATTGTTGGATCATCTGTACCGCAGTAAAACTAAGGTCGTCTTGGTGGCGCAGTCTGTCCCGATCAATGTAGCGAATAGATTCAGCATCGGTAATTATTGTGGAGGCGCTTAGCTCTCTTTTATCCAGCGCGGCATTATTTGCGGTGGCAAAGTCCTGGGCTATATCAGATTGATTGGCAAGTTTATCAAGCTGCTGGTGATAATTGTCGAGGTAGGTATCAACGCGACTGGCGGCGATCTTCATATTGAGGCCGAAATGGACATTCACGGCTTTCGATCGCGCGTCGACCATCACCAACTGCCAGCAGAGAGCAGCAGCTATGGCCAGCAGAGCGAGGGCGACAATAATGCTGCGGCCAATCACCTTGTCATCGCGAACTTCTGAAAAGAATCTTTTTACATTCACAGTAATTAGTAACTCAGTCACTGGGGATAGTTATTGAGGGCAAATACTGGCTTAGTGAAAATGGCCTTTGGCTAAATGCTCGATAATATCTCGTGCTAACTGCGTCTTACTCCTTTTGCTAAATACCACTGAAGATGAGCGGTCAATCCAGCTGACCTCGTTATCATCGGCATTAAAGCCGACATCCGTGCGTGAAACATCGTTCGCGATAATTGCACTTAGCTTCTTGCGCTCTAATTTTTCTCGGGCATAGGTTTCTACGTCCTGAGTCTCTGCAGCGAACCCCAACACAAATAAATTTGGGTTGGCCAGAGCCACGGCACTGACAATATCTGGATTTTTTTCCAGACTAATGGTCATGCTATCCCCCTGTTTTTTAATTTTCTGGTCGGCGATAGTGCTAGCGCGGTAATCGGCAACTGCAGCCGCTGCTATAAATATATCGGCATCAGCGGCGGTAGCTAAAGACGCGTCGAGCATATCTTGGGCAGAAACAATGGATATAACCTCACAGCGCTCAGGTGGAACAATCGCTACTGGCCCAGAAATTAGGCATACCTCGGCACCTGCCTCGACAGCCGCGGCGGCCAGCGCAAAGCCCATCTTGCCGGAGCTGTGATTGCTGATATAGCGCACGGGATCCAGGGCTTCTCGGGTTGGACCTGCAGTAATCACTACTTTTTTGCCGGCGAGCAGCCCATTTTGAAACAGACTACTAACCTTACTGACAATACTATCGGGTTGTTCCATTCTTCCGGGGCCAATATCTCCACAGGCTTGAATGCCTTCGTCTGGCCCAATCATAGTGACGCCGCGCTGTTCGAGTGTGTCGATATTGGCGAGACTGGCGGGATGGCTCCACATGGCTTGGTTCATTGCCGGGGCCACAGCTACCTTGGCTGGAGTTGCCAGATGAATGGCGCCGAGTAGGCTGTCGGCTTTGCCGTGAACCATATTGGCAATAAAGTCAGCACTTGCTGGGGCTATTAACAGAAGGTCTGCCCAGCGTGCCAGTTCAATATGGCCCATGCCAGCTTCGGCTTCTGAATCTAATAAATCACTGTGTACGGGATGTCCTGATAGGGCCTGCATGGTTAGTGGTCGAATAAACTCACTGGCGGCTGGTGTCATCACCACGCGCACTTCGGCGCCCTGATCCTGGAGTCGTCTGACAACCTCGGCGCTTTTGTAGGCGGCAATGCCACCGGTAACACCAAGAATTATCCGTTTGTTTGATAGGGTACTCATTAATCGTCCAGACAGGCCATATAAAGGCTTGTAAGATAACATTATGAGAAGGAATTCTGTAGTCATAAATGAGGAGTCACTATGGCTATAAGCCACTGGCCGAAGGAAGAGCGACCCAGAGAAAAGCTTCTATTGAAGGGTGCGTCCGCACTCTCCGATTCTGAATTACTGGCAATATTTTTACGTACGGGGCTGCCCGGCATTACGGCGATTGATCTCGCCCGCAATTTGTTGGATGAATTTGGTGGTATTGGGCCGCTACTGAGTGCGGACCAAGATCTGTTTTGCGCTGGCAAAGGCCTGGGCCCCGCTAAATATACCCAACTCCATGCCTGCCGCGAGTTGACCACGCGCTATCTAAAAGAAGAATTGACCGATAAGCCAGTCTTTACCAAGCCTAGTCATGTCAGGGATTATCTAGCCATTCAACTCCGTGACCTCAAGCGCGAGGTCTTTGTCGTACTGCTGTTAGATACCCGGCATCAGCTGCTGTATTATCGGGAAATGTTTCAGGGCACCATTGATGCGACGAGTGTCCATCCCCGTGAAATAGTGCGGCTGGCACTACTGAAAGATGCCGCTGCCGTTATTGTTGCCCACAATCATCCCTCTGGCGTGGCTGAGCCTAGTCTGGCCGATATCGCGATTACCCAAAAAATCAAAGCGGCTCTTGAGCTAATGCAAATTCGTCTGCTGGATCATTTTATTATTGGTCGGGGCCAGGTGACCTCACTGGCGGATACTGGCAGGATGTGATAGCACTGGAAGCCCATCGAGGGATATGGTGAAGAAAAAACGCTGTTTTCCAGTGATTACATGGTTTTCATTTGATTCAAGATTGGGTTTCTGGTATAAAACGCGCCTCCTTGCGGGACGGTCTCGTATATGGATAGAAAGTCACAGAATTCTTTTGCCTATTAGGTGTTTCCTTAGGCAGAAAAAGATAGCAGAGGCAGGAATAATGTCCAGAGTATGTCAAGTCACAGGCAAGCGCCCAATGGCTGGAAATAACGTATCTCATGCGAAGAACAGAACACGTCGTCGCTTTGAGCCAAACCTTCATACTCATCGTTTTTGGGTTGAAGCACAAAAACGCTTTGTTAAGCTTCGTGTATCCACTAAAGGTATGCGCATTATTGACAAAAAAGGTATTGAAATAGTCTTGTCCGAGCTTGCTGCTCGCGGCGAGAAAGTCTAAGGAGACCACTGATGGCTAAGTCAGCTCGCGAAAAAATTCGTTTAGTGTCTAGTGCAGGTACTGGTCACTTCTATACTACTGATAAGAACAAGCGCAATATGCCTGAGAAAATGGAGATCAAGAAGTATGATCCCACTATCCGCAAGCATGTGATCTACAAAGAAGCCAAAATTAAGTAGTTTGGTTGCTCTGTAGCGCGAAAAAATCCTACCACTGCGGTGGGATTTTTTTTGCCTGTAATAACTGGCTCGGTAACGGTTAATTGGTAGTACTTAATCGGCAGTTCCATTACCTAGGCATAAGCAGCGGCCATAAAAAAAGCCCCGATAATTGCTTATCGGGGCTTTTTAATAATTTTCGTACTGCTATCTAGTGACAGCGACAGAAATTATTCGGCAACTACGTTCTCAGCTTGAGCGCCTTTCTGGCCTTGAGTAACTTCCATCGTTACCGCTTGGCCTTCTTTCAATGATTTAAAACCATCAGCTTGAATAGCGCTGTGGTGAACAAATACGTCACCGCCGCCTTCTTGCTCAATGAATCCAAAACCTTTACTGTCGTTGAACCACTTAACAGTGCCAGAAACTCGATCCGACATAACTAACCTCACTTATAAAATGTATACCGTTTAAGGCGTTTAAAATATATCCAGCCTCATAACGGGGCTAGCCTTACCTTGGAACTGAAAATACTAGGTACAGTACAAAGGCATTTCTGTCTCGGCAAACACTAAAAGTGTCATTAGTGCCAATTCAGAATCGCGCAGTGTATTGCTTTTTTCTGTGTTTGGCTAATTTTTGAGCGATTTAAACGCAAAAAAGACCTATTTTCCCCCAAAAGCTTCTATTTAGACCTTAATGCATCGACCTAAAACAAAACGCGACAGCGAATAGTGCCATTAACGGCCTTGAGGGCCTGTAAAGCGCCGTCGCTGTATTCAGCCTCAATATCCACTACGACGTAACCGACACGGTCATTGGTCTGTAAATACTGGGCGGCGACATTAATATTGAATTCAGAAAAGATCTGGTTAATCGCCCCCATCACCCCCGGCACATTGCGGTGAACATGGAGTAACCTGTGGGTGTCTGCATGGGCAGGCAGTGCAACCTGAGGAAAGTTAACGGCACTAATGCTGGTGCCGTTGTCGCTGTATACCACCATCTTTTCGGCGACTTCTACGCCGATGTTTTCTTGGGCTTCCTGAGTCGACCCACCGATATGGGGTGTCAAAATCACATTATCAAATTCTCGTAGCGGCGAGACAAACTCTTCCTGATTAGATTTTGGCTCTACCGGGAATACATCGATGGCAGCGCCACCGATATGTTTGCTGGCCAGATGCTCGCATAGACTGTCGATATCGACAATTTGTCCCCGTGCCGCATTAATTAGCATGGCGCCTGGTTTCATGGCAGCAAGCTGTTTGGGCCCCATCAGTCCGCGCGTCGCTGCAGTATCTGGCACATGCAGAGAAACTACATCACTCATGCCGAGCAGCCCATTCAATGTTGGCACCTGCTGGGCGTTACCCAGAGGAAGTTTGGTGACGGTGTCATAAAAGCGAACTTTCATGCCCACTGATTCGGCCATCACGCTGATCTGGCTACCAATATTGCCATAACCAACAAGGCCCAAGGTTTTACCTCGCACCTCATAGGCATTGGCTGCTGACTTCACCCATTGGCCGCGATGGGCCTTGGCGCTTTTGTCGGCGATGCCGCGCATCAACATAATGGCCTCGGCTATGACCAATTCAGCGACACTGCGCGTATTAGAGTAGGGCGCATTGAAAACGATTACGCCATGTTCGGTGGCGGCTTGAATGTCCACCTGATTGGTGCCGATACAGAAGCAACCGACGCTGATCAGTTTTTTGGCAGCCGCGAAGACCTTAGCGTTGAGCTGGCTGCGCGAGCGGATGCCGACAAAATGCACGGTGGCAATTTTTTTAAGCAACTCATCTTCCGGCAGAGCGGCGGGCTGGTAATCGATATTTTCGTAGCCAGCGGCTTTAAAGACATCAACGGCAGAAGGGTGAACGCCCTCCAGCAGAAGAATTTTTATTTTTTGTTTACCGAGAGAAAAATTGAGCATGTTATGTCCGCTAAGTAGTTGCATTGGGCAGCCAAATTAAGGGCGCTATGTTAACATGACTGGCTCGCATTCCATTGCATAAACCACCTGTATGATGAGGATTTCCGGATGTTATCGGAACAGATAATTACGCGTTTAACAGACATTGTTGGTGCTCAGCGCCTATTGCTAGAGCAGGACGACCTGCAGCGCTTTGGTATTGATCGCACCACGATTTGGAAGGCCAACCCCTGTGCTGTGGTATTGCCTGGCTCGGTTGAAGAAGTTCAGCAGCTGGTGTTGCTGGCCAACGAATTCAATTTGGCCATTGTGCCCTCTGGCGGTCGAACCGGTCTCAGTGGTGGTGCCGTGGCCAAAGATGGCGAAATTGTTGTGGCTATGGACCGCATGAATCAGGTCTTAGACTTTAACCCAATGGACCGCTGTGTGACCCTTGGGGCGGGTATGATTACTTCTCAGCTTCAAGATTTCGCTGAGGAACAGGGCCTGTTTTATCCGGTGGATTTTGCCTCGACGGGCTCGAGCCAGATCGGCGGTAATATTGCCACCAATGCCGGCGGTATCAATGTTATCCGCTATGGCATGACCAGAGAATGGGTGATGGGCTTAAAGGTAGTTAATGGTGCCGGTGATATTTTGGAGCTCAATCGCGGGTTGGTTAAAAACAATACTGGCTATGATTTTCGGCATCTGTTTATTGGTTCCGAAGGTACCCTTGGGCTGATTTGCGAAGCCACTATTCAGCTAACTAGGCCGCCAGCAGATTCCACAGTACTGGTTCTGGGTATCGATAATTTCCCGGCCATTCTTGATGTATTGAGAACCTTCAGTACAGAGATCGACTTGAGCGCCTTTGAGTTTTTCTCTCAGGCGGCGCTGGACAAGGTCACTGAACATCGCGGCCATGCCAAGCCTTTTGCAACCCAGACGCCCTTTTACGCGTTGCTGGAGTTTGAGACAGCGACAGAATCGGTGATGGATAAGGCCATGGCACTCTTCGAGAAGTGCATGGAAGAGGGCTGGGTGCTAGATGGCGTGTTAAGCCAGAGTCTCGCCCAGGCCAAAGCGCTGTGGAAGCTGCGGGAGGATATTTCTGAGACTCTGTGGCATTGGCAGCCTTATAAAAATGATATCTCGGTGCGTGTTTCCAGAATGCCAGACTTTCTCCGCGAGGTAGATGAGCTTGTGGCCAGCCGCTATCCGGATTTTGAATTGGTCTGGTACGGCCATATTGGTGATGGCAATTTGCATCTCAACATTCTTAAGCCGGAAGCCCTATCGAATGAAGACTTTGTGGCTAAGTGCGGCAATGTCAGTGGTGAGATTGGTCAGCTATTGGCCAAGTATGAAGGCAGTATTAGTGCAGAACATGGTGTGGGTCTGCTAAAGAAAGATTATCTGCATTATTCTAGATCGCCACTGGAAATTGAGTTGATGCGCAGCATTAAGAAAGCCTTTGATCCAAATTCTATTTTAAATCCTGGGAAACTGTTTGATTAGTTGGGTATCCAATCTCAGGTAAATGCTGAAGGAAGTTAATGATGAGTGAACAGTTTATCGAATCGGGTGAATCCGGTGCCGCCCATAAAAATGTGGCGCTGCTGGTCTATGTGTTACAGGGACTCGGATTTTTTACCGGTGGCTTAACCTTTGTCGCCGCGCTAATTGTCAATTACGTGAAGGTAGATGAAGTCAGAGATACCTGGCTCGAGAGTCACTTTCGCTGGCAGATGAATACGTTTTGGTACGGCCTGCTGTGGTCGGCAATTGGTATGATATTTTGGCTGGTGCTAATGGGCTGGCTGGCCTCGGCAATCGTCAGTATCTGGGTGTTCTACCGTATTATTAAGGGCGCCCTATATCTTAATGACGACAAGCCAATTATTTTTTAGACCTGTGCCGCAGAGGCTCAAACTTAGAGCCCTGGCTCTGTAATGGGGAGTGATGTAATGCAGGATTATCAGCATATTGTTGATGGCCATAAGGTCGATCTGCCACTGGGCAAAGTGGTCTGCGTGGGCAGAAATTATGCCGCCCATGCTCGAGAACTCAACAATCCTGTTCCCGCCGAGCCGGTTCTGTTTATCAAACCCAATACTGCCCTTGCGCCCCTCGGCGAGGCTATTTTTATTCCCGCCCATCTAGGCGAATGCCATTTCGAAACCGAGATGAGTATTCTGATTGGCCAGCCCCTGACTCAGTGTACTGAACAGCAGGCCCAGCAGGCTATTCTGGGTGTTGGTATTGGCCTGGATCTGACTCTGCGCGACTTGCAGCAGCAGTTAAAAAACAAGAGCCTGCCCTGGGAAAAAGCTAAATCATTTGATGGCGCCTGCCCAGCCTCGGAATTTGTCAGCCCCGACAAGCTAGGTGATCTTCAGCAGCAACAGATTCAGTTGCGCCTTAATCAGCAGCTTCGCCAAGATGGTAATACCGCCGATATGCTCACAGCCGTGTTGCCCCTGCTGGCGTATATCAGCCAATTTTTTACATTGCTACCCGGTGATCTAGTGTTTACGGGAACCCCTTCCGGCGTGGGTCCCTTAGCCGTTGGCGACCAGTTAGATATTTCATTGTCTGAAGTAATACATTGTCAGACTGAGGTCTGCTTGAGAAAAAAGGAATCTACATGAGTTTAGAAAAAGGAATTTACAAGCATTACAAAGGTAACCTCTATGAGGTAATCGATGTGGCCAGGCATAGTGAGACCGAAGAGGAACACGTGGTGTATCGCACGCTTTATGGCGATTACAGTACCTGGATAAGGCCCCTCGCGATGTTTACTGAGACGGTACAAATTGATGGCCAGCAGGTGCCTCGGTTTGCCTTTGTTGAGGCCGCAGTAGAGCAAAGAGTCTGATGTTATTTATTTCCAGCAGTATCTCCATTGCAGATGCCGAGATTGAGCTCACCGCTATTCGGGCTCAGGGTCCGGGAGGCCAGAACGTCAATAAGGTCTCATCGGCGATTCACCTGCGTTTTGATATTCCTGGCTCTTCTCTGGCAGATTCAGTCAAAGAGCGACTGTTAAAACTCAGTGATCAGCGAATCTCTAAAGATGGCATCGTGATTATTAAGGCTCAGCGCTATCGCAGTCAGGATAAAAACCGCACAGAGGCGTTGCAGCGGCTGCAAGAGTTGGTGCAGTCGGCAATGTTTACCCCTAAGATGCGACGGGCAACTAGACCGACGCGCGGTTCACAGTTAAAGCGTATGGATAAAAAAACCCAACATGGGCAAAAGAAAAATATGCGCTCAAAACCGAGCCTTGATTAAATGACCGAAACCAGCAGCCATCCCTTTGATGCTCTCAGCCCCGATTTATTAATTGATGCGGTGGAGAGTCAGGGCTTTGTTTCCGATGGTCGATTTTTGGCGCTCAATAGCTATGAAAATCGCGTCTACCAAATTGGCATTGAAGAACAGGCGCCAATGATTGCTAAGTTCTATCGCCCTGAGCGTTGGACTGATGATCAAATTCGCGAAGAGCATGAATACTGCTTTCAGCTTAAAGAGCAGGAGCTTCCTGTTGTCTGTCCCTGGCTCAATGCTCAGGGTGAAAGTCTGAGTACCTATGCCGGTTTTAGATTTGCCCTCTACGAGCGTCGAGGTGGCCATGCCCCCGAATTGGACAATCTGGATAACCTGCTTATTTTGGGCCGCCTGTTAGGGCGCTTCCATGGTATTGGCGCTATGCAGCCGTTCGCCCATCGGCCAACGCTGAGTGCTGAAAATTTTGGCTGGGAGTCTTACCGCCTAATTAGTGAAAAATTTATGCCGTCGGAGCTTAGCCCTGCTTATGATTCCTTGGCGTTAGATGTTCTCAAGAAAGTGGACGAGATTCTTGCGGACTACGGGCCAATTACGAATATCCGTGTTCATGGAGACTGTCATTCCGGCAATATACTCTGGCGTGATGACAACCCACATTTTGTCGATTTTGATGATGCGCGTATGGCGCCGGCGATTCAGGATCTATGGATGTTGCTGTCGGGGGATCGTCAGGAACAGACGGCCCAGATGGCGGAGTTAATCGAAGGCTATAACGAATTTTATGATTTTGATTACCGCGAGCTGCGGCTGATAGAAGTGTTTCGCACTCTGCGAATTATGCACCACAGTGCCTGGATTGCCAGGCGCTGGACAGATCCGGCATTTCCGAGAGCCTTTACTTGGTTTAACTCGCCCCGTTACTGGAGCGATCATATTCTTATGTTGCGTGAGCAGTTGGCCGCTCTGAATGAACCGCCACTGCAGGTCCGCCCCTAAGGTCAGGAATCATCTAATTACCAGCTGTAGTTAATGCCAATAGTCAGCTGGCTGTCACTGGGATCAGTTCCTAGGGCAGGCTGGTTATCGTAAATCCACTCAAGTTTTAGCTCGGTAAATAGGTTGTCCACCAGTGGTGCTTTGAGGCCGACATCGGCCTTGATTTCAGAGTCTTCAAAATCAGACAGTGACACCAGCAGCCTGTGGGTATGAAAAAGCTCCAGAGTTTGGCCTAGAATTCGACGGTAGTCTGCAGACCAGCTCCAGGTGAGGCGGTTGTCTGAACTCTGGTCACTAAATTCTTCGCTGATCCAAACCAAACCAGATTCTGCCGATAGCGCACTGGCATCCGATTCCCATAATTGGCGACCTATGGCGCTGCCTATAGAATAGTACTGGTCGATGGCACGATTTTCGTTGGCACCCACTGAGGCGCCATTTTTCCAGAACCACTTTTCCCGAAAGAAAAAGTCCAAGCCATAACCGAGGTGGTATTCCTCGTTGGCGGGAGAACCGTCGAGACTATGACTCTCATAATTGATCAGGGTGTCGTGACGATAATCACCGGTCCGCCATTCAACGGCACTTTCAATATCCCAGTCTTCCCGCTCTTCGTTGCCGCTGGCATAGGCGCCAGTGACAGATAGCCCACCTTTGTAGCTATTGTTAAATGATGACACCAGTTTAACGGGCTCTGCCGTTTTTTCCTGGGCGACTGCCGAGCCATCAGCAGAGAGCGCAGCCCCATTAATCGAGGTCACATTATTAATAGCGATGCTGAGATCCCCAAAATTATCGGAGCGCCACATTAAATGGCTCTCGGTTTGTTCCACGGTTTGGCCCTGTAAAACATCGCCGTTATTGAGCACTAACTCGTCGGCATGGGTTGTGGTGGTAGATAGGGTAATGGCAGCTAGGCTGATCGATCCAAATAATATTGCGGGGCAAAATCCAATTTGCATAAATTCCTCATTAGGTTGAACGCGGTTATAAAAGCAGTAAACGAGGGGTATTTTACAGATTTGGCAAAGATGGTCATTAGTTGTCGAAAATTACTTTATCTTTCTCCTTTATTTTTCTACCTGATCCTCAGTAGAATGACGCGAAACTTGATGGCTGGCCAGTTTTTGGCGGGCAATGAAGCTGTAATTTTGGATATTATCAGTCACAGGAGAATACTATGAGCGAACTTCCCAAAGAATTAAAATATGCCAGCAGCCACGAATGGGCCCGCCTGGAAAGTGATGGTACTATTGTTGTTGGTATTACTGATCATGCCCAGGAAGCTCTCGGTGATGTGGTCTATGTTGAGCTACCTGAAGTCGGCAGCACTATTGATGCCGGCGCTGAGGTTGCGGTGGTTGAATCTGTTAAGGCAGCGTCTGATATTTATGCGCCAGTAACGGGTGAGGTAGTAGAGATTAATCCGGCCCTAGAAGACGAACCAGAGACTGTTAACCACTCTCCCTATGCTGACGGTTGGTTCTTCCGGGTGAAGCCTGCAGGTCTTGGTGAGTTGGAAGATATGCTGGATGCCGATGACTATCAAAATGCGATTGATGAGTCCTAAGATTTGAATCCCCAGTATTTACAGCACTGACAGTGCGAAATAGCAAAGCCCTGGTGTCTATTTGATCTACCGGGGCTTTTTTATGCCCGTAACGAAATAATATCCCATCCCCTTGAGGCTGCTTCGGCACTGAGAGCGTCATCGGGATCCACGGCCACAGGCTTGTCCACTTCTAGTAGCAGCGGCAGGTCATTGATTGAGTCGGAGTAGAAGTAGCTCCCGGCTAAGGATTCATTATTTTCACTCAGCCATAGCTTTAGGCGCTCGACCTTTCCTTCCTGATAGGTGGGGGTGCCGACAATTTTGCCGGTATAGCGGCCATCAATAATCTCTGGGTCCGTGGCCAATAGTTCGTCGATGCCCAGAGCCTGGCAGATGGGCTCGACAATAAAGCGATTGGTTGAGGTGATTACCAGTAGCCGGTTACCGGCTTGCCGATGCTGTTCGATCAGAGCTTCGGCTTTAGGCAGTCTGAGGGGGCTAATTATCTGCTGCATAAACTTAAGGTGCAGCGCGGCGAGTTCCTCCATGGAAGTCGCGGCCAGAGGTGCCAGTGAAAACTCGAGATAGGCCAGTATATCCAGACAGCCAGCCTCGTAGTCTGCATAAAATTGGTCGTTCATTTTCTGGTAGTGATTGGCGTCTACTTTGTCGTTTGCGACTAGAAACTCCCCCCAACCATGATCGCTATCACCGGCAATTAATGTGTTGTCTAAATCAAAGATGGCCAGTGCCATGGGAACATTCCAGTGTAATTAAACGAGGGGGGGAGGATAGCGATGATGTAAGATAGCCTCAAGAGAAAATTGCTGGCTGTTGTCGACTGTGGAACAATGGAGCAGCTAATTATTAGGTTAAAACGGGAATAACACTGTGGTTGATAAGGATGGTTTTCGCGCCAATGTTGCTATTGTCATTAGCAATGGCCTAGGCCAGCTGTTCTGGGCTAAGCGAGTCGGGCAGAGCGCATGGCAATTCCCTCAGGGTGGCGTAGACAAGGGCGAGTCAGCGGAAGAGACTCTCTACCGTGAGTTATATGAAGAAGTGGGTCTTGAATCTAGCGATGTAAAAATTATTCAGCGGAGCAAAAAATGGCTTCGCTATCACATTCCCACCCAGATGCAGCGCAAGCATTCCAAGCCGTTATGTATCGGGCAAAAACAGAAATGGTTTTATCTGCAACTGACCGGTGATGCCTCCAAGGTGCGCTTTAATGCCGCCGGCACGCCCGAGTTTGATGACTGGGCCTGGGTTAACTACTGGTACCCCATTGATTCTGTCGTGTCGTTTAAGCGCACTGTCTACCGCAGTGCATTGCAAGAGTTTGCCCCAGCCAATGCTCTTTTTGAACAGCAGAGTCGAGGCGCCTAAGCATGTTGGCATCTTTGCGATCTATTGTTCAGGAGGTTAATAGCGCCCGCAATCTACCTGAAGTGCTGAGCATTATTGTCAAAGAAGTCCGTGCAGCAATGAATGCCGGTGTCTGCTCTGTCTATCTATTTGATGAAACCGATCAGCGCTATGTACTGATGGCCACTGAGGGCTTGCGCCCCGAATCCATCGGCAAGGTTCGCCTGGCAATGCGCGAAGGCCTCGTGGGCCTCGTGGCCGCCAAAGAAGAGCCGCTTAATTTAAGGGAGGCCGATCGGCACCCCAACTACGCCTATTTTGAAGAGACCGGTGAAGCTCCCTATCATTCGTTTTTGGGTGCGCCCATTATCCATCACCGCAAGGTGTTGGGGGTGCTGGTAATGCAGCAGAAAACCGAGCGTCGCTTTGCGGCTGAAGAAGAAGCCTTTGTGGTGACTATCTGTGCTCAGCTATCTGGTGCCATTGCCCATGCCGAGGCGACGGGTGCCCTGCGCAAGCTGGCATCGGCGGGTCGTGGTAAAAGCCGCGAAGCCACTTTTCATGGTATTCCCAGCTCACCGGGAATCGGCATTGGCCGGGTAGTCTTGGTGGAGCAAAGTACCGAACTGGCCTCGGTGCCCGAACGATTTACATCGAACCCTGCGGCTGAGGTAGAAGTTTTCCGCTCGGCCCTAGAGTTGGCCAAGAAGGATATGCACAACTTAGGTGAAGGCCTCGAAGAGCTTCTTAGCTCTGAAGAGCTGGCACTTTTTGATGTGTATATTCGTATGCTCGACGATCGTTCGCTGGGTGGTGAAGTAATTGCCGCCATTATGGAGGGGCAGGCTGCCCAGAGTGCCTGGAGTTCAGTCATTCTTAAGCACGTGCGCACCTTCCGGCAGATGGACGACCCCTATCTTCGCGAGCGAGCGGCCGATGTTAATGATCTCGGCAAACGGGTGCTGGGTTATCTGCAAAGCAATGATCGCAAAACATTGCCCATGCCCCGTCGCGTGGTGCTGGTTGGTGAAGATCTCTCTGCGACGGCATTGGCGGACATTCCCGTTGATCGCCTAGTGGGTATTATTTCCCTTAAGGGTTCGAGCAACTCCCATATGGCCATTGTTGGCCGTGCTCTGGGTATTCCCACCGTCATGGGTGCCATTGATTTGCCATGGGCGGAGCTGGAGGGCCAGGAGCTAATTGTTGATGGCTTCACTGGGGATGTTATCAGCAGTGCAACAAGAACGCTGCGACGCACCTATTTACAGCGTCAGCGAGAAGAGAAAATTCTTGCCAAAGATCTAGAGAAGTTGCGAGATATTCCCTGTATGACCCCTGACGGGTTCCGTTTTTCTCTGTGGGTGAATACGGGTTTACGTCAGGATACCTACAGATCACTTAACAGTGGCGCTGAGGCGGTGGGGCTGTTCCGCACCGAAATTCCTTTTTTATTGCGTTCAAGCTTCCCCACGGAAGATGAGCAGATGGAGATCTACCGCGAGCAGTTGGTGGCCTTTTCGCCACGCCCAGTGACCATGCGAACCCTAGATATTGGTGGCGATAAAGACCTGCCCTATTTTCCTATCGAAGAGGAAAACCCGTTTTTAGGTTGGCGTGGCATTCGTATTTCTCTCGATCATCCAGAAATTTTTCTTATTCAGATTCGTGCCTTACTGCGCGCTAGCGAAGGTATTAACAACCTACGCATCATGTTGCCCATGATCAGTAATGTCCCAGAGCTGGACCGTGCGCTGGAGCTTATTGATCGCGCCTACCGCGAACTGATTCAAGAGGAGGGCTACAACATTGTAATGCCTCCTATCGGCGCTATGATTGAGGTGCCTGCCGCGGTTTATCAGGTGAAAGAGATTGGTCGTCGGGTAGATTTTCTGTCTGTGGGCACCAATGACTTAACCCAGTATCTGTTGGCGGTTGACCGTAACAATCCTCGGGTGGCGGGGCTCTACCACACCATGCATCCCGCTGTATTACGGGCGCTTAAGGCTATTTACGAGCAGGCATCGTCGGTTAACTGCCAGCTTAGTGTCTGCGGTGAAATGGCCGGTGATCCTATTAGTGCTGTGGTTCTGCTGGGTCTGGGTTATGAAAATTTCTCGATGAGTGCAACGAGTTTGCTGCGGGTTAAATCCATGCTGCTTAACATTACCCGCAAAGAGGCGCGTGAGTTGGTTCGGCGGGCACTGCGTATGTCTGATGCTGAGTCTATTTCCCAGTTTATTGCCGACTCTTTAGGTAAGCCGGAGATCGCCAGACTGATTCGCCCGACCAAACGGAGCGAGAAGGTCAGAAGCTTGAAAGATTAAAGCTAAATTCCTGATGCCCTAGGCTTTCGCCTGCTTCAAAACAATGCTCCGAAGCTACCACCTTGCCTGAGTTCGAGATAATAATAGCTGCAGAAGCTCTGGTGCCATAGCCGTCGGCGACAATAAAGGGTGAGGATAGCAGTTCCTCCCACTGGGCGGGAACGCCGGTGTTGGGGAGTAGTTCCGGTGCGTACACTTTCTCTAAAGATAATGTGGCAATCAGCTTTGGTAGCTGCTCGGCACCCATTTTA
>CALSNK010000024.1 GCA_943787675.1 uncultured Pseudomonadales bacterium
GTTGAAGTGGCTAACTACAAAAAATATGCCGGTGATTTCGTGCTCTGGAAACCCTCCGCCGATAACGAACCAGGTTGGGATAGCCCCTGGGGTCGCGGTCGTCCGGGTTGGCATCTTGAGTGCTCGGCAATGATTGAAAAGCATCTCGGCGATTCTATTGATATTCACGGTGGCGGTCAGGATCTTATCTTTCCGCATCACGAGAATGAGATCGCCCAGAGCTGCTGCGCCCACGATGGCAAACCCTTTGCCAACGTCTGGATGCACAATGGCTTTATTAATATTGAAGGCGAGAAGATGTCCAAGTCACTGGGCAATTTCCGTATGGTTAATGATCTGCTTGAACAATATCCAGGCGAAGTGTTGCGCTATGTAATTCTCTCTGCCCACTATCGCTCAGAACAGAATTTCGGCAAGGATCTGCTCGATAGCGCCTGGCGTTCTCTGGATACTCTTTATGGCTTTCTGCGCTCTCAGGCTGATACTGAAGCGGCGGATATGGATGTTTCTGAGACTGATGCCTACAAGGCTCTGCTCGATGATTTAAACACACCGATGGCGATCAGTGAGCTGCATAAATTGGCTCGCGAGTTGAATAGTGCTGATGCAGCAGATAAGCCTGCGGCTAAGGGTCGACTTCTGGCTATTGCCGGTCTGATGGGGTTGTTGCAGCAGGATGCGGAGCAGTGGTTTACTCTGTCTCGCGGTGACGATGATATCTCTGCCGAGCAGGTTGAGGCATTGATTGCCAAGCGCAATCAGGCCAAGGCGGATAAGGATTATCCTGGTGCTGATGCGGTTCGCGAAGGGCTTAAGTCTCTGGGTGTGGTTCTGGAAGATAGTCGTGAAGGAACGAAGTGGCGTCGGGAATAAGTTTGCTTTGGTGAAAACCCATTACCTGTTAGTCCAGCTTTATTAATACAGATTTCAGTCTTCTCAACGCGGAGTAAATCCTAGAGTATACGAAGCTTACAAAAGCCTTTGCCTTTTGGAGTTTTTTGCCATGGATTATCTTTACAGAGTCTTAATTTGGTTTATCCCATCAGCTCTCTGGGGGGTTGCTGGAGTTGCCTTTGGCCCCGGAATAGCGATGCTTTTTATCGGAGCAATTGTTGGATGCAGTGGCTGTTTATATAGCCTCTGTGAAAAATTCTTCGGCTTTCAACTCAAATTATTCTGGTCTGCTTTAATCGTTTCCATAGTCAGCTTAGTCTTCGCTGCGCTGGTTTTTAAAGGGCTCTCTCTACAGGCTGCTGGATACTTTTTGGCAGTACTCTTTATCCCCAGTTATCTCATTAATTTTCTTATTAAAAAGTTACGACTTTAATATTTTATTTTGATAGCTTGGCAGACATTAAAAAACCCCGCATAAGCGAGGCTTCTTAATAACTTTGTCATTTCGACGCTGCGCGTCTCAGGATAACTGGAGCTTTATGCTCCAGTTACCTCGACAATCTGCTCCGCCGCAATCAACTTACCTTGCTCAGCTGACTTCTGGAATGACTCAATCTGGTCAAAGTTCATATAGCGATAAACTTCTTCAGACATCGAATCAATCTTGCTGGCATATTCCATATACTCGGCAGGGGTTGGCAGTCGACCTAAAATACCACCGACAGTAGCAAGCTCTGCACTGGCTAGGTAAACGTTTGCGCCATCGCCTAAACGGTTGGGGAAGTTACGGGTAGAGGTAGACAGCACTGTTGCACCGGCCAATACTCGCGCCTGGTTGCCCATGCACAGTGAACAGCCTGGCATCTCTGTACGAGCGCCGACTTTACCGTAGATGTTGTAGTAGCCTTCTTCCATCAACGTGTGGGCATCCATTCGTGTTGGAGGGCAGATCCAGAATCTCGAATCTACTGAACCGGCTTGGTCGAGCAGTTTACCTGCGGCACGGAAGTGACCGATATTGGTCATGCATGAGCCGATAAAGATCTCGTCGACCTTGTCACCCTGAACGTCTGAAAGAAGCTTGGCGTCATCCGGATCATTTGGACAGCAGACGATTGGCTCTTTGATGTCAGCCAGATCAATCTCAATGATGGCGGCATATTCTGCGTCGGCATCGGCTTTCATCAGAGTTGGCTCGGCCAACCACTCTTCCATCTTGCGTACACGACGCTCTAGGGTGCGAACATCGCCATAGCCTTCGGCAATCATCCAGCGCAGCAATGTCACGTTTGAGCGCAGGTATTCGCCTACGGAATCTTCGCTTAACTTAATGGTACAGCCTGCCGCTGAACGCTCGGCGGAGGCATCGGATAATTCAAAGGCTTGCTCAACAGTGAGGCTTTCAATGCCTTCGCCTTCAATTTCCAGAATGCGACCACTGAAGAAGTTCTTTTTGCCTTTCTTCTCAACGGTCAGCAAGCCTTCTTTAATGCCGTAGTAGGGAATGGCATGGACAAGGTCACGCAGGGTGATGCCGGGCTGCATTTTGCCTTTAAAGCGCACTAGCACAGACTCAGGCATATCCAGTGGCATAACGCCGGTCGCTGCTGCGAATGCGACTAGGCCTGAACCGCCTGGGAATGAAATACCCATGGGGAATCTGGTGTGTGAGTCGCCGCCGGTGCCTACTGTATCGGGCAGCAGCATGCGGTTGAGCCAGCTGTGAATAATGCCGTCACCGGGACGCAGAGATACACCACCACGGTTCATAATAAAGTCGGGCAGGCTGTGCTGGGTGTCGATATCAACGGGCTTGGGGTAGGCCGCTGTGTGACAGAATGACTGCATCACTAGGTCGGTTGAAAAGCCTAGGCAAGCCAAGTCTTTTAGTTCGTCTCTGGTCATCGGGCC
Organism: uncultured Pseudomonadales bacterium; assembly: GCA_943787675.1. Classification (GTDB taxonomy): domain Bacteria; phylum Pseudomonadota; class Gammaproteobacteria; order Pseudomonadales; family Porticoccaceae; genus HTCC2207. Next base: position 2,806 of record CALSNK010000024.1, read on the forward strand.
GGTGGTGTCTTGTGAACCGACAGTAGTCATCTTCGGTTCGCAGTAGGTGCCGGGGCGAATGCCGTCGGTGCCACAGGCTTTACCCACCATTTTCTGGGCTAGGGTGAAGCCAGCGTCAGTTTCAATGGGGGCGGTTGGCTGACGGAATACGTCGGATGGTGCCAGTCCCATATGCTCGCGAGCACGTTGAGTAAGACCACGGCCTACGATCAGGTTGATTCGGCCATCGGCTTGAACTTCATCGAGAATAACTTCTGATTTGTGTTCGAATTCTGAAACGACTTCGCCAGCTTCGTTAAGGATTTTGCCCTCGTAAGGGAAGATGGTAATCACGTCGCCATTGGCAATGTTGTCTACTGGGGCTTCAAAGACTAGGGCGCCGGCATCTTCCATGGTGTTAAAGAAGATTGGGGCTACTTTGCTGCCGAAGCAGATGCCGCCAGAGCGCTTGTTGGGTACGCCGGGCATATCTTCACCGAAGAACCACAATACTGAGTTTGTAGCTGACTTACGAGATGAGCCTGTTCCTACGACGTCACCGATAAAGGCAACTGGAAGACCGCGGGCTTTTAGCTCGTCGATCTGGGTCATGGGGCCGGTAACGCCGTGCTCTTCTGGGTGCATGCCGTCGCGGGTCATTTTAAACATGGCGCGGGCGTGCAATGGGATATCTGGTCTTGACCAGGCGTCCTGTGCGGGGGACAGGTCGTCGGTATTGATTTCGCCGGTGGCTTTAAACACGGCAACTTTGATGCTCTGGGGTACGGCATCGTTGTTGGTGAACCATTCAGCGTCGGCCCAAGACTGCATAACTGCTTTGGCGTCTGCATTCCCAGCGTCAGCTTTTTCGGCGACATCGTGGAAGGCGTCAAATACCAGAAGGGTGCTTTTTAATTCTTCGGCGGCTTGGCTTGATAGTTCTGCATCGTCAAGCAGGCTAACCAATGTAGCGACGTTGTAACCGCCGTGCATGTTGCCCAGCAATGTTACAGCAGCGCTGCGGTCGATCAGTGGAGAGCTTGACTCGCCGTTAACGATAGCGCTTAAAAAGCTCGCCTTAACATAGGCAGCTTCGTCTACGCCCGGGGGTACGCGATTGGCAATCAGGTCGAGCAGAAATTCTTCTTCGCCAGCAGGAGGGTTCTTTAATAATTCAACCAGACCTGCGGTCCACTCTGGATCCAGTGGTTTTGGTGGAATATTTTCTAATTGACGTTCAGCGACGTGAGCACGATAGGCTTCTAGCACAGCTGGTTTCTCCTGTGGTTTTAAAAGTAATTGTTTGCTTCAATTCCGGAAAAAGGCCTTGAAAACGGAGCGCCATTGTACGTGAATTTGTAGTTTATTTACAGGTGGTTATGCATTCAGGTTGGCTTGAGCTTAGATAGAGGTTTAAATTAAAAAATGCTGTTAAGTTATTGTTAAATATATTGAAATAATTTCTATTGAGAGGTTGGTTTGAGTGGTGGGCTTTATATAGCAGACACTTATAGCGGTTATCACTGTAGGCTGTTTTTATCTATATCTCTTATTACAGTTATTCTTCAATGAATGCCCGGGTTTAAAATAGTTTTTTTACAGGTTTTTTTAAGTGCTTTTTTGAATAGCTCTTTTAACGATTTACCGCTAACCGCTATACTTGTTAAAACGATTAACAAATTTTGAATATGGAATTGGAAGCCTAATTATGATCAAACTCTACGGTGCACCCCTAAGCAATTACTACGCAATGGTTAAAGCCTTTTTGTTGGAGAAGGGTTTTGAATTTGAAGAGGTTTATATAGGGCCAACTTACAGCGAGCCATTTCTCGAGCTGAGCCCGATGGGTAAAATTCCCTGCATTGAGGTTGATGAGGGCTATTTAAGTGAGACCACGGCGATTATGGGTTTTTTGGAGAGCTGTATTCCCGAGCTCCCAATGACTGATAGTGATAGCTTTCGTCGCGCGCAGATGGCGCAGTTGATCAAGGTGGTTGAGCTGTATGTGGCGATTGAGTCCGCTCGGCTGTTGGGCTATGTGTTTTTTGGTCGCGAGCTAAATCAGGCGGTTGCCGATGAGGTTAAGCCGGTTATGGTTAAGGGCTTGGCGGCCATGCAGAGGTTGAGCAAGTTTTCTCCCTATCTGCTCGGCGAAGAGATTACTATGGCTGACTTTTTTGCCTATTACGTGTTTAAAACTGCGGTGCCTGTGGCAAGAAAGGTCTGGGGTTGGAATATAGTCGACGAAGTTGATGGTTTGAGGGATTGGTTGCAGCTGATGTCTGAGCGGCCGATGATTCAGCAGGTTGATGGTGAGCACAATGCGGCTGTTAAAGAGTTTTTGGAGAATGCGGAATAACTTGCGCAGCTATCTGTCAACCTATGTGAAGAATCTCATGGTTTGAGATCCTTCGACTTCGCTCAGGATGACAGTTTGGCGTGCAAGAATGTCAGAGTTGAGTAACGAATTAATAAAAAAATATATGAGTATTAAATGTCAGTCTCCACCGCTTCAGCCCTAGATGAAATCAATGCCTTCTTGCCCTGTCCGACACCGGATCGCTGGGTTGAAAATGCCTTGGAAAATCAATCCCTAATGCTTATCGACCACGCCAACTGTGAAAAGAAGGCGGCGAGTACGGCTTTAAGTCTGATTAATCGCTATACCGATAATTTTGACCTGCTAAATAAAATGTCCCGTCTGGCTCGTGAGGAGATGCGCCATTTTGAGCAGGTTATTGCGTTGATGAAGCGTCGTAAGATTACTTATGTACATGTGTCAGCTTCTCGCTATGCTGCAGGATTACGCGATATGGCGCGCAATAAAGACCCTCATAAATTGGTGGATATACTAATTATTGGTGCCTTTATTGAGGCTCGTTCCTGTGAGCGTTTTGCCAAGTTGGCGCCTTATCTGGATGAGGAGCTGGAGGCTTTTTACCGGTCGCTATTGAAGTCTGAAGCGCGCCATTATCAGGATTATTTGCGTCTAGCGAAGACGCTGGCGGGTGATGTTTCTATCGATGATCGGATTGCTGAAATTGCTCAGCGTGAGCGTGAGTTGGTTGAGCAGCCGGATACGGAGTTTCGGTTTCATTCTGGGCCTATAATGTGATTAATGCTAGCTATCTGTCATTCTGAACCTGAGTGAAGAATCTCTTGGTTTGTGTTGGGATCCTTCGGCTTCGCTCAGGATGACAGGTGGGTAGTGGGCTCAGGATGACAGGTGGGTATTGGGCTCAGGATGACAAAGAGGGACACAAAAAAAGGCAGCCGAAGCTGCCTTTTTTAACGCTCGTATTTCGAGGCTTATCTATCTTCCACTTCTGCGTAATCGCGAACATCTGCACCAGTGTATAACTGACGCGGACGACCGATACGGTAGGGATGAGTGATCATCTCGTTCCAGTGTGAAATCCAGCCAACAGTTCGACCTGTAGCGAAGATTACGGTAAACATCTCAACGGGAATACCCAGTGCTTTAAGAATAATGCCGGAGTAGAAATCAACGTTGGGGTAGAGCTTCTTGCTGACAAAATACTCATCTTCTAGAGCGATTTTTTCAAGCTTCTTGGCAAGACGGAACAGTGGGTCATTTTCCAGGCCAAGCACTTCAAGTACTTCATCACAGCTCTGACGCATGACAGTCGCTCTTGGGTCGTGGTTTTTGTAAACCCGGTGACCAAAGCCCATCAAACGGAATGGATCGCTCTTGTCCTTAGCTTTAGCAACATAGGCTTCAATGTTGTCTTCGTGACCAATCTCTTCAAGCATATCCAGTACTGCTTCATTGGCGCCGCCATGTGCGGGGCCCCAAAGTGCGGCAATACCTGCTGCAATACAGGAGAATGGGTTGGCGCCAGTGGAGCCAGCCAAGCGCACAGTAGATGTCGAAGCATTCTGCTCGTGATCTGCGTGCAGTAAGAAGATACGGTCCATCGCCTTGGCGATAGCAGGTTCTATTTTGTAGGGCTCGCAGGGCGTGCCAAACATCATATGCAGAAAGTTCTCTGAGTATGAGAGAGAGTTGTCTGGGTAGATAAACGGCTGGCCGGTAAAGTGCTTGTGACACATGGCGGCAATCGTTGGAATCTTTGCAATCAAACGGTGTGCAGAGATTTTACGGTGTTCTTCGTTAGTGATGTCCAGTGAGTCGTGATAGAACGACGACATTGCACCTACGACACCACACATCATAGCCATTGGGTGAGCGTCATAGCGGAAGCCGCTAATAAACAGCTCAACCGAACGGTTAACCATGGTGTGATATTTAATCGTGTTTTCAAATTCAGCTTTTTGCTCTGCGTTTGGCAGTGCGCCTTCGAGAAGCAGGTAACAGGTTTCCAGGTAATCAGATTTTTCAGCGAGTTGTTCGATGGGATATCCGCGATGTAGCAGAACACCTTTGTTTCCGTCGATATAGGTAATGTCTGATTGGCAGGCAGCAGTTGCCGAAAAGCCAGGGTCGTAGGTGAATATATTGTGTGCCCCGAGTGTGCCGATATCAATAACGTCTTGACCTAATGTTCCTTCCAAAATAGGCAGCTCTATAGGAGCCTGTCCTTCAATTGAAAGGGTCGCTTTACGATTGCTCATGCAGGATCCTCTGGAATAACTTGATTTGTGTGCGGAGATTTCCGGCCTGCAACTATAGATGTTCGCGGCAAATTGTCAACTAAATCCAGCTATCAAAGTGCTTTCGGCCCTTTAATTTAAAGGCTAAATGGACCGAAAGGATACTCACTATTCACCGTTTGAATAGCTCGAAATGGGAACTGACGGTTTTTTATGGGTAAAAATAAGTACGTTCACTGTGGCTTGAAGTAGATTCATGCTATGTAAGGGCTCTGAAGCTGAAAATAGTTAGAGTTTTGACCATTCTCAATTGAATTTGAGCGGTCTTGTAATTATACTGCGGCGCCATCATGTTACTGGATGTTCTGCCGTTGGAACTTTCAGTCTTAGATTAGTTTAATTCTGTTTTTAATTGAAATCATTTTAAATTCATCTCCGTTTTTTTTCGGAATACCACCTTAAGGTAATACCCGCCGTGGATAATAAAAGACCTGTAAATCTTGATATTGGAACTATAAAACTTCCAATTACATCTTATGTATCTATTTTGCACCGTGTTTCAGGTGTGATTTTATTTTTTGCTGTAGCCATATTTTTATGGATGCTTGAGAGCAGCCTCGCCTCAGAGTCGAGCTTTGACCAGTTGGCTGAGACGCTTAACAATCCAGTTTGTCAGTTTATTATCTGGGGCAGTCTCGCTGCTCTGGCCTATCACGCCATCGCTGGTATCCGTCATCTGATTATGGATTTCGGGGTCGGTGAGGACTCTTTTGAAAGCGGCCGCAATAGTGCCTGGGCGGCAGTGGTGTTGGCGGTTGTTGTTATCGCTCTTATTACTTGGTGGATTCTATAATGGTTACTTCAGTGACTAGTCTTGGCCGCAGTGGCCTGTCCGATTGGATGATTCAACGCATTAGCGCCTGGGTAATGACCTCTTATCTGGTGTTTATTGTCGGTTACTTCTTTGCTAATCCTAATTTGGATTACGCGCAGTGGGCTGAGTTAAATAGTTCACTGCCCATGCGTATGTATAGCCTAATTACCATACTCTCGATTGCTGCTCATGCATGGATTGGGATGTGGTGTGTTTTGACTGACTATATAACGGTCAGATTGATTGGGCCAAAGGCCACTGCTATCCGTATCTTTTTACAGCTGGGCATGATTGCAATTACATTGCTCTACGTGGTCTGGGCTATCGATATTCTCTGGGGAATTTAAGTAAATGGCTAACATTAGAACGATGAGTTTTGATGCCGTAATCGTCGGTGGTGGCGGTTCTGGTATGCGTGCCGCACTTCAGTTGGCGCAATCCGGTTATAAAACAGCAGTAATTACCAAAGTATTTCCAACCCGTTCGCACACGGTATCTGCTCAGGGTGGTATCACCTGTGCCATCGCCAGTGACGATCCCAATGATCAGTGGCAGTGGCATATGTATGACACTATTAAAGGCTCTGACTATATTGGCGATCAGGAAGCGATTGAATATATGTGTCAAACCGGCCCAGAGGCGATCTTTGAGCTGGAGCATATGGGTCTACCTTTCTCTCGTACTGAAGAGGGGCGTATTTATCAGCGTCCGTTCGGTGGTCAGTCTAAGGATTTTGGTAAGGGCGGTCAGGCTGCTCGAACCTGTGCGGCGGCAGACCGAACCGGTCATGCACTACTGCACACCCTGTATCAGGGCAACTTGAAAAACGAAACTACTTTTTTAAATGAATGGTTTGCCGTCGATATTGTAAAGAACGCCGATAACGCTGTAGTGGGTGTTGTTGCTCTTAATATCGAAACCGGCGAAACGGTTTATGTGAAATCCAAAGCCACTGTCTTCGCCACTGGCGGAGCAGGGCGTATCTACGCCTCTACCACTAATGCACATATCTGTACTGGCGACGGTATTGGTATGGCGCTGCGCGCGGGCTTCCCGGTGCAGGATATTGAAATGTGGCAGTTCCACCCAACCGGTATTCACGGTGCGGGTACGCTGGTCACAGAAGGTTGTCGTGGTGAGGGTGGATATCTAATCAATAAAGATGGCGAGCGCTTTATGGAGCGTTATGCCCCCAATGCCAAAGATCTGGCCGGCCGCGATGTGGTTGCCCGCTCTATGGTGTTGGAGATTCTTGAAGGTCGTGGCTGTGGCCCCGACGGCGATCATGTTTACCTTAAGCTCGATCATTTGGGTGAAGAAACCTTGAATGCCAAACTGCCGGGTATTCTTGAATTGTCACGTACCTTCGCTCACGCTGATCCAGTTAAAGAGCCAATTCCGGTTGTTCCAACCTGTCACTATATGATGGGTGGTATTCCGACCAATGTTGATGGTCAGGCACTGACCATTGATAAAGAAGGCAATGATCAGGTGATTGAAGGTTTCTATGCTTGCGGTGAAGCAGCCTGTGTCTCTGTTCACGGCGCTAATCGTCTCGGTGGTAACTCGCTACTCGATCTAGTTGTCTTTGGTCGCGCATCGGGTATGTTTATCGAGAAGCAGCTGCGTGAAGGGATCAATCTAAAGGATGCCAGCGAAGCTGATATTGAAGCGGCAATGGCCGGTTTAAATCGTCTTAACGGCTCTAGTGATGGCGAAAAGGCCTCGGATCTGCGCACTGAACTGCAGACCATTATGCAGAACTACTTCGGTGTATTCCGTCGTGGTGACTATATGCAAGAGGGCATCAAGAAGCTTGAAGAACTGCGTCCACGCATCGAGAACGTTGCTCTGGATGACAAGAGTAATGCTTTCAACACTTCGCGCATTGAAGCTCTGGAGTTGCAGAATTTACTTGAGGTTGCAGAGGCGACGGCAATTACTGCTGAAGCGCGTACCGAGAGCCGCGGCGCACACGCCCGCGATGATTTCAAAGAGCGCGACGATGAAAACTGGTTGTGTCACTCGGTGTTTTTCCCCGCTGAAAAACGTGTTGGCAAGCGCGGTGTTAACTTTACGCTGAAGACTCGCGAAGCATTTGAACCACAAGTTCGTACCTACTAATTGGGGCTGATTGAATTATGTTGAATGTAAGTATTTATCGCTACAACCCTGAAGTTGATGCAGAGCCTTATATGCAAGACTTTAAGGTAGATACACAGGGCAAAGACCTTATGGTTCTCGATGTTCTGGAAAAGCTTAAAGCTGAAGACCCAACGCTGGTATTTCGACGCTCATGTCGCGAAGGCGTTTGTGGTTCAGACGGTATGAATATCTCTGGGAAGAACGGTCTCGCCTGTGTCACGCCACTGTCGGAAGCGGTTAAAAAGAACAAACTTGTTGTTCGTCCACTGCCTGGTCTGCCGGTTATCCGTGATCTGGTGATCGATATGAGCCAGTTCTACGCCCAGTATGAAAAGATTCAGCCCTATATGATCAATAACTCACCGGCGCCGGCAATCGAAAGACTGCAGTCTCCGGAAGAGCGCGCCAAATTAGATGGCCTCTACGAATGTATTCTCTGCGCCTGCTGTTCAACAGCTTGCCCGTCGTTCTGGTGGAATCCGGATAAATTTATCGGTCCATCTGGCCTCTTGCAGGCCTATCGCTTTTTAGCTGATAGTCGCGATACAGCGACCGAAGAGCGTCTGGCAAATCTCGATGATCCGTTCAGCGTATTCCGCTGCCACGGCATCATGAACTGCGTTCAGGTTTGCCCTAAAGGCTTAAATCCTACAAAAGCGATCGGTCATATCAGAAATATGCTGATAAATAGTGCTACTTAAGGATAGAATGCGCGGGCAGGCACAGTGCCCGCTAATTTAACGGTTTAATTGATTAATAAGATATGAGGAATACCACCAATGCCTGAGGGCCCTATGGAGCACTTTCTACGCTCCTCCCACTTCTCTGGTGGTAATGCTGCGTACATTGAAGATCTCTATGATACGTACCTCCATGATCGCAATGGCGTTCCCGAAGAGTGGAGCAGCTTCTTCGATACGCTGCCGCGCACCAATGGCAGTGTCGCACCGGATATCTCTCACGCCACTATAGTTCAGCACTTTGAATTACTGGGTCGCCGTCAGGCGCGCCCAACCCCTGCACCGGGTTCCGGTGGCATCCACCTGGAACACGAGCGCAAACAGGTTAAGGTTGTTCAGTTAATCAGTTCCTACCGCTTTCGTGGACACCAGAAAGCCAATCTCGATCCACTGGGATTGATGATTCGTGAAGATGTCCCCGATCTACATCTGCATTTCCATGGTTTGACACCAGCTGACCTGGATACCACATTCCAAACCAGTCCACTTTATATCGGCAAGCAGGAAGCAACCCTGCGCGAGATTGTTGAGTCTCTTGAAGAGACCTACTGCGGCAGCCTCGGCGCCGAGTATATGCATATCACCTCGTTTGCCGAGAAGCAGTGGCTGGCCCAGCGCTTTGAAAGCGTACGCTCCAAGCCCACCTATGGCGATGAAGCACGTCTCGATGTCCTTAGTCGCTTAACGGCTGCAGAGGGTCTGGAAAAGCATCTGGATTCAAAATACCCGGGCACCAAGCGTTTTGGTCTCGAGGGTGGTGAGAGTTTAATTCCACTGCTCGACTGTCTGGTGCGCCGCGCCGGTGAATATGGCGGCAAAGAAATTGTGATGGCCATGGCACACCGTGGTCGTCTGAACGTACTGGTTAATGTGCTGGGTAAAAACCCCGCCGAACTGTTTGAAGAGTTTGAAGGCAAGCGTCTGGTCAACACCTCAGGTGACGTTAAGTATCATCAGGGTTTCTCATCCAATGTGATGACACCCGGTGGTGAAGTCCATATGGCGCTGGGCTTTAACCCCTCGCATTTGGAAATTTCCTGTCCGGTAGTGATCGGCTCTGGCCGTGCTCGTCAAGATCGACGCAATGACCAGAGTGGCGAGAAGGTTGTTCCCATTCTGATGCATGGTGATGCGGCCTTTGCCGGTCAGGGTGTAGTCATGGAAACCTTCCAGCTGTCCCAGACCCGCGCTTACAAAACCGGCGGCACCATCCATATTGTTATTAACAACCAGGTTGGTTTTACCACCAGCCGACAGGACGATGCTCGCTCAACCGAATACTGTACAGATATTGCCAAGATGGTTCAGGCGCCGATTCTGCATGTGAATGGCGACAACCCCGACGCAGTGATGTTTGCCGCTATGTTAGCGATGGACTATCGCTATGAGTTTGGCAAAGACGTGGTTATCGATTTGGTCTGCTACCGCCGTCGCGGTCACAACGAGACCGATGAGCCGTCCACCACACAGCCATTGATGTACGACATTATTCGCAAGCACTCGACCACCAGAGATCTCTATTCTCAAAAGCTGGTTAATGAAGGTGTCTTGAGCCAGAACCAAGCTAACGAGATGTCCAACGAATATCGCGCTCGACTGGATAAGGGTGAGTTTGTTGTTCACAATCTGGTTCGCGAGCCCGACACAAGCCTGTTTGTTAACTGGGAAGCTTACCTCGATCACGACTGGCGCACGCCTGCGAATACCGGTATGGATTTAGCGCTGTTGCAAGATGTGGCTAACCGCGTCAACAAGATTCCCGATGGTATCAAGGTTCAGCGTCAGGTCGGCAAGCTCTACGATGACCGCCGCAAGATGGCCGGTGGTGCACTGCCTCTCAACTGGGGTATGGCGGAACTGCTAGCTTACGGCACGTTGCTTGAAGAGGGCTACCCGATTCGAATTACCGGTCAGGATGTGCGTCGCGGTACTTTCTCTCACCGTCATGCGGTGGTGTTTAACCAGAAAGACGGCGAAGCCTATCTGCCCATGGCAAATCTCTCCAAAGATCAGCCGCGCTTTGATATCTACGACTCGGTACTCTCTGAAGAAGCTGTGCTGGCCTTTGAGTATGGCTATGCAACCACAGCACCTAAAGGTTTAATTATCTGGGAAGCGCAGTTTGGTGATTTCGCCAATGGCGCCCAGGTAGTTATCGATCAGTTTATTGCCAGTGGTGAGCACAAGTGGGCGCGTCTATCCGGCCTGACTATGTTGCTACCTCACGGTTTTGAAGGGCAGGGGCCAGAGCACTCTTCGGCTCGACTGGAGCGCTTCCTGCAACTCTGTGCCGAGCACAATATGCAGGTGGTAATACCCACCACACCTGCACAGATTTTCCATCTGCTGCGTCGTCAGGCTATTCGCCCAATGCGTCGCCCGCTGATTATTATGAGCCCCAAGTGGATTCTGCGTCACAAGCTGGCGACGTCCTCTCTGGAAGAACTCGCCAACGGTGAGTTCCAGAATGTTATCGCCGATAGCGAGATTGATCCCGCTAAAGCCACTCGAGTTGTTCTCTGTTCAGGTAAGGTCTATTACCACCTTTATGAAGAGCGCGCGGCACGTGGTATCGATGATATTGCCCTGATCAGAATAGAGCAGCTCTATCCATTCCCAGATATTGAATTGGAAGAGGCGTTAAAGCCTTACGTGAATGTTAAAGATGCCGTCTGGTGTCAGGAAGAGCCGATTAATCAGGGCGCCTGGTACAGCAGTCAGCACCATATGCGTCACGTGTTGCAGCGTATAGATCCAATGTTACATTTGCGTTATGTAGGTCGCGCGGCGTCTGCAGCACCGGCCTGTGGCTATATGACCACACACTTAGAAGAACAAAAACAATTTATTGACGAAGCACTGAGTCCAAACTCGTAATACAGGAATATTGAAATGGCCATCGAAATTAAGGCACCCACATACCCGGAATCTGTTCAAGAGGGTTCACTGGCAACTTGGCACAAACAGGTTGGCGATAGCGTAAATCGCGATGAACTGATCGTTGATATCGAAACCGATAAAGTTGTACTGGAAGTTGTTGCTCCAGCCTCGGGAACGATTAGCGAGATTCTTAAAGCTGAAGGCGATACTATTCTCAGCAATGAGGTTATTGCACGTATCGAAGAGGGTGCTGTAGCCGCTGCTCCGGCTGCGCCAGCTGCCGAGCCTGAAACGCCAGAGCCAACTGCCAACGGTGGACTGATTAATCCAGCGGCGAAAAAGCTTGCTGAAGAGCGCGGTATAGATGCCAGCCTGATCACAGGTACAGGCAAGGGCGGTCGTATTACTAAAGAAGATGTGGTCAATTACACGCCACCAGCCGCTGCACCTGCAGTGTCTGCTCCAGCTGCTGCGCCAACTGCCGCACAAGTTGAACTGGAAACCGGTGATCGTGTTGAGCGCCGTGTGCCAATGACGCGTATGCGTTCACGTATTGCTGAGCGCCTGCTTGAAGTTACTCAGACTACCGCTTCGCTAACCACCTTCAATGAAGTCGATATGACGGCTCTGATGGATCTGCGCAAGCAATATAAAGAAGAGTTCACCAAGATGCACAATGGTACGCGTCTTGGCTTTATGGGTTTCTTTGTGAAAGCTGCAGTTGAAGCGCTTAAACGCTACCCATCAGTGAATGCATCAATCGATGGCTCAGATATTGTCTATCACGGCTTCCAAGATGTTGGTGTTGCAGTTTCTACCGATCGCGGCCTGGTGGTACCTGTATTGCGCAATGCTGAAAATATGAGCATCGCCAATATCGAAAACGGCATCTATGATTACGCTATGAAAGCGCGCGACGGCAAACTGTCTATCGACGAGATGACTGGTGGAACCTTTACGATCACCAACGGTGGTGTCTACGGTTCATTGATTTCAACGCCAATTATCAACCCACCGCAGTCGGCAATTTTGGGTATGCACAAGATTCAAGAGCGTCCAATGGCGGTTAATGGTCAGGTTGTAGTGCGTCCAATGATGTACTTGGCGCTTTCTTATGATCACAGAATAATCGATGGTAAAGGAGCGGTTCAGTTCCTGGTAACCATTAAAGAATTACTTGAAGATCCAGCTAAGATATTGCTTGAGATTTAATTTATAACTATTTGATATTTATAGGAAATAACATGTCAGAAAAATACGATGTAATCGTAATCGGCAGCGGCCCAGCAGGTTATGTGGCAGCCATTCGCGCAGCTCAGTTAGGTCTAAAAACCGCCTGTATTGAGAAGTGGAAGAACGACAAAGGCGCTGGTGTAAACGGCGGTACTTGCCTCAATGTTGGCTGTATTCCCTCCAAGGCACTGCTCGACAGTTCCTACAAATACCACGAAGCTAAAGAAGATCTTGCCGTGCATGGTATTAGCAGCACAGGCGTCGAGATTGATATACCTGCCATGCTCGATCGCAAAAATAAGATTATCAACCAGCTGACTGGCGGTATTGCCGGTCTGTTTAAAGCTAACGGCGTAACTGCGCTGTACGGCACAGGTAAATTACTGGCTGGCAAGAAAGTAGAGCTGACTGACAATGATGGTGTAGTTTCGGTACTGGACACAGAGAACGTTATTCTCGCCTCTGGCTCACTGCCTATCGCCATTCCAGTCGCTGCTGTCGACAACGATCTTATCCTTGACTCTACCGGCGCACTGGAAATCGGTGAAGTGCCCAAGCGTCTCGGCGTTATCGGTGCTGGTGTTATTGGTCTAGAGCTGGGTTCAGTATGGAATCGTCTCGGTTCTGACGTTGTGTTGCTCGAAGCGATGGAAGACTTCCTGGCCATTATGGACAAGGGCATTGCCAAAGAATCTAAAAAGATCTTTACCAAGCAGGGTCTGGATATTCGTCTAGGCGCCCGCGTAACCGGTACTGAGATCAAAGGTAAAGAAGTTGAAGTGACTTTTGTAGTCGCTGATGGTTCAGAGCATAAAGAGACTTTCGACAAGTTGATTGTCTGTGTGGGTCGACGCGCCTTTACCGATGGCCTGCTGGCCGAAGACAGTGGCGTGCAGCTCGATGAGCGCGGCACTGTATTTGTTAACGAACAATGTGCAACTAATGTTGCTGGCGTTTTCGCCATCGGCGATCTGGTTCGCGGTCCTATGCTGGCCCACAAAGGCTCAGAAGAGGGCGTAATGGTGGCAGAGCGTATCGCTGGTCACAAAGCGCAGATGAACTACGATATCGTCCCTAACGTTATCTACACCCACCCTGAAGTCGCCTCTGTAGGTTTGACTGAAGAACAGGTTAAAGCGGCAGGTGATGCTTACAACGTGGGCACCTTCCCATTCGCTGCCAGTGGTCGCGCCATGGCTGCCAACGAAACCGGCGGTATGGTTAAGATTATTGCCCACGCCGACACCGATCGTATTCTTGGCTGCCATATTGTTGGCCCAAGTGCTGCGGATTTGGTTCAGCAGGTGGCAATTGCTATGGAGTTTGGCTCCAGTGCAGAAGATCTGGGCATGATCGTATTTGGTCACCCAACGCTTTCAGAAACAGTTCATGAGGCAGCACTGGCAGTGAATGGCAACGCCATCCATATCGCCAATCGCAAGCGTCGCTAAGCGTTACTATTTAACAGGCAGAGTTATCCACTGGGTAGCTCTGTTTTTTTATCCAATTTAATACAAACAACAGGAAGTAAAGTATGAACCTGCACGAATATCAGGGTAAGCAGCTTTTTGCCGAATACGGATTGCCAGTATCGAAAGGTATTGCTGCAGAGACCGTCGCAGAAGCTGTGGCAGCTGCCGATGTAATAGGCGGAGACAAGTGGGTTGTTAAGGCCCAGGTCCACGCTGGCGGCCGCGGTAAAGCGGGCGGCGTAAAGCTGGTTAGCTCGAAAGCCGAGATTGAAGCGTTCTCAGAGCAGTGGTTGGGTAAAAACCTAGTTACTTATCAGACAGATGCCAAAGGCCAGCCGGTCAGCCGTATTCTGGTTGAAACCTGCACTGATATCGATCAGGAACTCTATCTTGGCGCGGTTGTTGATCGCGGAACTCGTCGGATTATCTTTATGGCCTCAACCGAAGGTGGTGTTGAGATCGAGAAAGTTGCAGAAGAGACCCCTGAAAAAATTCTTAAAGCGATTATTGATCCGGTGACTGGCGCACAGCCATACCAGGGTCGTGATCTAGCCTTTAAGCTCGGCTTAAAAGGTGTTCAGATTAAGCAGTTCGTACAGATCTTTTTAGGTTTGGCCAAGCTGTTTAAAGAGAAAGACCTTGAGCTGTTGGAAGTTAACCCACTGGTTATTACTGACGAAGGTAATCTTCACTGTTTGGATGCTAAAGTCATTATCGATGGTAATGCGATGTACCGTCAGCCAGCGATCAAAGAGATGCACGATCCTTCGCAGGAAGATGCCCGCGAAGCTCATGCCGCTTCATTTGAGCTTAACTATGTAGCTCTCGATGGCAATATCGGTTGCATGGTCAATGGCGCAGGCCTGGCCATGGGTACCATGGATATAGTGCATCTGCACGGTGGTTCGCCAGCTAACTTCCTTGATGTAGGCGGCGGCGCAACTAAAGAGCGCGTAGTAGAAGCGTTTAAAATTATCCTCTCTGACGAAAACGTTAAAGCGGTACTGATCAATATCTTCGGCGGCATTGTTCGCTGTGATCTGATCGCCGACGGCGTTATCGGCGCAGTTGAAGAAGTCGGTGTTAAGATTCCAGTGGTTGTTCGCTTGGAAGGTAACAATGCCGAATTAGGTACTAAGAAGCTGGCCGAATCCGGTCTGTCTATCATTGCTGCAACCAGTCTGACTGATGCTGCACAGCAAGTTGTTAAAGCTGCGGAGGCTAACTAAATGTCTATCTTAATCAATAGCGACACTAAAGTTATCTGTCAGGGCTTTACCGGCGGGCAGGGCACTTTTCACTCAGAACAAGCAATTGCCTACGGCACAAAAATGGTCGGTGGTGTAACCCCGGGCAAAGGCGGTACTACTCACCTTGGACTGCCAGTATTTAACACGGTTGCCGAAGCGGTAGCAGTGACTGGTGCAGAAGCCTCAGTGATCTATGTACCCGCCCCATTTTGTAAAGACTCTATTCTTGAAGCGGCTTACTCCGGTCTTAAGTTGGTTGTCTGTATCACTGAAGGCGTTCCCACTCAGGATATGCTCGACTGTAAAGTTGTTTGCGATAACCTCGGTGTACGTCTTATCGGACCCAACTGTCCCGGCGTTATCACTCCCGGCGAGTGCAAGATCGGAATTATGCCCGGTCATATTCACCTGCCCGGCAAAGTGGGTATCGTCTCGCGCTCAGGCACTCTGACTTATGAAGCCGTAAAGCAGACCACCGATTATGGTTTTGGTCAGTCTACCTGTGTTGGTATTGGTGGCGACCCGATTCCCGGCTCAAGCTTTATCGATATTCTCGCGCTGTTTGAAAAAGATCCTGCCACTGAAGCGATTGTAATGATCGGTGAGATTGGTGGAACGGCAGAAGAAGAAGCCGCGGCTTATATTAAAGCCAATGTCACCAAGCCTGTTGTCTCTTACATTGCCGGTGTTACTGCACCTGAAGGCAAGCGCATGGGTCATGCTGGCGCGATTGTTTCTGGCGGTAAGGGCACTGCAGATGAGAAATTTGCGGCGCTTGAAGATGCGGGTGTTAAGACTGTTCGCAGTCTTGCTGATATTGGTAATGGCCTAAAGGAAATTACCGGTTGGTAAGTTCTTTTGAGGTTTTAGCGATTTAAAAAAGCGGCTTTCGGGCCGCTTTTTTTGTCTCCGAAAACTTTTTATGGCTTAACTCCACAGAATGGATGGTATGGGCGCAAGAGCTTTAGAAATATGTGTTTTACATGCCAATAGAACCAGTGAAGTCCTTGGGGAAAAGTGGGATGAAATTGATCTGAATGCGCGTATATGGTCTATACCGGCTATACGAATGAAGAAAAAGATTGCGCATACTATCCCTCTTACCGAACAAGCAGTGGAATTACTATCAACGTTAAACGAGCATAAAATTAGTGACTATGTTTTTCCAAATATATCCAATGGAAAGCATCTATCCCAGGCAGGCATGTCGTCCGTTCTAAAACGAATGCAAAAAATAGATTCATGGAAAGATGAGCTTGGTAGAAATATTAGCACTCTCGGTTTCCGAACAAAATTCCGTACATATATTGCCAATGAAACGGCATTCAATGGAGAGATTGCTGAGTTCGCTCTATCGCATAAGCTAAAGGACAAAGCTCAAGCTGCTTATCAACAGGGTAATCTCCTGAGTAAACGTAAGGTCATGATGCAGCGTTACAGTGACTATGCCTATGGAGAGCCTGAGAAAAAGGTTATACAGCTAAGAGTCCATGCCAGTATTTAAATGCAGAATGTAAAACGTATCCAATCCCACTTGCTGTCTATCACGAAAATTTAGCTTAGAGAAGCTAATGAACTCCCTCTACTCAGGTTCTAGCTAATGGAGACTGAAAGATTAGCTACGTCCTTTACAATCAGATATTATGTCTTTATGGATATTTTAAGCGTAGCCTGCAAGCCTATTTCTAGGTGGTTCCACAATGCTTAATGAGTAACCCTTTATATATTTACCACATGTATACAAGGTTAATAGGGCCTAGCGATTAGATTAAATGAAGCGGAATATAAAAATGGATAAAAATAACATGTGGCTTTTCAGAACTTTATTTACAGGTTTATTAATTAGAAAGTTATGCTTTTTGAGTTTTTTGTTTTTGTCGGTCAACAGTGCTGCCTTAGATGATGGAACTTGGACTTATGAACTTGATGGGGATAGCGTCACAGTAACTGGATGCCATATTGCATGTCCTAATGGCAGTCTAATAATACCAAATATCATTGCAGGTAAAAGCGTGACGCATAGTTGATGCATTGACCGACTCGCTGCTTATTATGCGTTATACGTTTGGATTTTCAGGCGCTGAACTCATCGACGATGCATTAGGGGAAGGTTCAACCAGAACCGGCACAGAGGAGATTGAGGCTTATTTGGAGTCGGTGATGCCGGCGCTTTAAAATCGCAATTGGTTTTATTGGAAAAGGGGTGCAGAGATGCACCTCTTTTTTTGTAAAAAAACTTATATTTAGATTAGGTGGAGGAGGGGATGTCATTGTCTTTATGGTTGAGATAACCCTTGCGGGGTTGCGTCGCTGTGGTCTTTGTTCCTTTTTAGAGTGGATATAAAAACTACAAATATGTCATCCTGAGCGAACCCGAAGGATCTCAAGCTGGATCAATCTGCTAGAGTTTTTATTGGTGCTTGCCGGTGTGGTCGTATAGATGGGATTTAACAACCTCTGCGGGGCGGCCTGCGTGCGTCCAAAACCCATTCGTATTTAGTCGAACCCGCTAGGGTTCTCACCCTATCCCACCGAATACAAAAAAGGGACTTTTATTGGTGCTTTTAATGATTGCCGGTGGGTGTTTGTAATAGGGATTGATTGTCAGTGCGCTAAAGCGAACTAACAACCCCTACGGGGCAGCGTCGCTAGGCTCCTCGTCCAAAATGCGTGCGCATTTAGTCGAACCCACTAGGGTTCTCACCCTATCCCACCGAATACAAAAAAGGCCCCTTAAAAAGGGGCCTTTTTTTGTATGGCGGTGGGATAGGGATTCGAACCCTAGATACGCTATTAACGTATGCCAGTTTTCAAGACTGGTGCATTCAACCGCTCTGCCATCCCACCAATTAAGGGCGCGATTATACAGCGCCTTTTAACTAGAACAAGCCCCAATTACTGTTTGGGCTAATTTCTTTCGCTTAACTACCATCAGCCGATGGGTTAGGTTCAGAATTTTCTGCTTTGCGCTTCTTTCTTGGGTCATTTGAAGCTCGTGCAACCTTGGGTTTTTCTGCGGCAACTGGTGCTGGTGCAGCTGCTGGCGCAGGAGTGTCCTGAGGCTTTGGCTGTTCAGTTTTACGACGCTCGGTGCTAACTACTACATCGCTGACTGGCTTGGGCTTTTTACGTGGGTCATTGCTTGCTCTGGGGGCAGTTCCATCAGCGGGTGCAGCGTCTTTAACAATTGCCGCAGGTTTCGCTTTTGGTGCTGCTTTCTTCTTTGCAGGCTTTGACTCTTGACTAGCCGCTTCAACAGTTTCCTGAGGCTTGGTTTCGTTTTTTGCTTTTGCCGCTGGCTTTGGTGCTTCAGTGCCAGTGCTTTCAGCAGCCGACTCTTCCGATACCTTGGCAGCGGGTTTTCTGCGTGGACGAGACTTGCGGGCAGGCTTATCTGTGCTCGGCGCTGCTTCGCTTGATTCGCCACTGGTGGCTGCGGTTGTCTCTGTAGCGGCTGAATCAGTGGTCGCTTCAGTGGTTTCTTTTTTAGCTCTTGGCTTGCGTGGTGCACGCTTGCGCTTGGGCTTTTCTGCGGCTGTATCATCTGTAGCAGTGCTTTCTTTGGCAGTACTTTCTTTAGCAGTGCTCTCTTTACCAGTGCTTTCGACAAGCGTAGTTTTACTTTCAACTTTAGTCTCTGAAGAACCTTCAATAGCCGCTTCTGTGGTCAGTGCAGTTTTATCTAATACTTCACCGGGAACATCCTGTCTCTGACGACGACGGCGGGGGCCGCGACGCTTGTCACTAGGGCGTTTCTTTAGCTGATTACCATCTGCATCCGGGCGCTGAGTTGGCGCCTGAGTGGTTTCTTTAGCTTGAGAGGTGCTTTCGGCAGCGGCGGTTTTTTGCGGCTGTTCGTTGCGACCTTTATTGGAACGGTTGTCAGAGGGCTTGTTATTCTTCTGACGGTTATTGGTGCGTTCGCCGTCGCGCTGATTTTCATTGCGGTTGCGATTGTTTGGTCGGCGGTTGCCTTGACGATTGCGGCTATCCTGACCACCGCGACGGCGGTTGGCATTTCCTGAGCCGGTTTTCTTCTGATCTTTACTGTCAGTTTTAGCTTCAGTCTTGTCACCACCAAACAGGCTGCTGATAAGTCTTTTCAGCAGGCCGGGCTTTTTAGGCGCCTTGGCTGCTTTCGCCGCTGGTGCTTCTTTGGGCGGCATTTTCGGGGCAGGGGTGTTGGGTACTAATGTCTTTACCGCAGGCTGAGAGATTGGCAATGGTGCGCTGCTGCTCTCTAGCTCATGTTCTGGTTGCTCGCTGTTGCTCAGTTCGTGCGCTAGCTTGTAGCTAAAGTCAGTGTCGCTGTCTTCGTCTTGAGTGCGAATTCTGACTACTTCAAAGTGCGGTGTTTCCATCTGCGTGTTGGGCAGTATCAGCACATTGATCTTGTTGCGCACTTCAATATCAGAGATCTCTGAACGCTTTTCATTGAGCAGGAAAGTTGCCACAGAGACTGGCACTATAGCGCGTATCTCTTTGCTGAATTCTTTTTGAGCCTCTTCTTCAATCAGGCGCAGAATTGACAGTGCCAGTGAGCGAGTGCCACGAATAGTGCCCTGACCCTTACAGCGTGGGCAGACTTTAGACATGGTTTCTTCGAGTGATGGGCGCAGGCGCTGTCGTGACATTTCCAACAGACCAAATCTTGAGATACGTCCTACCTGAACCCGTGCGCGGTCAATCTTTAGTGCATCGCGGATTTTGTTTTCAACTTCTTTCTGGTGTCGGCTGTTGAGCATATCGATAAAGTCGATAACGATCAGTCCGCCAACATCGCGCAGACGCAATTGGCGGGCAATTTCTTCTGCAGCTTCTTTGTTAGTGTTAAACGCTGTCTCTTCAATATCGCCACCCTTGGTTGCGCGGGCTGAGTTGATATCTACAGAGACCATTGCTTCAGTGATATCAATAACGATTGAGCCGCCTGAGGGCAGGCTGACTTCACGACAGAATGCGGTCTCGATCTGGTTTTCAATCTGGTAGCGATTGAACAGCGGAATTTGGTCTTTATAGAGCTTTACCTTGTTGCTGAAGTCGGGCATTACCGTGCCAATAAAGGCTGCGGCCAGATTAAAGGCTTCTTCGCTGTCGACGATGACTTCGCCAACATCCTGACGCAGGTAGTCGCGAATAGCTCGAACAATAACGTTGCTTTCCTGGAACAGGAAGTGCGGGGCTTTGGCATCAGCGGCTTCGTCGTTGATGGTGTTCCAAAGCTGTAATAGGTAGTCGAGATCCCACTGCAGCTCTTCGGTCGCGCGGCCAATGCCGGCGGTGCGAACAATCGCGCCCATACCTTCGGGAATATTCAGACCGCGCATTGCTTCACGTAGCTCTGCACGCTCATCACCTTCGATACGACGGGAGATACCGCCGGCTCTTGGGTTGTTAGGCATTAATACTAGGTAGCGTCCAGCGAGGCTGATAAAGGTTGTCAGGGCAGCGCCTTTGGAGCCGCGTTCTTCTTTCTCTACCTGAACCAGTACTTCCTGGCCTTCTTTGATGGCATCCTGGATTTTGGCTCGGCCGCCATCGGAGGATTTTTTCTTGAAGTACTCGCGGGAAATTTCTTTAAGGGGGAGGAAGCCGTGGCGGTCTGCACCGTAATCGACAAATGCCGCTTCTAAGCTGGGCTCTACTCTTGTGATTTTGCCTTTGTAAATATTGGCTTTCTTTTGTTCTCTTGTGCGGTTTTCAATATCCAGGTCATAGAGTTTCTGACCATCAACCATAGCGACGCGCACTTCTTCAGTGTGCGAAGCATTTATTAACATACGTTTCATATTTCACCTTTACTCATTGTGGAGAGGGAGCAGTAGTGAAGAGAAGGAAAGAGAGGTGGGGTGAACCAAGCAACTAGGTATAGATAAAGTGTAAAAAACGACACAGCGCGTAATTGCGGCGTGCCAGTTACTCCTTTGCCCCACAGTGACTGGCTTACAGCGCAGTTGGTGCGGGATTGCTATCCTTTGATCGTGTCTTGTGTTCGGTTAATCGAACGTACTTTTTATCTGGATACAGCCTGTATTTAAAGGCTTATTCGTCTGTAAAAAGCGTTTTTGCTAAGAGATAGATAGGCCTCTATGGGTACGTCTTTCTCTGTTGCGATTAACTTTTGAAACCTGTTTTAACTTGTCTTTTCTATGCAGCTCGCTCAGCTGTCTTTGAGGGTCGGCCCTTATTGGCCTGACTCTCCTATATTCTTTACCCGCTCGGCAATTGCCT
>CALSNK010000025.1 GCA_943787675.1 uncultured Pseudomonadales bacterium
ATGTAAGGTGCTTAAGTAAGGTTTTAGAGTCAATAGATCCTTCGACTTCGCTCAGGATAACAGTCTCGGGCCTCTTGTTGCCAGCGCCCAGTTCGTCATCTGGAACGGATGTGAGAGATCTAGAGATCCCTCGTCGCTACGCTCTGTCGGGATGACAATGATGGAGCGCCTGCCGGTATGACAATAATGGAATGCCTGTTGGTGTGACAAGGATGGAGTGCCTGCCGGGATGACAATGATGGAGTGCCTGCCGGTATGACAATAATGGAGTGCCTGCCGGTGTGACAATAATGGAGTGCCTGCCGGTGTGACAATAATGGAATGCCTGTTGGTGTGACAAGGATTGAGTGCTTGTCAGTATTACTATGAGGTAGTGCCTGCCGGTGGGACAATGGTGGCCTGCCTGTCGGGATGAAAAATTAGCGGGCAATGGCCCCTATAACTTAACAGGCCGCTCAGGCGTCCCTTGCATAAACGGTCCATCAACACAGATGCGTTTGCCATCCGGCGAAGCACAGGCTCCACAGATACCCACACCGCACTTAGTCAGATAATCAATCGCGCTAAAGATCTGATCATCGCGACAGAATTCCCGCTGCACTTTCGCTGCGGCGTGGACCATGGGTGAAGGCCCACAGTTATAGAACACCAACTTATCTAATTCCTGCTGATTCATCTCTTCAAGACGAGCTGCGCAATAGTTCGGTCACAACACCTTTAAAGCCTTCGCTGCCATCATCTGTCGCTACGTGAACCTTGGCGATCTTTTTACATTCGTCGAGATAGTAGAGGCGCTCGGCTGTGCGTGCGCCCGGTAAACACTTCAGCGTTGCCAAAGTCTCGGGCTAGCTGATACACCGCCGCTAAACCTGTTCCGCCGGCCACTGCCATGATCTTGGCATCTTCAGGTGGTGACACGGCAATACCATGAGGACCGCGTACATAGACTTCTGTGCCAACCTCTAGGTCCATCAGCGCATGGGTAAAGATACCCACGTCGATTACGGCGAGTTGGAAGGGGTCGTCCGCTAGGGCAGAGAAGGGCTTTTCGCCGACGCCTGGTACCCAGAGGAAGACAAACTCACCGGCTTGGATATTTACTTTGCGGTCAAAGGTCAGAACGCAGATGTCGTTGCAGACACGTTTGTTTTCCACCAGTACCACTGGCGAGTAATCCATATCTATGTCGTAGCGAATATGGGCTTCGGCTTTGTCTGAGTCGAAGCCATGTCCGATTCAAGCTGATTAAAGTAGCTGCCAATTTCGTCTGTGGTCATGCCGGTTAGGGCTGAGCCTATGCCGACAATGGATGCGCCGGCATTGATAAATTCTCTGGTGTCGGCGGCACTGCTGACGCCCCCGCAACCAATATGGGTAAGTCGGTTACTTCACGAATTTCACGCACGCATTTGAGAGCGATGGGCAGTACGCCTTTGCCCGACATGCCGCCAGCGCCATTACTGAGAACTGGGTGTCCATGAGACGCGGTATAGCCTGGCCCGACTGTGTTAATGGCACAGATACCATCGGCACCACCGGCGGCTGCGGCTAGGGCTATCTCGCCAATATTCGGGGTGTTGGGTGTTAACTTAGGGACCACTGGGATATCGACCACGGCTTTTACTGCTGCGGTAATCGCACGTACCATTTCCGGATCCTGACCCATGGCCATGCCATAACCTTTGGCGTGGGGGCAGGAGAGGTTGAGTTCTAAGCCATCGGCGACTGGGGCCATGATCTTGGCTACTTCAACAAATTCTTCTAGGCTGCCACCAAAAATAGACACCAGTAAAAAGCGATCTTCTGGAATACGGAGTTTTGCCATTGCTTCGGCAGCGACTAGGGCGCCTGGGTTGGTCAGGCCAACGGCATTGACAAAATTACCCGGGGAATACTGGCTGTAAACCGGTTCGCGGTTGCCCTCGCGAGGCACAGGTCCGACACTCTTGGTGGTGATCACGCCGATTTGCGGCATATGATCAAACATATACTGAATAATTGGCACTGCGGTAGTGACAATGCCAGAGGGAACTGTAAAGGGGCCTGAAAGGGTCTTGCCAAGAAATTCTGTCTTCAAGATAGCTCGCTCGAAACTGGTTATATGTGGTTGTACGCAGGCGGAGATTATACCGATTTTAAACAATTAATCTGCCTAGATTTAAGCCAGCAAACATAAATAGGGTAGAACCAAAAACGCCCCTGCTTTTTTTCAAAGGCAGAGGCGTTTTTAGTAACAGCAAGTCAGTTCTAAAGAGAGATCTCTTAGAATTGATTCATGGTGTTGTCTTCACCGGATGCCTTAAGTGCTGCATCACCCGCAAAGTACTCTTTGTGATCATCACCCATATCTGAGCCAGCCATGTTCTGGTGCTTAACACAGGCAATACCTTGACGGATTTCCTTGCGCTGAACGCCAGCAACATAACCCAACATGCCCTGGTCACCGAAGTACTCTTTGGCCAGATTGTCGGTAGACAGTGCAGCTGTGTGGTAAGTCGGCAATGTAATAAGGTGGTGGAAGATACCCGCATGCTGCGCTGCATCGGCCTGGAAGGTACGAATCTTTTCATCGGCAGCAATTGCTAATGCAGTTTCGTCGTAACTTACATTCATCAGATCGTTACGATCGTAGGCTGCAACATCTTCACCGGCTTCAGTCATGGCATCAAAGATCTGCTGACGGAAGTTAAGGGTCCAGTTAAACGATGGACTGTTGTTATAAACGAGCTTGGCGTTGGGAACCACTTTACGAATCTCATCCATCATGGCGCCAATCTGGCCAACATGTGGTTTCTCGGTTTCAATCCAGATCATATCAGCGCCGTTCTGCAGGCTAGTGATACTGTCAAGGATACAGCGCGCTTCGCCAGTGCCTGGCTTAAACTGGAACAGGTTGCTAGGTAGACGCTTAGGACGTACTAGCTTGCCGTCGCGGTTAAGCACTACATCACCGTTTTTCATGTCTGCTGGCGCGATTTCTTCAACGTCGAGGAATGAGTTGTACTGGTCGCCCAAATCGCCTGGCTCACGAGTAACCGCGATTTGCTTCGTTAAGCCGGCACCCAATGAATCAGTACGGGCAACAATAACGCCATCGTCTATACCCAACTCAAGGAATGCATAACGAACCGCATTGATCTTGGCTAAGAAATCTTCATGGGGAACAGTAACCTTGCCATCCTGGTGACCACATTGCTTCTCGTCAGACACCTGATTTTCAATCTGGATACAGCAGGCACCCGCTTCAATCATTTGCTTGGCCATAAGATAGGTGGCTTCTGCGTTACCAAATCCAGCATCGATGTCGGCAATAATAGGCACAACATGAGTCTGGAAGTTATCGATTTGATCTTGAATAGCCGCTTTAGCATCACCCTGAGCCGCGTCTAACTGGCGGAAAAGGCCACCAAGTTCACGGGCATCAGCCTGACGTAAGAATGTATAGAGCTCAGCAATTAAGGAGGCAACAGAGGTCTTTTCGTGCATTGACTGATCGGGCAGTGGACCGAACTCAGAACGCAGTGCTGCAACCATCCAACCTGAGAGGTAGAGATATTTTTTGCTTGTAGTGCCGAAATGCTTCTTGATCGAAATCAGCTTCTGCTGACCGATAAAACCGTGCCAGCAACCCAGAGACTGAGTGTAGGCAGAGGTGTCACCGTCGTATTCAGCCATATCTGCGCGCATTATGCCGGCAGTGTACTTGGCGATCTCGAGGCCAGTTTGAAAACGATTTTGAGCACGCATGCGAGCAGCTGACTCTGGGTTGATAGCATTCCAGGCGCCGCCGTGGCCTTCGAGTACTTTGGCAACTTGCGCAATATTGTTGGTATATTCAGACATTGTTCTATAACCCCTTTTGAAGTCCGTTTATTTGACAGTGGGGCAAGTTTAGGTATGATGCCCCCATTAATCTAATTGATAGTTTTGATTGCGGGCATTCCTTTTATGAATATATCAAGAGTCGATTTAAACCTCCTCGTTTACCTAGATGTGCTACTTCGAGAGTGCAACGTCACAAGGGCTGCGGAGGAGCTTGGCATCAGTCAACCGGCTATGTCTAACAGCTTACGTCGGTTACGTGACCTGTTTAACGATCCCATTTTAGTGCGCACCAGCGACGGGATGACGCCCACCGATAGGGCTCTCGAATTACAGCCTCTGGTGCGCAATGTGCTATCGGCGGCAGAGCAGGCTATTTTGCCAAAAACTGACTTTGATCCAGCGGGTTCTACGCGGATTTTTCGGATTATGGCCAGTGACTATACAGAGTCAACACTGCTGCCTGTGCTGCTGCGCAATCTGCGTAAAGAAGCCCCGGGTATTCGCCTCGATATTATGACGCCCAGTGATGTGAGCTTTCATGATGTAGAGCGTGGCAAGGTTGATCTGGTGATTAACCGTTTTGACACCTTGCCCCAGTCCTTTCATCAGGTGCATCTCTGGGATGACAGCTTTTCCTGTGTGATGAGTGCCAGTAATCCGGTGAGTAAAAATTGGAATCTGGAAAGTTATCTCTCCAGCAAACATGTTTGGGTCAGTAAAACAGGCATGGGCGTTGGCGTGGGTATGACCCCAGATGATGTGCAGCGTCTGGGTTGGGTTGATGAAGCTCTCGCCAAGATCGATGCCAAGCGCGACATTACATTATTTACCAGGCATTACCAGGCTGCCTTGCTGCTCGGTGAGCAGGAAGATCTGATTGTTACCATTCCGACCATGACAGCGAAGGGCATGGAGAATAACCCCAAGGTGGTGATTCTTGATCCTCCCTTTGATATTCCCCGCATGCGCTTAAAGATGGTTTGGAGTCCGCTACTGCAGCATGACCCCGGCCATAAATGGTTACGCCAGATGATTAAGTCGGTCTCTGAAGAGATGCTTAGTCAGGCATAATCCATTCAATGAATAGCAGTAATACAAGCCATAAATTTGGCTTATTGTCCCCTAGCTAATAGACTTTCGGTTTATTACCAGACCGTTGGAGAGCCACAAATGAGTGAACGTACCGAGCGCGCAGGACTACAGATAGCCAAGCCAATCTACGATCTGGTCAATGAACAAATCTGCCCCGGCACCGGTATTAATGCAGATCAGTTCTGGTCAAAGTTTGCCGACTTAATTGCTCACTTTGCACCTAAAAACCGCGAACTACTACAAAAGCGTGAAGAACTACAGTCTCAGATTGATGCTTGGCATGATACCAATCAAGCTGACTTTAACTTCTCTAAATACAAAGCCTTTCTCCAAGAAATTGGTTATCTGGTTCCACAGGGCCCTGATTTTTCAATTAGCCCTGAAAATGTAGACACAGAAATCTGTCAGCAGGCCGGTCCCCAGTTAGTTGTTCCAATTATGAACGCCCGTTTCGCACTTAACGCGGTCAACGCTCGTTGGGGCAGCCTTTATGACGCGCTCTACGGTAACGATGTTATCTCTGAAGATGAGGGTGCTGAGAAAGCCGGGGCCTACAACCCTGTGCGTGGACAGAAAGTGATCGACTACGGCCGTGAGTTTTTAGATGGCGCTGTACCCCTGGCTGCAGGCTCCCATGATGACGCACTGTCCTACACAGTGGTTAATCATCAGCTAGTCATTGGCATTAATGGGGGCTCCACTGTTAGTTTGGCGGCGCCTGAACAATTTGTTGGCTATCTTGGCAGTCCTGAAGCGCCTACATCAGTATTACTGAAAAATAATAATCTACATGTCGAAATTCAAGTTGATGCCAGCCATCAGATTGGCGCTACGGATAAAGCCGGTGTTAAGGATATTGTTCTCGAAGCTGCGCTTACCACGATTATGGATTGCGAAGATTCCGTGGCCGCTGTTGATGCCGAAGATAAGGCGCTTGCCTACAGCAATTGGTTGGGGCTTATAAAAGGGACATTGGAGGAAACCATTCATCGGGGTGGCAATAGCTTTGTTCGTACTATGAATCCAGATCGCAGTTACTTGGCCGCCGATGGCAGCCCGTTAACATTGAATGGCCGCAGTCTCATGTTCGTGCGTAATGTTGGCCATCTGATGACTAATCCGGCTATTTTAGATGCCCAGGGCAATGAAATTCCCGAAGGTATTATGGATGCGGTTATCACCAGCCTAATTTCACTCCATGACTTACAGGGCCAGAGCCAGCTGAATAATTCGAGTACTGGCAGTACCTATATTGTTAAACCTAAGATGCATGGCCCCGAAGAAGTCGCTTTCACCAACGACCTATTTGACGCCATTGAAGATGCATTCGGCCTTGATCGCCATACCATAAAGGTAGGCATTATGGACGAGGAGCGCCGCACCTCGGTGAACCTCAAAGAATGTATTCGCGCCGCCAAAGGGCGTGTGGTATTTATTAACACAGGGTTCCTCGACCGTACCGGTGATGAAATTCACACCAGCATGCGTGCTGGGCCGTTTGCACTGAAGGGCGATCTCAAGGCACTGCCTTGGATATCGGCTTACGAAGATCAGAATGTTGATGTTGGCTTGGCCTGTGGTCTTAAAGGTAAGGCGCAGATAGGTAAAGGCATGTGGGCAATTCCAGACAATATGGCCGATATGATGAAAATCAAAATCGCCCATCCCAAGTCTGGTGCCAATACCGCCTGGGTGCCATCGCCAACTGCCGCGACCTTGCACGCCATGCACTATCATCAGGTCGATGTTGCCAGCCTACAAGATCAAATAGCCAGCCGCACGCCGGCCAATGTTGATGATATTTTAACTATCCCGCTTCTTGGCGACCGTAAGCTAACGGCCGAGCAGATTCAGCTCGAGTTAGATAACAATGCCCAGGGCTTACTCGGCTATGTAGTTCGCTGGGTAGAGCAGGGCGTGGGCTGTTCCAAGGTACCAGACATTAACAACGTTGGGCTCATGGAAGATCGCGCTACGTTACGCATTTCTAGCCAGCATATGGCCAACTGGTTACACCATGGCATCTGTAGTCAGGCTCAGGTTATGGAAACATTAACGCGCATGGTGGCTGTTGTTGATGGTCAAAACGTTGGTGACGCAGAGTACGTGACAATGGGCCCTGATTTTACCAATAGCATAGCCTTTCAAGCTGCCTGTGACCTCGTGTTCAAAGGTGGCACACAGCCCAGCGGATACACTGAGCCATTGCTTCACGCCTATCGTCAGAAAGCTAAGGCCGCGAGCTAATGAAGTCGACGCCGGATCTCTGTGACCAGTATCCCGAGCTAGTTCAAGCCGTTGAGCCGATGTTCAGCAACTTTGGTGGCCGGGAAAGTTTTGGCGGTCAGGTCATTACGGTTAAGTGCTTTGAAGATAATAGCCGCGTCAAAGAGCTAGTGGCTACCCCGGGTAATAATCGCGTTATGGTGGTTGATGCCGGTGGTAGTATGCGCCGAGCCTGCCTTGGGGACATGTTGGCCGAGGCTGCCTCAGCCAACGGCTGGAGTGGCATTATTATCTATGGCTGCATCCGTGATGTGGATGAAATTATGGCCACAGATATCGGCGTGCAGGCACTGGGTGTGCACCCTATGAAAACCGATAAAAAGGGCATTGGCGAAATTGATATCGCGGTTACCTTTGGTGGTGTTACCTTTAACTCGGGTGACTATCTACATGCCGACAATAACGGCATTATCGTTTCGCCTGAAAAACTCTCTTAATTCTGGCGGTATTCCGACTTCGGTTATCGTCTCGAGCCTGAACCATAGCGACTCTAAAAAGCCCCCCAGTAATGCAACACGTTGGTGCTTTAATGATTGCCTTATTACCCTGAATAAGAAAAGATGTCTGTCTTAAAACGCAGCCTAACTCTTGACTGCCAACCTCTACGACGAGTTATGAAAATGATCAAACCTATTTTGATAATCACTGGGCTAGTACTGGCTACCTTTATAAGCGTTCCAACTGTTGCACAGTCTCAGGCACTGCTAGATTCCACAACCCGCTTTCATCCGGTAGTCAGCTCAACTGGCATGGTTGTTTCTCAGGAAATACTGGCCAGTCAGGTGGGGGCAGACATTCTGGCCAAGGGCGGTAACGCCATAGACGCGGCTGTCGCCACTGGCTTTGCCCTTGCTGTGACCTTGCCTCGCGCCGGTAATCTGGGTGGTGGTGGCTTTATGATGGTTCATCTAGCCGAAGAAAATAAAACCATTGCCATCGACTATCGTGAGATGGCTCCCGCCGATGCCTTTAAAGACATGTTCCTTAATGCGGAAGGTGATGTAGATAATCTTAAAGCTCGGTTCAGTATTCAATCCTCTGGTGTTCCAGGCACGGTGGCCGGCTTAATTCATGCTCAAGAAAACTATGGAAAACTCAGCTTAAAACAGGTGATAAGACCGGCCATTAATCTAGCCCGTAACGGTATTCCCGTTAGTCTAAGCCTGTCAGAGTCATTGGCCTCACGCAGCGAGCGTCTGCAGAAAGATGCGGCAACCAAAAAGTACTTCTTTAAAGAGGATGGCGCCGTTTATGAAGCGGGTGAAGTTATCCGTCAGCGAGATTTGGCTGCCACATTAGGACGTATTTCCGCCAAAGGTGCCCCAGGCTTTTACCAAGGTAAAACAGCAGCCTTAATCGTCGACCAGATGGAAAGTACCGGCGGGCTTATTAGCTTGGCAGATTTGAAGGGCTACAAAGCCATAGAGCGTACGCCTGTCTGTGGCGATTACCGGGATAACAAAGTCTGCGCAATGCCACCACCTTCGTCGGGCGGTGTTCATATGATACAGATGCTCAATATTCTTGAAGGTTGGGATTTACAGGCGCTTGGTCATAACAGTGCGGATTATATTCACCGCTTGGTGGAATCCATGCGCCGTGCCTATGCCGATCGCAGCCTTTATCTGGGTGACCCAGACTTTTTCCCAGTCCCTGTTGCCCAGCTAACCGATAAGAAATACGCCGCAACTCTGCGGCAGCAAATTGATCTAGACCACGCCAGCCGTTCAGAAGATATTCGTCCGGGCCTTGTTGATGCCGCCGAGAGTACCGAAACAACCCATTACAGCACCTGGGACCAATGGGGCAATGTAGTGAGTAACACCTACACCTTGAATTTCTCTTACGGCAGCGGCATTTCTGTTGCGGGGGCTGGGTTCCTGCTGAACAATGAGATGGATGATTTTTCAGCCAAGCCAGGTTCACCCAATGGCTACGGGCTTGTGGGTGGTATTGCTAATTCGATTCAGCCCGGCAAGCGTCCGCTTTCATCGATGACGCCTAGTATTGTCTTTAATCCCGAGGGCGCACCCGTTCTTGCCACTGGCAGCCCGGGTGGCAGCACTATTATTACCGTGACAATGCAGATGGTACTCAATGTACTTGAGTTTGATATGGGTATTGCCGAGGCAACAGCTGCCTCAAGAATCCACCATCAATGGTTACCAGATAATATTTTCTATGAGTCAGGTATCTCTGCAGATACATTGCGGCTGATGCGTGAGATGGGTCATATTGTTAATGATAAGCCAGGAAGGTTAGGGGCTAGTGAGAGCATTCATAGTAAGGGGGATGGTGTGTTGTTTGGTGCTGAAGATCAGCGACGTCATGGCTCGGGGGCTGTTGCTCAGCCTTAGGGTTTTTTGGTCTGGTAGTGGCGGGAAGGAGATCTCTCCCTGCGGTCGAGATGACAGTGCCATTGTCGAGATGGCAGTGCCAAGGTCGAAATTGTCATTCCGACAGAGCGCAGCGACGAGGGATCTCTCGCATACGCTCGACATGACAATTTTGTTATCGACGTAACAGTTTGATTACCGATATAGCAGTCTGATTATCGCCATGACGATTTGATGCTCAAGCACTCAGCTGATTACTTCCTAATCGTCCTTTTGGCCATTCTCAAACCGGCTCACTGACCCATCTTTATGCTCGAGAGTCGCACGACGCTGCTCTCCAGTCTGATCCAACAGCATGGGGTATTTCGGGGCCGTCATAAACTGCGCAAACCATTGTGCCAGTAGCTCGTCATCATTCAACGTTTCAAGTAACAAGCTCTTCGCATTTTGAATATAGGCGTCGGGAATATTTTCCACGGCCATGGCGGGTGTCAGTGGTGGATCAACCAGATGTTTCGGTGCCACTATGCCGGTGAGTAATTCAGTGGCCAAGTCATCCATCATTTCAGTAGCGGCTGGGGCACGGAAACCTACAGAGAAGGTAGTGCAATCCCCAATAGCAACCCCATGATGCGCGATTTTAGGCGGCAGATAAAGCATGTCGCCCGGTTCTAGCACCCATTCTTGCAGTGGCTCGAAGTCGGCGAGAATCTTCAGTTCAGTGTTTTTTAGCAGCGGTGTTTCATCATCGCAAGCAGCACCAATCTGCCATCTGCGCTGACCAGCACCCTGAATAAGAAACACATCGTAGTAATCAAAATGCGGCCCAACGCTGCCGCCGTCTTCAGCATAGCTGACCATAATGTCATCAATGCGCCAGGGAGGTAGGAAATCAAAATGCTTTAACAGCTCACCCACTTCGGGTACCCAGAGATCAACGGCCTGAACTAATAATGTCCAGTGGCTAGCCGGTAACGAGGCAAAGCGATCTTCAGCAAAGGGGCCATGTTCCAGTTTCCAATCTTCACCGATAACCAGCCGTGATTCCACTTCCTGCTCAAGAGACAGGCCAGCCAGTTCATCACCATCAATAGGCGGCTCAAAATCTGCAATTGCATTGCGAATTAACAGCGGCTTTTTCTGCCAGTACTCGGCGAGAAATTCTTCGGGGCTTACAGTTCCTAGGATCATATTAGATATTTTTAGCCTGAGCAGAGGCATTGCCGATGTAGGATGCAGGGGTCATAGCCTTCAGTTCAGCTTTCGCCGACTCAGGCATATCCAGCGTATCGATAAAGGTCTGAATCGTTGACTGATCCATCACATTGCCGCGGGTAAGGGCCTTAAGTTTTTCGTAAGGTTCTTCGATGCCATAACGACGCATTACCGTCTGAATAGGCTCCGCTAGTACTTCCCAGCTAGCATCAAGGTCTGCGGCCAGCTTGGTTTCATTAAGCTCAAGCTTACTAATACCCTTATCCAGTGAGGCGTAAGCAATCATGGTATAGCCGAGGCCAACACCCATATTACGCAGTACCGTGGAATCCGTAAGGTCACGCTGCCAGCGAGAAATGGGCAGCTTGGCCGCCAGATGGCCAAACAGTGCATTGGCAATGCCAAGATTGCCTTCGGCATTTTCGAAGTCGATGGGATTAACTTTGTGGGGCATGGTGGATGAACCCACTTCCCCGGCGATGGTTTTCTGTTTGAAGTAACCCAGAGAAATATAGCCCCAGATATCCCGGGCAAAATCAATCAGGATGGTATTCGAACGGGCCAGGCCATCAAATAACTCAGCCATATAATCATGCGGCTCAATCTGTGTGGTGTAAGGGTTAAAATTTAACCCTAGCTGCTCAATAAATTCTTGAGCAAACGACGGCCAGTCAATATTGGCATAGGCCGAAAGGTGTGCATTGTAGTTACCCACCGCGCCATTAATTTTGCCCAGTAGGGGCACAGCTTTAAGTTGATCAATTTGTCGCTGCAGGCGATAGGCAACATTGGCCATCTCTTTGCCCACAGTCGTGGGAGAGGCTGTCTGGCCATGGGTACGGGCCAGCATAGACACATCGGCAAACTCTCGGCCCATAGCGGCGAGTTGATCAGTAATGGCCTGCAGCGCGGGCAACATAACCTGATCTCGACCTTCTTTGAGCATGAGTGCATGGGACAGATTATTAATATCTTCAGAGGTGCAGGCGAAGTGGACAAATTCACTCACTGCATTCAGCTCGGCATTATCGGCAATGGTTTCCTTGATGAGATATTCCACTGCTTTCACATCGTGATTGGTGGTGCGCTCAATCTCTTTAATGCGCGCCGCCTGTTCAAGGGTAAAGTTATCAACCAGGGCATTAAGCACTGCATTGGCTTCATCAGAAAATGCTGGTACTTCAACAACAGCAGGATGCTTAGAGAGCTGCTGCAACCATCGCACCTCAACCATTACCCGATAGCGAATTAAACCAAACTCGCTAAATACAGTGCGCAGGCGCTCTGTTTTTGAGCCGTATCGACCATCGATGGGGGAAACAGCGGTAAGGGGGGAGAGCACGATATTGTTCATGATTTGTCCAAAATAGGTCGTTAAAATAAGCGGACAATAATAACGGATTCAGCCTTTGATTTCAGCTAAATTAAAGGCGTTAGGCGATTGTTAGGCGATTGCTGGGATAGAGGTGATGACTTAACGGACAGGCAATAACTTGGCTAATTTCTTGCGATAAAACGCCAGGTGGATTCGCTTGCCACCCAACTGCTGCCACAGAAACGCGCTTCTTATAGCCGAAAATAGCAGGCAACGAATACGTTCAGCCACCGCTGGCTGCTGCAGGTAACCACTGGAGCCGCTCACCTGGATACGCAGTCGAAGCGTACTCACCGTGTCCTGGTAGAGAGATGCAATATTGGCATAGACATTGTCATGGGTAATCGAGAAATGCTGAGACTGACGTTCGGCGTTTTCAATGCCGGTGGCAATTTTATCCAGCATTCCTTTGTCGCTAGACAGCTTGCGCGCCAGATACAGAATGGACACCACATAACGCAGTATCTCGCCGCTGTCCTTTTTTGTCTGTTCGTCACTGTCACTGAACAGCCGCTTCATGGAATCCATGCCCAACTTTAAACCCGAGACGGGACCATAGATCTGGGACAATGAGTCGGGATTTTGATTGAGCAGGGCACTCATGCAGAGCGACATTTCATCGCTAGATGCCTCTCCGGTATTGGCTAGCTGAGATACAAGTTCGCAGGCATGAAATACCGCGGCGAGAGCAACTGCTTGCTCTGAAGTAGGGGTAGAAAAAAACATTAGGCCTCTTTGTTCGAATTCCAGGTGCGCTCGATGGTGCCTCCACCCAGGCATTCGTCGCCCAGATAAAATACCACCGATTGCCCAGGTGTTACTGCGCGCTGTGGCTCTGCAAATAGCACTTCACAGCCGCCATTATCATTGGGCGTCACCCAACAAAGCTGGTCGGGTTGTCGGTAGCGGGATTTGGCATAGCATTCAAATGGAGCATCGGAGGCAGGTGCCCCATTGATCCAATTGATATCCGCAGCGGCGAGATTGTTGGTAAAAAGTAACGGGTGCTGAGAGCCCTGACCCACAATCAAAATATTGTTTTCCAAGTCTTTAGCCAAACTGTACCAAGGCTCCGCATTGCCATCCTTAACACCACCAATACCCAGACCCTGACGTTGGCCCAGGGTATAAAACATAAGCCCCTGATGCTCACCCATGAGCTCGCCCTCGGGCGTACGCATCTCACCGGGCTGAGCGGGAATATACTGTTCCAGAAAGTCTTTGAAGCGTCGCTCGCCAATAAAGCAGATACCCGTACTGTCTTTTTTGTCGGAGGTAACAAAACCCTGCTCATCGGCAATTCGTCTAACCTCGGGCTTTTCTAGCTCACCCACAGGAAACAGCGACTTGGCAAAGGCACTCTCAGCCACTGCATGTAAAAAATAGCTCTGGTCTTTATTGTTATCCAAACCTTTCAAGAGCTGGGTTTGCCCATTCTTATGGCCGACTCTGGTGTAGTGGCCAGTGGCAATAAAGTCTGCGCCCATCAGCTGGGCATAGTCGAGAAAGACCTTAAATTTTATTTCGCGATTACACAGGATATCTGGGTTGGGCGTGCGGCCTAGACGGTATTCTTCAAGGAAGTACTCGAACACATTGTCCCAGTAATCTGCTGCAAAGTTAGCGGTGTGCAAAGTGATGCCAAGCTTACCGCAGACCTGCTGAGCATCTGCAAGATCGGCTTTAGCCGTGCAGTACTCAGAGCCATCATCCTCGTCCCAGTTCTTCATGAACAGGCCTTCGACTTGATAGCCTTGTTGAATCAGAAGTAGGGCAGCAACAGACGAATCAACGCCTCCAGACATGCCGACGATCACTTTTTGTGGTTTGCTCATCAAACACCAAGATAAAGAAAAACGAGAAGCCAGTTACTATAGGCCGTTACGAAATATTTCCAAGGGGAAAATGCGCTGAGCGCGATAATCTTCAATGCAGTCCAGGACCATTGTGCTGCGTAGACTGGCTTTATTCGCCTTAATCTCATCCAGAGACATCCACAGAGCCTCATCAATGTCGCTATCAATTACCGCCGTCTCATCAAAGCGTACCGCCTGAGCCACAAAGCTTAAACGATAATAGGTGACACCATTGGCCTCTGCAAAATGGGTAGAGATACCTAAAAAGCCCCGAATGGCAACTTCCCAACCGGTTTCTTCAATGGTCTCACGCATCGCTGCCTGCAGAATGTCTTCACCAGGTTCAACATGACCGGCAGGTTGGTTAATGACCTGCACGCCAAACTTGGTTTCTTTGACCATTAAAAACTTGCTGTCTTTTTCAATGACAGTGGCAACGGTTAGATGAATTTTGTCGGGCACGGAGAATCCTTTTTATTGGGCCTGTTTGGTCGGCTGTTTCGTTTGCGTATTTGATCGAGAGAGGGAGTCAGGAGTAACAGCATCCTCAACTCTATGCTCACCAGAATTAAGACCCTCAAGGGTCCAGTCACCCACCTTAGCTCTTACCAGTCTTAGGGTCGGCAAATTAACTGCGGCGGTCATGCGACGTACCTGACGATTGCGGCCCTCGTTAATCACAATCTCCATCCAGCTATCGGGAATTAATTTACGCACCCGTATCGGCGGTACGCGGTCCCACAGTGCCGGCTCGGAAATAAGCTTGCAGGATAGCGCAGTTGCCAATCCGTCTTTTAGGGTGACGCCGGCCAATAACGCATCGCATTGAGCTTGGCTAGCGCTGCCTTCAACCTGAACCCAGTAGGTTTTACTGAGTTTGTATTTGGGATCACTTATTTTGGCCTGTAATAAGCCGTCATCAGTGAGTAATAAAAGTCCTTCAGAATCAAAGTCGAGGCGTCCGGCAGGGTAAACCGCTTTAACATTAATGTAATCCGCAAGAGTCTTTTTGCCACTATTATCCGTAAATTGGCTGAGTACTTGGAACGGTTTATTAAAAATGATCAATTTGGCCACGTTTTTTCTCCATTTAACCCCATTGTAAATGAAACAGGGTTACAAAAAACCGATGAATTCATGCTAAAATGCCGCAATCCGGTAAATTTTTTACAAGCCAATTTTGCAACGTTTTATCGAATAATTAAAGATCACAGTCCACGGAGACAACAATGGGTTATCAACATATTCAGATTCCACAATCTGGCGAAAAAATCACAGTAAACGAAGACCTCACGATCAACGTACCTAACAACCCAATTATCCCTTTTATTGAAGGTGACGGTATTGGCGTTGATATTACTCCGGTAATGGTCAAGGTCATCGATGCGGCAGTAGCCAAAGCCTATGACGGCAGCAAGCAAATTTCCTGGATGGAAGTGTACTGCGGCGAGAAAGCAGCAGAATTATATGAAGGCGACTGGTTCCCAGCAGAAACACTGGAAGCGGTCAAAGAATATGTAGTATCAATCAAAGGCCCATTGACTACCCCAGTTGGCGGCGGTTTTCGCTCCCTTAACGTAGCCCTGCGTCAGGAACTTGACCTGTTTGTTTGTCAGCGTCCAGTTCGTTGGTTCGAAGGTGTTCCTTCTCCTGTTAAAGCGCCTGATAAAGTTGATATGTGCATCTTCCGTGAAAACTCCGAAGATATTTATGCAGGCATCGAGTGGCGCGCGGGTACTGAAGAAGCGACTAAGGTCATCAATTTCCTCCAGCAGGAAATGGGCGTAACCAAGATTCGCTTTGACACTAACTGCGGTATCGGCGTTAAGCCAGTATCTGAAGAAGGCACTAAGCGTCTGGTCGCCAAAGCCATTCAGTATGCAATTGACCAAAACAAGCCTTCTGTGACCCTGGTTCACAAAGGTAACATCATGAAGTTCACCGAAGGTGCTTTCTGCGACTGGGGCTACGAAGTTGCCCGTGATCAGTTTGGCGGCGAGTTAATCGACGGCGGCCCATGGCAGGCCGTTAAGAACCCTAACACTGGCGCCGACATCATTATTAAAGACGTTATCGCGGATGCGATGTTGCAGCAGATCATTTTGCGCCCAGACGAGTATAGCGTTCTGGCCACATTGAACCTCAACGGCGACTACATCTCAGATGCACTGGCGGCTCAGGTAGGCGGTATTGGTATCGCACCTGGCGCAAACCTGTCTGACGATGTTGCTATCTTTGAAGCGACTCACGGCACAGCACCTAAGTATGCTGGCCAAGATAAGGTAAATCCGGGTTCATTGATTCTAAGTGCCGAGATGATGCTGCGTCATATGGGCTGGCACGAAGCGGCTGACCTAGTGATTAAAGGTATTGAAGGCGCTATCGGAGAGAAGAAAGTGACCTATGACTTTGAACGCCTGATGGACGGTGCAACTTTGATGTCCTGCTCAGAGTTCGGCGATACTATGATTGAAAACATGTAGGACGGCAGTGCTTTTATTTTCTATAAGCAAAGCCAGATAGCAATAAAAAAACCCGGCGTCACGTAGGTGGCGCCGGGTTTTTTGTGATCAACCAGCTTTTAACAAGCTGATAATTGGTGACTTAGTGGTCAAGCAATCCCCACCTTCCATAGCGAGATTCTGCATCATTGTTGGGATCGTCCTCAGGCGTCAACGGTTGTATCGACGGGCTGGATATTAACTGCATGCAGTCCCTTGTCGCCCCGTTCAGTATCAAAGCTAACATACTGGCCTGCTTTGAGGGTTTTGTAGCCCTCCACATTAATTGCGCTGTAGTGGACGAAGATATCATCTTCACCATTGTCGGGGAGAATAAAGCCAAACCCCTTAGCATTACTAAACCATTTTATAGTACCTTTACTAGACATAACCTGTTGCCTTCTTCCTATCAAGCATTTTAAAAAAGAGCTGTACATCATTGCGCTCGTCAAGCACCTTAAAATAAGGATCTGCAACTCTAAATGCCCAAATTATTCTGTCAAGTACCGTTCGTCGGTTACTTGGAAAGTATATTCTGAGGTAAGATAACCACACACTTTCAATGACTAGTAATCGGCAGTTTTAGATGAGCGAAGAAAAAAATACACCAGATTGGCAACATGATGGAAATACTGTGGTCGAAGAATCAAGGCCAATCTTGAAGAAGCCCCGTATGTTCCAAGTAGTACTTTTAAATGATGACTACACACCAATGGAATTTGTAGTTGAGTTGATAGAGCAGTTTTTTTACAAGTCGCGAGAGAATGCGACTCAGATCATGCTTAAGATACACACCGAGGGAAAGGGCATCTGTGGCATCTACACTGAAGATGTGGCAGAGACGAAAGCGGCAGTAGTAAACCAATATTCGATGGACCACCAGCATCCGCTTCTGTGTGAAATAGAACCCTGTAACGACGACGAAGAGTCATAGATATGCTAAGTAGAGAGCTTGAAGTCACCCTTAATTTGGCCTTTAAAAACGCACGTGAAAAACGTCATGAGTTTATGACCGTTGAACACCTGCTCCTAGCACTGCTTGATGATGCATCTGCATCGAATGTGCTTAAAGCCTGCGGTGCCGACCTGGGAATATTGCGCCAGGACCTCGTTGAGTTTATTGACTCGACAATGCCAACCATTCCCGAAACCCAACTAGAGCAAGAAACTCAGCCTACCCATGGCTTTCAACGTGTGTTGCAGCGCGCTGTGTTTCAGGTTAACTCTGCGAACCACAGTGAAGTGGTCGGTGCTAATGTTGTGGTTGCGATTTTTAGTGAGCAAGAGAGCCAGGCCGTATATTTTCTGCGCCTGCAAAATGTTGCGCGCATCGATGTGGTTAATTATATTTCCCACGGCATCTCCAAATATGTAGATCAGGCCGAACCTAGCCCAGATCAGCATGAGCAGACTGGCGAAGAGGCCGGTGGCGGCGAAGCCAAAGAGGAGAGCCTACTCCAGCAGTTTGCTGTGAACCTCAATGAGCAGGCGCGACTGGGTCAGATCGACCCCTTAATTGGCCGCGATCAAGAGGTGGAGCGGGTCAGTCAGATACTCATTCGACGTCGCAAGAACAATCCCCTGTTAGTCGGTGAGTCTGGTGTCGGTAAAACCGCCATCGCAGAAGGCCTTGCCAAACTTATCCTCGAAGAGAAAGTGCCCGAGCCAATGTTGGGCAGCACCGTCTATTCATTAGACATGGGCTCGCTATTAGCGGGCACCAAGTATCGTGGTGATTTCGAGAAGCGCCTTAAAGGTATTATTGGCGAGCTGATGAAGCAGGATAAATCCATCCTGTTTATCGATGAGATTCACACCATCATTGGTGCCGGCGCAGCCTCTGGCGGCGTTATGGATGCATCTAACCTGCTCAAGCCACTGCTGTCCTCAGGACAACTGCGCTGCATAGGCTCAACCACCTATCAAGAGTATCGTGGCATCTTCGAGAAAGACCATGCACTGTCGCGTCGCTTCCAGAAGATTGATGTGCCAGAGCCCAGTATCGAAGAGACCTATCAAATTCTTAAGGGACTCAAGTCGCGGTTCGAGGATCACCATGATCTCAAGTTTACGAACCCGGCATTAAAAGTAGCGGCTGAGCTATCTGCCCGCCATATTAACGACCGCTTTCTGCCCGACAAAGCTATTGATGTTATTGATGAAGCCGGTGCCTACCAGCGCCTGCAGCCAGAGAGCAAGCGTAAGAAGACCATTGGTGTCAGTGACATTGAGTTAGTGATCTCAAAGATTGCCCGTATTCCAGCCAAGAGCGTGTCTAGTTCAGACAAGGCGCAGCTGCAGGGTCTGGCAGACAAACTCAAGATGGTAGTATTTGGTCAGGATCCAGCCATTGACGCACTGTCGACGTCTATCAAGCTAGCCCGAGCTGGGCTGCGTGATGGCAGCAAGCCCATTGGTAGCTTCCTGTTCGCAGGCCCAACCGGTGTCGGTAAAACAGAAGTCAGCCGTCAGCTGGCCAATGTTCTCGGCGTAGAGCTAGTGCGCTTCGATATGTCCGAGTATATGGAACGTCATACCGTCTCACGCCTGATTGGTGCACCTCCAGGCTATGTTGGATACGACCAGGGCGGGCTCTTAACAGAGGCCGTTAACAAGCAACCTCATTCAGTGATACTGCTCGACGAAGTTGAGAAAGCGCATCCCGATGTGTTCAACCTACTTCTCCAAGTCATGGATCACGGTACGCTCACCGACAACAACGGTCGCAAAGCGGACTTCCGCAATGTGATATTGATTATGACCACCAACGCCGGTGCTGAGTTGATGAGCAGAGCCTCTATTGGTTTCGCCGATCAAAACCACCAAACCGATGGCATGGAAGCAATTAAGAAAATGTTCACCCCAGAGTTCCGTAATCGCCTCGATAGCATTGTGCAGTTTGGCGAGCTGACCATGGACGTGATCAAAACCGTGGTCGACAAGTTCCTAGTACAGCTGCAGTCGCAATTGGACGAGAAGAAGGTCTTTCTCGACATTGATGATGATGCACGGGAGTGGTTAGCAGTGAATGGTTATGATGCCAAAATGGGCGCGCGACCTATGGACCGGTTGATTCAAGAGAAGATCAAAAAGCCATTAGCCGAAGAAGTCTTGTTTGGCGGGCTGTCAGAGAAGGGCGGTACGGTGTTTATCAGCGTAGAAGATAACGAGCTGGTAGTCGCCACAGAGCCAAAGACGGCAGAGGCGGTTTAAGCGTTAGAAGAACAGATCAGTAACAAGAGCGACAAAAAAACGAAGCGAGATAGCCAGTACAACTGCTATCTCGTTTTCGTTTGTGCGCTTTAAAAAAGCGTGCTTAAAAACAGAAAGGTTTAACGTTCGCGGAAGGTAATACGTCCCTTAGTAAGATCATAAGGTGTCATCTCAACCTTGACCTTATCACCCGTCAGAATACGGATGTAATGCTTGCGCATCTTGCCGGAAATGTGGGCAATAATAGTGTGACCATTTTCTAATTTAACTTTGAAAGTGGTGTTCGGCAGGGTATCTACAACCTCGCCTTCGAATTCAATGTGCTCTTCCTTCGCCATACGCTTATTTTCATGCCTGTAAAAAAGGGCGCAGTTTGCCCTAAAATGGCCGCCATAGCAAAGTCATTCGCTAATCTGCCAAGTATTTTCCTGAAGTAACTCCAGCGGTTGATAGTTAGTTTTATAGCTCATCTTTTGGCAGTCTTCGATCCAGTAGCCTAAATACAGAGACTTCATACCCAATTGTTGCGCCAAAGAAATCTGAAATAGCACTGCCAGGGTACCCAAGCTGCGCACCGACTCCTCAGGATCAAAGTAGGTATAGATAGCAGAGAGTGCGTTGGGCAACACATCCATCACTGCACAACCAATTAGCTTGCCCTCGACCCTAAACTCAAGAAAATTCGTGCAATCCCAGGCGGTACCCAAAAACTGCTCAAACTGCTCTCGAGACGGTGGATACATATCGCCGTCCTGATGACGGGCGCTAATATAGCGATCGTAAACAGGGTAGTGCTCATCGAGATCAATAGCGTCTTTTTGATTTACCTGCACATCCGAGTTGCGGTTCCAGCAGCGCTTTTGTGAGCGGTTGCGGACAAAGAGGTCGACCGGTATACGCGCAGGAACACAGGCATTACAGCTGCCGCACATAGGAGAATAGAGGTAAGTGCCACTGCGGCGAAAGCCCATCGCACTCATACGGCCATAGAGTTCAGTATCCACCGAGATATCTGGGTCGACAAAGGCCGTAGTGGCTTTGCGGCCCTCAAGATAGCTGCACTCATGAGGTTCCGTGAGCAGTAGGCGAATCTTGGTAATGTCTGGTGAAATATCTCTCGTCATAGGTTCCTGATGGAATCAATTCTGATAAGCCCTAAGCCTAGTCGATTGAGAGGGGTTACTCAATGTTAAAGCGTAGATCCCTCGTCGCTGCGCTCTGTCGGGATGACAATTTTTAGGGTTCTGCCGGGATGACAGTTGCGGGTTCGGGATGACAGTTGCGGGTTCGGGATGACAGTTGCGGGTTCATGAGGACTTACAGTTTGTCACCCTGAGCATTGGCGAAGGGTCTCAGTCAGAAGCTGTTACGGCAGTAGTTGAATAGGGTCTGCTGCTAATATTGAGAGATCCTTCACTGCGTTCAGGATGACAGTTGCGGGTTCAGGATGACGCATTTTAGGGTTCTGCCGCCATGACGCAGACGTACTGCCATTGCGACAACTAATCTGTCATTTCGACCGGAGGGAGAAATCTCCAGCGATTGGCAGCGAACCTAAACCCTTACCAGCGGGCCACCCAAGCACCTTATCTTTACAGCCCGCAAGCTGAGCCAAGAATTCCTCGCGAGGAATCAAAATCGCCCCCATACTCATCAAATGGGGATTCTCAATCTGGCAGTCTAGCAATTCAAACCCCTGGCTTTGAATCCAATTGCAGAGATACGCCATCGCAATTTTAGAGCCGTTAGGCACCAGACTAAACATCGACTCACCACAGAAAATGCCACCAACAGCAATCCCATAAATGCCCCCCACCAAACGACCCTCGTCCCACACCTCGACCGAATGGGCCTGACCCAAACTGTGCAGTGCCGAATACGCATCAATCATTTCAGGAATAATCCATGTGCCCAAGTCGTCGGCTCTAGGCGCAGCACAGGCCTCAATCACTCGCTCAAAGGCAGTGTCAGTAGTAATTCGATACTGATTCTGGCGCAGACATTTGCGCAGACTTTTAGAAATATGAAACTGCTCAGGGCGAATCACACAGCGAACAGAAGGGCTCCACCAGAGAATAGGGTCATCGTCGCTAAACCAAGGAAATATACCGCGGCGGTAAGCATCGTAAATAGTGGTGGGCTCAAGATTGCCACCTACTGCGAGAAGCCCATCAGGCTCCTCGGCAGCGGTGCAAGGATCAGGAAATTGCGGTGAATCTGGATCTAAAAAATGCAGATCCATTTACTGGTCTAGGTATCGCTCAGCATCCAGAGCAGCCATACAGCCACTGCCAGCAGATGTAACTGCCTGACGATAGACATGGTCAGCCACATCGCCCGCCGCAAACACACCTTTAACGCTGGTTTCAGTGGCATTGCCCGATAGACCGCCAGTAATGGTCAGGTAACCGTCTTTCATGGCCAGCTTATCGGTAAAGATATCAGTATTAGGCTTGTGGCCAATCGCAATAAATACGCCAGTTACATCAATCTGCTTCTTGTCGCCAGAATCCGTATCGTACAGCTCAACGCCAGTCACACCGGCATCATCACCCAGTACTTCACCCAGATTATGGTTCCACTCGATAGTAATGTTGCCGTTCTTGACCTTCTCAAACAGCTTGTCTTGCAGCATCTTTTCAGCGCGCAAAGCATCACGACGATGCACCAAAACTACGTCAGAACAGATGTTAGACAGATACAGCGCTTCCTCAACAGCCGTGTTACCACCGCCGATTACCGCTACTTTCTGATTGCGGTAGAAGAAACCATCACAGGTAGCGCAAGCTGAAACGCCTTTGCCCATAAAGGCTTCCTCAGAGGGAAGGCCTAGGTACTGCGCAGAAGCGCCTGTCGCAATAATGAGTGCATCACAGGTATAGTTTGCAGAGCCGGTTAACTTAAACGGCTTCTCCGACACATCAACCTTATCAATGTGATCAAAAATTGTTTTGGTTTCAAAACGCTCCGCGTGGCGTTGCATACGCTCCATCAACTCAGGGCCCTGAACACCGTCAGGATCGCCAGGCCAGTTATCTACATCAGTAGTCGTTGTCAGCTGACCGCCTTGCTGGATACCCGTGATAACCACCGGGCTTAAGTTAGCGCGGGCAGCATAAACAGCAGCGGTCCAGCCAGCAGGGCCAGAACCAAGAATGATCAATGGATAATGTTGTAACTCAGACATATAGAATCTCAATAAATAACAAAGGTTAAGGGGTAGCGGCTAATACGAATCTAGGACACTAATCGAACATGGGCGCTATCATAATGAATACTCAGCCCATCGCCAAATAGGTTTTGCATATACACCAGATAGTTGCCCAATATCAGGCCCAGTGGCATGGCGTTTACGAGAGAATCAGCTACAATTGTTCACGGAAAAAATACAGGGAACTCACCCGTTGAGCACCGACAAAACAAAATTTAAAAGATCCATTGCAATTGATGACAACACAGACTCGCGCACCAAGCGCGTG
The DNA here is from genome assembly GCA_943787675.1 of uncultured Pseudomonadales bacterium. Taxonomy (GTDB): domain Bacteria; phylum Pseudomonadota; class Gammaproteobacteria; order Pseudomonadales; family Porticoccaceae; genus HTCC2207. The sequence goes on from CALSNK010000025.1 coordinate 23,179, forward strand.
GTTGCCGAAGGTGGGTTGTTCGGCTGGATAATTCTCTGCGTTATTTTGCTACTGGCATTATTAAGTTACTCATCCAGTGATCCAGGCTGGTCTCACACTGGATCACGCACCGATGTAAGCAACCTAGCAGGCCCCGCAGGCGCCTGGGTAGCCGACGTGTTCTACGCCTTATTTGGCGCCATGGCCTACCTGTTTCCCGTATTGCTCGCACTGCGTGCCGTACAGATACTGCGCACCTACTATCTCCGTGAAGCCGACAGCTTTGACTCCGTGACCTTTATTCTGCGGGTTATTGGCTTTGTGCTAGTAATGATCAGCGCCACCTCATTGGCCAGCATCCAATATGGCGAACTCGCCACCGACTACCCCATAGGCATAGGCGGCATACTCGGCAGCAAAATAGGCGAGGCCACACTCGCCGTGTTTAGCTACACCGGCAGCACCATTATTCTGTTGGCCCTGTTCCTCTTTGGCCTCACTGTATTTGCCGACATCTCCTGGATACGCATAATCGACCAGCTCGGCCGGTTTACTCTCGGCAGCATAAATCGATTCCTCACATTTATGAGCGAGCGTAAAATCCGTGTTCAAGAAAAGAAGCAAGCAGCCGCAGCCGTAAATCAGCGCATCGCCAAAGTCGAAACAGTGGCCAAAAGTATCAAAGACCGCATACCACCGACCATCGTCGCGCCCAAGGCTAAGCCCATTATCAGCCCCAGAATAGAACGGGAAAAGCAGCAGACCTTATTTACCGACAGCGAACTCGTCGGCACCTTGCCGCCCATTAACCTGCTCGACCCCGCCGACAAAAACGAAAACGCCGGCTACTCAGCAGAGTCTTTAGAGCACCTGTCACGCCTACTAGAGCTCAAGCTCCTAGATTTCGGCATCAAAGCCGACGTTGTTGAAGTACTGCCAGGCCCTGTGGTAACAAGATTTGAAATACAGCCCGCAGCGGGCGTAAAAGTCAGCCGTATCAGCGGCCTCGCCAAAGACTTAGCGCGCTCCATGGCCGTCATCAGTGTTCGAGTCGTAGAGGTAATACCCGGTAAATCCGTCGTCGGTATTGAAATACCCAACGAAAAACGCGAGATGGTACGCCTCAGCGAAGTACTGTCATCAGAAGCCTACGACCGTTCAAGCTCGCCACTCACATTAGCTCTGGGCAACGACATTGCAGGCATACCCACAGTCGCCGACCTCGCGCGCATGCCGCACCTATTAGTCGCAGGTACCACCGGTTCCGGTAAGTCGGTAGGCATAAACGCCATGCTCCTAAGCCTGCTGTTTAAAGCCTCCCCAGAAGAAGTGCGCCTAATACTCATCGACCCAAAGATGCTAGAGCTCTCGGTCTACGATGGCATACCCCATCTACTAACCCCCGTAATTACCGACATGAAAGACGCCGCAGGTAGCCTGCGCTGGTGTGTCGGAGAAATGGAGCGCCGCTACAAGCTTATGGCCGCACTGGGTGTACGCAACCTCGCAGGCTACAACCGCAAAGTCGAAGACGCCATCAAAGCCGGTACGCCAATCGCGGATCCGCTGTGGGTATTTGACCCCGCCAGCGTAGGCTGGGACGAAACCCAAGAAGCGCCAGAAGCACCCACTTTAGAAATACTCCCCTATATAGTGGTAGTGATAGACGAGTTCGCCGACATGATGATGATCGTCGGCAAAAAAGTAGAACAGCTTATCGCTCGAATTGCACAAAAGGCCCGTGCCGCCGGCATCCACCTAATACTGGCCACACAGCGACCCTCAGTAGACGTAATCACCGGTCTCATCAAAGCCAACGTGCCCACCAGAATAGCTTTCCAAGTGTCCTCCAAAATTGACTCCAGAACCATTCTCGACCAGGGCGGCGCAGAACAGCTACTCGGCCACGGTGACATGCTGTACCTGCCACCAGGGACCAGCGTGCCAGAACGAATTCACGGCGCCTTTGTCGACGATCACGAAGTCCATAAAGTCGTAGCCGACTGGAAGCGTCGTGGCACACCGAATTACCTAACCGAGATAACCGACGAAGCCACAAATTCAACAATACCCGTACCTGGGTTTGATTCAGGCGGAGAAGAGGGCGCAGACCCAGAAGCCGATCCACTGTACGACGAAGCTGTCGCCTTCGTATTGGAAAGCCGCAAAGCCTCAATCTCATCGGTACAGCGTAAATTAAGAGTGGGTTACAACCGTGCCGCTCGTCTAATCGAACAGATGGAAATGGCCGGCGTAGTCAGCCCAATGAGCAGCAACGGCAGCCGAGAGATACTGTCGCCGCATTCGTAAGAGAACCCAACAAATGCCAGTTCAGCATCTAAAAGTGTCGTCATACCGGAAATTATAAATACCGCCATTCCAGAAATTATAAATACCGTCATTCCAGCGAAGGCTGGAATCTGTATGTAAGACCCCAGTCTGCTTTGGTTATTTTGAAAAGAACATGTTCTTCTAATACATCTCCTTTCGGAATAGAAGGGTGCATAAAATTCTGATTGGTATTGGTCATATTGATTTTACGCATTACCGCTTGCGAGGGTCTATTGACGACTGAGGTAAAGGACACTATTTCATCAAGTTTTAGATGTTCAAACCCATAGTTTAATGCGGCTTGAGCCGCTTCTGTCGCATAGCCGTTTCCCCAGTGTTCCTTAGAGAGGCGCCAACCAATTTCTACGCAGGGGTTAAACGGAAGCTTCGCTATCGGGCTATGCAAGCCAACAAACCCAATAAAGGCGCCACTAGCTTTGAGCTCTACAGCCCACAAACCCCATCCATTTATATTTATAAGAGACTCAATGCGATCTACCATTGCGTTACTTTCGGTATCCGATAGTACGTCTGGAAAGTATTCCATCACCTGCTGGTCTGCATTCAGTTTAGAAAAAGGCTTTGTGTCGGAAGCTATCCATTGCCGCAGTTTTAAGCGCTGTGTTTCCATAGACTACTTCTTCAACTTATATTGATATGCCGCTTAGTTTAGACCAGAAAGTTAAGCCAGGCATAACGGCTGTATTAGGGTTGTTTCAGTGGGTTTTGGGCGCAGTAGCAATACGTTGTTTTTTGTGAACCCCTCCAACATTCCCCCCAAACCCTGTAGAATCGCAGCTCTTATTAGCTGTCGCGCCGCGACCTTGAGATAAACAGACTATGCGCCTTATAAAATCAATAGCCGCCATACTTGCCCTAGTTACCAGCTTCGCTAGTCAGGCCGGTGGCATCCCTGAAGATATTCAGCAGCTGCGAGATCTACTGCAGCCTATTACTAGCCTATCGGCCCAATTTAAGCAGCAGATTACCGATGCCGATGGTTTTGAAATACAGGCGTCGGAAGGCCTGTTTCAGATTGCACAGCCCAATAAGCTGCGCTGGATTGTTGCCCAGCCTATGCCGCAGCAGGTAATTTCGGATGGGGTAACCCTGTGGTTGTTTGATCCGGATTTGGAACAGGTGGTTGTTCAGCCTTTTGATGCCAATATTGAGTCTACGCCGGCTATTTTGTTTTCGGGTGATTTAGAGCGCCTTGATCGCGCTTACTTTATACGACAATTATCGGCGGGTGTTTTTACCTTAACGCCGGAGCAGGGAGGTAGCCTATTTACTGGTTTGGAGATTGCATTCGTGAATGGCGTGCCGTCGTTGATTGCGCTGACCGATGGGCTTGGCCAGGTGACGCGTATCACCTTTACTGAGGTGGCCTATAACCCGAAGCTTGCCGATGATTTGTTTGTGTTTGATATTCCCGCGGATGTTGATGTGATTCGCAATGACTGATCTGTTTACCCAAAAGGTGTATCAGCCTCTGGCCGCGCGTATGCGGCCAGATACGCTGGATGGCTTTTATGGTCAGCAGCATTTGATTGGTCCGGGCAAGCCATTGCGTGAGGCGATTGAGAGTGAGTCTCTGCACTCGATGATTTTTTGGGGGCCGCCTGGGGTGGGTAAAACGACCTTGGCGAAGATTATTGCGGCGTCGGCGGATGCGCATTTTGAGAGTATTTCGGCGGTGCTGTCTGGGGTTAAAGAGATTCGGGCGTCGATTGCTAAGGCTCAGGAACAGCGAGATTTACGCGGTCGCAAGACGATTCTGTTTGTCGATGAAGTACACCGTTTTAACAAGTCTCAGCAGGATGCCTTTTTGCCCTTTGTTGAAGATGGCACGGTGGTGTTTATTGGTGCGACTACCGAGAACCCTTCGTTTGAGTTAAACAATGCGTTGCTCTCGCGCTGTCGGGTCTATGTGTTGAAGAGTTTGGATGCCACGGATATCAAGACGGTGATTGCCCAGGCCATGACGGATGGGGAGTCTGGACTTGGTCAGCGTAAGTTGCAATTAGATGAGGCGGCGTTAGATTTATTGGCCAACGCGGCGGATGGTGATGCCCGTCGCGCATTGAACCTGCTAGAGATTGCTAATGACCTTGCCAGTGAGCAGGCGGATGGCGCTGTGATTGATGCGTCAGTGCTTGAACAGGTGTTGGTGGGTGATACGCGGCGCTTTGATAAGGGCGGCGAGTATTTTTATGATCAAATTTCTGCGCTGCACAAGTCGGTGCGTGGTTCGTCGCCAGATGCGGCACTGTATTGGCTCTGTCGTATGTTGGATGGCGGCTGTGACCCACTCTATATCGCTCGCCGTGTGGCGCGAATTGCCAGTGAGGATATTGGTAATGCTGATCCTAGGGCGTTGGCTTTAGCCTTGGATGCCTGGTCGGTTCAGGAGCGTCTTGGCAGCCCTGAGGGTGAGCTGGCCCTGGCTCAGGCGGTTACTTACTGTGCGGTGGCCGCTAAGAGTAATGCGGTGTACAGCGCATTTAAGGCGACCATGGCCGATGTGAAATCTCTGCCAAGTTACGAGGTGCCGTTGCATCTGCGCAATGCGGCGACGACTCTGATGCAAGAGCTAGATTACGGCAAAGATTACAGATATGCCCACAGTGAAGATGGCGCCTATGCGGCAGGCGAAACCTATTTACCTGATGAGCTTGAGGGCAAGCAGTATTATTTCCCTACGGACAATGGGCTGGAAAAGAAGATTGGCGACAAGCTGAGTTATTTGCGGTCCCTAGATCAGGACGGTCGTTCAGAAAAGGATAAACAATAATGCATTGGATAGCAGTCGCAGTAGGCGGCGCCTTTGGCGCAGTTGCACGCTATGGAATAAGCACCTGGATCTTCGATTCTACGAGCCATAAGTTTCCCTATGCCACGCTGTCGGTGAATGTTCTGGGCAGCTTTGCGATGGGCATCCTCTTTGTGTTGATTCTGGAGAAGGGCCTGTTGCCGCCAGAATGGCGCGGGGTGTTAATGATTGGTTTTCTGGGTGCCTTTACTACTTTCTCAACCTTCTCGCTTGATGCCCTTGGTCTGTGGCAAAATGGCCACCTTTTTCTGGCGTTGGTTTATGCGCTGGGTACTGTTGTTTTATGCTTGGCGGCAATTACTGTTGCGGTCTGGCTGACACGTTTATTGTTGATCTAATTTTAAGGAAGTTACCATGCTAGACCCGAAGCTGTTACGTTCGGATTTAAATACCGTTGCCACTAGCCTAAAAACCAAGCGCTACGATCTAGATACCGATGCCTTTACTGCTCTGGAAACCCAGCGCAAAGCGTTGCAGTTGGCTGCAGAAAGTCTGCAGCACGAGCGCAATAGCTATTCCAAAACCATGGGTAAACTAATTGGCGAAGCCAAGGCGAAGGGCGAAGACATTGAGCCTCTAAAAGCTAAAGGCGAGCAGATTAAGAATGATTCTGCGGCGGCGGATGCTGCCTTGGCTGCTGTGCAGGAGGCGCTGGATTCGCTATTGCAGGGTATTCCTAATATTCCTCATGCGTCTGTGCCTGCGGGCAATGACGAAGAAGACAATGTGGAAATACGCCGTTGGGGCACGCCGAAGACCTTTGATTTTGAGGTCAAGGATCATGTGGATCTGGGCGATGCGCTGAATGGTTTAGATTTTGATACGGCGGCTAAAATTACTGGCTCACGCTTCTCGCAAATGCGCGGTGGACTGGCGAGCCTCCACCGTGCGCTTACCCAGTTTATGCTGAACACCCATATCCATGAACATGGTTACGAGGAGGTGTATGTACCCTATATCGTTAACCGTGAGTCGCTTTATGGCACAGGTCAGTTGCCTAAGTTTGAGGAAGACTTGTTTAAGTTGGATGATGAACGCGAGTTCTATCTGATCCCGACGGCTGAGGTTCCGATTACCAATATCTTCCGCAATGAAATCGTCGATACTCTACCGATTAAGTTTGTTGCCCATACGCCGTGCTTTCGAAGTGAGGCGGGCAGTTATGGTCGTGATACCCGAGGCATGATTCGACAGCATCAGTTTGAGAAAGTTGAGATGGTGCAGTTTGTACACCCGGATAAGTCGTGGGATGCGTTGGATGAGCTGGTGGGTCATGCGGAAGCTATTTTGCAGAAACTCCATTTGCCGTATCGCACGGTGATTTTGTGTGGTGGTGATCTGGGTTTCTCTGCGGCAAAAACCTATGATCTTGAGGTCTGGTTACCTTCGCAGGAGAAGTATCGTGAGATTTCTTCTTGTAGTAACTTTGCTGATTTCCAGGCGCGACGCATGAAGGCGCGGTTTAGAAATGCTGAGGGTAAGCCTGAGTTGTTGCATACTATTAATGGTTCTGGTTTGGCAGTGGGCCGCACGCTGTTGGCGGTGATGGAGAATTATCAGCAGGCAGATGGATCGATTGAGATTCCCGCTGTGTTGCAGCCATTGATGAATGGGCTGACTTGTATTAAGTGATGTTTTGAAGCGGGATCACGACGGTGTCTGGGCTCTATTGTTATTGCGTGGGCGTAGCCAGAGTGACCCTTGGCGATCGGTCCCATGGAGTTGTCATTTTCAGCGTTCGCGCAGCTCGCTTCGCTCAATCAGAGCCCTCTCTTGATCTGAAAATAACAAATCCATAGGCTGGCCCTGTTTGATCTCCAAGGGTCACCCTGGCTGCGCTGCAAGATTGAAGGTGCTGAGGGATGATACGTAAATGGGTTTGGCTGGGTAACCAACATTGTCATCTCGAGCATAGTGAGAGATCTTATGAACTTACAGCGAGATCCCTCGTCGCTGCGCTCCGTCGGGATGACATGATTTGGGGCTCTGGCGGAATGACATAACTTAAGGTCTTTAGCATGACGCAGTGCGCGAACAAGGCATAAATAATACTTATGGATTACTTACCACTATTTCACAACCTTAAGGGTCGGCGCATTGTTGTTGTCGGCGGTGGTGAGATTGCGCTGCGTAAAGTTCGTTTGGTGCAGCAAGCCAGTGCGCTTATTACCATTATCGCCAAAGACTTTTGCCCTGATCTTCTTGAAATGGACAGGGCCGATAAAGAGCATGGCTGTAATGGTCTTGAGCTTATTACTGCCGGCTACGAACATCATCATCTGCAGAAGTATCCCAACACGGTGATGGTGATTGCGGCTACCAATGATCGCGATCTAAACCGGCTGGTGTCCGAGCATGCTCAGGCGGCTAATATGCTGTCGAATGTGGTGGATGATCCGGGTTTCTCTACGGTGATTTTCCCCTCTATTGTTGATCGCTCTCCTATTCAAATTGCTATTTCTAGCGGCGGTGATGCACCGGTTTTGGTGCGTTTGTTGCGCACTAAATTTGAGGCGCTGCTGCCTGCGGGTATGGCTAAGTTGGGATCGCTGGCGGGTAGCTTTCGCGAGCGGGTTAAGGCGAAGTTTTCTAATGGCGCGGACCGCAAGGCGTTTTGGGAAGAGGTATTTTATGGGCCCATTGCCGAGCAGGCCTATGCTAATAATTTGATTGAAGCTGAGCGTCTGTTAGCGGACAAGTTAGAAAATACCTCGGAGTTTAAAACCGGCGAAGTCTATTTAGTGGGTGGCGGTCCGGGCGACCCTGATCTGCTTACCTTCAAAGCGCTGCGTCTAATGCAACAGGCGGACATTGTGCTTTACGATCGGCTGGTGTCGCCTGAGGTACTTAACCTGGTGCGTCGTGATGCGACGCGTATCTATGTGGGTAAAACTGCGGGTGATCATCCGGTAACCCAAGACAATATTAATCAAAAGCTCGTCGACTATGCCCTTGAGGGAAATCGGGTGGTGCGCCTTAAAGGCGGCGATCCGTTTATTTTTGGTCGCGGCGGTGAAGAGATTGAAACCCTGGCTGAGCATGGCATTCCGTTTCAGGTGGTGCCGGGTATTACGGCGGCGTCTGGCTGTGCGAGTTATGCGGGTATTCCCCTAACCCATCGCGATCACGCTCAGTCGGTGCGCTTTATTACTGGGCATCTGCGCTCTGGTGAGATAGACCTAAACTGGCCCGAGCTGGTGCAGCCCAACCAGACCCTGGTGTTTTATATGGGCCTGAGTGGCATGGAAACCATTTGCCAGCAGTTAAAAGACAACGGCCTAGATGCCCGAACTCCCACGGCATTAATTGAGAAGGGCACTACGGATAATCAGCGGGTGTTTATTGGCGACCTCGATAGCCTGCCCGGTATTGTTCGCGAGGCGAAGGCCAAGGCACCGACGCTTATTATTGTTGGTCATGTCGTTAGCCTGCACGATAAATTGGCTTGGTTTAATCTTAAGGAAGGAAACGTAAATGACCAGCTGAATTTGATTACGATCTGTTTGTTATTGGCGCCGGTTCTGGCGGTGTTCGCGCGGCTCGTATGGCAGCGGCGAAGGGTAAAAAGGTTGCGGTAGCCGAAGAGCGTTATCTGGGTGGCACCTGTGTGAATGTGGGCTGTGTACCTAAAAAACTGTTTGTGTATGCCTCGCAGTTTCCTGAGTTATTTCATACAAGCAAGGGTTATGGCTGGTCGGGGATTGAAAGCCCGACGTTGGACTGGGCAACCCTGCGGGATAATAAAACCACTGAGATCGAGCGTCTTAATGGCATCTATAACAACCTTATTGATAACAGTGGCGCGGATCTATTTGACGGTCGCGCGACCATTCCTGGGCCGCATTTAGTAGTGGTTAACGGCAAAACCTACAGGGCGAAAGTGATTCTGGTTGCCACGGGCGGCTGGCCCTATATCCCTGAGTTCCCCGGCAGTGAGCATGCGATTAGCTCTAACGAAATGTTCTTTCTCGATGATCTGCCCAAGACTGCCGTCGTGGTGGGTGGGCGGTTATATCGCGGTGGAGTTTGCCGGTATTTTAAATGGCCTGGGTGTTGAGACCCACTTGATTTACCGTGGCCCAAACCTGCTCAAGTCCGTTTGATCGCGAGATGAGCGACAAGATTAAAGAGGGCATGATCGCCAAGGGTGTGAACGTTCATCTGAATACTGAAATTAACGAAATCACTAAAAAACGATGCCGGCATTCTAAGTGTCGCGCTGAACAACCAGGCTGATATGGCAGCGGATTTGGTGCTTTATGCGACGGGTAGGGTGGCAAATACGGCTAACCTTGGGATTGGAGAATACGGCAGCGGGTGCTGGCAAACAATGGCGCTATTGTGGTGGACGATAACTTCTGTACTGCAGACCCGAGTATTTATGCCTTGGGAGATGTGATTGATCGTGTTCAGTTGACGCCGGTGGCCATTCAAGAAGCGATGGTGCTGGTTGATCACCTTTATGCGGAGGGGTCTGGCCCGTATTGATTACAGCGATATTCCCACGGCGGTATTCTGCCAGCCTGAGTTGGGTACTGTTGGGCTTAGCGAAGAGCAGGCAAGGGCGGAATACGCTGATATTGCAGTGTATGTCTCTGATTTTAAGCCTATGTTGCACACTCTGGGCGGTGGCACTGACCGAATTACCATGAAATTAATCGTCGACACGGCCTCTGACAGGGTAATTGGTTGTCATATGGTGGGGCGAACATGCGGCTGAGATTATTCAGGGTATGGGGGATTGCACTTAAGGGCGGGTGCTACGAAGGCGCATTTTGATGCCACAGTGGGGATTCATCCTTCGGCGGCGGAAGAGTTTGTTACCATGCGAGATAAGGCGAGATAAGGCGAGATAAGGCACGATAGCCTATATAATCAATGGGTTATAAGTAATTCCTCAAGTGATTTTGTAGTAGGCGTTGGCACCTAAAACTGACTTTTAGCGCGCTCCAGCAGTGACAGGCTGAGAAAACTTCAGGTCGCTTAGGGTTTTTTTCACCGTCTACTTTATTCTGATTCACCACAACCAGCACCAATGCATGGGTAATTTCGAGGGTAGCAGCGCCCTAAGCGCTTGAGCTCAGCCTCTTTGCTGGCGATATCTAGGCGCTCAAACATGCGCGCCATGGCATTAATAATGAGATCGTCGTGAATCTCATCCAGCTCTTTAAGCTCAGGCACTCCATACATGGCCTGCACTAGGGGCAATTAAACCCTGCTGATTGGTATACACCAGTAGCATCCGGTCGATACTGCGCTCGACAAACTTCTTAATGCTCTGAGATTCGATATCCTCAGCCTCTAGAGCCTGTAACGCCACGTCCATCTCTCCCACCCATTGCTCGGCTAGGGCATACATGATGGCGTATTTATTTGGGGAAAGTAATGGGTAGAGAGTACCAACAGATACCCCAGCACGCTTGGCCACTAGAATGGTGGTTAGGTCATCTTGGCCAACCTCTTCGAGCAGCTCTGCGGTCACCTCAAGTATCTGATTGCGGCGCGCCTGAGCGCGCTTCTGCACGGGCTGAGTTCGGGCCTCTGTCTTGCGTAGACTGGTCATTAGAAGCGATCCCTAAGGGCGTAATAGAGCATTCCAGTCACCATGCCTGGCCAGCGCAGCAATGTACCGCCGGGAAACTTGGTGGTGGGGTAGGTTGGCCATTAGGTCGAAGCGTTCGAGCTTGCCGCTAATGGCTTCAGCAATAAGCTTGCCGGCAAAGGTAGCAGTAGGCACGCCATGGCCTGAGTAACCCTGCATATACCAGATATTGTCTTGCACGCGGCCAAAGTGGGGGTAGGCGATTTTAAGGTAGATTGCCAATGTGCCACCCCAGCCATAGTCGATGTTGGTATCCGCCAGCTGTGGGTAGACTTGGAGCATGTATTTACGCACAAAGCCTTTTATATCTGAGGGGGAAGCCTCGGCGATAATTCTCACCGCAACCAAATATCAGGCGGTTATCCCCAGACAGTTTCCAATAGTTGATGACGAAACGACTCTGTCTGACATGGAGGTATCTAGGGGTACTATTTGGGCTGCGAGTTCATCGGAGAGAGGCTCTGTGGCCAATACAAAGTTGTTGATCGGCATAATATAGCCGTTGATCTTGGGCTCTAACTTCTCGATATATCCATTGCAGGCCAGGGATCATTTCTTTGGCAGTTTACCTGGCCCTGGCTAGTTTTCACCACCAGCTGTTTGCCTGCAGAAGGGCTTGCATAGGGAGCGTCGGCATAGGAGGGTGACGCGAGAGTTTTCGTAGATCACTACGCCGGCCTTGGTCGCCGCCTCGACCATACCCAGTAAAAAATTGAGTGGGTGTAGATGTTTTGAGGCTCTATCTACCACAGCGCCATGGTAGGCATCGCTGTCGATGACTTCAGATAACCGCTCTTTGGGTACATATTCCATCTGATCAAAGCCGTAACGGTCGTGTAAAAAGGCGACTTCTTCTTCCAATTCTTGGGTTGTATTTAGCGCGATGAGCAAAGTGCACATTGCCGTGTTTTAAGGTCACATTTGATTCTGTGCTTCTGGATAATCCCCTTAACAGTGTCGACCGCCTCCAGGCTCATGTGCCATAACGTGCTGGCCATCTCATGGCCTAATTTCTCTTCGAGGTACTGTTGATCCTGCCGCTGACCAATACCCACATGGACCGCCATTGCGCCCGGATGCGCCAAAGCCAACGGTCTCAGCTTCGATAACTATGACTTTATAACCCAGTTCTGCCAAATGAAGTGCAGAGGAGAGACCCGTATAGCCGGCTCCGATGGACACAGATATCTGCGTCCTGATCGCCCGCTAGGGCAGGAAAGCTAAGGGATTTATTGGCGCTTGCGCTGTAGTAAGAGGGCATAACTCACTCGTCGATTCTGTAGTAGTGATTGACATTATGGTCTTTTCGAATAATAATTCAACATTAATTGAATAATGATTCAAATAACCTGAGGAGCTTTAAAGCCCTCAGCAAACACAAACAGGTGCCGCATGCAGTCACAAGAAGCCATTGAAAGCTGGTTAAAAGAAAACAAAATTACCGAAGTTGAGTGCATGGTTCCCGATATGACCCGGCAATGCTCGGGGGTAAGTTTATTCCTGCTAAAAAATTCCTTAAAGAAGACAGCCGTCTCCCTGAGGGCATACTGGCCCAGACAGTTACCGGCGAGTACTCAGATGACTACTGGGGACCTGCTAGATACCGTTGATGGCGACATGTTGCTTGAGCCCGACCCTAGCACCATGCGACTGGTGCCCTGGGCTAACGAAGCCACCGGCCAGATTATTCATGACTGCTACACCAAAGATGGTGAGCCCCATCCGTTTTCAACCCGCGCTGTACTTAAACGAATACTCGCTCTGTACGAAAAAGAAGGCCTGACGCCAGTAATAGCCCCAGAAATGGAGTTTTATCTGGTGGAGAAGAATACCAACCCAGACATGGTGTTAAAGCCGCCAGTAGGGCGTTCGGGTCGACCTGAAACTGCTCGCCAGTCTTACAGCATTGATGCGGCCAATGAATTTGAACCCTTTGTAGAAGACATGTATGCCTATGGCGAAGCCATGGGCTTAGATATTGATACCCTGATCCATGAATCTGGTGCGGCACAGTTAGAAGTTAACTTTATCCACGGTGATCCATTAGATCTAGCTGATCAGGTGTGTTTACCTTTAAGCGCATGGTTCGCGAGGTGGCCCTGAAGCACAATATTTACGCGACGTTTATG
>CALSNK010000026.1 GCA_943787675.1 uncultured Pseudomonadales bacterium
AACGGCAAGTTAACCGCACTGGGTAAGCAGCTGACCTCAGTGCCCCTAGACCCAAGATTTGGGCGGATGATTTTACAGGCGGCAAAAACCGGTTCCCTCAGTGAAGTGATGATTATTACCACCGGTCTGAGCATTCAGGATGCCCGAGAGCGTCCTGCCGATAAACGTCAGGCAGCTGGCCAATGTCATAAACAGTGGCAAGACGAAGATTCAGATTTTGTGTCCCTGTTGAACCTGTGGCGTCATTTCGAAAGCAAGCGTCAAGAGCTGTCGAGTAACCAATACAGTAAATACTGTCGTGCTAACTATGTGTCATTTTTGCGCATGAAAGAATGGCGCGACCTTCATCATCAGGTCCACACCGCCTGTCGCGCACTTAAACTTAGCAATAATGAAAAGCCCGCCGAATATGCGGCTATTCATCAGGCCATCCTTTCCGGGCTGCTCGGTCAGGTGGGCATACGGGAAGAAAAATGGGAATTTCTCGGTACCAGAAACCGTAAGTTCTTTATCTTCCCCGGTTCTGGTCTGAGCAAAAAGCCACCCAAGTGGATAATGGCAGGCTCCTTAATGGAAACTGCCAAACAGTACGCCCTCAATGTGGCTAAAATTGATTCCGACTGGCTCGAATCACTGGCGGGCCATCTGGTAAAAAAGACCTATAGCGAACCTTTTTATCATCAAAAAGCCGGCCAGGTTATGGCCAAAGAGCGGCAGACGCTGTTTGGTTTAACCATTGTTGAGGGCAAGAACACTGTCTATGGCAATGTTGCGCCAGTGGAAGCGAGAGCGGTATTTATTCAGCAGGCGCTGGTGGAAGAGGGCTATCGCGGCAAGGGCAGTTTCTATAAGCACAATCATAAGTTAGTCGAAGAATTACAGGCTCTGGAAGATCGTTTCCGTCGCCGAGATTTACTCGCCGAGCAAAAGGTTATTTATAGCTTTTACGACGAGCGGGTTCCCGAGGGAATTTATAATCTGCCGGCATTCGAGAAGTGGCGTAAAAGTGCCGAGCAAGAAAACCCAACCCTGCTCAATATAAATAAAGACTCCTTGTTACTTCGCGGTCTGGCCGAGGATGAAGAGGCCCAGTTCCCAGAAATGGTCATCTGCGATGGTATCGAGTTTGAGCTGAGCTATCACTTCCAGCCCGGTCATGAGCAGGATGGCGTCAGCGCGATTATCCCATTGGCATTATTACATCAGCTTCCACGTTACTTCTTCGATTGGCTGGTGCCTGGTATGTTGCGGGACAAATGTATTGCCTTAGTGAAGAGCCTACCCAAGCAGACAAGACGCCACTTTGTGCCCGTTCCAGACTACGTGGACAAAATACTATTACAGGTCCAGGCCCAGGATCGACCGATCACCGAGGTGCTTGCTGAGCAGCTTAAAAGACAGACCGGCATGACCGTGAACAACGAAGATTGGAAGGCAGATAATCTCGATCCCTGGTATCGCATGAATTTTATTCTCCAAGACGAAGCGGGCAAAACCGTTGCCATGGCCCGTAGTTTGGAACAGCTGCAACGGGACTTTAAACAGCAGATTAGTGCGGGCCTAGAACAGCAGGCCTCCGACGACTCGATCTCTCGTCAGGATATTATCGAGTGGGACTTTGCCGAGTTACCCCAAGAGGTGCAGCTTAAGCGCGGCAAGATAAATATCAAGGCCTGGCCCGCGCTAAAAGACTGCGGCGAATCCGTCGCTATCGAGGTACTAGACAATCCTTTGGCCGCCGATAGAGTCAGCCGTCAGGGTCAGCTGCGATTGGCACTGTTAAAGGGCCGTGAACAGGTTAAGTATCTCAGTAAGCATCTGTTGCGCGGGACCGAACTGGCCTTAAAAGCGGCTGCTATTGGTAACCGTCAGGATCTGATTAACGCGCTTATTAGCACCAGTTTTCAAGAGGCGATTTTTAGCGGCAAAGGGGTTATTCGCGAACAGGAAAATTTTGATCAAGCCTATCAAGCGGGTATAGGGCAGGTGGTGGATATAGCCCAGCAGCACGCCGCCAATATTGAAGCGGTGTTGCCTCAGTTGCATAGCAACCAGAAGCAGTTGCGGTCACTGGGCTTAACTGCGATTTACGCAAAAAACGATATTAATCAGCAGGTTAGCTGGTTATTTTCCCCAGAAACACTGACCCATTCTAATCTCGACCAAACCGGGCAGTACCCCCGCCTAATTCGTGGTGTGCAGATAAGAATAGAAAAGCTGGCCTCACAGATTGCCAAAGATCGAGGCTATATTCAGGAACTTGAAGACTTTGCCGAACCTGTGAACGCCATACAGCCCCAAACCCTTTCTTACGAATTGGAAGAGTCTATTTGGGCCTTTCGCTGGCTGCTTGAAGAGTACCGCGTATCACTGTTTGCCCAGCAGTTAAAAACCCGCGTTCCCGTGTCTGAAAAGCGGCTCAAAAAACATTGGCTAGACATCCATGATCGCTTGCGCAGGTACCTCGTAGAGGGCGGCTGATTAGCCTGGCTTAAATGACTCCAAGGCCCCAGGCTAAAAAAAATCATAGGATATGAAACTTCCCTATATTCATTCAGTCTGAATAGCATCTTGAAACCATACTGGTTCTTGATTTATGGATAAAACTAGTCTCTTAAGGAGAAACATCTAATGGCTAAACAAACAATTAAACCTTTGGCAGCAGCCTGTGGCGTTGCATTTATGGCATCTGTAGCACTCTCACCAGCAACATTGGCGGCAGAAAATCCTTTCCAGGCAGACCAACTCTCATCCGGCTATAACCTGGCTGCCCAGCATGCCGAAGGCAAATGCGGTGAAGGTAAATGTGGTGAGGGCAAGAAGGCTACAGAGGGCAAATGTGGCGAAGGTAAGTGCGGTGAAGGCAAGGCCGGTGGCGACAAAGCAGCGGGTGAAGGAACCTGCGGCGGCGACAAAGCGGAAGGTGAAGGCAAGTGTGGTGGCGAAAAAGCCGAAGGTGAAGGCAAGTGCGGCGAAGGTAAATGTGGTGGCGATAAGTAGGGCGCCGCAGATGATCTCTGAGCCTGATTTCTAGCATCGCTGTTAGAGTTTCAGAACATCATGGCTAGTCCCTATCCCGTAACAGGGGCGGGACTAGGTTTAAGGCGGGCTCTTTTGGGCCCGCTTTCTTCTGTCACCACCGATGACATTCAGTTTATGGAAGTGGCACCGGAAAATTGGATTAATGTTGGCGGGCGCTATGGTAAAGCGTTTCGTGAATATACCGAAAGGTTCCCCTTTGTAATCCACGGACTGTCTCTCTCTATAGGATCCCCAGCCCCCCTAGATTGGAATCTACTCGGCCAAATAAAGGCCTTTATGGCTGAGCATTCTATCCTCAGTTACACCGAACATCTCAGCTACTGCAGTGACAGCGGCCACCTATATGATCTTATGCCCATTCCTTTTACACCGGAAGCTGTGGACTATGTGGCCGATCGTATCAGCCAGATTCAGGACTTCTTGGGTCAGCGTATCGCTATGGAAAACGTGTCCTATTACGCTGCACCCCAGCAGGAGATGTCAGAACTAGAGTTTACCAATGCCGTGCTCGAAAAAGCCGACTGCAACCTATTACTCGACATCAATAATATTTACGTCAACAGTATTAATCATAGTTACGACCCGCAGAAATTTTTAGCCGCGCTGCCGGGGCATCGGGTGGTCTATGGTCATATAGCGGGCCATTATGATGAGGCAGAGGATCTTAGGGTCGATACCCATGGCGCAGATGTTATAGACCCAGTCTGGGATCTTCTCGACCTAGCTTATAAGCAGTTTGGTGTCTTCCCAACCCTACTTGAGCGTGACTTTAATATTCCCCCAGTTGATGAATTGCTGTTAGAAGTAGGGCGTATCAATAAAATCCAGCAGGCTAATACCAGGGTAACGGTCGATGTCTGATTCAGACGTTAGGATCGAATCGGAGCCAGAGTTTCAAAAAACTCAGCGCCAGTTTGCGGCGCATATCAGGCATCCAGATATTAATGCCGCGCCCACTGATCTCGAAGATAGACGATTGAAAATCTATAGGGATCTATTCTTTAATAATATCGAATCGTTTTTAGCCTCGGGTTTCCCGGTTCTTAAATCCATTATTGCCCCCGACAACTGGCTTGAAATGGTACGAGACTTTGTTCATCGCCATCACAGCCACAGCCCCTATTTTCTGCAAATTAGTGAAGAGTTTCTAAGCTACCTGCAGCAAGAGCGAGAGCCCCAGCCATCTGACCCAAGCTTTATGTTGGAGTTGGCGCATTACGAATGGGTAGAGCTAGCGCTAGATGTGTCGACCCTTGAAATCCCAAGCGATGTCGCCCTAACCGGAGATGCACTCCACGAGCACCCTGTAGTGTCTCCAACCGCCTGGCGACTTTCCTATCAGTACCCAGTGCATAAGATAGGCCCTCATTACCAGCCCAGCGCCGATAATATTGAGCCGGCGGGGACTGTACTTATTGTTTATCGCAATCGCGATTTAAAGGTCGGGTTTATCGAATCGAACCCAGTGACAGTAAGGTTGCTAGAGATACTTGAAACCGAGCAACTTTCAGGAAGAGCGTCTATATTAAGGTTAGCTAAGGAGATAAATCACCCGCAGCCTGAGAGTTTATTAGCCTTTGGTGGAGACATTATCTATAAACTTATGGATAATGACGTTATCTGCGGTTTCCGCCGCGTTTGACCCTCATCCGCCTTGTATGCGGTGACAAACACCTAGTAGGATAGCGCGCTTAGAACGAGCCGCTGGATGCACATGATTCCCGAGTTAAATACCATGAAATACACCAAGCTAATACTTACTTTGACGCTCTCCATGATGGCGTCATCGTGAGTGTTGTCTGAAGAAGTCTGAACAACGATCGCCTTGAGAACCTCAATCGCACAGCGTTTGTTTTTAATGAGACCCTGGACAATATTTTTCTTAAGCCTGCAGCGAAAGTCTATAAGGCTGCTGTGCCTAATCCGTTAGAGAAAGGCATTGTTAACGTTTTTAGTAACCTCAATGAAATCACCAATGTATTTAATGATTTATTACAGGGAAAATTTGCCCAAGCCGGTAATGACTCGGGTCGATTCTTAATTAACACCACAGTCGGCGTTGGCGGTTTATTTGATGTTGCGCAGCGTGCGGGTCTAGATAAAAGTGAAGGGGAAGACTTTGGTCAAACCCTAGCTGTCTGGGGCGTAGGCTCAGGGCCCTATCTGATGTTGCCTCTGGTTGGCCCATCCACCTTACGCGATGCCCCCTCCAAGTTTTTTGACAGCTTTGCCAACCCATTGGGTTATATGGACCATGTATCTACCCGCAACTCAATGAGAGGGCTGGATTTACTGGCGATGCGAGCAGATCTGTTAGCGCTGGACGATGTGATATCCGGTGACAGATACCTATTCGTGAGAGACGTTTATCTGCAGCGTAGAGAGTATTTGGTGAGTGATGGTGCCATTGAAGATGACTTTGGCGATCTTGACGACTATTAACTAAATCAGTCTTGATTTATTTTCTAAGTTTGCGGATTCTCAAAGTCAGATTGGGTTAAGATACTCACCATCAATGCTGCATGCATTACATAAGCTATTAGTTAGACAGAATGCTAAACCGATAACCCAATTAGTACTAGCCAAAGCCGGAACCGAATGAGCGAAATCAAAGGCCTAGTTCTCCTTGTTGGAGATGATGACGTTAGGCTACAGAGAGCAAAGGCAGACTTCCAGACTGTTGGTAGGGACTGTTTGGCTGCGCCAGATTTACAGGCCATTGCCGCCCACTGTTCAGACCCCCTTAATCAACCGGTTGTTCTCTTCTCTGAGAATATTGTCTTAACCGGCTCCGCCCCAAAAAATCAAACTGACCTCCTGCGCCAACTCTGTACAGAACACCTTATTATCATTGCGCTGCGTGACGAAGATAAAACTCAGATAGCAGACTATTTTAGACTCGGTGTTGCCGATGTTATTTTGCAGGGAGCCGATCAGGCAGATATAGAAAGTACATTGCTGCGCATCAAGAATTTAGCCGATGCCCGCCAGCATGCTCAAGCTTTCAGTGCCGAGTTAAAGCGCACTAATGACGAATTACAGGAAAGCCTGCGGTTGTTAAAGCAGGATCAGTTAGCCGGGCTTGAGGTACAAAAAAGCCTTATGCCCGAGAGTCCCCTCAAGTTGGGCGACTACGAAATATCTCATTCTATTACCCCATCATTGTATTTAAGCGGCGACTTTGTCGGTTATAACTTCGTATTAGATCGCTACCTGCTGTTTTACTTTGCCGACGTTTCCGGCCACGGGGCATCCTCAGCCTTTGTCACGGTACTGCTACGTTTTATGATTGGTCGTGTAATCCGCAGGCACCAGTTAGAGAAAGATTATGTGGCACTGGCCCATGCCCCTGATGGCCTGGTTGAACATATTAATACTCAGTTACTGGCCACAGGTCTAGGTAAACATCTGACCATTGTAGCTGGCTCGCTGGATACAGAGACGAACACATTGCGCTATGTGGTTGGCGCACAGCAGCCGCAGCCCATTTTAATTACCGATGGCAAGGCAGAATATTTGCAAGGAAAAGGCAAGCCTGTAGGCATATTTGAAGACGCCAACTGGGTCGTGGAAGAGTTGGCCCTGCCGGAAAAGTTTGCTTTTGTACTGCTGTCTGACGGTGTATTCGATCTGGTTCCAGATAAAGACCTCATCGACAAAGAGCAGACATTGCTGAGATATCTCGCTGCCGGTTCGGGCGATATTAATAACCTAAAAGAAAAGCTATTTATTGATTACATTGAAGACCCTCAAGATGATATTTCCGTGATGTTACTGTCTCGAGGTATGACGCAATGAGCTCCGGAAAAATACTGGTATCAGATGAGCAGGGCAACTACCTGCTGAAGTTTAGCGGTGATGTTCGCGTCACCCTCTGCGGCTCATTAAATCGCCATATGGAAACTATCTTTGGTAGTGAGCATGTTAAGCAGGTAGTGGTGGATATGCTTGAAGCCGAATGTGTCGACAGTACGACCCTGGGCCTCATGGCCAAGCTGGGACTCTACTGCCGCAAGGAATACGGCATTAATGTGCAGGTATTTTGTCAGAATCCGAGTATCTTACGCACCCTCGATTGCATGGGCTTTGATGAAATTTTTGATATCTTTCAAGAGGTACCAGAGATTGATGCCGAACTCCATGAGATCGGCATTGTGAACACAGAGATAGATGAGATTCGTCAGCAGGTGTTAGAGGCTCACAAGCTGCTTATGGCACTTAATCCGGATAACAGTAAAGAATTTACCGACCTTATCAGGGCGCTAGAATCAGGTCAGTAATATTGTGCCTAGCTCTGGTTTTTAGCGGCTAGCTTGCAGCGAATAAAGTCACTGTGCAGAATATGCAGTAAATCAGCCACTCGGCGAATAATCCCTTCCTCATGCTTATCCAAATGACCATCGGCAAATGCCACACGCCACATCGCCATCATTAGTGCCATTTTCTTATCATGGTCATAATGGGCATTAATCTCGCGGGTAAACTGATACAGGGAGGTGGCTTCAGCGACCTCGTCCCGTGACAGTAAAATTAACTCATCAATTTGCTCACTACCGATGTCTAACATCTCGCTTAGGGTGCTGCTGATTGACTGCAGCTCCTGCTCATCGAGATTACCATCAATAACCATCACTTCAATCAACAGAGCAGCGGTCGCCAATTGCTCAGTCGTCAATGTATTGTCGTCGGCTTCAACAATGTTCTTACTAAAAAATGCTTTAATTTTATTTATCATTAGCTGAGATCTTTTAACCAGGTTTCGAGTTTAATTTGGTCGGCCACAAAGCTGCGGATACCATGAGAGAGTTTTTCGGTTGCCATAGGGTCTGCATTCAACTCGTAGCGAAAAGCACTCTCGCCTGCAAGTTTGTAACGGATAGTGGCGCCAGTGTCGGCGGGGTTTAACTTGCGCTCGAGCAGGCCAAAATCATCGTCCAGCGCCTGCAGTAATTGCGGGCTAATAGTCAGTCGATCACAGCCTGCCAACTCAGTAATTTCATCGGTATTTCTAAAGCTCGCGCCCATAACGACAGTCTTGTAACCGCTCTGTTTGTAATAGTTGTAGATGCGGGTTACCGACTGCACGCCGGGGTCATCGGCTGGGGCATATTCTGTTAGGCCCGTTGATGCTTTGTACCAATCAAGAATTCTACCGACAAAAGGTGAGATCAAAAATGCACCGGCATCTGCGGCTGCCACTGCCTGAGTAAAGTTAAACAGCAATGTTAGATTGCAGTTAATGCCTTCTTTCTCAAGCTGTTCTGCCGCCTTGATACCTTCCCAGGTAGAGGCCATTTTAATTAGCACACGTTCTTTGCCAATACCTGCCTGCTCGTAAAGAGCAATCAGTTCGCGGGCCTTAGCGATAGAAGCAGCAGTGTCAAAAGATAATCGGGCATCCACCTCAGTGGAAACACGACCGGGAATCTGTTCAAGAATTTTCTGACCGAAACCCACGGCTAAGCCATCCATGCAGGCGGCAACCTGCTCATCGCTCGAGAGCCTGCCATTCATAGTGGTCGAAACCACGCCATTAACAAGATCACGATAGGCCGGCATCTGTGCGGCTTTTAATAGCAGAGAAGGGTTGGTGGTGGCATCCTCTGGTGAGTACTGAGCAATGGCATCAAAATCGCCAGTGTCCGCGACGACAGTCGTCATTTCTTTTAGCTGGGCCAGCTTACTTTTGTTGCTGCTCATTAACTTATTACTCCGGATGTTTTTTCTAATGCGGTGGTTAAAACCTCAATGGTAGCGCCAGGTTTAAACGCGTTTTCACTAATATGACGTCGATAGAGCCGAGCACCTGGCATACCGTGAAACAGACCCAAAATATGTCGGGTCATGGCGTTAAGTTTGGTGCCTTTACTGAGTTCATTATCTATATAGTGTAAAAACTCAACTGCTATTTGTTCACGTGTTTTTATAGGGTCGATACTGCCGTAGATATCTTGATCTACTCGAGCCAGCAAGTATGGATTGGTATAGGCCTCACGCCCAACCATCACGCCATCGAGATGCTGTAGATGCTCCGTTGACTGCTCAAGGGTAGTCACGCCACCGTTAATAATGATCTCTAAAT
Source organism: uncultured Pseudomonadales bacterium (assembly GCA_943787675.1). Lineage (GTDB taxonomy): Bacteria > Pseudomonadota > Gammaproteobacteria > Pseudomonadales > Porticoccaceae > HTCC2207. The sequence continues at coordinate 9,125 of CALSNK010000026.1, forward strand.
GCGGAAAATCTTTTTTCAGCTGATAGACCCGATCATAGTTTAGTTCTGGGATCTCACGGTTTTGTTTTGGGCTCAGACCCTTTAGCCAAGCCTTGCGTGCATGAACCAAAAAGACCTCACAGCCACTCTCGGAAACTCGGCCAACAAAGTCGCGCAGAAATTCATAGGAATCATAGTCATCGACACCAATACGGTGCTTGACCGTAACGGGTAGGTCTACGGCATCGCGCATTGCCGATATACAGTTCGCCGTTATCTCTGCATCTTTCATCATTACGGCGCCAAACATACCATTTTGCACACGATCGCTAGGGCAGCCACAGTTTAAATTGATTTCCGCG
>CALSNK010000027.1 GCA_943787675.1 uncultured Pseudomonadales bacterium
GACCAAAAGTAAAGGTTATGGGACCAATATGGTCCATGCCTGTACGCTGATAAACAAAGGCCAGACCCCAAATAAAGGCGGTTAGTAGCAGAATTAAATCGGCGCGAAGATCGGTTTTAAAGCTCATAGTATTTTTTCTATTTGTTATTTTTTAGCTGCACATGCTGAACCAGCAACTGCACATTTTCTTGGCCACGAAACTCATTGATATCCAATCGGTAAACACAGCGTACCGTGCCTGCAGCTAGATTTGGCCAGGCGGCAGTATCAATATTAAACCAGATGGCGTCTATAGCCAGTTGGGGTTGGTCGACCGGTGCCAGTACCAACTTGAGATGCTTTTCCCCAACAATGCGCTGTTGCACAATCACAAAGTCACCCTCAAAGCAGGGTTCAGGAAATAGCTGCCCCCAGGGACCGCTCTCTCGCAATAGTTCGGCGGTTTGCATGCTCAGCTGCTGGCTTTCAAGGCTGCCGTCAGTGACTAGCTTAGCTTGGAGGTCATCGGCACTTAATGATTTGGCAACCTGCTGTTCAAAGGCTTGTTGGAATTCCGCGAGCTTACCTTCGTCGAGGCTTAGGCCTGCGGCCATGGCATGGCCTCCGAACTTGGTAATTAAACCGGGGTTCTGGGTTGCCACAGAATCTAGAGCATCGCGGATATGCAGTCCGGGAACGGATCGTGATGAACCCTTTAGCTCACCGTTATCGCCACGGGCAAAAGCGATTACCGGACGATGATATTTTTCTTTTATTCGCGAGGCTAAGAGTCCAACCACGCCCTGATGCCAGTCTGGCTGAAATAAACACAGCGCCGATGGCAGCTCGATTTCGGTGTCGAAGGCGAGTTTTTCAACAATAGTTAAGGCTTCTCGCTGCATGTCCTGTTCAATTAATTTGCGGTCTTGGTTAAGCTCATCCAGAGCGCGAGCTGTATTCATCGCCATCTCTGGATCTTCAGTGAGCAGGCATTGAATGCCTAGAGAAATATCATCAAGTCTGCCGGCGGCATTAAGACGTGGGCCAATGGCAAAACCGAGATCAGTGGCTACTAAACGGGCAGGATTTTTACCGGCAATACGCAATAAAGCCTGTATACCAGGGCGGCAGCGTCCAGAGCGAATACGCAACAGGCCCTGATGTACCAGTGCGCGGTTAGCCTGATCTAGGGGCACAACATCGGCGACGGTGCCCAGTGCTACCAGATCCAACCAGCTGGCCATATTGGGTTCGACGCGGTTTTGCTTAACAAACCAGTCTTGGGCTCGGAGTTCGGCGCGCAGTGCACTGAGTAAATAGAAAGCGACACCAACCCCCGCCAAATTTTTACTGGGAAATTCACAGCCAGGTTGATTGGGATTTACGATCGCCACAGCGGCAGGAAGAACGGTGCCTGGCAGATGGTGGTCGGTGACAATAACCTCTATACCCAGACTATTCGCATGGGCAACGCCATCGACACTGGAGATACCATTGTCGACGGTAATAATAAGCTGAGGATTTTTTTGTGCGGCCAGATCGACAATCTCTGGGGTTAGACCGTAGCCATAGTCAAAACGATTGGGCACCAAAAATTCTACATTGGCATAACCCATGGCCGTGAGAGCCAATACCATGAGCGCCGAACTTGTGGCGCCGTCGGCATCAAAGTCACCGACGATCATCACCTGATGCTTTTCTTCGAGGGCCACCACTAAACGAGCAACCGCCGCAGGAATACCCTGCATGGATGCGGGTTTAGGCAGACAGGAAAGTTGGCGATCTAGCTCGGCTTGGTTGTTGACGCCTCTAGCTTGGTAGATTCGCTGCAATAGAGGGTCGATGTGCTCGGGAAAATTGCAGCCACTGAGATCGGAGGGTCGGGTTTCGATTTGCATTTGTTTTTCCGTTTAGTTCCCTAACTCTGTGTCATATCGTTGGAGGCTGGTGTCCAGAGACTCTAGCGCTACCGTCATGCCAGCGAAGGCTGGTATCCAGAGACCCTAGTACTACCGTCATGCCAGCGAAGGCTGGTATCCAGAGACCCTAGTACTACCGTCATGCCAGCGAAGGCTGGTATCCAGAGACCCCTGCCTTCGCTGGGGTGACGGCCGCTGGGGTGTCCGTCATAAGTCAGGCTACAGTTCGAGTAGGCTGGTATCCAGAGCCTTTAGTACTAACGTCATGCCAGCAAAGGCTGGTATCCAGAGACTCTAGTACTACCGTCATGCCAGCGGAGGCTGGTATCCAAAGACCCTAGTACTACCGTCATACCAGCGCAGGGTGGTATCCAGAGACCCCAGCCTTCGCTGGGGTGACGGCCGCTGGGATGTCCGTCATAAGTCAGGCTACAGTTCGAGTAGGCTGATATCCAGAGCCTTTAGTACTAACGTCATGCCAGCAAAGGCTGGTATCCAGAGACCCCAGCCTTCGCTGGGGTGGCGGCGGCTGGGATGACCGCCGCTGGAATGACTTTCGCTACAGGTAGCCGGCCTGTTTACCAATGTAATAGCTAACCCAGCCCAGTGCTGCAATTATCACCCAGATGCCTGCCAGTAAAATCAAACCACGAAAAGGTTTGCGCTCAATGCGGTTGTAGCCGGAATTAAGCACCTGATCGACGCGGGCCTGATCTTCTGCAGATAAATTATTTTCTTCGCTCATTTCTTATTCTCAAACTCTTCCGGAAGTGAAAGGTAACTGCCAACCTGCTCCGGCGTCAGGTTTTGCAGTCTGGGTACCGTACCCAGACAGGGCTCTTTAAAAAGCCGCTTTAGTGTAGCAATATTTTCTTCTAACCGCGGCATATCTGGCTCAATTATATTCGCCACCCAGCCTGCAATCCCTAAGCCATCGCGGCGAACTGCCTCGGCGGTAAGCAGCGCATGGTTTAAACAACCCAGTCGCATGCCTACCACTATTACTACGGGACAACTTAGCTCTCGGGCCACATCGGCGAGGGTTTCGCGATCATTAAGAGGCACTCGCCAGCCGCCAGCGCCTTCAATAAGCGCCAACTCCACAGGCAAGATAGCCACGCCACGACAAAAACCCACTAAACGGGAGGCAGACAATGTTTTACCGGATTCCTGTGCCGCAATATGGGGGGCCACTGCGGCTTCTAGAGCCACGGGATTAACCTGCTGATAGGGTAACTTATGGCTGGCAATAGCCTGTAATTGCAGGGCATCATCATTTTCAAGGCCAGTGCCGGTATCTTCGCAGCCTGCGGCCACGGGTTTAATAGCGGCGGTTCTGAGGCCCACACTATTAGCCAGCCACAGAAAGCCCGTCGCTATGGCCGTTTTGCCGACATCGGTGTCGGTGCCGGTTATAAATAGCCATTTATTGGCCATAGGTTTTTATCCTAAAGATTTGGTAAAGACGACTTAGTAATGACACCGCTGATAATTTCCCAGGTCGCGGGAATAGTGCCGTCGGGCAGACGATAATTTTCATAGGCATTATAGAGTGCTTTTAGTTGCTGCTTACCGGTTAAATGATTGGCTTTGCCGGCATTGTTGTTATGGGCGCCGACATTTTTAAGTTCGAGTAAGAGCTCTCTCACAGATTGATGCTGCTCCGTCACCAGATTGGATTCCAGCGTCACCTTGTTAAAACCGGCTTCGGTTAATGCGGCCTTCCATTCTTGCAAACTGGCAAAGCGATTCACATGGATACCCTCGTCAACCTGAGCCCAGGCGTGGCGCAGTTCGAGTAAGGTCTGAGGACCGGGTACAACCAGATAAACCTGTCCTTCTGCCGCCAGCACGCGATGCAACTCCGCGGATAATCGGGCTAAATTATCACACCATTGCACGGCAAAATTGGAAAAGATTAGCTGCTGAGAGCCAGTAGCTAAATCCATCTGCTCGGCATCTGAACAGAGCCAGGTGCAGTCTGGATACTGAGTCTCGGCATAGGCCAGCATACCGGGGGAAATATCTACGCCGGTAACCTGGGACTGGGGAAAGCGATCCTGCAACTGCACGCTGTGATAGCCAGTGCCACAGCCTAGATCAAGAATATTGGCCGGGGTCTGATGATTGGGAATACTGTTTAGAAGCTCCTCGCCAATTCTGTGTTGGAGCTGGGCCACGACATCGTATTTCTGGGCTGCACGGCCAAAAGATTCCGCGACTTTTTGTTTATCTAGACGGTACGATTGGCTCTCGAAAAAATCATCCACTACTTCGATTAGCTGATCGGCTGCGGTTAAATGAGGCAGATGCCCTGCCCCAGAAATAATCTGGGTATTCTCAATGTTTGCTGCCGCAGCAACTGGCACCAGCGCATCGAATTCAGCAAAAACATTTAAGGATGGGCACTGTATCTGAGTCATGTGGGGTTGGTTATCCAGGCTACCCAGTAGCTGTAATAGACCCGCACCAGCCAAAGGATCAATCTTTGACTCTATGCTTCGCAGCTGCCGAATTAGTGGCCGCTGGTGCGTATCACCCTGCGCAAGCAGACCTGTAAATCGCTTTAGGCAGGTTTGGCTATTCTCCGTCCAGCTACTTAGGAAACCATCAAAATCATCCCTCTCCATGGCATGAGGATACTGCTCATTGGCGACAAATTTTAGATTGCTACTGATAGTAATTAGTCCAGCCACGCGCTCGGGATACTGAGCCGCAAACGCCCGACAGAGCATACCGCCCAGAGATAGGCCGATGAGATAGCAGTGACTGGGTAGCTGCTTGGCCAACCAGTTAACGAGGCTAGCCTCAGTGTATTCATCAAGTGTTGGGGTATCGCCAAAACCGGGTAAATCAAGAGTTTGAATTTGGCAGCCTTGGCCTCTGGTGGCAGAGAGCCGTTCAGGAAGAGACTGCCATATCTGACTGTCTGTGCCCCAGCCATGAATCATGACAATGGGTTGTTGAGGTTTTTTAGGCACCCACAGACTCCAGCGCTTCAAGCAGCTGGTCGATTTGCTGTTCGGTATGGGTGGCCGATAAACAGATGCGTAACCTGCCACTGCCTTTTGGCACCGTTGGTGGCCGAATGGCACCGACCATAAAGCCTTTGGCGCGAAGCTGCTGGTTAATCTCCATTACGCGCTGATCGTTATTAATCTGGACTGGCTGAATGGGAGTCTGGGAGTCCATCAGGTCTAAACCAATTTGCTCGGCCCCTAAACGGAACCGACTGACTAAACTCACCAGCTTCTCTCGACGCCAGGACTCTGCCTGCAAGATTTTTAAACTCGCAGAGCTGGCCACTGCAACGGCAGGAGGCAGCGCCGTGGTGTAAATATAGCTGCGGGAAAACTGAATTAAGGTTTCTATTAGGGCTTCACTGCCCGCCACAAAGGCACCAAAGGTACCAAAGGCTTTGCCTAGGGTTCCCACCAGTATGGGCACCTGATCAATGCTTAGGTCTAAGGCCTCAATCAGACCGCCACCGTTTTTACCCAGCACGCCAAAGCCATGGGCATCATCGACCATAAGCCAGCCTTGATGCTGATTGGTCACAGTAGCCATGGCTTCAAGGGGCGGCAGATCGCCGTCCATACTAAACACACCATCAGTCACTACTAACTTACGTTCGGCATTGCTGGCTCTTAGCCTGGCAGCCAAGTCATCGGTATTAGCGTGTTTATAGCGCTGGAGATCAGCTCGACTTAACAGGCCGCCATCCAGCAATGAGGCGTGATTAAGACGGTCTTGCAGTACGAGATCACGACGCCCCAACAGCGCGGAGATAACCCCCATATTGGCCATGTAACCGGTGGAAAATAATAGGGCGCGAGGTCGACCGGTAAACTCAGCCAGCTCCTGCTCAAGCTGCTCATGGGCCTGAGAATGTCCGCTGATAAGATGGGAGGCACCACTGCCAGTGCCGTACTCATCGGCACCCTGCTGTAATGCCTTGGCAATATCTGGATGGCCCGCAAGACCTAAATAATCGTTGCTACAAAAATTATGCTGGGACTTACCGTCGACCATAACCGTCGCGGCACATCTTGAATTCAGATTACTGCGCTGGCGATACAGATGCTGCTGGCGACGCTCATCGAGAGCCCCCTGCAAGGTTAAATCCATAGTACTCAAAGCTGGAACTAGCCGGCTCGATAAAACATTGCGTCGGTTTTGGCCTCGGCAATGGTTTGATGGAGTTCAGCGGCCTGTTCTTCGTTGCCCTTATCCACCTGATACTCTTCAGGGGCAATACCTAGACGCTCGAATAGCTGCATGTCGCTGTTAGCTTTGGGGTTGGGTGTGGTGAGTAATTTATCGCAGTAGAAAATGGAATTAGCACCGGCCATAAAGGCCATGGCCTGCATCTGCTCATTCATATCTTCGCGACCGGCCGATAGACGCACATAGGATTTGGGCATCATTAATCGCGCCACGGCGATGGTGCGCACAAATTCAAAGGGGTCGAGGTCGGCTTGATCGGCCATGGGTGTTCCGGCGACCTTAACCAGCATATTAATGGGCACGGATTCTGGATGGACGGGCAGATTGGCTAGCTCCATTAATAAGCCGGCGCGGTCTCGTTGCTCTTCGCCCATACCCACAATGCCCCCGGCACAGACTTTCATGCCAGAATTACGCACATTGGCTAGGGTATTTAAACGGTCCTGATAGGTTCTGGTGGTGATCACTTCGCCGTAGAATTCTTTCGAGGTATCCAGATTATGGTTGTAGTAATCGAGACCCGCGCGGGCCAAATTATCTGCCTGGCCTTCACTGAGCATGCCTAATGTCATGCAGGTTTCCATGCCCAGGGCCTTCACCTCACGGATCATCTCGGCTACAGCGGGGATATCTCGATCATGGGGAGAACGCCAGGCTGCACCCATACAGAATCGGCTGGAACCACTGGCTTTGGCGATTTTAGCCGCTTCAATAACCTGCTCAATCTGCAGCAGTTTCTCTTTTTCTAGGCCGGTGTCGTAGCGGGCGCTTTGGGGGCAATATTTGCAGTCTTCTGGACAGGCGCCGGTTTTAATCGAGAGCAGCGTACTGAGCTGCACCTGATTGGGATTGAAATGCCGACGATGCATAACCTGAGCATCAAACATCAGGTCATTAAAGGGTTGATTGAAAAGGGCTAGAACTTCTTCACGCTGCCAATTATTGCGGACTGTCGATATTTCAGGGGCTACCATTGCCATACTCCGGACATGATTATAATCAGATACGGGTATGATAGGCTGGGGAATGTCACTGTCAACCATAAATAAATATTTTGGTTAACAGCGACTTAAAAATGAAAGCCTGAAGAAAGGAAATGGAAAGTAAAAACCGGAGCAAACTACTTTCGCTGGGTAAGTCTCATCACTCTGCCAAGGTCTTTTTTCGAGCTTTTAAACCACTGCTTCCAAGACAGGCGGTATACCCAATACATGCCGCGCCACCAGCCGGGAATAATAATTATCGGCACATTTTTTGCAACCTGGTCCAACGTCACCGCCGCAAAATCTGCTGCTGGCATGGGTTTCAACTTAGCCCAGTAACGAGCGGCTTTTTCCTGGGTGACGCCTTCAGGTAGACGTCCATAAACACCACCGGTTAGCAGTGGCGTATCAATAGCACCGGGACAGATGGCGCTAACTCTCACGCCCTTCATCTCAGCTTCAACACGCAGTGCCTGAGACAGACCAGAAACCGCAAACTTGGTAGTGGTGTAGGCAATCTGGCTCGAGGCCGGAACTAATCCAGCCATAGAAGCCGTATTCACAATATGACCAAAACCCTGGGCAACCATCAGTCGATAGCAGGCCTGAACACCATTGGTAACACCCCGCAGATTAACGTCGATCATGGTATTCCAATCACCGACTTCGTAGTCGTCAACAAAACCACCAATACTGATACCGGCATTGTTAAACATATAATCAAGCCGGCCAGTCTCAGCCACAGTTTCGTCGACGATGGTCTGGAAAGTCTGGTAGTCGCTGACATCTAATTCCCGCGCCCAGGCCTTGCCATTGTTGGCAACAATCTCAGCGGCGGTCTCTTCGGCCAGTGTAATTTGTCGGTCAGTTAGTACGACTGTGCATCCGCGATTGGCAAGTTCGATAGCAAGGGCTTTACCAATGCCTGTAGCTGCACCGGTGATAATCGCCGTGGCGTCTTGATAGATTCTTATTGTCATTATTATTTGTGATCTCAAGATTTTTTGAAGTGGGTCACTTCCAAGCTAACCGATTACGTAGGGATATGATCCGCCATAAACTGATGCACAGCCTCCTTATCATTGGCCAATACTGTAAAGCGCTCTTCTCTCTCGAAAAGGTCGGCCATATGGGGTGGCAACTCAGGATCATGGGGATAACCGGCCTTTTTAACCGCATCGGGAAACTTAGCCGGATGTGCTGTAGCCAAGGTAACCATTGGGGTTTCGAGGTTACGACGACACTGACGCGCCGCTTCTAGGCCAATGGCTGTATGGGGGTCGAGCAGATAATCGCAGTCGCGATTAACGTCGCTAATAATTTTAAGCATGCCTTGGTCATCACAGCGGTAGCTAGAGAATAACTTACGGGCTTCTACCAGAGCAGTATCGCTGAGGTTCATATGACCGGCTTTCGCATCTTTCATTAGCCCGGCAATTGCATTGCCGTCACGACTATAGAGGTCAAAAAGTAGACGTTCGAAATTGCTGGAAATCATAATATCCATACTCGGCGCTAGGCTCTGTTCGAGGGGGCGAGTACTGTGATCATTCTCACTGATACAGCGATGGAGAATATCGTTTTGATTGGTGGCAATCACCAGCTGCTCGATCGGCAGACCCATTTTGTGGGCCAGATAACCGGCGAAAATATCACCAAAATTACCGGTGGGTACCGAGAAAGACACCTTGCGTTCTGGGCCACCCAAAGAGAGCGATGCCCAAAAATAGTAGACAATCTGCGCCATAATGCGCGCCCAGTTAATCGAGTTAACGGCCACTAGCTGACGGCCATCAGGCAAAAAGGATTGGTCGGCAAAGCTGTCTTTCACCATATTCTGGCAGTCATCAAAGTTACCTTCGAGAGCCAGATTGTGAATATTGTCGGCCATAACGGTGGTCATCTGGCGACGCTGCACGTCCGAAACCCGCTTGTGGGGATGCAGAATAAACATATCGACGTTCTTGCACTGACGGCAGCCTTCAATCGCTGCAGAGCCTGTATCACCTGAGGTAGCGCCCATAATAACCACTTTTTGGTTGCGCTTTTCTAAGGTGTAATCGAGCAGATTACCCAGAAACTGCAGGGCAAAATCTTTAAAGGCCAGAGTCGGGCCGTGAAACAGTTCCAAAATCCACTCGTTGTGGCCGGTCTGAATCAGTGGCGCAATCGCGCCATGACGAAAGGTCGCGTAAGACGTGTCGATTAGCTGCTTGAGATCATCCTGAGGGATGGCCCCATCGACAAATGGCGTCATTATCTTGAGTGCCAGTTCTTCATAGGAAAGGCCAGCCCAAGAGGCTATTTCGTCTTTGCTAAAGTGGGGTAATTCCTCGGGCACAAACAGGCCGCCATCTGGCGCCAATCCGGTAAGAATTACGTCTTCAAAACTTTTTGGCTCACAACCGCCACGGGTACTTATATATTTCATTTACTGGTCCAGATGCTCTACACGAATAAAGTTAACGCTGCCACGAACGGTTTCTAGCTGTTCGATATAGGTAACTGCCTCATCGAGAAATTTCTCTTTGGTGACGTTGGTCAAAATAATCACATTGACGTATTCCTCACCAGCAGGCTGTTCTTTTTGGATAATGGCTTCAATACTAATCCCTGCGTCGCCCATAATCTTGGTGACATTAGAGAGCACGCCGGCCTGGTCGAGGGCCGAGAAGCGAATATAGAAGCTGGTTTCTATGTCCTGAATATCCATAATTTTTTGTTCTTGCAGCGCCGATGAAGCACAGCCCAATGCGGGCACCCAAGAATCTGGGCTCGACGCCATAGTGCGGGCCACATCAATAATATCTGCAATCACCGAAGATGCGGTTGGCTCAGAGCCAGCACCCGGGCCATAAAATAGCGTAGTGCCTACAGCATCGGCATTGACCATCACCGCATTGGAGACATCGTTAACACCCGCAATTAAGCATTTCTCAGGCACTAGGGTTGGATGCACACGCAGCTCAACACCCTCTGGAGTCTGGCGGGCAATGCCCAGATGTTTAATGGCATAACCCAGCTCTCGGGCATAGGACACATCTTGGGGCTCTAGCTTAGTAATGCCGTCAGTGAAAATACCGTCGAGACTCAGAGGCATAGCAAAGGCCAGAGACGCCATAATGACTAACTTATGGGCCGCATCGATGCCTTCTACATCAAAGGTGGGGTCTGCTTCGGCGTAGCCTTTTTCTTGGGCTTCGTTGAGCACATCGGCAAAGTCACGGCCCTTGCTGTCCATCTCGGAAAGAATAAAGTTGGTGGTGCCGTTAATAATACCGGCCAGCCAGTTAATGCGATTAGCCGACAGGCCTTCGCGCAAGGCTTTAATAATGGGGATGCCACCGGCAACGGCAGCTTCGAAGGCAACGATAAGATTGCGCGACTCTGCTTCCGCAAATATCTCGGTGCCATGGGCAGCAATGAGCGCCTTGTTGGCTGTGACTACGTGCTTGCCATGTTGCAGTGCGGTCATGACTAGATCGAGGGCGACGGTAGTCCCGCCAATCAGCTCGACGACAATATCGATTTCTGGGTTTTTAGCCACATCGAAGATATCTCGCGACACATCAGTGCCCGAGGTGTCGCAACCGGGGTTATCGCGACGCGCGCCAACCTGGGTTACGCCAATTTCGCAATTGGCCCGTGAATTAATACTGTTTGAATTGCGGCCTAAGACGTTGAATACGCCCGCACCTACTGTGCCTAGCCCACAGATGCCGATATTTACCGATCGCACCTAAAATTTCCCCGCGCTAATGAAAGTTAATGGGACCCTGTTAACTGAGCCCCTTTTTGAAGGCGTAATTTTATACTATTACAGACATTTTTCAGGGTTTATTTTTAGGAGTTTGGCTTATCCAGCCCAAAGATTTTCGCGAGGTCTGCCGCTGGCTTATAACCAGGGATCATGGTGCCATCCATCAATATAATACTGGGCGTGCCTGTAACGCCAAGGTCACGTCCCAGAGCAAAGTGCTCGGCAACCGGGTTGTTTGCACAGACAGACGTGGGAATATTCTCACCATTCTTAACTCGGGTGAAGATATCCTGCTGGTCTTTTGCACACCAGGCGGTGGCGATCTTATTATAAGAATCAGACGGAATGCCGGCTCGAGGATAGGCCAGATAGCGCACCTCAATACCATAGGCATTGAGCGCAGCTACTTCACGATGCAGCTTGCGGCAGTAGCCGCAGTCGACATCGGTAAATACATTCATCACGGCTTTAGTTTGGCCGGTAGGCTTGAAAATAATCATGTCACCGGTGGATCGCGTCGCAAATAAGGTTTGGCGTTCATCGTTAAGGCGCATATCGCGGACATTAACAAACTGCCCAGAACTGACCTGATACAGACTGCCGTCAAAGAAATATTCACCGCTCGCTGAGACATACAGCAAGGGGCCGCCGTCAACCTGAACCTCGTAGAAGCCCGCCATTGGTGCTGGACCAGTTACCTGATAGGTCAGATCAGATCTTCCCGAAGAAAGCTTACTGATGATGGTGTTGGCAATGGCGCTGGGGACTTCAGCAATGGACAGCGAAGACCATAAAATCAAAGAGGCGATTAAGCCAGCAACCAAAGTAGAAAAAGCTAATGTGGCAGAAACAAACGTCGTTTTAAACAAAATAGAATCCTAAATAAGAAGGGTTGATGCTTTGGAGTCTCGAATATAGCAGGGGTTCCGCAGTCGGAAATCTAGGCTGCTAATCTAAGTGCTACTAATCTAGGAGCTACTAACTTGAATGCCGCTAAATCAGAGCTCAAAAAGTAAGTGCTTTTGAATGCAGGGTAGAAAACAGCAGAGCCTGCCAGTGCCTGCTCTGCTGAGATCAAATTAAACCGCTTCTTCGCCTGTCTCACCCGTGCGGATACGAATAACTTCGTCTAGGGATGAGATAAAGATTTTACCATCACCGATTTTGCCGGTCGCAGCAGACTTAGTGATCGCTTCTACAATGCTATCGACCATGGCTTGGCCAACCGCAATTTCAAGTTTGATTTTAGGCAGAAAATCCACCACGTACTCTGCACCACGGTACAGTTCGGTGTGGCCTTTTTGACGACCAAAGCCTTTTACTTCAGTAACGGTTATGCCCTGCACACCAATATCCGCTAAAGCTTCGCGAACATCATCAAGTTTGAACGGTTTAATAACGGCGGTAATCAGTTTCATAGTTCTCAATCTTCGTTAAGGTCTGTGTATTGTAGTTGATAGTAAAGATACCTGTTTCTAGTAAAAATTGCATCTCTGAGGGTCAAACCATCGCGACAAAAAACCTAGATATAAAAAAACCGGGACCAAAAGGCCCCGGCTAAAACGACAGGGGGTATAACCTTACGACTTGGAACTAACAAACTCGGGATAAGCGTCAATTCCGCACTCAGATGCGTCAACACCTTCGTACTCTTGCTCTTCACTCACTCGGATGCCCATAACGAGTTTCAGGCTGTACCAAACGATACTACTAGTAACGAAAGTCCAGGCGAAGATAACCGCAGCACCGGTTAACTGAGCCATCACAGTGACGTCAGCGTTAATGGTTACAGCCAACAGGCCCCAAATACCAACAACACCATGGACCGAGATAGCGCCTACAGGATCATCAATTCGTAGCCTGTCGAAGAAGGAAACAGACAACACAACAATCGCGCCACCAATGGCACCGATTAGAGTTGCCATACCGCCAGTTGCAGACAGTGGGTCAGCAGTAATGGCTACCAAACCAGCCAGTGCACCGTTAACAGCCATCGTCAGGTCAGCCTTACCAAACAGCAGGTGTCCCAGAACCAATGCAGCCAGAAGGCCACCAGCTGCTGCCGCATTAGTGTTAACAAATACGGTTGCAACATTGTTAGCAGACTCGACACTAGACACGGCCAATTCAGATCCGCCGTTGAAACCAAACCAACCCATCCACAGGATGAACATACCGATTGCAGCCAGAGGCATGTTGGCGCCAGGAATAGCGTTTGCTTTGCCATCTGCACTGTACTTGCCTTTACGTGGTCCGAGGAACAGAACACCAGACAGAGCTGCAGTAGCACCACAGAGATGCACAATACCGGAACCCGCATAATCAGAGTAACCAACAGTCTCACCTAAGAACCCACCACCCCAAGACCACAGGGCCTGCATTGGGTAGATAAAGCCAGTCAAAACAACAGCGAATGCCAGGAAGGCCCAAAGCTTCATGCGCTCAGCAACCGCACCAGAAACAATAGACATAGCAGTGGCAACAAACACTACCTGAAAGAAGAAGTCAGACGCACCGGAGTAGTAAGTATCGCCGCCGCTAGCCAAAACTTCAGCGGTAGTTGCGTTAGCAATAGAGTTACCAAACCATCCATCAGGAATCAACAGATCAGCAGTACCGCCGTACATAATGGAGTAGCCCATTACCATGTACATGCAGCAAGCAATGGCATACAACGCCACGTTTTTAGTGAGAATTTCAGTGGTGTTTTTAGAACGCACCAAACCGGCTTCAAGCATAGTAAAGCCTGCCGCCATCCACATAACCAACACGCCAGACATCAAAAAGTAAAAGGTATCGAGTGCGTATTTAATTTCAACAATATCGTTCATTAGGTTCTCCTGATTTAAACGGCTTCGACGCCGGTTTCACCGGTGCGAATACGAATAACCTCTTCGAGGGTGGATATAAAGATCTTGCCGTCACCGATTTTTCCGGTTTGAGCAGCCTTAGTAATCGCTTCAACAGCGCTATCGACCATTTCGTCGGCCAGCGCGATTTCGAGCTTCACTTTAGGTAAAAAATCCACGACGTATTCAGCGCCACGATAAAGTTCGGTGTGGCCTTTCTGACGGCCAAAACCTTTAACCTCTGTGACCGTAACGCCTGCTACGCCCAGATCGCCGAGTGCTTCACGCACCTCGTCGAGCTTGAACGGTTTTACAATTGCAGTTACAAGTTTCATGTTTAATCTCCAAAGGGTGGCCGAAGCCACCCAGATTTATTTGCAAGATAGGGTTTAAAGTTCTTTTTATAAAAGCTTAAAGAGGACCTTAAAGAGACTTAGAAATAGTCAGAACAAACTCGTTGTCAGCGAACAGAGCGCCAGTTTCAGATGAATCGATCCAGCTCAGATCAAAACCAAGACCAGCAGCTTCAGTGCTTAATGAAACAGAGTAATCATCAGCTTCGTTAGCATCAAGATCAGCAGACATAGTTCCGTAATGGAAACCCAGGCTGAAGTCTTCGCCAAGAGCCATACCGTAATCAAGATACACGTAAGTCGATGAACCGGTAGAGGCGTAGTAGTCATCAGAGATAGCAAAACCTACTGTTGCGTCTGCAAAAGAAACGCTGCCGTAGATCTCTTCAAATTCTTCTGAACTATCACCCTGTGGGTAGCCATAGAAAAGGTAGCCAATGTCATAGCTAACAGTGTCAGAGAAAGATCCACCGTAACCGGCATAGTAATCAAGTTCCAAACCACCGCTAAAATCGATACTTGAAGCCCAAGTACCTGCGTAAAAACCATTTTCAAAACCAACGTCAAATCCGCCAGAAAGTGCTTCACCACCGGCCTGATCAATACCGCGGAAAAAGTAATCAGAACCAATGGCTACGTTTCCAGAAACTTCAGCAGCCATAGCAGTAGCGGCGCTCATCATAGTTGCAGCAAAAATTGCAGTTTTTAATACTTTCATTTGAATATCTCCCAAGATATATAAAGTTAAATTACAAAGTTTTAAATTAAAATTCGGTACACACCAAGGACATTGCACATTGCGTGCCAACTTTGAATAGCAGGGTATTTGGGGATTTAGGGCCATTTATAAGGGGCACTTGATCTATTTTGGTGCGACTTTCCGGAGATCAGCAAATAACTGCGCACCAAATTGGAACTGTTAGCCCCCAACCTTGATACTCGGCGCACCAAATTGAGATAGGCCGCGATCAATGGTCCAATGTTTGCTAAAATAAGAGAATTAATGGAGCCCCAAACATGAATTCAGACGACCTATACGACCAGTTTTTCCAGCAGCTTAACCAGACATTGTCTGGAGCACAGGCTATTAGTGGTGAATTACAGCAGCATCTTCGCTCAGCAATGATGAGTACCTTTAGTAAGCTAGAGCTAGTTTCCCAAGAAGAATTTGATACTCAGCGCGCCGTACTAATGCGCTCGCGAGAAAAAATAGACGCACTCGAAAAGCAACTCACCGAACTCGAAGCCGCCCTTAAAGAGCAAACCGCAAAATAACTCATCGCGACAATGCCAGATGTCTGCACGAGCACTGAGTATTTCGTGACAAGGGAGTAATCGCACAACACAGGGACTGTGTAATGTCACTTGCCGTGGTGCAAACCCGAGCCAAACAGGGTGTTCAAGCGCCCCTAGTATCCGTAGAAGTTCACCTCTCCAATGGCCTGCCCGCCTTCCATATGGTTGGCCTGCCCGAAACCGCCGTCAAAGAAAGCAAAGACCGCGTGCGCAGCGCCATTATTAATTCCCACTTTGAATTCCCTGCCCGCCGCATCACCGTCAACCTAGCACCCGCAGAACTCCCCAAAGAAGGCAGCCGTTTTGATCTGGCCATAGCCATAGGTATTCTCGCCGCATCCGGCCAGGTGCCCATGGAAGGTCTATCGGACTATGAGTTTATTGGTGAGTTGGCACTCTCGGGGGAATTGCGTTCGGTAGAGGCCGTTCTGCCCTCGGCCCTCGGCTGTGCAACCCGAAGCAAGCAACTTATTATTGGTGAAAGTAATGCCGCAGAAGCAGCCTTGGTAGAGAACCTCTCGATTCTGCCGGCCAGCCACCTATTGCAAGTCTCAGCCCATCTGCATCAGGCAGAACAGTTACCCGAATGGCAGAAAACCCCAGCCTCAGCACCTCTACCCAGCGCCCAACTCAACGAGGTCATTGGTCAGCAACATGCCAAACGCGCCCTAGAACTTGCCGCCAGTGGTGGCCATCACCTACTGTTTTATGGCCCACCAGGTACGGGTAAAACCATGCTCGCCAGTCGGCTGCCCGGAATATTGCCACCCTTAACCAACGCCGAGGCCCTGCAAGTGGCGGCCATTCATTCGGTGGCAGGCAAAGGCCTGCGCAAAACTATTTACAGTCGCCCCTTCCAATCACCCCATCACACAGCGTCAGCGGCGGCACTCGTCGGTGGCGGCAGCACACCCAAACCGGGAGAAATTTCACTGGCCCACTGCGGGGTATTATTTCTCGATGAACTACCCGAATTCTCCCGCAGCGTATTAGAAGTATTACGCGAGCCACTGGAGTCAGGCGAGATAATGATCTCGCGAGTGGCCGCACAGACACTCTACCCCGCCAACTTTCAGTTAATTGCCGCCATGAACCCCTGCCCCTGCGGCTATCTAGGCACCCAGAGCTGCATCTGCACCCCCGACCAAATAGCCCGTTACCGCAATAAAATCTCAGGGCCATTAATGGACAGAATCGATCTGCAGGTACAGGTCACCGCCATCGAAAATCACCAGCTTTTAAGCCAGCAGGAACAGGCGCAACCAAGCGGTGACAGTAACAAGAAAATCCAGCAGCGAGTTTCCCACGCAAGGCAGAGACAGATAGACCGACAGGGAAAAACAAATGCACAACTTAGCAGCGTGGAGCTACATGAGGTTTGCCCATTAAATAAAGAACAGCGAAACCTAATGGATCTCGCCATCGACAAGTTCGCCCTATCAACCCGAGGTTTTTATCGGGTATTAAAAGTGGCACGGACCATTGCAGATATGGGAGAGTTGGATAAACCTGAGTTGCCTCAGTACCAGGAGGCACTGAGTTATCGACCTACATTAGAATCCAGAAAAATCAGTTAGATACTTTGATCCGGCAGCGTCACGCCACAGTGATAGCAAAACTCCGCTTCAGGGTGATGGCTAGTGCGCTCACAGATATTGCAGCGGCGGCTGTTTGACACAGCATTCATCTCGCGAGCAATCTCAGCCGTGAAAATACCCGTGGGGATAGCAATAATCGAATAACCCGTGAGCATTGCCATGGTGGCAATCACCTGCCCCAGAGGCGTCTGGGGCGTAATATCGCCATAGCCCACTGTGGTAATCGTCACGATCGTCCAATAGATACTGCGAGGAATGCTGGTAAACCCATGGTCCGGCCCCTCCACCAAAAACATCAGGCTGCCAAAAATAACACTCATCACCAGCACCACCGTAAAGAACACCAACACCTTGCGCCGCGATGCATAAATAGAGCGCAGCAACAGATTGGCCTCGGTCAGATAGCGCACCAACTTAAGCACCCTGAATATGCGCAACACGCGCAATAGCCGCACCACCAACCAGTAACTGGCGCCGGGTACAAACAGTGCGAGGTAAGTCGGCACAATAGAGAGCAGGTCGACCAGACCATAAAAGCTGAATACATAGTGCAAGGGCTTAGGGGAAGAATAGATACGCATTAAATATTCTAGGGAAAACAGCAGCGTAAACACCCATTCCAAACGGAACAGCCACAGACCATACTCGCGGTTTACCGATTCTATAGAGTCAAGGATCACCGCCGCCACGCTGATTAATATCAGATAAATAAGCGCTATATCAAAGCGCTGCCCCGCAGGCGTGTCGGTTCCAAAGATGACTCGGTAGATTTTGTCGCGCAGAGATACTTCAACCATCTTTTGTTTGCCTATAATTATTAATCATTCCATTATGCTGACTTAAACATTATTACATCATTAAGCCAAGTTGCAGCAAAGAGAACAAGTTATGGATCTTTACCAAGGGTTATTACTAATCACCTCAATACATCTGCTGGCCGCCGCCGCACCGGGCCCAGATTTTGTCTTAGTGTCTCAGCAAACATTATCCAACGGTAAACGTGCAGGTCTGCTCTGCAGTCTTGGTATAGCCCTAGGGCTATCGGTTCATATCCTCTATTCGTCATTGGGCCTCGCCGCCATTATCGCCAACTCATCATCGGCACTCTGGGGTATAAAATTGCTCGGTGGTGGCTATCTGATCTATCTGGGGGTTAGTGGACTAAGCGCTAGGGCGCGCCCATTAGAGACGCAAGTCGTCAAACCCGTGGTCGCCCGATCCCCAATCAAAACCATTGGCCTAGGCTTCCTCTGTAATGCCCTAAACCCCAAAGCGCCCATCTACTTTGTCTCGCTGTTTACCATCGTCCTGTCGCAAGACACACCGGCCCAGCATTTACTGATTTACGGCCTGTGGATGATGGTACTTCAGCTCGCCTGGTTCTCACTCTTAACTGCACTGCTATCAAGACCGGCAGTAACGAGAAAATTTCAGCGCATGGGCCATTGGATAGACCGTATTGCGGGTGGCGCTATGTTACTGTTGGGGATCAAAGTACTGGCCACAAGAGCAAGCTAAAGATTCACTTTAGTTCAAGAGTCGATAAGGAACCACCCAATGATCAACCAACGTATGGGCACCAAAGACTGGGCAATGCTGCTATTGCTGTCATTCCTTTGGGGTGGGTCATTCTTTCTTATCGGCGTAGTAGTCGCAGAGCTGCCTCCCCTAACCATAGTGACATTAAGAGTAGGCGTTGCCGCGCTAACGCTCTGGGCTGTCTTACTGATCGGCGGCTATGAAATCCCTAAATCATTCGCACTGTGGCGCGCCTTTTTTATGCTCGGGCTGCTCAACAACGTTATTCCATTTGCCCTTATAGTCTGGGGCCAAAATCATATAGGCGCCGGTTTAGCCTCGATCATTAATGCCACAACGCCTTTATTCACCATATTAATTGCCGGTGCCTTTTTAGCGGATGAACATATGAGCCCACAAAAAGTGGTTGGCGTTTTGGTGGGCTTATTCGGTGTGGCGGTATTAATTGGTGCCGAGTCATTGGCGGATATTGGCCTAGATATGAGTCTGCAATCATTAGCCCAGCTCGCCATCATGGGCGCTGCCATCTCCTATGGTTGCGCCTCGGTATTTGGCAGGCGCTTTAAAGCATTGGGCATTAGTCCATTCAGTACCGCTGTTGGGCAGGTTACGGCAGCCACTATTCTATTGATACCTGTCACATTTCTCGTAGAGCGCCCCGACCAGCTAGCTAGCCCAAGTCTGCAAGTATGGTTGTCTATCTTAAGCCTTGGCGTGTTCTGTACCGCCCTAGGCTATATTCTATTCTTCAAAATTCTGTCGTCATCTGGTGCCACTAACGTTGTGTTGGTGACTTTTTTAGTGCCCATCACCGCAAGCTTTTTGGGCTGGCTAATACTGAACGAACAGCTCCACAGCAGATACTTTGTTGGGATGGCCTTTATCGGTCTAGGCCTCGCCGCCATCGACGGGCGACTTTGGAAAAAACTTAAGGCAGTAGCATCACAATGACAATCACCTCAGCATTTGCGCTCTACACAACCATGATCGTACTCGCCCTACTTCCCGGGCCGGGGGTTATTGTGGTGGTTGCTCGTTCACTGGACTCAGGCTTTCGCCAAGGTTTGGCAACTGCCATGGGCGTTCTCAGCGGCGACTTTGTTTTTATTACCTTGGCAGTGTTTGGTTTAGCCGCGCTAGCCGAAGTCATGGGCAGCTTTTTTGTGGTGATCAAATACATAGGTGCTGCCTATCTGATCTACCTAGGCTTTAGCCTGATCACCTCCGAGCCCTCTGCTGCGGAGGCGGAAAAAGAAGCCACAAAACCGGCCAACCACTCGGCCAGCTTTCTGGTCGGTCTAATCACCTCCATTGGCAACCCCAAAGTAATCTTGTTTTACTTCAGCTTCTTCCCCGCCTTTCTCGACCTAGAAAATCTGTCTATTACCGACGTCAGCCTTTTATTTATCATCGCAACATTGTCGGTCGGCGTGGTCATGGCAGGCTATGCTTATGTTGCTGCAAAAACTAAATCCTCATTTGCAGCCTCACCCAAAACCAAATATCTGAAGTTTGGCTCTGGTGCATTATTAATGGGTGGCGGGCTGTTTGTTGCATTGAGAAGTTAAGCCATAAGCGGCTAAACTAGCCCGTAAAAAGAGCCTAGACATTATGAGCACAACCATCGACCTACCAGCCAGCCAAACCAGCATCGAAATCACCCAACCCGGGGGCCCAGAAGTATTGCAATCCACCTCAAGAGATATGCCCGTCCCTACCGACAGTCAGGTGTTGATTAAGGTCGCAGCGGCGGGCGTTAATCGCCCGGATGTTTTTCAGCGAATGGGGTTCTATCCGCCACCCCCAGGTGTAACCGACATTCCCGGTTTAGAAGCCTCAGGCACTGTGGTTGCAATTGGATCTGGGGTGCAGCGCTGGAAGGTTGGCGATCAGGTCTGTGCTCTGCTGTCTGGTGGTGGTTATGCCGAATATGCGGTGGCCGAAGAATCTATCTGCCTGCCGATTCCCGAGGGTCTGTCTCTAACTGATGCCGCTGCCCTCCCCGAAACCTGCTTTACGGTATGGCACAATTTATTTGAGCGCGCTGAATTACAGGCGGGTGAATGGTTGCTCGTGCATGGAGGGTCCAGTGGTATTGGTACCACCGCTATCCAGATGGCCAGCGCCATGGGTATTAAAGTCATTGCCACTGCAGGCAGTGATGAGAAATGCGCGGTATGCGAAAAGCTTGGCGCGGTTAAAGCAATCAATTATCGTCAACAGGATTTTGTGCAGGCCTGCCAAGAAATTACCGGCACTGGCGTCAACGTGATTTTAGACATGGTGGGCGGTGACTATGTGCAGCAGAACTTTGCTGCCTGTGCCCCTAAAGCGCGGATTGTTAATATCGCCTTTTTGCGCGGTTCTAAAGTCGAAGTCGATTTACTGCCACTGATGTTAAAGCAGCTGGTGCTTACCGGTTCCACATTGCGCGCCCAGCCTATCGAAAATAAAGCGCGTATAGCCGCTGGTGTGGAGTCCCAGGTTTGGCCCTTAATAGCTCAGGGTAAATTTAAGCCCGTGATTAATAGCCGCTTCCCCCTAGCTCAGGCCAGCGAAGCCCATACCCTGATGGAATCCAACCAACATATTGGCAAACTGCTACTAACAACTAGCTAGTTGTTAGTAGCTAAAAGAGACGATTAATGGCGAACAAAGAATCTAGACTGGTTTATTCAACCGATGCCGGGCGCATTACCCAAGCGGATAAGCCACAGGCAATAGAGACCGACGGCATCGTGCGCATTCGCCGCGAAACCAAAGGTCGCAAAGGCAAAGGCGTGAGTCTGGTCAGCGGCCTTGATTTAGATGAGGCCGCGCTAAAAACCCTGGCCAAGCAGCTTAAACAAAAATGCTCGACTGGCGGCACCATCAAAGATGGCGTGATTGAAATTCAGGGCGACCATCGCGACACCTTAAAAGCCGAACTAGAAAAACTCGGGCATACCGTCAAATTGGCGGGTGGTTAAACCATGACCAACAAAACCAAACAGGCCTTTGGTACCTGGCCCTCTGCCATTAGCGCAGAGCTAATCACCAAAGCTGCCCCCAGCCTTAATTTTCTGCAAAGTCACAACGACAGCCTTTACTGGGTGGAAGGTCGCCCCTGGGATGCTGGGCGCAGTGTAATTATGCGCCGGGATGGCCAGGGCCTGATAAGCGACCTACTGCCCGCCCCCTTTAGTCATTCCAGCAAGGTCCATGAATATGGCGGTATGGCCTATGCGGTAGACGATAGCCACCTGTACTTTGTGAATGCCGTGGATCAGTGTATTTATCAGCTAGCTCTCGATGAAGGCCAAAATCCGGTCTCCATCACCAAGCCAGGCCCACGTTTTGCCGACCTAGTTATTGATCAGGCACGCCAGCATCTTATTGCCGTTTGTGAAACTCACCATGAAGATCGCGAACCAGAAAATACCCTCGTTAGTATTAGTATCGCCAATGGCGAGATTAAGACATTAGCCAGCGGCGCAGATTTTTATGCCTACCCACGCATTAGTCCAGATCAGAAAAAGCTTTGCTGGATAGAGTGGCAGCATCCCAATATGCCCTGGGATAGCACCCAACTTTGGCAGGCGAATATCAGTGCCGACTCCCTCACTGATAAAACAATGGTTGCTGGCCGTGATGGCACTGATAAGCAAGAAGCCATTTTTCAGCCCAGCTGGTCGCCAGACAACCAGCTTTACTATGTGTCCGATAAAAATAACTGGTGGAATATCTACCGAGCTAACGGACAAATAGTCCTAAGTAAAGAAGCAGAATTTGCCACGCCATTATGGCAGTTTGGCATGAGCACCTGCGACTTCATCGACGCCAATACCATTGGTTGCCTATGGACCCAACAGGGACTTTGGCACAGCGGGTTTATCGACATCGCCACAGGGGCGTTAACCCAAACAGATAACCAATACAGCAGCTTGGCCGCAGCCTGCTGCCATCAGGGCCAACTGTACACCGTCGCTGGCGCAGCCTCTTTGGCTAATCAGATTGTGGGCATCAACCCTAAGGGTAAACTCAAATCAGTCTATGCCCCCTCTACTCTAGCGTTAGACGAAGCCGATATAGCCCAACCCCAATCGATCCTGTTCCCAAATGACGGCAACAGTTTCAAAAATAGCGACCACAACCAGCAGGTTCACGCCTTCTTTTACCCGCCCACCAATGCCCAGTATCAAGGCATGGATAACGAGCTGCCCCTAGTCATCGCCCTCTGCCATGGCGGCCCAACCGGCGCGACAGACTCTGGCCTCAACCTAAAAATTCAATACTGGACCAACAGAGGCTTTGCCGTGGTGGATATTAACTACCGCGGCAGCACCGGTTTTGGCCGTACCTATCGCCAAGCATTAGCCGGCACCTGGGGTATTGCCGATGTTGAAGACACCCAGCTAGCTATTGCCTATCTGGCCGAGCAACACAAAATCGACCCAGAGCGCTGCCTTATCCGAGGCGGCAGTGCCGGGGGTTACACCGTGCTCTCGGCCCTAACCTTCACCGACACCTTTAAGGCCGGCGCCAGTTTGTATGGCATTGGCGATTTGGAAACACTGGCCACCGACACCCATAAATTCGAATCACGCTACATGGACAGCCTTATTGGCCCCTATCCAGAACGTAGAGATATCTACCTAGAGCGCTCACCCATACATCATGCAGAGGGCCTTAACTGCCCGGTAATATTTTTGCAGGGTTTAGAAGATAAAGTGGTACCTCCCAACCAAGCAGAAATGATGGTAAAACTGCTACAAGACAAAGGCATTAAAGTGGCCCATGTCACCTTCCCCGACGAAGGCCATGGTTTTAGAAAAGCCAAAAATATTATTATGGCGATGGAATCTGAACTACAGTTTTACCAAGAGGTTTTTAACCTGCAGGCAAAGGCTTAAACCATGGGACGATATAGACCACCAGGCCCCAAAAGCTCTCCCTATATCACCGCAGACGGTGCCGCTGCTATGCGCGCAGAAGTTCGGCAGCTGTGGAAGGTGGAGCGTCCGCAAGTTACCCATGTGGTCCACGAAGCCGCTAAGAATGGCGACCGCTCAGAAAACGGTGACTATATTTATGGCAAGCGACGTCTTCGAGAAATCGATGGCCGTGTGCGTTACCTGACCAAGCGGCTTGAAGATGCCACCATTGTTGAAGATAAACCCCGCGACCCCTCGAAAGTATTTTTTTCGGCCTGGGTGACTGTCGAAGATAAAGATACCGGCGAAGAACATGTGTATCGCCTAGTAGGATCAGATGAGATCGACCCTGCACTCAACTGCATTAGTATTGACGGCCCCATGGCTCAGGCGCTGGTGGGAAAATCTATTGATGATGAGGTGGTTGTAAAAACACCAGCGGGAGAGCGGTGTTTGGTCATTACCGCTATTAGGTACTAAAGCCTTACTTAGGGCGCATCAGAAATGCCGCTTACATCCCTATCGAATCCAGAAAAACCAACTAATGTTCCCAGCAGCAAACCCTATAGCCAACTCTTGCATTGACTCTATGCGTTAATGTATAATTCGGGTTAACGATAAAGGAAATGTCTCAATCTATCCTTGGTTCGACATCCTTTATGTTTTGCTCCCAGACTGACAATGAAACAGGCATTAAAACCTACGTTGTACAGTTAGGTAAATCCTACACTCGATAGAGCGTATATAAGGACATATGATGGATAACTTATTCGATAAATATGGCGGTATAGATGTGATGCGTGAGCTCATCAAAGAGTTCTATGCACAGGTTTATGCGCGACCTGCATTAAAAACATACTTTGAAGGTACCGACCTTAACGACCTCATCCAGCACCAATGTAAATTCTTTGCCTATGCACTGGGTAAGCCCTTTCAAGAATATAAAGACGAATGGCTAAAGAAAGGCCACGAAGGTAGAAACATCAGCGACGATCATTTTCTGAAAGTCGCAGAACTTCTAAGAAATGTATTACTAGATGCTGGCGTCGAAAATGATGATGTTAAAGACATTATGATTGCCGTGGCATCCAAGCGACCGCAGATTGTGAATGTATAACATTAACTAGATGGTCTCTCGTGAATAGAGAGACCGGCACGAAAAATCTGTTTTTTTTAGTGCCGTCTCAACAGGGTCTGTGCTGCTAAGGTTTGGCCGCGATCTGTCTGGCCCCTGTTAGGGTGACAGGCGGGCAATGTCCCAGCCATCGCCATTCCGCTGAAAACTAAAGCGGTCATGCAAACGACTCTCACCACCCTGCCAAAACTCAATTTCCTCAGGGATCACTCGAAACCCACCCCAAAAATCGGGCAAGGGAATCTCACCCTTCGAAAACTTTGCTTTAACCTGTTCAAACTGAGTTTCCAGCGCCTGACGAGAATTGACACGGCTGCTCTGTTTAGAGGCCCAGGCAGCAAGCTGGCTGCCCTTAGGGCGACTTAAAAAATACTTCATCACATCGACGGTAGATAGCCGCTCAGCACGGCCACCTACAATCACCTGACGGTCTAACTGCAACCAAGGAAAGTGCAAACTCACCTGAGCATTACCCGCAATCTCAGTAGCCTTGCGACTACCAAGATTGGTATAAAACACAAAGCCACGCTCATCAAAATCTTTTAACAGCACCATGCGCTGCCAAGGCTTACCCTCGGCATTCACCGTGGCCACAGACATGGCCGTTGGGTCTTGGATATCCGCCTCAATAGCCTGGGCCATCCAGCGCTTAAACTGATCAAAGGGACTATCCAGCAAAGACTCTCGAGAAAGCTTCCCGTAGTCGTATTCCCGGCGATTATCTTGCAAGCTCATAGCATTTCCATCTGTGCAGTTGCGTTAATGATATTACATATTACCAATAGACTGGCCGCCATCAACCGGCAATGCAACACCCGTCAAATAACTACCCGCATCACTGGCCAGCAGCAAGAAGGGGGAGCTAATCTCATCCATCTCACCAGGACGCGCCAAAGGAGAAGACGCAAGAAACGCATTACCCTGAGGCGAGTCAAACAACATCTCAGTCATTTCAGTTAAAAAGAATCCAGGACACAGCGCATTCACACGAATACCCTTACGACCCAGCTCCAGCGCCAACGCCTTAGACAGCTGAACAACACCGGCCTTAGAAGCCGCATAGACTGACTGGGCAAAGGATACACGCAGACCCAAAATTGACGCGGTGTTCACAATGCTACCACCAACACCCGCCGCAACCATACGTTTAGCGGCCTCTTGAGCCACCATCCACACACCCTTAAGGTTGGTGTCTAATACCAGATCCCAATCCGCTTCAGTGGCTTTAAGCGCACTGCGGCCATCGGCAACACCGGCATTGTTAGAGATAACGGTAACAGTACCAAAGGCCGCTTCAGATGCATCAAACGCAGCAGTAATCGACTCAGTATTGGTCACATCCAAGGCAACCGCGAAGGCTTCACCACCCTCAGCCTTAATCTCAGCAACCAGCGCTTCAAGACGGTCCAAACGGCGTGCCGCCACTACAACCTTAGCACCACGAGCAGCCAAAATTTTCGCAAAGTTAACGCCAAAACCACTAGATGCGCCAGTTACCATGGCAACTTTGCCAGTCATATCGAATTCTGTGTTCACGTTTCATTCCTTTTATTTATTGTTGTTGGATTGGATGCTTTTTTTCAGAGGGCTAGTTTAACCTGCGGGGGCTGCTGCCACTAGGATAAATGGGACTTTAGGGTTCTGGGTTACTCACCGGATATTGATCACAGTATTTTATGGCTTTTTGTATTCGCCAAAGGGTTATTGGGTATTTGAGGATTGATCTACTCTTTTTGTAGTACCTCCGTGCCACTCTCTCCGCTCAATCATTAACCTAGAAATTCAATCATAGCCAAGGAGGCCTGAATTAAAATCTTGACGGCATGTACCACAAATGGTACTTTTTTCTATGGCTAGCCACGGCAGAAAACGAGTACCTGCTATTTTTTATTGCTCTAGTCATGGCAATGAGCCCGTGCGTGAATGGTTATTGGCTTTGCCAAAGGAAGACCGCAAGGCCATAGGAGTCGATATTAAAACTGTCGAATTTGGTTGGCCCATTGGGATGCCCGTTTGCAGACCCATGGGAGATGGCTTATATGAAGTCAGAACTAATCTTCAAGACAGGCGCATCGGCCGAGTTTTATTTTGTATCCATAGCGGGTGCATGGTGTTGCTGCATGGCATTGTTAAGAAGTCTCAGAAAACGCCCAAATCAGACTTGGATCTTGCAAAGAAACGTAAAAGAGAGGTAGTACATGTCTAAGCCAAATCAACATATGGGTTCGTCGCTAAATAATTTACTTGAGGAAACCGGTGAACTAGCGGAAGTTAATGCCGCTGCCATCAAACGTGTTATCGCATGGGAAATTCAACAGAAAATGGAAGCTGAACATATCTCTAAAACCAAGATGGCTGAACTGATGGGCACCAGCCGTTCGGCTTTAGATCGCGTGCTTGATCCAGCTAACACCTCGGTGACATTGCACACCTTAGATAATGCTGCCCGTGCCGTGGGTAAAACACTGCGTATTGATTTATGTTAATGGTTAAGGCAATTAGCCATAAGTAATATGCTGCTTCATCTCATTCGTATCCAGATGCGGAATACTATTAAACCCCGTCAGGTTCATCTTCTTCTCATTAAAAAAGAAATGACTAAACGCGGTGTTTTTATATTGCAGGTTTAAATCAAAAATATTCTCATCGGGAATACCCAGCACCGCCCCAACAAAAGCACTAATAGAACCACCAGACCCAATCGCTAGGATACGATTGCCACTGTCTGCCATTGCCTTAATCTGCTGTTGAGCATCTAAAACTCTCGCTTTAAATTCGCCCCAGCTCTCTGGTAGGTCCTCAATTTTGTCCTGTGTCCATAAGCTCAACACCTTTCGCAACAACCGAAAATGGTGTCGGTTGTCTTTGGGATTATCGGCAATCGCTTGGAACATTGGGTCATCACCATTGGTGACCTTGTAGGAATCAATCATGGCGATAAAGTTATATTCATTGAGCCCCGGTAATACTAGGCGGCTACTGCCATCGATATCCATACCCGCGCAGATACCGTTCATGGTCTCGTGATGGCGAACCATATCGCCCACTACCAAGGTATCGAACTTGAGGCCGCGCATGCCCATATAGTCACCTAGCCAGCGAGATTGCTGGTGGCCAAGGTCGGAGAGTTGGTCGTAATTGGCAGTGCCAAAGGAGGCTTGGGCGTGGCGGACGAGGTAGAGCTCACTCATGGGGTATTCCTGTTTGATTTATGAGTATCTTGATGACATTTGTATTTTGGTCATTTAAGCGCAATTTATGGGTGATGGATAGTCGCTAGGAACATAGAGAGCATTTATAAAAACAATGACGTTGGTGGTGCTGTAGCTCAAACAGATAATTCACCTATAATTCTTTATTGGTAGCGCCCCGCTCTAGATATAAGTAAAACTTCGTAAAAAAACTCTCCTTTTTGATGCAAACCACTGTAAAGCTGCTATTTTTAAAGAATATTTTCAGACTTTACACAAGTTTCTTAACACGGAGATGTAAATCATGGCTAATATCCCTGCAGCCGTTACAAAGCGGCTCACCACCTCAGTGCCAAAATTCAAGAAGGTACTTGAGCGCGCAAAAGAACGTGATGTTAACGAGTCCGATACTGTCACGATCATTACCGACATTCTCGAAGAAGTATTTGGTTTCGACAAATACGATGAAATAACCCGTGAATATGCCATACAGGGTACTTACTGCGATTTGGCTATCAAAACCCAAAAGAGAGTCGAGTATCTTATTGAGGTAAAAGCTATTGGGATTGATTTAAAAGAAATTCACCTCAGACAAGCAGTCAACTATGCAGCTCAAGAAGGTATTAAATGGGTCGTTTTGACCAACGGACTTCAATGGCAGGTGCACAGGGTGACTCTAGAAGATCGCGTTAAGAACTCGAAATTACTCGACTTTGATTTCAGTGAGATAAATCAGCGTAAAAAGGAGGATCAGGAGATTCTCTTTCTTCTCTGCAAGCGCGGCGTTAGCAATGACTTAATTGATGAATTCTATGAATACCGCCAATCTGTCAATCGCTATGTTGTCGGCGCACTAATCCAAACAGATTCAGTAGCTAGCGCAATTCGTCGTGAGCTGAGGAAAATCAAAGACGGGATAAAAGTTACGACAGAAGAAATACAAAACTTAGTAGCCCACGAGGTACTTAAACGCGACCTAATAGAAAGTGATGCAGCTAGGGAAACTAAAAAGCATATTTTTAAATTGTTAAAGAAAAAGGCTAAACCCAAATCCAGCAAAACCAAGGCAACTATATAAAATAAGCTAACGAAAACCATGTGATTTCGGACAGAGAGGCAATAATGCAGTTACTAGCAGGTATATCTATATTGTTATTTGGAATAATTATTGGTGGCGTAGGCTTAGCTACTGCAGGCGTAGGGATCGGTATACCCATGATCCCAATTGGGATTTATCTTACTTACCGTGGCTGGAGAATATTCAGGCACGAGGCAGATGCCAAGAAATCTGAACCAGACGATGAGAAAGAACTAGTCTCATTTGAGAAAACCAAACTGGGTAAGTTTGGTCTGGGGTTCATACTAATCCTTATTGGCATAGGAACATCTTCAATTGGCATTGGCATGCTAATATTCTTTGTAGGTGTTTGGTTAGTTTACCGTGCTTATCGGACTCCTCACTAGATTGATCCATTTCGGTAATCAAGATCTCGTGACTACATTCAGCAGGCCTACTCTCTTCGCCCTCAAGTATCATTTTCTTAATACCTCTAACTTGGCTTGCTCCTTATCCATAACCCTCTCCAATCGGCTTGATATCACTCTAAGTTTGGTCGGTAAAGTCAGTAAGTCAATTTTGAAGTTAGATACCCTTACAAATAAGCTAGATAGGCCTTTTTACTGTACAAAAATAGCCCAAAAACCCCTATAAAAATTAATGACTTAGGAGTATACTCCGCGCCTTTCCAATCCGGGGTCTAATCGCCCCAAGCCACAGGTAAATTAATGTCATCCGTTGACTTCGAATCACTGGGTATTTCTGCCCCCGTTCTTAAAGCCGTGCAGCAACTCGGCTATGAGCAACCCTCCCCTGTTCAGGCGCAGAGTATTCCTATTCTGTTGGCGGGTAAAAACCTGCTAGGTACCGCCCAGACTGGTACTGGCAAGACTGCAGCTTTTGCGCTGCCGTTTTTGAGTATGTTGGACGAGAAACAAAAAACACCTCAGGTTCTGGTGCTTACGCCGACTCGCGAGCTTGCGATTCAAGTTGCTGAGGCATTCCAGAGCTATGCAAAACACATCAAAGGTTTTCACGTTCTGCCCATTTATGGTGGCGCAGATATCCAGGGTCAGTTGCGTGGTTTAAAGCGCGGAGCTCAGGTTGTTGTGGGTACGCCTGGCCGTATGCTTGACCATTTGCGTCGTCGCAGCTTGGATTTGAGTCAGGTTCGTGGCCTGGTTCTGGATGAAGCTGACGAAATGCTGCGTATGGGCTTTATCGATGATGTTGAAACTATTCTGGCGCAAACGCCGAGTAACTGTCAGCGCGCATTGTTCTCTGCAACTATGCCCCCTGCCATTCGCCGTGTCACAACCAAGTATCTGGGCGATGCTGAGACGGTTAGCATTGAAGCTAAAACAAAGACTGTTGAGCGTATTGAACAGCAGTATGTCACGGTTAAGAGCCACCAGAAGATGGATGCTCTTACTCGCTTCCTTGAAGTTGAAACCTTTGATGGCATGATCATTTTTGTGCGTACCAAGTCTTCGACCGTCGATATTGCTGAGCGCTTAGAAGCTCGCGGATTCTCCTCTTCTCCGCTAAATGGCGATTTGAGTCAGGCTATTCGTGAGCGCACGATTAACCGCCTGAAGAAAGGCCAGATTGATATTGTTGTGGCGACTGATGTTGCTGCCCGTGGTCTGGATGTTGAACGCATCAGCCATGTTATTAACTTTGATATTCCTTACGACAATGAGTCCTATGTTCACCGTATTGGTCGAACGGGCCGTGCAGGTCGTGAAGGTAAGGCTGTGTTGTTTATCACGCCTAAAGAAAACCGTCTGTTGCGTTCGATTGAGAAGTCGACGCGCCAGACTATCAAGCCAATGACCATGCCAAGCAACGAAGAAGTTAGCGGCTTGCGCATTCAGCAGTTTACCGATCAGTTAATTAAGAACATGGAAAATCCTAAGCTGGATAAATTCCGTTCGTTGATTGAGAAGCTGGTAACTGAGAACGAGCTAGACATTACTGATGTTGCTACTGCTCTGGCGTTTGAAAACCAAAAAGATCGTCCGCTGTTTCCTCGTTTGGACGCTATAGCGACACCTTCACTGTCACGCAGTGATAGAGCACCAGCACCGCGAGACAATAACCGCGACAGGGGCCGTAACGATCGTAATGATCGTGGCGGTGATCGCAAAGAACGTAGCGAACGTCCGAGACGCGAATCTGTTGATAAGTCAGGTCGCGATCCTAATGTTGCTATGGTCACTTACCGTTTGGAAGTGGGCCATAACGACGGCATTTCTCCCAGCAATATTGTTGGCGCCATTGCCAATGAAGCGGATATCAGCAGCCAGTACATTGGTGAGATTAAGCTCCATGACGAATACAGCACCGTAGACTTACCTGAGGGCATGCCTTCGGAGATGATGAATCATCTGCAAAAGGTTCGTATCTGTGCCAAGCCTATGCGCATTAGTGTTCATAACGCCGGTGCCGCACCTTCTGGTGGCGACAGTGCTAAGAAGAAAGATTTTTCTGGCGACAAGCGAATCATCAGCCGCGATGTGACTAATAAGCGTACTGCAGATACTCAGCAGCCACCTAAGAAGTCGTATAAGAAGAAAGCCGGTGGCAGCTATGCTAAAGATTCTGGTGACAGATCTGATCGAAAGCCTGCTGGAGATAAGCCTGCTTATTCTGGCAAGCCAGCGGGTGACGGTTCGAGTCCGATCACTAAGAAAAAAACCTATACCAAAAAGCCTAAGAAATCTAAAAGCTAGTAGCGCGCTTTTTAGTACTGTGCTTTCTAGTAGTGTGCTTTGTAATAATGTGGTTTCTAGCAGAGCCTACTATTAGAGGTTGGTAATCAAACGATCTATCGCGGCCAGTCGAGAAATGATGGCCGCAGCTTCAACTATCTGCCCTTTAAAAAACTCCTCTGCCATGGGTGCAATACTGCAGTTATCTGGCAGGGGTGCTTCGCTTTCAACAAGCTCGTACATTCGCGGTAAAAACACAAACTGTAACCACTGGTTAAATAAAAGCTGATCTACAGCAAAGGGTTCGACGCTAGATAGCGCCTCTGGTGAGGGATTTTGCATTTCCCAAAGCTGCATCAGC
Source organism: uncultured Pseudomonadales bacterium (assembly GCA_943787675.1). Classification (GTDB taxonomy): domain Bacteria; phylum Pseudomonadota; class Gammaproteobacteria; order Pseudomonadales; family Porticoccaceae; genus HTCC2207. The sequence goes on from CALSNK010000027.1 coordinate 31,875, forward strand.
CGCAGCTCTTTCTCTACTTCGACCAGCAAGTCTGCCAATGTTCTGTAATGCTCAAGCATACGTTTTTACCTTCTTAGCTCTTACCTTCTCTGCTACTTTAACTAGCACTCAAAAATGTACTATCCAAGCTCTCGCCTAAAGGGCGGCAATGCATCGAGTAGCTGAGTGCCATAACGCTTAGTGATAAGGCGCTTATCCAGAATAGACACAGTACCGGTGTCTGACTCTGTGCGCAGCAGTCGTCCGCAGGCCTGAATAAGACGCAGAGAGGCGATGGGCAGGGAAATATCAAAAAACGAATTACCGCCCTTGCCTTCAATCCATTCCGATAATGCTTCATGTAACGGATCATCAGGCACCGCAAAGGGCAGCTTGGCAATCACCACATGTTTGCAGTAGTCACCGGGTAAATCCACACCTTCGGCAAAGCTAGCCAAGCCGAGCAGTACACTGGTTTTACCCTGATCGATACGCTCCTTATGGAGGCGTACCATTTCCCGGTTGGAGTACTGGCCCTGAATGAGAATAATTTTCGCCAGATGATTCGGCAGCTCATCGAAAACCTGTTCCATTTGGCGCTTGGATGAAAACAGCACCAATGTACCGGCTTTGTCTTCAACCATAGACTCTAGGTTATCAACAATATACTTGCTGTGCTCTTCAATGCTATTACCTTCTACCGCACCGGGTGGCACGCGCACTGTTGCGGCTTCGGCATAGTTAAAGGCACCAGCCACTGATAGAAAATGCGCTGAACTGGGCACACCGGTTTCACGCTGTAAGGTATTAAAGTTACCCAGAGATTTTAGGGTTGCTGAGGTTAATACGGCCGCATAGCAGCTGCCCCAGAGTCGCTCTTGAAGAATTTCTGCCGCCTGGATGGGGCTGGCATTAATGGAAATATCAATATTGCCACCGGCGTTTTCATCCAATTTTAACCAGCAGGCCATGGGCATATCGCCCTTTTTTAATTCTTTATGCAGCCTATCCCACAGGGCTAGTAGGCGTTCGGCGCCAGACAGCCAGTTGCCTGCCTGCTGATAAAATAACTCGATATCGGCCATAGGCACGGGATATTCTTTATCGCTTAAGGCTTCGCTGAGAGTGTCTTCCAGTACCTCTAAGCGCCCTAACCAACCGCTGGTCTGCAGGGTGATCTGTTTGGCCAGATCACGAATGGTGGCCCCTACATCGCCATGGGCAAATCGGTAACGCCCTTCCGCATGATCCGATAGATCCAGCTGTTCTTTTAACAGTGGATAAGCCATTGAGAGTAGCTCGGAGATCTTATTGGCTTCGCGCTCGATGCGTGGCAGCTGATCTGCCAATGAGGTATCTTTTTCAAAAATCGGCGTCTGGCCTTTGATCTGTTTAGGTAATCGCTCTAACCAGGTTAATGTGCTGTTGATTTTACACTCGGCACCAAAGTGACGAATCGCCGTATCACCCAGTCGATGACCTTCGTCGAAGATATAAATACAGTCTTCTGGCGGGGGCAAAATAACGCCACCACCCAGTGCCAGGTCGGCCATAACTAGGTCGTGGTTGGCGACAATGCATTCGCTCTCTTCAAGATCATTGCGCGCTTTAAAGAACGGACATTGATTCACAAAACGGCAGCGTCTGCCGGTGCACTGGCGACGATCGACGGTAAGGGCGCGCCATTCCATATCTTGAATGCGGGTTGGCCAAGAATCTCTATCACCATCCCAGACGCCGTCGTCCAATGACGCAGACATCTCTTTAAACAGGTTTTCGGTGGCGGCATTGGGATTAAACTGCTGCTCGTCTTCAAACAAAAATAGACCGGCGTCTTTCGACTTTACGGCATCTAGGCACTGTTCCATACGCAGGTTACAGGCGTAACGACCACGGCCTTTTACTAGGGCGCAGCTGTAATCCCAGCCACAGGACTCTAATAATTCGGGCAGGTCTTTGTGGATGAGCTGTTCTTGCAGGGCTATGGTGCCGGTAGCAACCACCACGGTTTTCTTTAAGGCGCGAGCAATGGGCAGTGCAGCAATGAGATAGCCAACGGTTTTACCAGTACCTGTGCCCGCTTCGATAACCGCGAGACGTTTATCGGGATCCTCATTGCTAAGGGTGTTGGCAATGGCCGCAACCATTTGTTTTTGACCCAGTCGTGGACTGAGTTCGCGGGACTTTAAAAATTCGCGATAGCCTTGCTGAATAGTTTCTCGTACGTCTGCATCTAACAAAAATAAACGTCCTTATTTAGATTGATGAGCAAGCTGATTGTCCACCGGAGCGGCATAGGCATCAATCACTATCTGACGATGATCTGCAGGTATTTGGCTAAGATGTGACTCAAAAGAGGCTTGAGCATTGGACCAGTCTTCGTCTGGCCACTGTTGCTGCAGTTCTTCTAGTCTGTCTAATACATCGGTATTGCCCTGCATCTGCCAAGCAATAATATTGGTTGGGAATAGTTGGTAATGACTGAAAATTTGACGATCCACTTCGGCAGCCAAGGCATCGGCATTTTCAAAGCTGCTACCTACCGGCTGACCAAAGTTCACATGAATGCGGCCCTTGTAACCGAGTATTCCTTTTTGAATGGTGTCGAGATCTTCGAATTCTTTTTTAACGTAGGCAGTACCCTGCTCGGCAGAATAAAGTTCCCGGGCCTTGTCGGCATCGCAGGGATCGTATTCGTAGGAGATAGACACGGGAATTACATTTAATTCGCCAATGGCGGCTGCAAAATCTTGCCCTTCCCCTTTAGACAGGGCGAGCATTTTTAGTAGTGCGGTTTCTGTGCGATCGCGACCATTTTTGGCACGCCCTTCAGCCTGCGCAATCCAAATAGATACCTGTTCTTGGCTGATACTGTGACGAATATAGCGGGACAGTTTCTTTAAGGCCTCGAGCTTTCCACGTCGGCTTGCCTCCGAACGTTTAACAATAAAGCTGCGGTTAACCCGCATTAGATCGGCGGCAAAGGGTTTGCTTAATAGGTTGTCGCCAATGGCGATACGCACACTCTCTTGTCCGGCCATCAATAAGCCTAAACAGACCAGAGCGGGATCGAGGGCGATGTCTCGATGGTTACTCATAAATAGAGCCGCTTTGCTGGAATCTAGATTATCAAGACCGCCAAAGCTGTAACCGTCGGTGGTGGCGTCGAGTACGTTTTTCAGGCCTTCGGTCATCTGTACCTGAAGGTCATTTACTGTGCCCATGTGTCTGGTTAATTTACGCAATCCAAAGCGAATAAAGGGCCGTGCTAACCAGGGGCACAGCTTGGCCAACAGGGGCGCTTTGCGACTTAGCAGAAGATCAATAAATTCGGAATCGGCAATTAGCCGCGCTATAACGGCGGGAACTTCATCATCGCCATAGGGACGAATATCATCAAATTCACTCATGGGCTAATTATCTTTTTTTGTTATTAGTGGCATTAAACCTGCCTTGAGTTGTACCAGCGCACGTCGTAGGAGAACTCGTCGACTTTGTCGGCCACATCAAGGACCAGTGCAAACAGTGCCATACGCACTAACACCCCATTATCGGCCTGGCGGAAAATTGCCAGGTTGGGGTTATTGTCTAGGTCACTGTCTAGCTCGTTGGCATCGGCCCGAGAATCTCTCGGCAATGGATGCATTATTACGGTGTTGGGCTGGCAAAATTCGGTATAAATCGCCTGATTAAGACGGAACTTGCCACGGTACAGATCCGCTTCTTCTTTGGTGGAGAAACGCTCTTCTTGAATTCGGGTGGAGTACACAATATCCACGTCGACAATGCTATTGGTCAGCTCGTGGGAGATGGTAACTTGCACACCGGCACTGCGCATCTGCTCTACGATTGCTTCAGGTAGAGTCAGTTCTTCCGGTGAAATTAGGATCACCTGAACATTGTTGTACAGAGACAGTAACTTACTCAGGGAATGCACGGTACGGCCATGGCGTAAATCACCGATCATGGCAATTTTAAGGCCGTCGATGGTCTGGCCTCGGGCGGCAATTTCCTGACGAATGGTGTACAGGTCTAGCAATGCCTGAGTGGGATGTTCATTAGCGCCATCACCACCATTGAGCACGGGGACTCGACTGGCGGATGCGAAGTCGGCAACCGATCCCTCTTGCGGGTGGCGCATACAGATAACGTCGCTAAACCCGGACAGCACTCTGGCGGTATCTTGCAGTGATTCACCTTTAACCAGTGCCGAGTTTTCAAAGCCGGCAGTTTCGCGAACTTCGCCGCCAAGTAAGTTGAAGGCTGAGCCAAAGCTGACGCGGGTTCGGGTACTGGCCTCAAAAAACATATTGCCGAGAATGGCACCTTCCAATACCCGGGTAACCCTTTTGCGCAGGGCATAGGGCTCCATCTGGTCGGCGACGGCGAATACGCGGTCGACATCCTGACGTTGGAATTGGTTGATTGAAAGTATATGCGCGCCGGTAAAATTCAAGCTAGTGCCTCGGGGCAAATTGATTTGGCGGATTTTAGCCTTTTTAACCCCCTGACTCTAGCGAAAATTCCTCTGTTACCTGTACTGCCCAAGCTTGCAGTGCTTCCAGAACCGCACGTTTATCCGCGGCAAGCTCAGTATTCCCTAGCAAGTCATTGATCTCAGCGGCTTGCTGCTGCAGCGTGAGATAACCGGATGACTCATCTGTAAGGCGCCATTTGCAGCTTTCCTGCCAGATTTTCTGTTCTTCAGGGGACAGGGATTCAGCAAAGTAACGGGCGCGATAGTTAAATAGCATCTGGTTGTAACGCTTATCGGCAAAATGATAATTATGGGCAGCGAAGTCGTCGGCATTGGCGCGACGGACCTCATCGAGCAGAGGCTTATCACTATTGGGTAGAAATCCCTCATACAGCTGCTGTTCGGCCTCAGGTTTGGGTGGAAACTCGCGGTCGGCAAATACCTGACCCAATTTTGTTTGTAAATTGACCTTATTCAAGGTCTGCCAGTTTTCTTCGCAGCGCTGCATATTAATATTCAGGCCGCGCGGGCCGCTTTTTCGTCGATTAACTTATGGGTAGTCCACTACCGGTGCCTTGTTGATATGCACCACTTTTAATGGAATGCGGTTGGTGCCCTCGGGCAGATCTGCGGCGGCGGTAAATACACGACGTTGGATTTCTTCGGCGTCTAGGCTGAGCAAGTCCTCGGGATCCGCGGACAGGTCAAAGCAGATTATAGCCGTTGCTGTTAGTTGGATGTTTGGCGAGGGGGCATCATTACTGCGCCATACATATGGGCTTTGTCGAGCATTCCGGAGATATGGAAAGAAGGGTTCTTCTGTCCTGTAGATTAAGCATCTCTGCGATGGCTTTTTTACCGCGATTGTTCACTACATAATCAAACAGACGGGGCTGCTTTTGTTTAACGAGCTTGGCCATGGCGATGGTCGCAGTAACATCGGACAGTGCATCGTGGGCGGCGGCATGGTCTATGCCATTGGCGGCGGTAAGATGCTCTAACTTAAAGCTGGGGCGACCCGGCTCATGGTCTGGCCATTCGATGCCTTCGGGGCGCAGGGCTCGAGTAAGGCGCATCATGTCGATAATATCCCAGCGGGAATTGCCGTTTTTCCATTCCCGCTGGTAGGGATCGTAAAAGTTGCGGTAGAGGGTGTAGCGGGTCACTTCGTCGTCAAAGCGAATGCTGTTGTAGCCCACCCCGCAAGTGCCTGGGAGTGACAGCTGCTGATGAATCGCTTCGATAAAGTCTGGTTCTGGCAGACCATGTTCCAGTGCATGCTGGGGCGTAATGCCGGTGATAAGGCAGGCCTGGGGAGCGGGCACGCAGTCTTTTTGTGGCTGGCAGTAAATAACCAGTGGTTCACCAATCACATTGAGGTTTTCGTCGGTACGCAGACCCGCAAACTGTGAGGGCCGGTCTTTGGAAGGGTCGACACCAAAGGTCTCGTAGTCATGCCAGTAGAATGTGATGCTCACAATGGTGCTCTCCCAGTAAATTTTATGGATTTATTATAGGTGAAAAAAAACGGCGCCAATAGGCGCCGTTTTAATACTGCTTTACAGATTACTAGTTCATCATTACTTCTGAAAAAGACATCTCGCCAACAACACGACGGTTGCGCGCGCGGCCTTCGTCAGTTTCGTTGCTGTCTATAGGTCGGCTTTCACCGTAACCAATCGCTGAGATACGCTCTGGGGCAATACCATAGTCAGCAGATAGTTTTGCTTTAACGGCTTTAGCGCGTCGATCAGACAGGGTGCGGTTGTACTCATCTCCGCCACGGCTATCGGTATGGCCTTCTAGAACCAGCTCGATATCTTCGTGAACGCTCATGGCTGCAGCAATAGCGTCTAGCTGATCGCCATACACGGCCAGGACAGTGTCTTGGTTAAATTCGAATTCAACATTGAGGCGAATAGTAATGGTGCGAACTTCTGGCTCTTCGTCAACCATGGGTGCCGGCGCTGTCTCTGGTGCTGCGATAGGTGCAGGTGCCGGAGCTGGTGCAGATTTTTTGCCAAACATATGGTTTAGAGACAGCTGGAAACCTAGGTCTTCACCGTCTTCTTCCTGACCCAACATGCCACGCACATCAGCGCGGAACTGAACGTTGTCATTGAGCATAGTGCCCAGACCCAGACCCACAACAATCTGTACTGACTTGTCGTCGTGGCCAGCAATCAGATTGCTAACATCGTCGAAGTTATATTGGTTTACGCCAATCAGCCCATAAGGGCGCCAGTTTGCTGCTTCGCTACCCATCCACAGTAGTCCGGTAAGACTGGTAACATCAAAGTCGTCATGACCTGTGTTTACGCCGTGACCCAACTCGATAGCAACGTTTTCGTTAATGTATTTGCCGACTTGCAGACCCGCTTGTGAGCCCTGGTAATCATCTGTAATAGCATGTTCGCTATCCAGATCGTAATATCCTAATGTTCCACCTAAGTACCAGCTATCCGTAGCGGCAGCAGCACCAGAGGCTAAAATCACCAGTGTGCCAATGATAGAATGAACAGACTTCATAACGTTTCCCTTTAATAAAAATTAAACCCCCTCGGGGCTCTTGTATAGCGCGTGTGTAGCGTGTGTAAAGTATACCGAGTGCATCGAGGATCCCACCTCAGTCCTCGTTTCACAAGTGTAGGCAACGGCGTAGGTTGTTTCAACAAATTATAAAAATATACGACCGGCTGCCTAGGGATTATCAGCTAAGTTTTAGCGTCTTCTCTTCAATTTTTGCCTGCCAAATTTCTGGCCCGATTCGGTGCACAGATTCACCCTCGGTATCGACGGCAACAGTGACTGGCATATCTTTTACTTCAAACTCGTAAATCGCTTCCATCCCCAGTTCTGGGAAGGCAATAACCTCAGCATGAATAATTGCTTTGGAGACTAAATAGGCAGCGCCACCCACGGCAATAAGATAGACCGCTTTGTTATCTCTAATAGCATCGATACCCATCTGACCACGCTCGGCTTTACCGATCATGCCCATCAAGCCGGTTTCTTCGAGCATGGTGCGGGTAAATTTATCCATACGGGTGGCCGTAGTCGGACCCGCGGGCCCCACTGCTTCGTCACCAATAGGATCTACCGGGCCCACGTAATAGATAAAGCGGCCGGTTAGGTCGACGGGAAGCTTCTCACCGCTGGCTAAAATATCGGTCATCTTTTTATGGGCTGCATCGCGCCCAGTTAGCATCTTGCCGGAGAGCAGCAATGTATCGCCCGGTTTCCACTGTTCGATATCTGCCTGGGTTACTGTATCTAGATTAACGCGACCGACAGACTCGTCCTGTTCCCAGGTAATGTCTGGCCAGTCTTCCAAATTCGGTGGATCTAGTTTGACTGGGCCGGAACCATCCAGTTCAAAATGCGCATGGCGGGTCGCTGCACAGTTGGGAATAATAGCGACTGCTTTGTTGGCCGCATGAGATGGATAGTCTTTAATCTTAATATCCAGCACGGTGGTTAAACCACCTAGGCCCTGTGCACCTATGCCCAGACCGTTCACTTTATCGAACAGTTCCAGGCGCAATTCTTCGTTGCGGTTTTCCGCGCCTTTGGCCTGCAGATCATGGATATCAATATGTTCGAGTAGTGCTTCTTTGGCCATCAACATGGCTTTTTCTGCTGTACCACCCAAACCAATACCTAAAATACCTGGTGGGCACCAACCCGCACCCATAGTAGGTACCATTTTAAGCACCCAATCAACAACGGAGTCGGAGGGGTTTAGCATGGCAAATTTGGATTTTGCTTCGGAGCCGCCGCCTTTCGCCGCCACATCAATAGCGACCTTATCACCGGGCACAATTTCATAGTGAATTACTGCTGGTGTATTGTCACCGGTATTTGTCCGCGCACCATCGGGGTCAGACAGAATCGAGGCACGTAATATATTGTCTGGCAGCAGGTAGGCTTCCCGCACGCCCTGATTAATCATGTCGGTGAGGCTCATGTCCCCTTCCCACTGAACCTGCATGCCCACTTTTACAAACACGGTAACAATACCGGTGTCTTGGCAAATGGGCCGATGGCCCATGGCACACATGCGCGAGTTAATTAGAATTTGCGCCATGGCATCTTTGGCCGACTGGGACTCTTCCCGGTCGTAGGCTTCCTTTACCGCTTTAATAAAGTCGGCTGGATGGTAGTAGGAAATGTATTGCAGGGCGTCTGCAACACTTTGGATGACATCTTGTTGACGAATAATAGTCATGATTCTAATTTACCGACCTAGTTAGTTGAGGGTGCTGACGCAGGAGCAGTTTGCTCTAGAGCATATATTTTTTGATTAATTTGTCGACGAAAGGCTTCCATAGACTCTACCGCTTCTGCATTGCTCTTTAACTCGCTGTCGATACGCGACAGTGAGTTATTCAAACGGTTAAGGCCATCGGCATAGCTGCGCATATTCTCGTTGGCAGCATCCAGGTCGGCACTGATACCCAGGTAGTTACCACTGAGTGCCTTGAGGCTTTTACTGTCTTTTGCCACTGCGGTTTCCAGTGCCTGTCGCTTACTGGCCAAGAACGAGATGTCTTTTTGGTTCTTCTCGATTTTGCCTTTGTTGATGTCATTGGTGACACCCCAAAGCTTTTTGATTTCTTTCCAGTGCTTTTTAAGCTCGTCGCCCTGACGACCCAGCTTTATCTGCAAGGCGGCCCCTGACTGAGTCACGGATTCGTCGGTGTTGCTAAGGCGTGATTCCAAGGCATCGAAACGGGTTTGCAAGGCCTGATGCTTGCCACTTAGGGACGTATACTCCAGCCAACCAAAGCCGCCGGCACCAATGATGCCCAAAACAGGCGAAAACAACCAGAAATTTCCAGCCGCCAGACATGCCGCCTACTGGTGCGCCACCCCCGTTGCCGCTATTACCGCCGCCGCCATTCTTTTCTTTACGGGCACTGCCATTAGATGCGTCTGAGGCAGAGCGTCCAATCTGGTCGTCGCGCTGGGCAACAATGGGGTTAATGCGTTTCTTTTCCATAACGTTATGGGTGTCCATGTCTGGGAAGTATTATGCGAAATATTATACGCCCATAGAGGCGTTTGGGTATCCTTGAAGAAGCAATTTTATGGGTGTTTTTATCGAGGCAAATTTTGGGCGTAAAAAAACCGGTGCTGATTAATCGGCACCGGTTTTTTTTTGACGCTATTAAAACCTTACAGGAAGCTAAGCGCAGCAACCAATATAGCTGTCAGTGCCAAGCTTGAACCTATTACACCGTTGACGGTGGTCATTGGACCCTGCTTGCCTTTGATGGCATTGATTTGCAGTGCCAAAATAATCACTAATGCGACGGTTAAGCCTGTGCCGCCAATCGCTGTTCCATACTGACCGTAGTGCGGGCCAGCTAGCATGCCAAACAACATGGGCGCTGAGAACAATGTATTGGTACGTGAAGCCAGCAGTGCTTTTGCACCTGCTGCGGCTTTGTCGCCACCTTCTTCGATACCTAGGGCGATTCTCTGAGCTGGCCAGATTACCATCCACACGTTGGCTGCCATCAATGTACCCATGACGGATCCCCATGATGATGAAGTTGTTGAGCACGCTTGAGATTGTGTGCAACAGATACAAACCAGTAATGAAGGTGAACATGGCGCCCCAACGGAACCACCAAAGTGCGCTAGGCGCTAGTTTTGCCTTAGCGTCGGCCAAGCCTTCTGCAGATGCTGCTTTGAAGTAGCCGCCCTGAACGAAGTTAAAGTAATACAGCATGCCAATCCAGACAATACCGAACAGCACGTGGCCCCAACGGGCTAGAAAATTAATAAATTCAATCATGACAATTCCTCTTAGATTTTTGCCCGTATGGGCCGTATTTTTTATCGCTGCAATTGTTCTGCAATCGGGACCAAATAGCAATAAGTTAGGGCTCTGCACAGGCTTTTTAGCGATAAAATACCCAAAAAATGCTCTCTGGAGGCTGTGTACTCTTTATGTGGTTGGATTATCTGGCCTCCCATAGTATTTAAAACCTCCTTTTTAATGGCATATTGCAACTCCCACCACCTTCATCTCGAATCCTAGCTTGGTGTCATATCGAAACCTAACTTGGCTGGTTTTCAGTAAGCGTGATTTTGGGTGCGAGGCTCAATAGCGCCTGGGGAGCCCCTTGCGATCGGTCCCATGGGTGCAATCATTTTCAGCGTTCGCACAACTCGTTTCACTCAGACAGGGTGCTCTCTTAATCTGAAAATGTTTACACCCATAAACGGGCCCTGACTGATCCCAAGGGGCTCCCCAGGCACTATTTGAATTATTGCGGTACATTTAAAGAGAGTAGGAAAAAGAGAGTAGAAAAAAATTCCTAGTCATAATTTAACTCTATTTTGAGGGTAAGCCGGATCAATGCTCCTAACGACGGGATTTGGAGATGACAGTGGTTTGAGGAGCCGGTAATAGCTCAATAGAATTTCAGCAAAAAAAAGCCCCAACTCAAAAGAGTCAGGGCTTTTTGGTACTACTTTTTAGCACTACATTAGGAGTTGGAGGCTTACATCATGCCGCCCATGCCACCCATTCCGCCCATGCCGCCCATATCTGGCATACCTGGAGCAGCTCCGCCTTCAACTGCGGCGTCTGTCACCATAGCTTCGGTGGTAATCATCAAGCCAGCGATTGAAGCTGCTGCCTGTAATGCGGTGCGTGTTACTTTGGCAGGATCAAGAATACCCATATCGATCATGTCGCCGTATTCGCCAGTACCCGCGTTGTAACCGAAGTTACCTTTGCCGTTTTTGACTTTATCGACAACTACTGAGCCTTCTTCGCCAGCGTTTTCTACGATCTGACGCAGTGGCGCTTCCATTGCACGAAGAGCAATACCAATACCCACTGTCTGGTCGTCGTTGTCGCCAGTCATGTCTTTGATCTTCTGAAGAACACGAATCAAGGCAACTCCGCCGCCAGGTACAACGCCTTCTTCAACCGCTGCGCGAGTTGCGTGTAACGCATCTTCAACGCGAGCTTTCTTCTCTTTCATTTCGATTTCTGTGGTAGCGCCAACCTTGATTACCGCAACACCGCCTGCCAGTTTGGCAACGCGTTCCTGCAGCTTCTCACGGTCGTAATCAGAGCTAGTGTCTTCAATCTGTGCACGAATCTGCTTAACGCGCGCTTCGATTGCAGCCGCTTCGCCAGCGCCGTCTACCAGAGTAGTGGCTTCTTTAGTCATGCTGATACGCTTTGCGGTACCCAGGTGCTCAAGCGTGGCGCTTTCGAGATCAAGGCCTACTTCTTCAGAGATAACCGTGCCGCCAGTCAAGATAGCGATGTCTTCTAGCATTGCTTTACGACGATCACCAAAACCAGGTGCTTTACAGGCAGAGACTTTAACGATTCCGCGCAGGTTGTTTACAACCAGAGTTGCTAGGGCTTCGCCTTCAACATCTTCAGCAATAATCAACAGAGGCTTGCCTGCTTTAGCAACAGCTTCAAGCAGTGGCAGCAATTCGCGAATGTTAGAGATTTTTTTGTCAGCCAATAAGATTAATGGGCTTTCTTGCTCTGCGCTCATGCTCTCTTGGTTGTTGATGAAGTACGGAGACAGATAACCGCGATCGAACTGCATACCTTCAACGATATCCAATTCATTTTCGAGGCCCTGGCCTTCTTCAACAGTAATAACGCCTTCTTTACCAACTTTGCCCATTGCTTCGGCAATAATGTCGCCAATGTGAAGGTCGCTGTTGGCTGAGATGGTGCCTACCTGAGCAATTTCTTTGTTCTCTGTGCAAGGCTTAGCGATCGCTGCAACTTCTGCAACAGCAGCAACAACTGCTTTATCGATGCCGCGCTTCAAATCCATTGGATTCATGCCAGCAGCGACTGATTTTAGACCTTCGTTAACGATGGTTTGAGCTAGAACTGTTGCAGTCGTAGTTCCGTCACCGGCATCGTCAGACGCTTTAGAGGCTACTTCTTTAACCATCTGTGCGCCCATGTTTTCGAACTTGTCTGCCAATTCAATTTCTTTAGCGACAGATACGCCGTCTTTAGTGACTGTGGGTGCACCAAACGACTTATCCAAAATTACGTTACGGCCTTTAGGGCCCAGTGTTACTTTTACCGCGTTGGCGAGAATGTTTACGCCATCGAGCATACCCTGACGGGCGCTGTTGCCAAATTTTACTTCTTTAGCTGCCATGATTCTTTTCCTTCCAAATTCATTTCAAAAATTAAGCTTCAAGTACGGCTTTAATGTCACTCTCGCTGAGGATAATAAGCTCTTCGCCATCGATGTCGATTTTGTCGTTGCCGGCATACTGGCCAAACACAACTTTGTCGCCAATCTTAACGTCGACAGGACGAACTTCGCCGCTATCTAAGATACGGCCGCTGCCTACTGCAACTACTTCACCTTGATTTGGTTTTTCTTGGGCAGAACCCGGCAGTAAAATACCACCAGCAGTGGTCTGCTCTTCTTCTTCGCGACGAACGATAACTCGGTCGTGTAGTGGGCGAACTTTCATATTGTGTATCTCCGATTATTTTCTCTTCAATAGTCTACAGTCACTTGCGAACTACAGATTTCCGCAATTGCTCTGTATATTGTGACTGAGGGGTTATTTTTCAAGGGGCAGGCTAAAATATAGCCCGATTATTTTGGCTTCTGGTCGCTTTTCTGATCCCGGGCTTGGCTATCAATGCTCTTTTCATTAAGAGAACCTTCATCGACAGCCTCGCCTTCAATGATGTCGCCGCTCTGCATACCCTGCTGATAATGAAAACCTCTGGCTTGCCCGCCCATTGGCGCCACGACCATTTTGCTGATTAAGCGGCTGACAAAAAGCGCCCTAATGGGTGGAATTAACCCGGCAAAGCCAATAACGTCGGTGATAAAACCGGGTGTCAGCAGCAGCGCACCAGAGACTGCCAGAATAATGCCCTCGACAATTTCCTGGGCCGGCACTGTACCCTCTTCGAGTTTCCGCTGACCCCGCCACAGCGTCTCAAAACCCTGCTCGCGCAACAGCTTGGCACCGACAACGGCAGTCAACAGCACTAGGCCAATGGTGGCCATGGCGCCTATTTCAGTACCCACGGTAATTAATAGCCACATCTCTACCACGGGCATCACGACAAACAGTAAAAATAGAAAACGCATAGTGATTCCTTGGTTAGCTCGTCTCTTTATATCGAGTTATATCGAGCAGTATCAGGGAGTATTGGGGTAGTTTCCACTATTTCAACATCTGACGGAATAGCGTAGTCTTCGCCCATGAATGAGATTGAACCAGAGCAGCGGATTTATGCCGTGTTAGCGGCC
>CALSNK010000028.1 GCA_943787675.1 uncultured Pseudomonadales bacterium
TCATCATGGCCAACCAAAAGAACTGGCTCTGCGATGTTCGATTTCGGCATATAAAAGAGCCAGATTTGGATAATCATTACTGTGATTCCCTGCCCAAGGTATTACCGCAGCTGCGCAATGAGTCTGCTCATGGTGTACCGCCGCTGGTGTGGGACTGCGTAGGCCATATTGAGAAATGTGCCGATCTGGTTAATCAGCTATTTGTTATCCCCAGGAAAATTAGTTGCCACTAAGTTTCGGCGAACGCTGTGTCATCGTTTGATTGAGAATAATAGTCGACTCGATATCTTCTACCTGATCAACATTGGCCAGCTTATCTTTTAGAAAGGACTCAAAAGTCTGTAGATTTTGAGTCGCTATTCGGAGCACATAATCATGTACCCCCGCCAGCACGCAACATTCTAAAACCTCTGGAAGCAGTTCAATGGCCGATTCAAATTCTGCGGCAGATGCCCTGCGGTTCTGGGGTGGCACGCCCTCGGTGTATCCCTATGTGGTGGCAGGCAATAGCTTAGAGGCTGTTAACCGCACAGGCGTTGAACATTTTCGTGCACATAATATTATGCTGGCAGATAAGATTATTCAGGCATTGAGTTCAGCCGTATTAGTGTCGCTACCTGAGCCCGAGTTGCGCAGTGGAACAGTGATTCTACATTTTGCTGATCGTCAGGCAGCGCTAATAAAGCGATTGTAGGATCAGCATATCCACTTTGATAGCCGCGCCAAGGGTATTCGATTGTCACCTCATCTTTGCAATAGCGCCGACCAAATCGATGCCCTGATAGATTGTTTAGTATTGTCATAATATGATTTTTTAGTTAACGAATTTACAGATATTGGAGTATTCTTAGCCCATAAAAACTTGTTACTAAGAGCAAAACACTATGGGTAAGTTAGGATTGAATCGTCGACAATTATTGCAGGGCTTTGGAGCAAGTTTAGGTGTATTGGCACTGCGAGGCTTTGAGGTCCAGGCTGCATCACCGGTCTATTTTACCCATGGTATTGCCAGTGGCGATCCGCTGTCTGATCGAGTGATACTCTGGACGCGACTGCTACCCGGTAATGGCCAAGACGAGACTGTACGCTGTACCTGGCAGGTTGCTATAGATCCTGAGTTTAAGCAGATACGCAGTACTGGCGAAGCTTCAACCTCTGCCCAGCAAGATTACTGCCTCAAAATAGATGCTGCGGGACTCTCCGCAAACCAGCATTATTTTTATCGTTTTATCGCCGAGGGGATTACCAGCCCCGTGGGTATGACCCGCACCTTACCGGTGGGCGATATCAATGAATTTCGACTCGGCGTCTGCTCCTGCTCAAACTATCCCCAGGGCTATTTTAACGTCTACCGGCATATGGCCAATACAGATTTGGATCTAGTGCTCCATCTGGGTGACTACATCTATGAATATGCCGAAGGCGTTTATGCTAACGCCGTGGCCACAGATGAACTGGCCCGCAATGTAGAACCGCTCAATGAAATACTGAGTATCGAAGACTACCGCATGCGCTATGGCCTCTATCGTACAGATGCCGATTTACAGGCTGTCCATGCACGGCATCCCTTCATCTGCGTCTGGGACGATCATGAGCTCGCCAACGACAGCTGGAAAGACGGTGCCGAAAACCATAATGATGGCGAGGGCGACTTTAAAGCACGACTGCACAGCGCGCGGCAGGCTTACCATGAATGGATGCCCATCCGAACCACAGATCTCGGTGATCAGGCCCCCATCTATCGCAGCTTTAAGCTCGGCAATTTGGCAGACCTTATGATGCTGGATACTCGGCTTCACGGCCGTGATCGCCCCTTAGATTATGCGGCTGACCTGCCTATGCAGTCGGGCCTATTCAATACGTTGACTGCTACCTTAGTCAGTGAAGAAGAGGGCGCGCTAATACCCGGCCAACAGCTACAGCGACTTAACCTGCCCTTCGACTTTTCTAGCGGTAGCCCAGTTGCCATCACCGACTATCAGCGTATTAAAGATCTAACCTCAGAGACCCTGCCCGAAGGTTGGTACTTTTTGCCGGACGCCGAGCGCTTCAAAACTCAGGCGCTTATTGCCCCCGAAAGAACCCTATTGGGGACAGACCAAGAGCACTGGTTAGACTCAGAGTTACAGGCCAGTAAAGCGCGGGGCACCACCTGGCAGATACTTGGCCAGCAGGTGTTGATTGGAAAATTAGGACTGCCGGTTCTCAGCGATGAAGAGCTTAAGCTAGAACAGACTGTGCCAGAGTACCGTCCCCTATTACAGATGATGCAGACCCTAGCCAAAGAAAGTCTCCCGTTTAACCTTGATGCCTGGGATGGTTATGCCGCCTGTCGAGACCGAGTATTTACGAGCCTCGCGAAACATGGGGTTAACCCTGTAGTGCTGGCCGGAGATACCCACAATGCCTGGGCCTTTAATCTGGCAGATAGTGCAGGGCAGGCCATGGGTGTTGAAATTGGTACCCCTGGAGTGAATAGTCCGGGTCTAGAAACCTATTTGAAAACGGAACCAGAAGTACTTGGTCAGGCCATGCGCAATGCCAGTCCAGAACTGTTCGCGGTAGACACCGCACGCCGTGGTTGGTCTGAGCTGGTGTTAACGCCAAAGGCCGCCACCAACCAGTGGCATTTTGTAAGCACAGTCTTAGATAGAGCGTTCACCGTATCTAGCGGCGACAAACAGGTCTGTCGAGAGGGCGATAAAAAATTCTCCTAAACAGCAGCTTTCGCAGGCAGCGGTCCTCGAAAATAAGAGCCTTCTTAAAAGACAGACCCCATGGCGGGGTTTCTGCCCGTTACCGTTAGCGAAGGCTCTCAAGACCGGCTACAATCCCGCCATGAATTTTGATCACCAAACCTTTCTTAAGTCCCTTACTCAGGGCCCCGGAATCTATCAGATGTATGATAGTGAGGGCCAGATACTCTATGTGGGTAAAGCGAAGAACCTTAAGAACCGGGTCACCAGCTATTTTCGAAAAACCGGACTCACCGTAAAGACCGCAGCGCTAGTAAAGCGCATTGCGCAAATTGATGTAACGGTGACCGAGACAGAAACCGAAGCCCTGATCCTCGAACACAATTTGATCAAACAGTATCAGCCGCCCTACAACATTTTATTGCGGGACGATAAAAGCTACCCCTATATTTTTCTGTCAGACAAAGACAAATGGCCGCGCCTGTCTTTTCATCGCGGCCCGAAAAAAGCCAAAGGCACCTACTTTGGACCCTTTCCCAGCGTTAATGCAGTGCGTGAAAGCATGTCTTTTTTGCAGAAGACCTTTAAGGTTCGCCAATGTGAAGATGTGTTTTTTAAGAACCGCTCCAGACCCTGCCTGCAATACCAAATTAAGCGCTGTACTGCGCCCTGTGTTGAATTTGTCACACCCCAAGACTACGCCTCCGACGTTGATTTAACCCGGCAGTACCTAGACGGCAAAGGCGAAAAAATACTAAAGCAGCTTGAGCGGGACATGGAAAAGGCCAGTGCCGAGCTAGCCTTTGAGAAGGCCGCTGACAGCCGCGACCAAATAGCCGCACTGCGCCAGATTCAAGCCCAGCAAATGATCGAGAAGGGCAAGGGCACCGTGGATGTGGTTGCCGGTGCCGTCACTAATGGTCAGGCCTGTGTGCATATACTCTATGTGCGCCAGGGCCGTATTCTGGGCAGTCGCAGTTACTACCCCAAAGCGCCGCTGGCAGAAGAAGTTACTGATCTACTCGAAGAGTTTTTACCCCAGCTGTATCTGGCAGGGGGCGGTCGACCTGATCTGCCCAAGGAAATAATTGTTAATGCGCCAGTCGAGAATAGCCAACCGCTCATCGATGCCCTAAAGCTTAGGGTAGGGCGCAACATAGAAATTCGCGACTCCGTACGAGGCTTTCGCGCCAAGTGGATTGAGCTGGCACAGCGTACCGCCGAACAAAACTTGGCCGGCAAACTGGCCTCCAAGAAAACCCTGCAGCAGCGTTTTGAATCACTGCGGGAAACCCTTGAACTTGAGCAGACCCCAGAGCGTCTAGAGTGTTTTGATATCAGTCACAGTAGCGGTGAAGCCGTCGTTGCATCCTGTGTGGTATTCGACTCCAACGGTGCCCTTAAAAGTGACTATCGGCGTTTTAATATTGACGGCATTACCGGTGGCGACGACTATGCCGCCATGGAGCAGGCCATTCGCCGTCGCTATGTTCGCCTGATGAAGGGCGAGGGCAAGCTGCCAGATATTCTATTAATAGATGGTGGTAAGGGCCAAATTGGTGTGGCCAAGGCCGTGTTGAGCGATCTCGGCGTAGTAGACGTAATGATTATTGGCGTAGCCAAGGGCACGACTCGCAAGCCAGGTATGGAAACCTTGATTCTGGCTGACCAGAACAACCGTATTGTTGGTCGTCCTCAGGAAGCCGCGTTGCACCTTATCCAGCAAATTCGCGATGAAGCCCACCGCTTTGCTATCACTGGCCACAAGGCGCGGCGGGACAAAAAACGTCGCACCTCACCCCTAGAAGGTATCCCCGGTGTTGGCCCAACCCGCCGTCGCGACCTGCTCAAACATTTTGGTGGTATCGTCGAAGTGCGCAAGGCCAGCGTAGCGGATTTAATGAAAGTCGAAAATATTAACAAAAAGGTAGCTGAAGCTATTTACAGTGCACTGTACAATGAGTAACTTGAGCTCGCTGTACCCGCCATCAATTACGGAAAATTATAATTAGCCTATGTGGAATCTGCCGAATATTTTAACCCTGCTGCGTATCGCATTGATTCCAGTCTTCATCGTTGTCTATTACCTGCCCTGGGAATGGCACCACTTTGCTTCCGCGGCCATCTTTGGTCTGGCGGCACTAACTGACTGGGTGGATGGCTACCTAGCACGCAAGCTTAATCAGGTGACTCCCTTTGGCGCATTTCTGGATCCTGTGGCCGACAAATTAATCGTGGTTGCAGCCCTAGTATTGCTGCTAGAAGTTCATGCAAGCCCCTGGTTTGCACTGCCGGTGATTGTGATTATTGGCCGGGAGTTGGTGATATCCGCGCTACGAGAGTGGATGTCAGAACTGGGTTCAAGAGACAGTGTTGCCGTCTCCATGATGGGCAAAGTAAAAACCTGGGTACAGATGATTGCCGTGGCTATTTTGTTGCTGGCAAAACCCGAGCAAGAGCTCATGACCATGATTGGATTTGTGGCCATTTATGCCGCAGCACTGCTGACACTCTGGTCAATGGTGGTCTATCTTATGCAGGCTTGGCCGCAATTGAGTGCAGAAGCTGATAAGTAGTTGATTTATTGCCAACATTCCCTAGAATAGCGGCCTCTGAGCAGCTGTACCCAGCATGCTCAGTGAATGAAGAAACGTGAAAAAGTTGAATGACAGAATAAAGGCGCGGTAGCAAAGTGGTAATGCAGTGGACTGCAACTCCGCGATCGTCGGTTCGATTCCGACCCGCGCCTCCATTCAACGTCCTCGTTGAATCCCTCCCCATCCTTTTATGTGCCCTTAATTACTCGCCGATTTACTCGCTGACCAAGTTGCTGACTCATTAGTCCTACTTTGAGCTGATATGCATTATTGTATCTGCTACCCTTCTCGCCTCAATAATAACGATAAATAACAGGGATACCCCTATGCCAGAAATTACATTGTTCGGTTGGTTTCACACCATAGTCGGCATTGCCGCCCTCGTATTCGGCGTTTACTCTCTCGCCAAATTTAAGGTAATCCAATCCTCAGAGTTCACTGGCAAGGTCTATCTTGCCTGTACATTGATCGCCGCTATTTCAGCCCTGTTTATCTATCATCGTGATGGTTTTGGGCCGGCGCATATGTTGGCTGTATTAACCTTGCTGGCGGTACTGGTAGGTGCTGTTGCAGAGAAAACTAACGTATTCGGTAAGCTCTCGCCGTATCTGCAAGCCGTAAGCTATACGGGCACTTTCCTATTTCATATGATTCCAGCAATTACAGATGGCCTAACGCGTCTGCCAGCCGATGCGCCCATAGTGACTAGCATCGAAGACCCCTTATTGTTGGGTTTCTATATGGCCTTTTTGTCCACCTATGTTATTGGTGTTATCGCACAGATTATCTGGCTGCGTAAGCGCTCGAGCTAAGGCATTCGAAAGTAGGTGCTATATAGTAGGTGCTAGACAGTAGACAGTAGGCACTAGGTAGTAGGCAATAGATAGTAGATAGCAATCTGCCATGGCCCGCGAAAGCAGACCATGGCAGACTTCTTAAATCATAGTCTTAAGCAGAACCCTGTTCAGGCTCCTGTTTCAAAAACTCCGATCCCGCCAAATACAAGTAATGCACATGACGCTCATACTGAGTAATCGCATCGGCAATAATCTGTTCCTGGCTGTAGCTCAAAATATCGTACTGCTGACCACCTCGAAGTAAGAACACCTCGGCACGGTAGTAGTCATCATTCTTGTCATCCGCATAGTTGGGCATAGCAAAGTGGCGCAGTCTAATCTGATAGTTAAAGTTCTCGGCATTTTCAATATTAATAATTAATCTAACGTTATCTGTTTCCGAGGCTAACTCTGCGGTAATACCATTGAGCTCAAATTCCGCAACTAGCTGCTCAAGGGCAGGCAGGGCAGAATTAGCAATAAACTTTTCAGCTTGGCGAAGTTCAGGATGCGCTGTTAAAGAAGCCAGCTGCTTTTTCCAATTGGCTTTTGAAAACTGCTGAATAGTGCTGTGGTGCTGCACACTGTCCTGCAACATATAGTCTGCTTTGAGTGCCTTAAACAGGCTGTAACAAAATATTAGCAGCACAAACATAAACGGAAATGCAGAGGCGATGGTCAAGGTTTGCAGTGCACCCAAACCGCCCACAGACAGCAATAATGCGGCGATAATACCGATCACTGAGGTCCAAAAAATACGCTGCCATACCGGTGTATCTTCCTTACCACCAGAGGTCAGAGTATCAATTACCAACGCGCCAGAGTCTGCCGATGTAATAAAGAAGGTAGTGATTAGGCAGATAGCAATGGCAGACAGCAACGAGGACAGAGGGAACTGCTCAAAAAACACAAACAGCGCCACAGGCACGTTGGCACCCACCGCCTCAGCCAGATTGGATGCCGGGTTAGTGGCAATCTCATTAATCGCAGTATTACCAAAGACAGTCATCCACAAAAAGGTAAATCCAGCCGGTATAAAGAGTACCCCAATAATAAATTCACGGATGGTACGGCCCTTGGAAACCCGGGCGATAAACATACCCACAAACGGAGACCAGGATACCCACCAGCCCCAGTACAGAAGCGTCCAGCCACCGATCCAGTCATCTTTTTTGTCATAGGCGTAGAGGTTAAAGGTACTGCTCACAATCTCGCTTATATAGGCGCCCGTGTTCTGCACAAAAATTTGTAGCAGAAGAATCGTAGGCCCGAAAAACAGCACGAACAGCATAAGAGCCACAGCCAGCGTCATATTGAGATTCGACAGGCGTTTAATGCCACGATCTAGACCCAGCACAACAGACATAGTGGCAAGCATAGTAATGCCAATAATCAGCGTTATCTGTACCCCAGTAGCCTCAGGAACACCCACTAAATAATGTAATCCAGCATTAAGCTGCTGTACCCCAAAGCCCATAGACGTGGCAACGCCAAAGATAGTGCCAACCACCGCAAAGGTATCTACCGCATGGCCAATACCGCCATAGATACGGTCGCCAATAAGCGGGTAAAGGGCAGAGCGGGGCAGCAAAGGCAATCCGTGGCGATAGGAAAAGTAGGCCAGAGTTAGCGCCACAATGGTATAGATTCCCCAAGCATGGAGGCCCCAGTGGAAAAAGGTAATACGCATCGCCTCTTTGGCCGCAGTAACGGTAGCCGCATCGCCAATGGGCGGCGACATATAGTGCATCACCGGCTCGGCAACACCAAAGAACATCAAACCAATGCCCATACCCGCAGAAAACAACATCGAAAACCAAGATAGCCGAGTATACGCCGGTGCGTCATGGTCCATGCCAAGCTTTATATCACCCAGTCTGCTGACCATAATAAAAATAACAAACAGCAGAAATATAGCCACCGAGAGCACATAGATCCAACTGACCTTAGTGACCAAAAAGCCCTGCAGTTGGGTAAAATGCTGAGTAGCGACCTCGGGAAAAATCGCCGTGAACAGCGCAAAAAATATGCTTATAAATAGAGAAGCCACAAATACAGGTGGGTTTATTTTGGTTGCCGGTAACATAAAGGGGATCGCTATGGTCAGTGGCGCCCGCAAACCCTTTTAGGGCGGGGACGATGACTGGTGAAGCCAGTCAATATTAGGTGCCTAGTACGACCTACCTATAGGCCTGACACCTTATTTTTTATTTTTGATGATTGAGTCTAACAAAGTTTTTCAGTGATTTCAGAGCTGTGGCGTGATCCGGTAATTACTGGGTAAAAAACCCCGTAAAACCGCCGGATTGCTTCCCATTTTGGAGATTGATCATGTATACTTCTCGCCGCTAGAATCAGACCGTTTAGTAGGTCTAGTAGGTCGTATCTTTAGTAAGCTGGTCTTCATGACTGGTTGAGCCATCCGCGAGCAAGGATGGTTCAAAGCCCACCTAGTTACACGCCCGGGTGGCGAAATTGGTAGACGATGAGCAGGATGCTCAAGTGTCGCGCGAGGCAGGACGCCGGTAGCGACCGCAAGTCCAGTCTGAAAGACTGGCAGAACTGTCAGCAAGTAAAGATGGTTCAAAGCCCACCTAGTTACACGCCCGGGTGGCGAAATTGGTAGACGCAAGGGACTTAAAATCCCTCGGTGGCAACACCGTGTCGGTTCAAGTCCGACCCCGGGCACCATTATAAATCAATGACTTAGCCTAATTCCGTCGACTCTACATTCAGTCAGCTCTGCTGTCGGGCTAGTTCTTATGGACTGCCTACGGTGCAAATTTTTTTATTCTAGCTATACAGTTCAGCGGTTCCTATCAGCGCGGCGCTAATAACCCAGTCACCATTAATCCCGGGCCTGCACAGGTTACTTTTGTCAGAGAAGCCTGCTATTGCTCTCAATCCTAAAGCGTTAATTTGATTGGCACCAAACATGGCGTTATTGGCATCAATTCGTGAGACCCTGCCAAGAGTCAAAGCTACGATGGGCCGCTTAATCATGATTACAGGTACGTATCGTTAATGGCTACTCAACCCAAAGGCCCCAAGGGCTACCCCTTTGTAGGCAGTCTCCCAAAGCTCGCCAGTTCTAAGCGGGTAGAGTGGCTGCAGTCGATTACCGATACCTATGGGGACGTGGTTGAATTCAAGCTTTTGAAAAAGAACTTTTATCTGGTAAATCATCCGGACTTGATGAAAGACATTTTGACCCGTGACATTGATAACTACACGAAAAAAACAATCAGCTTCAAATATATTAAGGAAGTCCTTGGTGAAAGCACATTTACCGCAATGGGTGATGACTGGCGTCGCAAAAGGCTAACGGTACAGCCCTCTTTCCGAAATGCTAGCATTTCTAATTTGGCCACAATCATGACCGATTGTATTGAGGACTTTCTGGCGGAATGGGAATCCCAATGCGATCGTGGGAACAGCATAGAGTTAAGCGAGGCAATGATGCACCTAACGCTCAAGGTCGTCGTTAAAGCCCTGTTTAGCAGTACCCTCTCTGACACAGATTTTAAAGATATAACCAACGTTTTTAAGCCCTTGCTCGAAGCTGTCAATGCCCGCATCTCTTTTCCAGTCAAAATGCTATATCGCTTGCCGTTAACTAAGAACAAAAAGTATCAAGGGTACATTGACACATTGGACGGCATAATTTATCGGATAATCGCGGATCGAAGGTTAGCTGATAATAAGCCTACAGATTTACTGCAAATGTTAATGGACGCAACTGATGAGGAAACTGATCTCCCATTAACTGACATAGAGTTAAGAAATGAATTAATGACTATGTTTATTGCAGGTCATGAAACGACTGCCAATGCCATGTCTTGGCTCTGGACTATTCTTTCTAGTAAGTCAGATATCAGAGAAAAGATTGAGCAGGAAGTGGATGAGGTACTAGGGGATAGAATGCCCGATGCTAGTGACTTCGCGAACCTTCCCTATTGCCTCAAGGTGTTTAAAGAGACAATGCGACTGTATCCACCGGTACCCATTTTACCGCGGCAAGTCGAAAAGGATACAACGCTTGGCGGTTATCATCTTAAAGGCGGTTCTGGTGTTCTTTTCAGTCCTCATTTACTTCATCGGCACCCCGAATTTTGGGATGCACCTGAGATTTTTGACCCAAATCGATTTGATAAAGCAGAAGAACGAAAGCGGCACACCTATGCTTATCTGCCCTTTGGAGGCGGCGCAAGAGTCTGCGTAGGAAATAACTTTGCTCTAATGGAGGCCGTTTTTATTATTGCTATGACAACGCAACGGTTTCGGGTGAAACTAGCTCCAGATACAAATTTTGAGTCTTTAGTTGGATTAACGACAAAGCCAAAATTTGCATTAAATGCGCAGTTACAGAGGCGGCGAGCCAAAAGTACCTAGCAATATTTAATATGTTCATTTGTTACTGATTTACGCTGTGAGAGGATTGCCGTAACCGAAATAAGCTTCATACAAAGCATATAAAGCGTTATAAATAACGTAGATGCTTAGGTAGCAGTTACGTTATTATGAGGTTTCACAGCGGAGATAATCATGCGATACACCCTTTTTACCACGCCCATACTCAGCCCCATACTCCGCGTAATTTCGAGGGTTATCTTAAAAATCATCCGCTGGCGAGTGGTCGGATCAATCCCATCGGACCAGCGCAAATATGTACTTATCGTTGCGCCGCACACTTCAAACTGGGACTTCGTATTGTTTGTTTTGACCGTCTCTGTATTGCGCCTAAAACCCAGTGTACTCATAAAAAGCACTCTCTTTGTTGGCCCTTTGGGCTGGTTCCTGCGTTACTGTGGAGCCATCCCCGTGAATCGCTCTCAGGCAAACTCATTAGTCAGTTACATTGCCTCTATCTACCAAGAGCATGAGGATTTCGTATTAATTGTCACGCCTGAGGGAACCCGCAGTCCGAACGCTAACTGGAAACGCGGGTTTCATCATGTTGCAACAGCCGCACAGGTGCCTATCCTGATTGTCTATGTAGATAGCGTTATAAAGACTATTGGCATAGAAGGGGTGATGGAGCCCACTGACGATATAGAGGGAGATATAATTAAGCTCAAAAAGTTTTTTGATACAAAAAGCGGCTTAAAGCCAAAAAATTATGCCTCGTAGGGTCTCCGGGTTTTAATGAATGAAGCTCACTAATCCGGTTACTCCAAGGCTGATTCCGTTACCTCAGGCCTAATGCCCGTAATCCTGTCACCCCGGGGCCGATCCCGTTACTCCAGGCCTAATTCCCGTAATTCCGTCACCCCAGGGCCATTCCGGTACTCCAGGCCTAATTCCCGTAATCCCGTAATCCCGTCACCCCGGGGCCGATTCGGTTACTCCAGGCCTAATCTCTCTAATTCCGTCACCCCAGCGAAGGCTGGGGTCTCCTGAAAAGATTCCAGCCTTCGCTGGAATGACGGGGTTAGGGTTGGAATGACGGGGTTAGGGTTGGAATGACGGGGTTAGGGCTGGAATAACGGGATTAGGGCTGGAATAACGGGGTTAGGGCTGGAATGACGTGGCTTCGTTGGAATGTCATGCCTCCGCTGGGGCGACGTTCCTACGCCGGAATGAGG
>CALSNK010000029.1 GCA_943787675.1 uncultured Pseudomonadales bacterium
ACGAAATTACCAAGAAGGCTATTCGTAAAGCCTTTGAAGATCCGGGCAAGTTAAACACGGCTCGGGTCGATGCTCAGCAGGCCAGACGTTTTCTTGATCGTGTGGTGGGCTTTATGGTGTCACCGCTGCTTTGGGAGAAAGTCGGTCGCGGACTTTCTGCCGGTAGAGTGCAGTCGGTTGCCCTAAAAATGATTGTGGAGCGGGAGCGGGAGATTCGCGCCTTTATTCCCGAAGAATACTGGACCGTTCAGGCAGACCTAGAAGAGCGTGAACAGAAAGACAACGACGAGTTAAAGGTTCGCTTTGATGTAAGACGCCATCTGGGTAAGGCCTTCCGTCCCGTCAATCAAGAGCAGGCGGATAAGGCGCTGGCTTCATTGCGCGAAGCCGATTACGCCGTTAGTAAGCGTGAAGACAAGCCGACTAAGTCGAAGCCCTCTGCACCCTTTATCACGTCAACGTTACAGCAGGCAGCTAGCACCAGGCTTGGCTTTGGCGTTAAGAAAACCATGATGATGGCCCAGCGTCTTTATGAAGCCGGCTACATTACCTATATGCGAACTGACTCGACCCACTTGGGCGGCGATGCAGTGACCAGCTGTCGTGAATATATTCAGCAGCATCACGGCGCCAAGTATCTGCCGGATGAGGCTATTGTCTACAGCAGTAAATCTGGGGCCCAGGAGGCTCACGAAGCGATTCGCCCCTCCAACGTTGATATTCGCCCAGGCAGTCTCGACGATATGGAAGTGGATGCGCGCAGGCTTTATCAGCTGATTTGGCAGCAGTTTGTCGCCTGTCAGATGACCAATGCAGAGTTTACAGCCACCACGATTACGGTTACCGCTGGCGACTATGAGATGGCGGCGAAAGGCCGAGTGACCCGCTTTGATGGTTACCTTGCGGTTATGCCACCTAAAAGTACGAAAGAAGAAGGTGGCGAACTGCCCGATCTACAGCAGGGCGACCTCATGAGCATGCTGTTGCTGATTCCTCAGCAGCACTTTACCAAGCCCACCGCCCGTTTTTCTGAAGCGGCGCTGGTTAAAGAATTAGAAAAACGTGGCATTGGCCGTCCTTCAACGTACGCCAGTATTATTTCCACGATTCAAGATCGCGGCTATGTGCGTATTGAGAATAAGCGAATTTTTGCGGAAAAGATCGGCGACATCGTGACTGACCGTCTGTCGGAGAGCTTTACTGATCTGATGGATTACAGCTTTACCGCTACCATGGAAGAGCGCCTGGATGAAGTTGCCGATGGCAAACTCAACTGGAAGCAGCTGCTTAACACCTTTTATAAAGGGTTTAGCCAGCAAGTTGGCAATGCCAAAGATGAAGATAGCGGCATGCGTCCTAACATGCCCTCTGAGACCGACATCGCCTGCGCCAAGTGCGAACGTCCAATGATGATTAGAACGGCTGGCACAGGGGTTTTCCTTGGCTGCTCGGGCTATGCATTGCCACCCAAGGAGCGCTGTAAGCATACGGTGAACCTTACAGCGGGTGATGAGGCGGTCAATATTGATGAAGATGATGAGGCAGAGTCCAAACTGCTAATGCACAAACATCGCTGCAAGCTTTGTAATACCTCTATGGACAGCTATCTGCTCGATGAAACCCGCAAACTTCACGTCTGTGGTAATAATCCAGACTGTATTGGCCATGAAATCGAAGTGGGCCAGTATGTGATCAAGGGCTACGAAGGCCCGATTATCGAATGCGACAAATGTACCAATGAGATGCAGCTTAAGACTGGTCGCTTTGGTAAATACTTTGGCTGCACCGGCGAAAATGCCGAGGGCGAGCCCTGTAAAAATACTCGTAAGTTACTGCGCAACGGCGAAGCTGCACCACCAAAGGTTGACCCCATTGCCATGCCAGAACTGCGCTGTGTAAAGGTTGAAGATCATTATGTGTTGCGGGACGGTGCCTCTGGTATTTTCCTTGCCGCTAGTCAGTTCCCCCGTCATCGCGAGACCCGCGCGCCGACCGTTGAAGAACTGATGCCCTATAAAGATCAGATCGATGAAAAATATCAGTTTTTGCTGGCCGCGCCGGTAAAGGATCCCGAGGGTAAAACCACGGTAATTCGCTACAGTCGCAAAACCAAAGAGCAGTACGTCCGCAGTGAAGACGATGGCAAGCCAACCGGTTGGAGTGCTTTCTACAGTGGCGGTAGCTGGAAGGCTGCTGAAAAAGGCAAGTAAGGCCAATGGCGCTCTCTGCCTATCTGTCTGCGGTCAACCAAAAAATGTTGTTTGCCGGCCAGTTACTCGCCACCGAAATTAAAACCTCGGCGGCGGGGCAGCAGGATAGCCATCAGGCGACTGCCATTGCCCAGTCAGTAGCACTGCATTTACAGCGCGCCTGGTACTGGCACCTGCAAGATGTGGCCTCTAACTACAAGATGCAAGATCCTGAAGCGGTTGTCAGCGCGGCTTCATTACTGGCGCTGCTTGGTGCCGAGGGTAAAACCCCGGGGGAAGCCATTGAATTGGAGTATCTCGAGTCCGATAAACGTTCTTGGGTGACCGACTTATTAAATGCCCACCGTCATCTCTATCTTTTACCTGTGGCCCGCAGAGCACAGATGGACGCAGATCGACTGCCGATGATTGCGGTGGATATCACTGAGGATGTCATTGACTGGGACCTACAGCGGGCCCATCTCTGGTTCAGTAAGATGGAAGAACTGGTTGAGCGTCAGCGGGATATGATGATTGAGTTTTAATCGCCCGCCCCGTTATTCCAAGGTTAACAGCCAGCACCGTAGCTGCTAGACTTACCGCAAGAAGTAATTATTATTGGAAATTAAGTATGGCCCTGACCGAATTTGAACTAATTATGCTGGATGATGGAGAAGTTGCACTGCAGCGCTCTGGCACCGACGAGCCATTAGTGCGCATCACCTTCTCACCCGAAGTTCTCGAGTATCTCGATGGTAAACACGTAGAAGTGGCCAAGAGTATGATGGACGCAGGTATTCAAACAGTCTTCGATATTAACGAAGAGCGTGCGCCCGCAGGAACAGATGCAGATGAGAAACGCCATACTGTCCACTAGTTTCGTTGTATTGGATCCACTCCAATAGATATCCAACTCGGTACCTCATTAAACACCATATTAGAAACCACATTAGAAACAGGCCATTAGATAAGATGTCACTTACTCCTGTTGAAGAAAGCCTTCTCAAAACAGTCGCTGAACAGCGCAAAGTCTCAACCTTCAGACAGCATTTAATGCTCTGTGCCTCGGGCAAATGTGCCCCTCAGGCCCAAACTAATGAATCCTGGGAATATTTAAAGCGACGTATTCGTGAATTGGGCTTACTGGATGTGGATTCCGGTGTGTACCGGTCCAAGGTGGACTGCTTGAGAATCTGTCGGCAGGGGCCAATTATGCTTAGTTACCCGGATGGCACCTGGTATCACAGCTGTACTCCAGAGGTTATTGAGCGCATTCTGCAAGAGCATGTTCTGAATGGTAACCCAGTGGATGACTATCGCTTCGCGACTAACCAGGGTTAGAAACTTTCGAACGGCCCGGTATGTTAGGCCTCAGGCCATGTGAGTTAGACCAACCGTCCCTATGCTGGCCCTCTGAATACCTTCTGAACACCGTCATTCCAGCGAAGGCTGGAATCTTTGTGGAAGAACCCAGCCATCGCTGGGGTGATGAGATAATGGTTGGGGTGACGCGATGGCGATTGGGGTGACCTTGCCTGGGCGGGATGACGCGATGATGATTGGGGTGGCGTGGCTAGGACTGCGTGACACGATTTAGGTTGGGGTAGTGGTCTTCGTTTAAAAAATTAATACCGTCATTCCAGCGAAGGCTGGAATCTACTCCCGCAATAAACCCAACAATGTCAGTACACCCATTGCTCAACCAGACTAAATCGCAACCCTAACAACACCCACCGCAAGACCTTCAATGGCAAATTCCTGAGCGCGCAAGTCCACAATAATGGGGCTGTAATCGCGATTTTCAGGCAGCAGCTGAATCTCATATTTGCTGCGTGTGCGCTTGAGGCGTTTAACCGTTACCTCACCATCAACACGAGCGACTACGATCTGCTGGTTCTCGGCGGTGGGTTGCTGGTGAACGGCTAGCAGGTCGCCATCCATAATGCCGGCATCAACCATACTCTGGCCCTGTACACGCAAAAAGTAGTCTGCGTGAGGGTGAAAGCTGCTTGAGGGCATTTCTTGATAGTCTTCAATATTCTGTTCAGCAAGGATTGGCTCACCCGCTGCGACGCGGCCGACAATGGGAATACCATTAAATTGCTGTACCACTCGGATGCCTCTAGAGGCACCTGGAATCATTTCGATAACACCTTTTCGTGCCAGGGCGCGGAGATGATCTTCTGCGGCATTGGCTGAGCGAAATCCAAGTGTCTGGGCTATTTCTGCTCTGGTTGGCGGGTAGCCAGTTTCTTCCAGATTGTCTTTGATCAGGTCAAAGATCTGCTGCTGTCGAGCGGTAAGAAGTTCCATAAGAGTATCCTTGTGTCGAATGCCTGTAATTATATACAGTATTCATTGTTTGGCAAGCTCTACTATATTTAAACAAAACAGAGGTTAAAAAATATGCTTGAAGCAAAGGTGCAGGAAGCGTGGCGGGTGCTGCGTATTCAGTCAGAATTAGTGGATGGAACCGATAGATTACTTAAGATAGGGGCGGCAGTAACCGTGTTTGGTGGTGCTCGCTTTAAGCCGGATTCGGAACCCTATCGGCAGGCACAGATACTGGGGGAACTATTGGGCACGGAGGGAGTGCCGGTGATTACGGGCGGTGGCCCGGGCATTATGGAGGCGGCTAACAGAGGCTGTTTTTCGACAACAGCAGCCTCAGTAGGGCTCAATATTGAATTGCCCTTTGAGCAGACCAGTAATCCTTATCAGGATCTGTCGTTAGATTTTCGCTACTTTTTTGTGCGCAAGTACCTGTTTGTAAAACATGCGGTGGGCTTTGTGATTTTCCCCGGTGGCTACGGTACCTTGGATGAACTATTTGAATCATTGACCCTAGTGCAAACCGGAAAAGTAGACCCCTTTCCCATTGTACTGGTAGGCGTGGCCTACTGGCAGGGGCTGGTTGACTGGATTAAGCAGCGTATGCTCGAGGAGCACTGCATCTCTGAGCAGGAATTGAGCCTGTTTCAACTGGTGGATACCAGCGAGGAAGCTGCTCAGGTGATACTGAGGCATATTCGTATGGGAAATTCTAATCTTGCCTCGGAATCTTAAAACTCGTCCCAGCCAAAATGACTGTCCAGTGGTAGACCGGACATTGGCTCAGCTAAGGGATCAGATAAAGCGTCACTGAAGGGCATAAAACTATGATGGGCATAAAAACGCTGGTCTTCACTCAGATTCTTTGCGCTGCGCCAGTCTTCGGGTGGGCCTGTCTCAACTAATGCCATCTCTGACCAGCTGTCGAACGGGATATCATCATATTCACCGTCTTCGTATCTGATATCAATGCTAGCGCTATAGTCATCGATACTGACAATTTCAAACAGCCGGTTAACGGCTATATCTTGATACCAGTTACCAATAGAGGGGATGTGAGTGGCCATGATCTTTCTCCGGCTCATGTTGAGAGCGATAAAAATATCACTAACCATGGGCGCTTGCACCCACCGAATTCTTGGCTGAAAAATCTCAGTTGCCAACTTAATGTTACCTAGATTTTTACATAGATTGCCTAACTGCACATAAAACATAGGGTTATTTTTTTGATGCTGAAATTTAATAAATGGGTAAAATACCCGAATGGAATAGCGGGCTTGGGTTTAACTCTAAATCCGTCTAAAAAAGGGTAAAACTTTCTGCGGGCCTAAAAACCAACTTAGGCCGCAACTTGAGCCGCAATTTAAACCGACTAGATACGGAACAGTATGACGACTAAACAGCATGCACAGTATGGACGCCTGATGCTCGATTTGGCTGGCACCAGCCTCGCCGACTATGAGCGAGACCAGTTACAAAATCCCCATATCGGCGGGGTTATTTTATTTGCACGCAATGTTGAAAGTCGTGAGCAGATCTGTGCCTTAGTAGAGCAAATCAGGGCGGCTTCGGCCCATCTGTTAATCGCGGTAGATCAAGAGGGCGGTAGGGTGCAGCGTTTTCGTGATGGCTTTACGCGCTTTCCGCCTATGCAAAAATTCGGTGACCTGGTGGCGCGGGATTCCGCGGCGGGTCTGGCGCTCACCAAAGATGCGGGCTGGTTGATGGCCGCAGAGGTGATTGCCTGCGGGCTGGATATTAGCTTTGCCCCAGTGCTGGATGTCGATCGAGACACTAGCAGTATTATTGGTGATCGTTCTTTTTCCGATCAACCTGAGGCTGTTATCGAGGTTGCTCAGGCATTTATTGATGGTATGCATGAGGCGGGGATGGCGGCTACAGGCAAACATTTCCCTGGGCATGGGGGCATTGTTGCAGACAGTCACCTGGAAGCGCCGGTAGATACGCGCAGCTGGGATCAACTTGAGGCCCATGACTTAAAACCCTTTGATGCCCTGAGTGAATCTCTGGATGGCATTATGCCTGCGCATATGACCTTTCCTGCGGTCGATCCCGATTCGGTCGGTTTTTCCGCATTTTGGTTACAGACAATACTGCGTAAAAGATTGGGTTTTGAAGGGGTCATCTTTAGTGATGACCTAACCATGAAGGGCGCGGATATTGCTGGCGGCTATGTGGACAAGGCCAAGCTAGCACTGGATGCGGGCTGCGATATGATTTTGGTGTGCAATTGCCCTGAAGGTGCCATTGAGGTGTTAGACTTTATGGCCAGCGCCGCTGTGGATGGCAGCGATAAAATTGCTGGCATGCGCGCCAGCCAATCTATCAGCTGGGCCGAACTCGAAAATGATCCGCGGCGACTCGAAATCATTAAAAAGCTACAAGAACTGGACGCAAAATAGGGGTCATTATGAATCAGATTGAAAGTTGGTTGGTTAATTTAACCGGTGAGCAATACCTCTGGGTCTTTGAATTATTCCTGATTGTGCTGATTGCTCTTAGCCTCGGGTTTGTGCTCAATCGCATGATCGATAAGTTGGAAGTGCAGGCAGCTAAGACTAAAACTGTCTGGGACGATGCCCTTATCGAGGCCTGTCGTCGACCGGCTATCTGGTTGATTTGGATTTTGGGTATCAATTTTGCGGCGAGTATTGCTGCGCAAAAAATGGACTCGCCATTGCAGGCATTAATCGATCCGATTAACCGCCTGGCTCTGATATTTCTCGGTACGCTCTTTCTGACGAACTTCATTAAACGTGCTGAGCGCAACCTGATCCATCCGGATTACATTGCCAAGCCTCTAGATGCCACGACCGTCCGCGCCGTGGGAAAATTGCTGCGCGCCTCGGTGATTATTACCGGTGTGCTAATCGCGATGCAGCTGTTTGGCTACAGTATTTCAGGCTTGCTCGCATTTGGTGGTATCGGCGGTATTGCGGTGGGTTTTGCGGCAAAAGATTTGTTGGCTAATTTTTTTGGTGGCCTGATGATCTACCTGGATCGCCCCTTCTCAGTGGGTGAGTGGATACGTTCACCGGATAAAGAAATTGAGGGTGTGGTCGAGGATATTGGCTGGCGGTTAACCAGAATTAGAACCTTTGATAAGCGCCCGTTGTATATTCCAAATGCTGTATTTGCCAATATTTCCGTTGAGAATCCCTCGCGAATGAGTAACCGCCGGATCTATGAAACGGTGGGCATTCGCTACGAAGATATAAATAGTATGGACGCCATTGTCGAGCAGGTAACCGCGATGCTGATGGAGCATCCAGAAATTGATACAACACAAACCATGATCGTAAATTTTGATGCATTCTCGGCAAGCTCGGTAGATTTCTTTGTGTATACCTTCACCAAAACCACAAACTGGATTGATTTCCATAAGATCAAGCAGGACGTGTTGCTCAGAATCGCCGGTATTGTCGAGGCCAATAGTGCTGAGATAGCCTTTCCCACATCAACATTGCATATTGCCAGGGGGGAGTTAATGGGTCAGAGCACCTGATACCTCTCTTGATGGAATTGTCCGTAGCGCACAGTATCCAAGAATAGATTGGAATTATGCCCAAACAGGGACTACATTAACCTGAATAACGGGAGTTGAAGCTAAACTTCGAAGTAGAACGGCCCTTTTAGTAACATGGATGTTATCAGGGAGAGACGGTGCCAGTACCCGGTAGGGGTGCTATTTATGGCAATTGGATAAGGAAGTCAGGTCATGGAATTGACGATTTTTTTCCCGCGAGTTTTTTTTACATCAACGCTCTGTACTCCAAGCTTTACATCAGGTGATTGGGTGCGGGCGTGGTAGCAACTATTGGGCGGATGGTACTATTATTATTAATGCTTCTTGGGTGGGCTTTACTGGCATCAGCTAGTTTCGATTATTTGCTGGGCACTCTGTTTGGCCTGTTTGCCACGTCCAAAAACAGCCAGATCTGGGTCGTACTTCTTGGACTCACCGTCTCCATCTATCAAACCTTTTATTGGCGCAAAAACCCCCTTAGACGCGTTTGGCTCAGGCTAACCAAGCTCAGCAGGCCTATGGCGCTAGTGGGGCGGGGGTGCAACCGATTGGGTAGGCTATTACAGGCTGTTTATAGCCATCTATACCAAACTACAGATGTTCTATTTTGTATTGGCTTACCGATGTTGGTGATCACCGCACTGGTAGGCTGGTGGCTGATTGATGAGGTCGTTCTTAGCTCTATGGTTCTGTACCTCTGCCTACTGTTGGCTATTAGCATTACCGGTATTTACAGCAATGCTGTGCGCATGCTGTCGGTGGGCTACTTTAATGGCTATTGGTATCTAAGCTCGGACTGGCTGTCCTATCCCTTTACTGCACCAATGCGGGTGCAGCAACATGTTGATTTTATGGTGGCTGAGGTCGGCATGGCAGTATTGCTGGTGCTGGGGGTGATTTGCCTGCTGCTCTATCTGGCGCGTTCTGCAGCAACCAGTGTTCGTGTGTTGGGAGTGAGGCAGGATCATTTTCTTAGGCGCAGTCTCAATGTTATCGAGACCAAGCTCGATCGTCAGGTGTTTAGCAATATGCTATTTCTAGGGGGCGTACTGCTCTGTATTCCTCTTATGTTTCTCTGCTTTAATAGCCTGATCGATCTATTGAATATTCATCTTTTCTTTGTTGGCACGGCGGTCGGGTTGATGGATTCTTGCTGGAAGGCGGTATTGGATGATGAGCCCGCTCTAAGTGGCGATGTGCAGTATCTTCTGTCGGGCCTGTGGCGTAATCAATAGGGGTTTTACTCTATAATGACCGCCGTATTCTTCTGCTAAAGGTTTTATGTTGTGCGTATTTCTCTATTTGTTCTAATGTGCTTTGGCCTGCTGGGCTGTCTTGGTGCCCCTGAGGGGGTGACGCCGGTTAAAGATTTTGATCTGGATCGGTATCTGGGCAAGTGGTATGAGGTTGCTCGTCTCGATCATTCGTTTGAGCGCGGTCTGAATGGGGTCACCGCTGAATACTCGATGCGTGAGGATGGTGGCGTGCGAGTGATGAACTCAGGTGTTGTGACACCGGTTGAGGGCTTTCATGGCGCTGAGGGCTCTAACGGCGCTGAAGGCTCTGAGGAACGCAGTGAAGCAGAGGGCAGGGCTTACTTTGTTGAAGGCACTGATCTAGGATATTTGAAGGTATCTTTCTTCGGCCCGTTTTTTGGGTCTTATATTGTTTTTGAACTAGATACCGATAACTACCAATACGCGTTTGTGGCGGGTAACAATACCAATTACCTCTGGCTATTGGCCCGAACGCCAGAGGTCAGTGATGAGGTGATGGCGCGGTTTATTGCGCGGTCCTCGGCGCTAGGGTTTGCAACGGACGAGCTAATTTTTGTGCAGCATAGCGCTGACTAAAGCGGTGAATTAGCCTTGAGATAAGGAGCCTTGGGGTAAGGAGCCTTGAGATAAAGGAATAATATCCTCGGCGAAACCTTCCTCGGGTGGCTCTGCCGCTTGCTCAGGTGGATTGAGTAGATCTGGGGTAAAGGGTTTGATTGTGAGCATAATACCCATCTCTGGGTGATCGATGTAATAGATGGTCTGCTCTTCGACACGCCGAGACTTTTTTAGCACCCAAACGGTTTCAATGGGGTATTTTGGTGGCAGGCTCTGGTCGACGATGGCAGGCTCACTGTCTTCTACTAGGGCCGCCTGAGCCTCAGTGTCTTGAGCGGCGGTGGAGTCTAAGAAATACTCTTCCAGGGCAGGCTCATCCGCAATCGTCTCAGTTACTGTAAGCACCTCGGGAGCAGCGGGAAACCCAGGCAGTTCAATCTGTCGACTAGGCTCATCTGCGTTGGTATTGGCAAATTGCAGCAGCCATAGATCCGATTGAAAATGTAAGAAGCGAGACTTATAAAAACGCAGTGAACCCTCGACCTGAAAGCGTCCTTTAAGGCTCTGTCCCGCTTTAATTAACACCCAGGGGTCAGTGCCACTTTCATCGGCAGCAAAGCGCCAGGCTTCATGAAAGACCACATTGTATTGGCGGCGATCTAGTGCTGCTGCGCTGTCATTGAGGTCGCGAAATTCTTTATCTAGAAGCACAAAGGGCGCCTGATACTGAGGGCTATATTGTTCTTCGGTATCTGTTGTTTGTCCTGTGCTCGGACCATTGTCGGCTAGGGGGTCGGCCACGACCGCCATGGGGATTGTGCGCAATGAATTGCCGGGGGCGGATTCATAAAGTAGTGAACCCTGAGCGAGGGGAAAGCCATCTTGTTCTAAGGGCATATTGGGATCGATTAGTTCGAGCCAGTTCTCAGGAAAGCTAAGATCGTAGTCTTGGGGGGGGGCTTCACCACCGGTGTTGCCATTCTGAGTAAAGAGTATGACTTCAACCTGATACCAGTTATTCGGGGCTTCTATTTCTTGGGAAGGCTCCTCGGCATAGGCATTAATCGCCGGAGCTATAGCTATCAAAACAGCTATCAAAACAGCTATCAAAACAGCGGTCAAAATGGATATCGCCATAGATGCTATCAGGCTGCAGAACCCTAGGGTTGCTTCGTGGTTGCCTTCTCTCTGGTACCTGTAAGTCGCCATCCCTGTTAAGCCTCTGTCAGCAATTTCTGTAAAATTTCATTCACCAAACCAAAGCGTTGTTCGGCGGTTTCCATGGCCATAGTGAAACTCAGTTGGTCATTGTTTTGCAAGCGGAATGTCTTGGGGTCGTTTTGTACCATTTTTACAATGTTAATGGGTTCAACAATGGTATTGGAGGAGAACTGTAGTCGTCCGCCATTGGGGCCAGCTTCGATCTTTTTCAGGCCGATCTGTTCGCCGAGCTGACGGAGTTCTGCCAGCTGGAACAGGGTTTTCACGGGCTCTGGTAGCAGACCAAAGCGGTCGATCATTTCTACCTGTAGTTCATGAAGATGCTGCTTGGTTTCGCAGTTAGATAGGCGCTTGTAGAGAGTTAGGCGCATATTGACATCGGGCAGGTAATCATCGGGAATGAGGGCTGGGAGATGCAGGTTTACATCGATACCGGTGTTCAGCGCCGCGTCGAGATTAGGTTTGCCGCCTTTGCGAATCGCGTTCACTGCCCGGTCGAGCATTTCCAGATACAGAGTAAAGCCAATGGCTTGAATATGGCCGCTCTGCTCCTCACCGAGCAACTCTCCAGCACCGCGAATTTCGAGATCATTGGTGGCCAGGGTAAAGCCCGAACCAAGATGGTCGGCAGCGGCAATGGCTTCCAAGCGCTTGGTGGCGTCGGCGGTAATTTTCTTATCTTGGGGCAGCATTAAATAGGCATAGGCCTGATGGTGGGAGCGACCCACGCGGCCCCGGAGCTGATGCAGCTGAGCCAGGCCAAATTTATCGGCGCGGTCGATAAGAATAGTATTGGCGCTTGGGATATCAATGCCGGTTTCAATAATGGTGGTACACACCAGCACGTTAAAACGCTGGTGGTAGAAATCTGACATGACCTGTTCTAGGCCGCGCTCGCGCATCTGGCCATGGGCTATATTAATGCGGGCCTCTGGCACCAGTTCGGCCAGTTCGTCGGCTACACGCTGGATACTTTTGACATCGTTGTGTAGGTAATACACCTGCCCGCCACGGAGTATTTCACGCAGTATGGCTTCGCGAGTCACTCGAGATTCCTGCTCGCGGACAAAGGTTTTTACCGACAGACGCTTGGCCGGGGGTGTGGCAATAATAGAGAGATCGCGAATGCTGTGCATCGACATATTTAAGGTGCGAGGAATCGGCGTCGCGGTCATGGTAAGTATGTCTACTTCACTGCGCAGAGACTTAATTTTCTCTTTTTGACGCACACCAAAGCGATGCTCTTCGTCAATAATCATTAATCCAAGTCCGCTAAAGTCGATTTTGGCGTGGAGTAACTTGTGGGTGCTGATAAGGATATCCACTTTGCCGGCTTCGGTGGCGGCAATAACATCTTCCTGCTCTTTGTTGGTTCTAAAGCGCGAGAGCTCTTCTACTCGCACCGCCCAGTTGGCGAAGCGATCGCGGAAGTTTTGTAGATGCTGGTGAGCCAGCAATGTGGTGGGCACCAGAATAACCACCTGTTTACCACTGGAGACAACCGTAAAGGCGGCGCGCATGGCGACCTCTGTTTTGCCGAAGCCAACGTCGCCACAGACCAGACGATCCATAGGCTGAGTGCTTAATAGATCGCGACGAACGGCGTCGATAGCCTCCTGCTGATCGGCGGTTTCTTCGAAGGCAAAGTCGCTACTAAATTTACGGTAGTCTTCTTCATTGTCGTCGCAGGCAAAACCTTTGCGGGCGGCTCGGCGTGAATAAATATCCAGCAACTCAACGGCAGTGTCACGGACCTGCTTGGCGGCTTTTTCTTTGGCCTTATCCCACTTGTCGGTGCCCAGTCTATTGAGTGGCGCAGCGACCTGATCGCCGCCGCCAAAACGACTAATTAGATGCAGAGACGACACGGGCACATAGAGCTTGGCATCGTCGGCATAGGTGAGCATTAAAAATTCTTGTTTGGATTTATCCACATCCAGCAAGACGAGGCCCTGATAGCGGCCAACGCCATGCTCTATATGCACAACCGGTGCGCCTACTTTGAGTTCGGCCAGATTCTTAAAGATGTAGTCCGGGGATTCTGAGGCCTTGGAGCGACGGCGGCGCTGCATAACTTGCTGACCAAACAGCTCGCCTTCGGTGATCAGGCAGATATTCTGACTCGGAACATAGAGTCCCTGATCAATGGGGTAGGTGGTAATGCAGTGCACGTGGCTGGAGTCGTTAAACTGCTGCCAGTTATCGACTTCCTCGGGAAAAATATGGATGGTCTTGAGGAGGTCGGTAAGCACTTCTCTGCGACCGGCTGATTCAGCGCAAAACAATACCCGGCAATCTCCAGAGATGGAGGTCCCTGAGGATAAAAATTCATCCAGCTGAGACAGTGGATTGGTCAGTTTGGCATTGACAGCAATGTCCGGCACCCCATGGATGCCGTGGTTGCTGTATCCCGCAGACTCATCCAGAAAATCGCCGGTGAGCACTGTGCGGGGCAGTTTTTTGAGCTGGTGGAATATTTGGTCGAAGGGCACAAAGACTTCGGTCGGCGGCAAAAGAGGGCGCTCGGGATCCACGCCATACTCTTCGTAGCGGCTGGCGATATCCTGCCAGAAATGTTGCGCGGCCCCTTCGATGGCGCTGTGAGTAAAGAGCTGGACCTCGGCGGGAAGGTAGTCAAATAACGTGGCGGTCTCGGCATAAAACAGGGTTAGGTAGTATTCGATTCCCTGTGGCGCAATGCCGGCTTTAACATCGCGATACACCGGGCACTTAGAGGGATCATGGTCGAAATGGTCGTGCCAATTATTGAGGAATTGATTGGTGGCTTCTTTATCAATCGGAAATTCCCGTGCAGGCAACAACTGAACCTGATCAACCGCTTCGAGGGTGCGCTGGGATTCTGCGTCGAACAGGCGCAGGGTTTCAATTTCATCGTCGAGCAGATCGATACGGAATGGGTTTTTAGCACCCATGGGAAAGATATCAATCAGTGAACCGCGAAAGGCAAACTCACCATGTTCAAAGACGGTCTCTACACGGAGATAACCCGCCAGGCTAAGTTGATCCTGAAGCTGAACTCTATCTAGGTCTTCACCGACCTTATAGCTAAAGGTGCGTGAGGCAACAAAATCTATGGGTGCAATGCGATGCATCAGCGTCGGCATGGGCACGATTAATACCGCATGTTTGCTGTTCGGCAAACTGGCTAATGTCTGAAGGCGCGCGGAGACAATGTCTTGG
Organism: uncultured Pseudomonadales bacterium; assembly: GCA_943787675.1. Classification (GTDB taxonomy): domain Bacteria; phylum Pseudomonadota; class Gammaproteobacteria; order Pseudomonadales; family Porticoccaceae; genus HTCC2207. Next base: position 14,325 of record CALSNK010000029.1, read on the forward strand.
TGGGGCGAAAAAATATCGTAGGGCAGGGTTTCCCAGTCGGGAAAGGTAAATATTGGTAGGTTGTGGCCCGCGGTGAAGAATTCTAATGCGCGGCTCTGAGCGGCAGCTTCCCGAGCAGTTTCGGTGATCAGGAGGGTCAGGCCCTCGTACCTGAGGGCAGCTTCTGCAACAGCCAGCGCTCGGCCGGCCCCCCGCAGCTCGCCCCAGGTTTTCTTGTCACCAGATACAGATGCTGGCAGTTGGTTGAAAATGCTCATTGGTGCGTAAATACCTATCGCTGACAAAATTTTAAGGTGGCTATTCTACTGATCTCAGGCTATTGATTATAGGAATATTCTCTATCTTTAACTTTAGGCTTTTTACGCCCAATGTTTAGTTGTTTGGGCTCGACGACTGCCCCATAATAGTGCGCTAAATCAGTAACTCTAAAAGGATTGTTACATGGACCAACAGCAACGCCCCCTACCAGATGATTTTTTCAAGGATTGGAAACAACGTGAAGCATTAGCCGAGGGCATGATCCCTCTGATTGGCCGGCTCTATCGTGAGCATAACGTCAATACCTACATGTACGGCAACAGCATGGTCAACAAGTCAGTCACTGACTTGATGAAGGCCCATCGCCGTGTCCGCCAGGTTGAGCAAAACGAGCTTTCTGAATTTGATTCGGCGCCGATGTTGGATGCCATCGCCAAATTACAGCTGGGACCTGCCCATCTGGATATTGGTAAAATGGTAGTTAAGTATCAGGGGCAGGGCAACGGTCGTTCTATCGACGAATTTCTCAATGATGAACTAGCGGGTATTATTGGTTCTCGTACCAAACCATTGCCGCAGCCTCAGGATGTCGTGCTCTATGGCTTTGGCCGTATTGGCCGTTTAGTTGCGCGAATTTTGATTGATAAGGCCGGTGGCGGTGATGTGCTGCGACTGCGCGCGATTGTTATTCGCAAGGGCAAGATTGAAAACGACCTAGAAAAGCGTGCTGCGCTGTTGCGTCGCGATTCTGTCCATGGATCCTTTAAAGGCACTATCCGTGTGCTGCACGAAGAGAATACGCTGGTGGTTAACGGAAACCCGATCAAGGTGATTTACGCCAACGCTCCCGAAGAAATTGATTACACCGAGTACGGTATCAACAACGCACTGATTGTTGATAACACCGGTGTGTGGAAAGACAATGCGGGTCTCGGTGGCCATCTGCGTCCCGGTGCGTCTAAGGTTTTGTTAACCGCGCCAGCGGGCGATGATATTCCCAACATTGTGTACGGTGTTAATCACAACGAGATTACCCCAGAGCGTAAAATTATTTCTGCGGCCTCCTGCACCACCAATGCCATTGTGCCTGTACTCAAGTGCCTGCTTGATGAGTATGGCGTGGATAGTGGCCATGTTGAAACTGTGCACGCTTATACCAATGACCAGAACTTGATTGATAACTATCACAAAGGTGATCGTCGTGGTCGCAGTGCGGCACTTAATATGGTGTTGACCTCCACGGGCGCGGCTAAGGCCGTGGCCAAAGCGATTCCTGAGTTGAAGGGCAAGCTTACAGGTAATGCGATTCGCGTACCTACTCCTAACGTGTCTATGGCGATACTTAACTTGCAGCTGGGCCGCGAGACCTCGGTGGAAGAGATTAATGAGTTCTTGCGTCAGCAGGCTCTGCATAGCCCCTTACAGCAGCAAATTGGTTATACGGTGTCTACTGAAGCGGTGTCGACTGACTTTGTTGGCTCCCGTCAGGCCTGTGTGCTTGATTCTCAGGCCACTATTGTCGATGGCAAAAGCTGTGTGCTGTATTGCTGGTATGACAATGAGTTTGGCTATAGCTGCCAGGTAGTTCGGTGTTTGGAGAAGTTTGCTGGGGTTGTTTGGCCTAGCTATCCGCAAGAGGTTTAAAGCACTCTGGGTTTTTCAATTAGGCTGTTCTTTAGATCGACTTAGACCTGACCCGAAGCACCTTCTAAAAGCCCCATTTTGGGGCTTTTTTAGGTTTTTCGGCATACTAAACATGGCCTGTAGCCTGACTCTGGTGCTGCTAAAGGGTATTTTGTGGACAGATTTGTGAACGACTTTTGCGTTGTCGTAGAAGCATAAGAAGGGGGCTATTCCACAGGGGGCGGGGGAGCCTGCTGAGTCCTTGTTACTGTTCCCACCCAGATACTTTAGACGCCAATCTTAAGAACTCTGCACCATCCTATAACCCATCTGCGGAGACTAACCAAAGCTTCATAATCTTCACTACCGTGGAATAGTTTTAGTATCAATGTACTAGGCTGCTGACCATGAAATACATATCGCGACTTACTGCTACTTGCTGCGCTTTTAGCACCCTCTACTTTTGCTGCTCCAGACTTTGATGAAACTATGACAGCAGCGTCATTTTATCTGTCATTCTTTGTTCTTGTTCTTATTTTGGGACAGCAGGTATTTATCTGCCTGCGCCTTTAGTGCTTGACGTTTGGTGTGTGCCTTCTCCTTATCCATCACAATCAGTGCTGCGCCGTAAAAAAGGATAAGGATAAAACCTAGAAAAATACTGTTAACAATAAGAGTTAGCATAGGACCTCCTGAGATTCGTAGTTAAAAAAAACCCCTGCATAACAGGGGGCGTTAGCAGGGGTTTTTTAATTGCTTCTGTATGCTTAGAACTTAAATGCTGCACCAGCAGAGGCGCTTGTATCGCCGCCAGCGTGGCCAAACGACAGTTTGAATGCACGATTGCCCTCAACAAAGGTCAGGCCCATAGCAACGGCTGATTCACCATCGTAGTAACCAGTACCAATTGAGAAGCCCATGCCTTCGCCAGGAGCGGTCGGCATACCAGCAATTGCTAGAGCAGATGCAATGCCAGACTTCAGCATGTCAACATTCTGATTCATCTGCATCTCAACACGCTGCATTTCAGCCGTGTTCGCAGACAGTGAAGCGCTTAAGCCAGTAATAGCGGTACTGTTACTGGCGATGCCAGCGGTGTTAGTACTGATGTTGCTGGTGTTCGTTGCAATGTTACCGGTATTCGTTGCAATGTTACCGGCGTTAGTCGCAATGCCTGTAGTGTTCGTTGCAATGTTACCGGTGTTAGTTGCAATGCCTGCAGTGTTCGTTGCAATGTTACCGGCGTTAGTCTTAGTTAGCTGGTAGTTGCTATTTACCGCAGCAACCACGCCACCACCTGTATCGGTACCTAATACTAGGCTAGCCTGCAAAGCTGCTGCTGGGTTAGCTGCGTCGCTTGCAATTTGAGTCTGAAGGACCTGAGAAGCAACGGTTGATGCAACAATGCCTTGCTGAGTAACTACAGCTGCACGAGCAGTTGAAGATGCTGCAAGAGTACCCGTTTGGCTTGCTAAAGCAGTAGCTGCAGTCAAACCAGAGCCGTATAAGACATCAGTAGCCGCAGTAGCTGCAGTCTGAGCCGTAGCTTCAGCAATGGTAGCTGTTGATAGTGCAGTTTGAGCAGCGCTCATAGCGGTAGAGTTAGCTGTTGTGGGGTCTGCAATATAAGTCGCTACCGCAGCATCATAAGTTGCTTGGGCTGCAGTCTTAGTGGCTGTAGCAGCAGTCAACGTAGCTCCAGTAGTCGTAACATCAGCAACATCAGCAGTAGTGATTGTCTCAGCTGCTACAGCAGTTACTTCAAGTACCGCCTGTGCAGCTTGCTCGACAGCAAGTTCTTCAAGAAGAACTGAGTCAATAACTGCCATTTTAGCGGCTGCTGCGTTAAGGCTGGCTTCGCCAACGGTGGTGTAGCTAGCGGCTAGGGCTACGCCAGTATCAAAGGCAGACTGAGCCGTTGTTATTGCAGCAGCACCAACGCTAATGTCGGTCGCAGCCTGGGCGGCAAGGACCTGCTTATTTGCAAGGTCAACACCATAAGTGGTAGTAGATCCAGCAACATATGCTGTACCGTCGGCCACTGTTTCAGCTGTAACACCAACGTTACCAGAGATAACAGCTGTTCGAGATGCAGCTTTATCACTGTCCCATGAAGCGATGTTTTCAATGGCACTAGCTGCATCGTCATAAGTGAGAACAATTTCGTCTCCGGTCCCAGCTGAAGCGGTGAAGCTAAATCCAGTCTCAGCATTAATCGCATCGATCAAAGCAGTTTGATCGTTAACATCAGCAGTGGTGCCAACGGTGAAAAGCAGCTGAGTATCGCCATCTCTAATATCCAACACATCGGTAGCAGTAGCAGTGAAAGTAGTGGACCCTTGTACACCGGTCACTGCAGCTACAGTCAATTCTGCTTTAACAGTTGAAGATGTAATTGCGCCAGTGAGCAATGCTTGCGCGTCAGTAACAGCGGTATCAGCATTTGCTTTAGCTAAATATAATCCAGTTTCGGAACCCACAGTAGCGACACCCAATGCGTCAGTGGCATCAAAAACGGCTTGACCTAAAGTGTCACCAGTTGTGTCAGTTACAGCGCCATTTAGACCGGTTTGAGTAGACGCTAAAGTGGTATTTTGCAGACCCACTGAAATGTCAGCAGAAATGGTACCCGCCTGCAGCGCTACCAGGGCAGCATCAGCTGCCGCTTTAGTAGCAGCTGTAGAAGTGACAGTCGCTTGTAGACCAGCAGTGGCAGCATTCAAGGTAGTCAGCGAGCTATTTTGAGCTGTAATAATCTCTGCTGAAGTCTGGCCACCAATAAGCTGGCCTGCAGTCAATGCGTTAGCTGCAACGATAGCCGCTTGAGCAGCTGCAATGTCAGTGGCGTTGCCTGCAAAAGCAGAAGCCGCATCCGCAGCCGGAGCTATAGCGTTGCTTACATTAGTTAGAGCGGTGGCCATATTATTGTAGGTTGCTTCGCCAGTGAAACCCGCTGTGGTAATTACCGGGGCTTCTGCCTGCACACCATCCAGCGCGTCGGGTGCATTAAGGTCAGCTGAAATCGCGGGCAGACTATAACTAGCAACAGCGGCGATCACTGCGAGACCTAAGATATTTCTTTTAAAATTCATTTGTTTCTCCTAAAGCCTTGCACGGCCCTGTTTTTTAATTGATGTTTCACGGTAGAAAGTAACTTTTCATCCAATAATCCATGGACGCAGAACACTATACCGTTGGCTGTACATCAATCTAATACGCAGATATACCTCTATTTATGGCTCGTATTTATGGAAAACAGATAAAGTATATCTCCCTATTTATGCAAATATGCATAATTACCTATAGGTTGAACTTCGATTTGCAAATACACTGTCTTCTCGTAGGCGGGGCTTCAATGGGACACAGAAATGGGAAACCGAGAGAGAGGGGAGAGGTCAGTCTTCGAGCATCATTTATCACTTATGATGATTAGAAGTGCCCAGCGTCAATTGAAGGTGAGTACTCATGTCTATTGGTAATGTAATAATTGTTAAACTTTTAAATGTTCCTCGCGAGCTCCTTCAAAAGTTTCCAGTCATTGCCTACTCTCTTTTGGATGGTATCGCCGTTATGAGCCTCAGGCCCAACTTGGATTCAATTAGACGTAAAGAGCTTAATGATGATTCGCGAGCAACAGTAGAGCTGCCGAGTGTTATTCATTTAGTGTTTGATGATGGGGGTACTGTTTATGCACCCGCTGAGAGCTCTGGTGGGGCGACTAATTTTCTGGTTTCTCACTTGAATCCGTATCATTTTGACAGTTTTGAGAAGTTCAGTAATTTAGTTATTTCCCTCGGGTTACCAGATCTTCGTTTGCCAGAACAATTCTGGTTTCCCGTGCAGTCCGTCCTAACTTACCGCGAACTTGAGATTTTAAATCTTGTTTATCAAGGCTATTCCAGTAAACAAATTGCGGCAAACCTCACTGTTAGCCCTAGGACGATTGAGTTACACAGGCAGAACTGCTCTGGGAAAATGGGCCAAATAACTCCCGAGCTACTCGAAGCCCTGTTTTCAACCAAGGTAATGCAAATGTATGATTGGGCGATCGAAAGAAACATTTCAGTTACAAAACCCAGGAACTACAATGGATTAGCCGCTGTTGACTAACCATTGAGACGAATCATTGCTGAGTAGAACAGTATTATTTATAAAAATGTGACAGCTTTGTCCTTGATGGGGATGAGCGGGAGAACTCTCCCACTACGCCCTATTATGCTGTCTTCGGTATTGCAGTGAGTTTTTGCCGCGCTTGCTAACGTGCTGAGGAGGATCAAATGCCATTAGTGGAGGCTTTTGCGGACAGGTTTATTTCAACTATGTCCTGCATGACTTGTCAATGCAGGGGTGTTTGTTAATGCAAAATCCCCATTTTGGGGCTTTCTTTTGCCCCTCTTATCGGCGGTTTTCATCAGGGCGCAATTCTGTTCGAAGCAATCATGTCATTGATCAAAGAAAATCACTCAGATTAGGTTTTATAAGGCATTACAGACTGGAATCAAAAGCCCTAGACCTTTATAATCCCGCGCAAATCTAACTCGCTTGGTCCTGATTGTGTCCGATCGGCGAAATTGCAGCTTAAAAACAACGAATTTTCTGAACTTTGCATCTGGTTCAGAGGGGTCTATTGGCCCAACGACCGTAATTTAAATTTGAGTAGTGGTATTTCTATGATTAAAGTTCGTCGCGGATTAGACCTGCCGATTTCTGGTGCGCCAGAGCAGGTTATTCACGATGGCCCAGCAATATGCCAGGTGGCAATAATCGGGTCTGATTACCCGGGTATGAAACCCACTATGGCTGTGCGCGAAGGTGATCGCGTTAAACTGGGTCAGGTATTATTTACCGATAAGAAAAACGCGGGGGTGCAATTTACAGCCCCAGCAGCTGGCACTGTGGTTGCTATCAACCGCGGTGAGCGCCGTGTTTTTCAATCTCTGGTAATTGACATTGATGGTACCAAGGCGGAAAAATTTGCCTCTCACAAGGCGGATAAACTCGGTTCATTAGAGCGTGCTGCCGTGGTTGAGAATCTGGTTAGCTCTGGGCAGTGGGTTGCGTTGCGCACCCGTCCTTACTCCCAGGTTCCCGCGATTGATACAGTTCCCTCGTCAATTTTTGTTACTGCCATGGATACTAATCCTCTGGCAGCTGATCCCGCGATAATTATTGCTCAGCGCAGCGAAGATTTTGTCAACGGTCTCAAGGTGTTGACTCGTTTGACAGAGGGCCCGGTTAATCTCTGTGTTGCGCCTCAGTCTGGCGTTGCCGGCAACGAAGTAGATGGCGTTCGCGAAGTTGCCTTTAGCGGACCCCATCCTGCGGGCCTAGCGGGCACGCATATTCATCATCTCGATCCGGTTAGCGCCAATAAAACAGTTTGGACTATCGGCTATCAGGACGTTATTGCTTTTGGTGCGCTATTCACCACTGGCGCCATTGATACCAGTCGTGTTGTTGCGCTGGCTGGCCCTCAGGTTAATCAGCCCCGTTTGTTGAAGACCCGTTTGGGTGCCAACTTAAACCAGCTAGTTATTGGCGAGCTGGCTAACGATGAAAATCGTGTGATCTCTGGTTCGGTTCTGGCAGGTCGTAAGGCTGCTGGGGCTTACGCCTTTTTAGGCCGTTACCATGCACAGGTTTCAGTGATTCAAGAAGGGCGTGAACGTCAGTTCCTGCACTATTTGCGCGCTGGCTTCGACAAGCATTCTGCAATACCTATCTTTATCTCTTCCCTGACTAAGAAGTTGTTCAATATGACTTCTAGCACTAATGGTAGCGAACGCGCCATGGTGCCAGTGGGCGGTTATGAAGATGTGACTGCGCTGGATTTACTGCCAGTACAGCTACTTCGCTCACTAATTGTTGGCGACACCGAAATGGCTCAGAAGCTGGGTTGTTTGGAATTGGACGAAGAGGATGTGGGTCTCTATACCTATGTCTGTGTGGGCAAGTACGAGTACGGCCCGATTCTTCGTGACAACCTCACTAAAATTGAAAAGGAGGGTTAAGCCCATGATGCGTAATCTTCTCGATAAATTAGAACCAAACTTTCACAAAGGCGGTAAGTGGGAGAGCTGGTACGCACTTTTCGAAGCTGTGGACACCGCGCTTTACAAGCCTGCAGATATAACTAAGAACAGCTCTCATGTTCGCGATGGTATTGATCTTAAGCGGGTCATGATCACCGTTTGGTTGGCAACGTTCCCAACGATGTTTTTCGGTATGTGGAATATTGGTTTTCAGGCCAATACCATTATGGCTGATATGGGCATGGTCTCCCAAGAGGGACTGCGCGGGGTATTTATTGGTCTGCTAGCAGGCTACGACGCCACAAGCATTTGGGACAATATGAGTTCATGGTGCAGCGTACTTTTTGCCTATCTATATGACTACCTTTATTGTTGGTGCCGTGTGGGAAGTGCTGTTTGCCGCTGTGCGCGGCCATGAAGTTAACGAAGGTTTCTTTGTTACCTCTATCCTTTTTGCGCTTTGCTGTCCGCCAGATCTTCCTCTTTGGATGGTCGCTGTGGGTATTAGCTTTGGTATTGTGATTGGCAAAGAAGTCTTTGGCGGTACCGGCAAAAACTTCCTTAACCCAGCATTGACCGGTCGAGCATTTCTGTACTTTGCCTATCCCGCCTATATGTCTGGTGATGCAGTCTGGTCTGCGGTTGATGGTTATACGGGCGCGACTATGCTGTCCGTTGCCGCTACAGATGGTATGGCTGCTCTACAACAGAGCGTAACCTGGACTCAGGCCTTTATTGGTACTATTCAGGGCTCTATTGGTGAGACGTCCACTCTGGCTATTTTGCTCGGTGCAGTAATGCTACTGGTGATGCGTATTGCGTCTTGGCGCATTATCTCTGGCGTGCTGATTGGCTCTGCTGCTCTGGCCATGTTGTTCAATGCCATTGATTCAACCAACCCCATGTTTGCTATGCCGTTTTACTGGCACTGGGTAATCGGTGGTTTCGCCTTTGGTGCGATCTTTATGGCCACTGACCCTGTGTCTGCGGCCATGACTAATACGGGTAAATTCTGGTACGGCATCTTGATCGGCGTGATGGTTATTCTGATTCGTGTGGTTAACCCTGCATTCCCAGAGGGCATGATGCTGGCGATTCTGTTTGCCAATCTATTTGCACCACTGTTCGACCACTGGGTGGTTCAGGGCAATATTAAAAGGAGACTGGCTCGTGGGTAATGACAGTATTTCTAAAACATTCGGCGTAGCACTGGCACTGTGTATTGTTTGCGCTGTAGTGGTATCCAGCGCCGCGGTCATCTTGCGACCGACGCAGGAAATCAACAAGCTGATTGATTTGAAAACCAATATTCTGGCCTCTGCAGGACTGCTGCAAGAGGGCGTTTCTATTGAGACTCAGTTTGAACAGATCACAGCTCGTGTTGTTGATCTTTCCACTGGCCGTTTCACGGATGCCATTGACGCAGCCACCTATGACCAGCGCAAGGCGTCGAAAGATCCGGCTTTATCTATGGCTCTTGATCCCAAGCAGGATCCTGCCAAGATTAAGCGCCGCGTCAATTACGCCACGGTGTATATGGTTGAAGGTGAGCAGGGTATTGAGAAGATTATCCTGCCGATCAAAGGTTATGGCCTGTGGTCCACTCTGTATGGTTTTATCGCCCTGGAATCTGACCTTGAGACCGTTGCAGGTATTGGTTTTTACGAGCATACCGAGACGCCGGGTCTGGGTGGCGAAGTGGACAACCCCAAATGGAAATCCAGCTGGATTGGCAAGCAAGCTTACAATCAAGGCGAGTTGGCTATTACTGTACTTAAAGGCAAGGCTGATATGAGCCGCGCTGGATCTGAGTCACAGATCGATGGACTGGCCGGCGCCACATTGACCACCAGAGGCGTTGATAATCTTGTGCGCTACTGGCTGGGTGATCAGGGTTTTAGACCACTGATCAATTCTTTGAAAACAGGGGAGGCGTAAATCATGTCAAAAATTAAAGACACCTTATTGGAGCCGATTATCGCCAATAACCCCGTCGCATTACAGATTCTGGGAATCTGTTCGGCGCTGGCGGTTACCTCTAGCATGAAGGTTGCGTTTGTGATGTGCTTGGCACTGACCACCGTGGCCGCATTCTCGAACTTATTTGTTTCGATTATTCGCAACCATATCCCCAACAGCATCCGTATTATTGTGCAGATGACTATTATTGCATCACTGGTAATTGTGGTGGATCAGGTTCTTAAGGCTGTGGCTTACGATATTAGTAAGCAGCTCTCAGTATTTGTTGGCCTGATTATCACTAACTGTATTGTGATGGGTCGCGCTGAAGCCTTTGCCATGAAAAATCCGCCGATGGCGAGTTTTTATGATGGCATAGGCAATGGTCTGGGTTACAGCATGATACTTATGGTGGTCGCATTTTTCCGCGAGTTATTTGGCGCCGGTAAGCTATGGGGCTATGAAATTCTAAGCCTGACTACCGATGGTGGCTGGTATGTCGCCAACGGCATGATGCTAATGGCACCCAGCGCATTCTTCCTGATCGGTCTGTTGATCTGGGTGATTCGTATCCGCGATAAGAGGCAGGTGGAACGGCCTGACTTTAAAATTACTGCTAATAGTCGTCCGAGCGAGGTGGCCTAATGGAACATTATCTGAGTATTTTAGTCCGCTCGATCTTTATCGATAATATTGCCCTGAGCATGTTCCTAGGTATGTGTACCTTTATTGCACTGTCGAAAAAGATTAATGCTGCTTTTGGTCTGGGTGTTGCGGTTATTGTTGTACAGAGTATTACTGTGCCGGTTAACAACTTGCTGTTGAACTATCTGTTGGCTGATGGTGCATTGGCTTGGGCCGGTCTGCCTGATGTTAACCTGAGTTTTCTAATGTATCTGTGTTTTATTGGCGTTATTGCTGCCATGGTACAGATATTGGAGATGGTGCTGGATAAGTATATGCCTGCGCTATACAACGCTCTTGGCGTGTTTTTGCCACTGATTACCGTCAACTGCGCGATTCTCGGCGGCTCTCTACTGATGGCGGAGCGCGGCTTTAATTTTACGGAGTCTGTGGTCTACGGATTTGGTTCCGGTACCTCTTGGGCTCTGGCGATTGTAGTTCTGGCTGGCATTCGAGAAAAATTAAAATATAGTGATATTCCAGAAGGCCTACAGGGCCTGGGTATCGTATTTATTACCGTGGGTCTTATTTCCCTCGGGTTTATGTCCTTTGGTGGCATAGATATTTAATAAAAAATACCTAACGGTTGAGATCTAAAAATAGAAAAATAATTACTACCCTGTAATAACGGAGAAGTAACAAAGTATGAATACTGAAATTATTCTTGGCGTAGGTATGTTTACTACCGTGATACTGGCGCTGGTCGCTTTTATCTTGGCTGCGCGCAGTAAGTTGGTCTCTTCTGGCGACGTTAATATTCTGATTAACGGCGAGAAAACCATCACTGTACCTGCGGGCGACAAACTGCTGCAGACGCTATCCAATGCGGGCCTATTTCTGCCCTCTGCCTGTGGTGGCGGCGGAAGCTGTGCCCAGTGTAAATGTGTCATCACCGAAGGTGGTGGCTCTATGCTGCCCACCGAAGAAGGCCACTTTAACCGTCGCGAAGCTGCGGAAGGTTGGAGACTGTCTTGCCAGACTCCGGTTAAGCAGGACATGAAAGTAGAGGTTCCTGAAGAAGTATTTGGGGTTAAGCGTTGGGAATGTACGGTTGAGTCAAACCCCAATGTGGCGACCTTTATTAAAGAGCTGACACTCACGTTGCCCGAGGGAGTCGATGTTGATTTCCGCGCGGGTGGTTATGTGCAGTTGGAATGTCCGCCTCACCATATTAAGTACGCTGACTTCGATATTGATCCAGAGTACCGCGGTGACTGGGAGCGCTTTGATTTCTTTAAGCATGAGTCGATTGTTGATGAAACAGTGATTCGTGCTTACTCCATGGCCAACTATCCCGACGAAAAGGGCGTGGTTAAGTTTAATATTCGTATTGCCACACCGCCTCCAGGCTCGACTGGCATTGTGCCGGGGCAGATGTCTTCCTATGTGTTTAGTCTGAAGCCAGGCGACAAGATTTCGGTTTACGGTCCCTTTGGTGAGTTCTTTGCCAAAGACACCGATGCAGAGATGGTATTTGTGGGTGGTGGTGCTGGTATGGCGCCAATGCGCTCGCACATTTTTGATCAGCTCAAGCGTGTTAAATCTGATCGCAAGATTAGCTTTTGGTACGGCGCCCGTTCATTGCGCGAATGTTTCTACGACGATGAATATGACATGTTGGCCGCGGAGAATGATAACTTCGACTGGCATCTGGCTCTGTCAGATCCCCAGCCAGAAGATAACTGGGATGGCCTTACCGGCTTTATTCACAATGTTCTCTTCGAAGAGTATCTCAAAAATCATGAAGCACCAGAGGACTGCGAGTTCTATATGTGTGGGCCACCAATGATGAATGCTGCGGTGGTTAAGTTGCTCGTCGACCTAGGTGTTGAGCAGGAGAATATTTTCCTCGATGACTTTGGTGGGTAAGCTAGTGCAGAGTAAAACGATAACGGGGCTTCTTAACAAAGCCTCGTTTTTTGTTTGTATCGCCACTGTTTTATTGCTGGTGGGCTGTGATTCGGGTCCTGAAATTATCAAGATTTCTGGTACCAAGATGGGTACCACTTACCATGTAACGGTTGTGGCGGATCAACCCGCGCCAGCTGATTTGGCGGCCAGAATTGATGCAGTGTTGGATATAGTTGACCAGTCTATGTCGACCTACAAGGCAGAGTCAGAGCTGAGTCAGTTTAATGACCTAGCCGTTGGTGCCAGCCAGAGTATTTCCGCGGACTTTGCTCAGGTTCTGGCTGTGAGTAACAGGGTTTGGCAAGACAGCGATGGTGCCTTTGACCCTACCGTAGGACCCTTGGTCGATCTATGGGGCTTTGGTCCAGTAGCGACAGCAGACGTGGTGCCAGAGCAGGCGCAAATCGATGCAGCCAAAGCTAATGTTGGTTATCAATACCTGACTCTGCGTAACAGTGGCAGCGACAATAAATTATCTAAAACCAAGCCGGTACGGTTGGATCTTTCAGCCGTGGCAAAAGGCTATGCAGTGGATCTGGTCGCCGACTTATTGGAGATGCTGGCCCTGCCAGATTATCTGGTTGAGGTGGGCGGCGAGATGCGTCTTAGCGGCTCTAATCCTGAAGGCATGCCCTGGCGAATTGCCATAGAGCTGCCCAGTCTTATGCCTCAGGTGGAGCGTATTATTGCGGTTGAAGATATGGCCGTGGCCACTTCGGGCGATTACCGCAACTATTTTGAACAGCAGGGCGTGCGTTACTCCCACACTATCGATCCACGCACAGGTCGACCTATTACTCACAGCCTAGCCTCAGTAACCGTGTTAGCTGAACAATGTGCCGATGCAGATGCCTGGGCCACAGCCTTTATGGTACTGGGCGATGAAGAGGGTATGGCTCTGGCTAACCAGCTGGATATTCCGGTGTACATGTTGGTGAAAGAGGGCGCTGAATTTAAAGCGATCAATAGCTTAGCGTTTGAACCCTATTTAAGCCCGACAGACGTAATGACAGACATTACAAGAGAAGAGATTTAAAAATGACTGAGATACTGCTGAGCATACTGATGTTCTGTTTGCTGATAGCGGCAATGGCCGTTGGCGTCTTGATGGGCGGTAAGCCTATTGCCGGTTCCTGTGGTGGCGTTGGTGCCGCCCTGGGTGAGGCAAATTATAACTGCGACATCTGTGGCGGTGATCCGAATAAATGCGACGAACAGACGGAATCAAACAGCAGCTCTCAATTAGACAGTAGCTCGCTTGGTTACAATGCCGTCGAAACTACAGCTGCCGATACTCATAAAGGAGATCAATAATCATGAGCGATCTGTCCTATGACCTAGTAGTAATTGGCAGTGGTCCTGCTGGTGAAGGCGCCGCCATGAATGCGGTCAAGCAGGGCTGGCGCGTGGCGATTGTTGATGAACGTGCTATGGCGGGCGGCAGCTGTACCCATCTGGGTACCATTCCCTCAAAAGCATTACGACAATCTGTGCGTCGCATGATGCAGTACAACACCATGCCCATGTTCCGTGCTGTGGGCGAGCCCCGCTGGTTCTCTTTTCCTGAGGTAATGAAAGCCGCAGACGATGTGATTACCAAACAGGTTCAGGGTCGTACCAAAGGCTACGCTCGCAACCGAGTACAGATGCATATTGGTCGTGCCACCTTTACTGGACCCCATGATATTTCGGTGACGAGCAAAGATGGCAAAGTCATAAAAATTACCTCTAAAAACTTCTTGTTAGCGACGGGCTCAAGCCCATACCGTCCCGCCGATATTGATTTCACTGACCCGGCTATTTTCGACAGCGACAGTATTTTAAAACTGGATAGTACGCCGCGTAATATTATTATTTATGGTGCCGGTGTTATTGGCTGTGAATACGCCTCAATATTTTCAGGCTTGGATACCAGAGTAGATTTGGTTAATACCAGAGAATGGCTGATGAATTTTCTCGATGACGAGATCTCTGATGCCCTGAGCTACCATCTGCGCGACCTCAATGTCACCGTGCGTCACAATGAAGAATACGAACGAGTGGTGAGTAACGAAAATGGCATCACCTTAGAGCTTAAGTCTGGCAAACGTATCCATGGCGAAGCATTACTTTGGTGTAATGGCCGGTCGGGTAATACCCGTGGTCTGGGCTTGGAACATGCAGGTCTTGAAGCAGATGAGCGTGGCCAGCTTAAGGTCAATAAAGATTATCAGACGTCAGTGCCGCATATTTACGCTGCCGGCGATGTGATTGGCTGGCCTTCGTTGGCCGGCGCAGCCTACGATCAGGGTCGTTTTGCAGCCTCACATATGTGTGGCATGGAAGATCAGTATCGAGTCGAAGATGTGGCGACAGGTATCTGGACGATTCCAGAGATTAGCTTTGTGGGTAAGAATGAATCAGAGTTGACGGAGCAAAAAGTGCCTTACGAAATTGGCCGAGCCTACTTTAAAGATACGGCCCGAGCGCATATCTCTGGTGAAGAAGTGGGGATGCTGAAAATTCTATTCCATCAGGATACCTTGCAGATTTTAGGTATTCATTGCTTTGGTGCAGAGGCCGCAGAGATTATTCATATTGGCCAGGCCATTATGAGTCAGAAGGGTGAGGCCAACAGTATTAAGTATTTCCTGCGCACCACCTTTAACTATCCGACTATGGCCGAGGCTTATCGTATTGCATCGATGAATGGCCTGAATCGGGTGAGCCGCGATCGTCGATCCTTTGAGGGCAAGCAGGCCTAAAGGCTTTCTATCGGCTGAGGGCTCTTTATTTGCTGAGGGCTCTTTATCGGCTGAGGGCTCTTTATTTGCTGAGGGCTCTTTATCGCTGAGGGCTCTTTATTTGCTGAGGGCTCTTTATCGGCTGAGGGCTCTTTATTTGCTGACGGCTCTTTATTTGCTGACGGCTCTTTATTTGCTGACGGCTCTTTAGCAGCTAAAGGATTTATTCTGCGGTTTGGTTATCTGGGTGCCTAACCACGGCGTGAAGCACCCATTGCTGTTCAAAATACACCACAAAACCTTCGTATTCCCAGGCTGTAATCGGTGGTGTTCCCACGGGGTCTTTAATCTCACGGGGGTCGCCAAAGGCTTCTCGTACGACGTCTTTGGTCATGCTGCGATCTGGCAGAGTTAGTCCAGAAACGCGAGTTTGTTCACCAATGGGCAAGGTTATCTGCTCTGCTGCCAGCGGCAGGCTCAATGCCACAGCTGCTATCGAAATTATCCCTAAGATCGTCTTTTTCATTGCCAAAGTCCTTTTTACTTGTCGGTTACCCTGTTAATTGTAGGTGATGTTATCGGAGATAGTTTAGCGGGTAGTTTAGT
>CALSNK010000030.1 GCA_943787675.1 uncultured Pseudomonadales bacterium
CGATTACCTGGGGCGCAATCTCAGCTTCTAATGAGGAACCCATCTCGGCCACTGATTCATTGTAGGCGGCTGCCTGCTGTTTTTTCTCAAGGCCTGATTTAAGGATAAAACCACCCACGGCGGCGGTGGCGGTGCTGGCATCGCTGGCGATTCGAGTATTGGCTTGGGAGCGCCCATAGATACCTGCCAGAATGGAGCCGATACCGGCAATAATTCTGCGATTACCCTGTTTGTCGAGTTGACGGGCCTTGACCACTGAATCGTAGGAGGCGCGTCTGAAATCCTGATAGGCGAGGTGCATCTGCTGCGAGAAACCGTCGTAGTAATCCTGCATGGTATCGACATAGAGGTAGTCCCGATCGCGAATTTTGCGCACGCGCTTCAGGATGCTGTCATTTTCAGCGGGAAGACGGCTAATGGATAGGGTGCCATTGCGCTTTTCGGTAATATATTCATCGAACGCTTCAGGTGAAAAAGATTTTGCAAAGCGTAGCTCTGAGATGGTGCGCAAGGCGATTGCACGTTCGTCGCTGAGTTTTTCTCTGTATTTAAGTACATCATTGGCGATGCGCACAAATAAATTTTGGAACGGATCACCCAAGCTTTTTAAGCGGCGATCATAGGCATATTTGCCGGTGGTCTGTTTGTATTTTTTGCTGAACCAGGTTTTACCGCTGGTGTCTTTAACCGTTATTTTTAGGTCCATGGTTTCGCCATCAGACTGCAATATGGTGCCGGTGATATAGATATCCATTACCACATCTTCGCTGGGGGTGACTCGAATGGCACCCCAGGCTCCGCTCTTTTCCATTACTTTGGCTAGCTGGTTGGAGAAGTAAATAGCCTCGGCAAAACGTACCTCTGGAAATACGGTGTCGTCTTCGTCCGTGAGGTAGAGACCATCATTAAGGGTTGGAATACCGACGTCTAAGAGCGCAGCTTCTGGAATAGGCGCTGTTGGGGTTTTTAATACGAGGGCCGTTGAGGAGGTAACCTTGTCGGTGGCTGCAAAGGCTGAGGGCGCTGTGACAACGGCCATAAAAAGCGTGGATGCCAGCAGCAAAGCTGCTAACAAAGCACTACCCGTTACTTGATTGGTCTGTTTATTTTCCATAATAGTTATTATCCAGCACCGTCTATTGATTTTTGATTCGTCTATATTCATCCCAGAGTCTCTCGCGGAGCACGGGGTCTTTTTCTTTCATGGCCGCATCGCGTATCTGACGAAGAACAATATCATCACCCTGACCATCATCTATATCCTCGGGGATGGGTATCACCTCGGCATCTGCTTGCTGCTGTCCAGAACCACCGCCGCCTTCGCCCTCGGTACCCGGTGCTCCCTGTGAACCAGCCTCGTCCTCTGAGCCCTCCGGACCCTGTTGAGCGGCCTGTTCGATGTCGGCATTGCTCTCGCCGGGGATGCCGCTGTCGGCCTCTTCAAAGAGAGGTTTGTCACTATCGGCAGCAATACCGGTAGAACCACTGGGACTAAGAATATCGATTTCGTCAGGTCCCTTTGATGAACTACCTCCCATACTGTCATCAAATCCTTCTAAAGATGCGTCAAGTTGTGCATCTAGGCCCTCGACACTTTCGCCCTGTTCACCGCCGGCGCTTTGTTGGCCGCTGGCACCGTCCTGCCCCTCACCTTCTTGGCCACTGCCAGTGCTCCCATCTTCACCCTCTTGTTCGCTGCCGGAATTCCCCTGCTCGCTGCTGGTGCCTTGCTCACCGCCCGATGGAGGACTGCTTGGAGGTGAGGGGCTGCCGCCGGGTGATGAAGAACCACCGCTTGGGGGCGAAGGCATGCTTCCGCCGGATGGGCCTAATGGCCCGGACTGTCCAGACTGTCCTGAAGAGCTCGTTGGCGAGGGCATTTGGCAGGCGCTGAGTAAAAACACTGCAACTAATGCAGGTATCAGGCTAAGCGCTAAAGATTGGCTGGAGTGGCTTTTTAGTCGGTCCATTTTAATCTGTCCATGTTAATCGTTACATTTTATTCGTTGCATTTCGTTCGATACATTTTAGTCGGTACATTTTAGCCGGTACATTTTAGTCGATACATTTTAGTCGATCTAAAATAGCTAGCCCTTAGGTGTTGGCTGGTTGTAGGTCATGCTGTGGGGGGCATCTGCAGCCAGCCCATTAACAAGCTTTGGCCTAAAGCGTTTTTTGCGCACATCTTTGCGCAGATCGTCCAGCTCTTTGTCGGTAAAGCTTTCTGGTGGATTAGCCACTTCAATGTCCTTGGGCACGCCGTAGGTGGATATCATCATGGACAGTTCAAGCTGAGTTTCATCAATCTGAATACTCTGAGAGCCTTTACTCATACTAAACTCTATCATTCTCGGCGCATCAAATAGCGCTGCTCGAGCCTGCTCGGGATCTTCTGTGGTGTCTAAAACATCGGATGCCAGCTGATAGGCTTGGGTCGCAGAGGACTTTTGTCCGAATACCAGATACCAGTCACCCAGCTCGGCAACCGCCAGTGCATGATCTGTTGCCGTGCTATCGGGCTGTTCGACGAGGGACTCAATAACTTTCTCCAGCGCAAGCTTGCCGCGACGGAAGTGCATATGGGAGGTGGTTGCATCGCTGGGACGGCCAGAGGAACCTGCCATCGAGATGCTCAGGCCCGATTCTGAGGGCTCTCCATGCTGCTTAATATGGTTGGCGATAAAATATTGCAGATACCCCAGACGCCGATAGCGATCTGGCGCCTCAGGATCATCCAGGGGCATATCGGTATTAATAATGTCGTACATCCGCGCAGCAATGCGTTCGGATATCACCAGATTGGAATAACCGCCCTTAGGCGTGCGCTCTTTGTAGCTGTCCATATACCAGTCCAGCAACTGATCCAGTACCGGCAACATGCGCAGATCGCTTGAGCCATAGGCTTTGGTATTAATGGTGTACAGGTTTTCCAGGGCTTTTTGTGATTCATCCCAGTTACCTAGGTAGCTTTCGGTATCGGCAATGGATACCAGGTAGGGGGCCTGAGATAAGCTATTGAGGCCGTAGTTAACACGTTCAATTTGCATGCCTCTTTGAAAGGCTTTGCGGGCATTTTCGTACTCTTCTCTGGAATAAAGTGACTTTCCAAGGCCTAAATACAGATCTGAAAGCTCTGTTGAATAGGCACTGTACTCGGCTTCGACATTGTCGATAGCGTTCATATAATCGACTACAGGGTCGGAAATAGGCTGTTGTTCGGCGATGGATTGTGCGTAAGAAAGTTGCGTTGCTGTTATTGCCAAAAGCAATACAGAAATTCTAAATACTCTGCCCCTCCAGATTGAGGGTGATTGTGGTAGATTTTGCTTGATGGGCATAACCAGCTCCTAGATTAACTCTAAAAATTAGAGTAGTCAGTTTGTAGCCGGTTCCGTGGCGAGTCGTTTGAGACGCATTTATTTTGCTTTTATGAACAAACACTACAGATTTGACTGCAAAAAATGATGTTTTACTTCGAATTTTTCAGAATTACATCGGTATTTATCTTAGTTTACACCTTCAGGTGCTAGAATCTCGGGCCTTTTCAACAATAAATCGGGATACTAATGAGCAAACCACTAGACGGCTTGAGAGTTATCGAACTGGGTCAACTTTTGGCCGGTCCTTTTGCTGGATGCATGCTTGGATACTTCGGTGCAGAGGTGATTAAAATAGAGCCGCCAGGTGGCGACCCGATTCGTAACTGGCGTGAGGTTAAAGATGGCACCTCGCTTTGGTGGCGTAGCCTTGGACGCAATAAGAAGTGTATCTCACTGAATCTTAAGACCCCAGAGGGGCGGGACCTGGTTAAGCAGCTGCTCAAGAGCGCTGATATAGTCGTGGAAAATTTCCGACCTGGCGTGCTTGAGGAATGGGGGCTAGACCCTGAGAGCCTCAGAGCCGATAACCCCAATCTTATTTATGCACGTATTTCTGGCTATGGCCAAACCGGACCCTATTCTAAGAAGGCTGGCTTTGCCTCTGCCTGCGAGGCCATCAGTGGTTTCCGGTATGTGAATGGCTACCCCGGGGAAGCACCGGTGCGACCCAATTTAAGTATTGGCGACACGGTGTCGGGACTTCATGCGGTGATTGGCATACTGATGGCTCTGCGTTCGCGTGATGAAGCGATAAAAGAGAATAAAGAGGGCGGACAGGTGGTTGATGTGGCGCTCTACGAATCCATGTTTAATCTGCTGGAAGCTGTTATTCCCGAATATGATGGCGCTGGTGTTATTCGCCAACCCTCGGGAACCACGGTAACCGGTATCGTACCTACTAACACCTACAAATGTGGGGATGGTAAATTCTTGGTGATTGGCGGCAACGGTGATTCCATCTTTGCCCGCCTGATGACTGCCGTGGGCAGAGCTGATATGGCCACAGATGTTAAATATGCCACCAATTCTGATCGAGTTATCCATGAGGCCGAGCTTGATCAGGTGCTGGCTAGCTGGTGTGCGAGCCTGCCTCTCTCTGAAGCGATGCTTATTCTTGAAGATAATCGCGTGCCCTGTGGCCCTGTCTACAATGCTGCGGACATGATGGAAGATAGCCATTTCAAATACCGAGAATTATTTGAGCAGGTTGAAATTAATGGTGAGCCACTTAAAATTCCCGCCATGATGCCGAAGTTACAGGGTACTCCAGGCGGTACAGAATGGCCGGGGCCAGAAATTGGCTCTCATACTGATGAAGTGCTGCAAAGTTTAGGGTTGGGTGAGGCTCAAATTGAGCAACTCAAGGCCAGCGGTGTTGTGGCTGACTCGAACCATTAATAACAAGTAATCTAAGAGACTTCATTATGACCATTACCTCATTTAATCCACCGCGCCGCACACTCATGGGTCCCGGACCTTCTGACGTAAGTGAGCGCGTACTTCAGGCTATGGCTCGACCAACGGTGGGGCACATGGACCCGACGTTCATTGGCATGATGGATGAGGTTAAAACACTTCTGCAGTATGCTTTTCAAACGAAAAATGAACTGACATTTGCAGTTTCTGCGCCGGGTTCTGCGGGTATGGAATGCTGCTTTGCCAACTTAGTAGAGCCGGGTGACAAGGTTATTGTGTGTCAAAATGGCGTTTTTGGTGGCCGGATGAAGGAGAATGTTGAACGCTGTGGTGGTATTGCGGTGATGGTTCATGATGACTGGGGAACCGTTGTTGACCCCCAAAAGCTTGAGGCTGCGTTGCTAGAAAATCCCGATGCAGTCCTAGTTGCCTTTGTTCATGCAGAGACCTCTACCGGCGCTCAGTCAGATGCCAAGACCCTCGTTGCCCTGGCCCATAAATATGATTGTTTAGCCATCGTTGATGCAGTGACCAGTCTGACGGGTTCACCCTTATTGGTTGATGAATGGGAGATTGACGCCATTTATTCTGGCTCACAAAAATGCTTGTCGGCACCTCCAGGACTATCGCCGGTGAGCTTTAACGCCCGCGCGGCAGAAAAAATTCAACAGCGCAGCACCAGGGTGCAGAGCTGGTTTCTCGATTTAAATCTGGTCATGGGCTACTGGGGTGGTGAGGGCAAGCGCGCCTATCATCATACTGCACCGGTGAACTGCCTCTATGGATTACATGAGTCACTGGTAATTGTTCAGGATGAAGGCTTGGAAAATTCCTGGGCGCGTCATCAGCACAATCATTTGGCATTGCGGGCCGGTCTAGAAGAGATGGGTATTGGATTTTTAGTGCCAGAACAGGATCGTCTGCCGCAGCTTAATACGGTCTATATTCCTGAGGGCGTCGACGATGCACTGGTTCGCAGTCGTCTGCTCAATGAGTTTGATCTGGAAATTGGTGCTGGCCTTGGCGCTCTGGCGGGCAAGGTATGGCGCATTGGTTTAATGGGCCACGCCAGCAATCAAAAGAACGTCGATTTTTGTCTTAACTCTCTGCGCGCGGTACTTTAAGAATATCTAAGGCTAGGGCCTCGGCGACTTTTATGCCGTCGATGGCCGCAGACAGAATACCGCCTGCATAGCCAGCGCCTTCGCCGGCGGGATACAACCCTCGCGTATTAACACTCTCATAGTCTCTGTCGCGCTTGATGCAAATTGGCGCTGATGTGCGTGTCTCAACACCGGTTAAAATGGCATCCGCCATGGCATAGCCCTTTATCTGCCGATCAAACTCTGGAATAGCTTCGCGGATTGCCGCCACGGCAAACTCTGGCAATGCTTTGGATAGGTCGCCCAATGTGATGCCCGGTTTGTAGGAGGGTGTTACCGACCCCAGTGCTGTGGACGGTCTGTCTTTTAAGAAATCACCCACCAACTGGGCTGGGGCATTGTAGTTTTCGCCCCCTAGCTTGTAGGCCAGTGATTCTAGCTCACGCTGTAAATCGATACCGGCCAATGGGTGTTCTGGGAAGTCTTGCTCTGGGTCGATACCCACCACAATAGCGGCATTCGCATTGCGTTCATTGCGGGAATACTGCGACATACCGTTGGTGACTACTCGGCCTTCTTCGGAGGTTGCCGCTACCACTGTGCCACCAGGGCACATGCAAAAACTGTAGACGCTGCGGCCACTTTTACAATGATGTACGAGCTTGTATTCTGCGGCACCCAAAACCGGATGTCCGGCCTGTGCCCCAAAGCGCGCTTTGTCGATAGTGGACTGGGGGTGCTCAATTCTATAGCCAATAGAGAAGGGCTTGGGTTCTATGTAGACCCCATGATCGAGCAGCATTTGAAAGCTATCTCGGGCACTGTGGCCTATGGCGAGAATAATATGGCGGCTGTGTAAGGTATCGCCATTGCTGAGGGTTATGCCGGTAATCTGGCCTTTGCTGACACTCTTATCCTCAGTCTTATTCTCACTCTCATCATCGCGCAGAACTGATTCAACTCTCTGGTCAAAACGAATTTCACCGCCGAGACGAATAATCTCAGCACGCATATTTTCCACCATGCTAACCAGCTTAAAGGTACCAATATGGGGCCGACTGTCGGTCAGGATTTCTTCCGGTGCACCGGCAATCACAAATTCATTTAATACTTTGCGGCCCAGATGACGGCGGTCCTTAACCTGGCTCCACAACTTTCCGTCTGAGAATGTACCGGCACCGCCTTCGCCAAACTGCACATTAGATTCGGCATTAAGCTTGCGTTTGCGCCAAAACCCCCAGGTGTCCTGAGTACGTTGGCGCACCTCTTGGCCGCGCTCAACCACTATGGGTTTAAGTCCCATCTGAGCCAGTATCAGTGCCGCCAAGATCCCACAGGGACCAAAGCCGATAATAATGGGACGCTGCTGATTGGCATCGGGGAAGCTGTCTGGCACCTGGGCAGCAAATTTATAGCTGGTGTCTGGGCTGGCCCCGACTCTAGTGCCTACTATGGTGCCGGCTCTTGGCAGATTCGGGCTGGCGGCAGTAACGGCTTTTTCGGCTGTCTCTGTCAATGTCACATCGAGCTGATAAATCAGCAGGATTTGGCTTTTTTTACGGGCATCATAACTGCGCTTAAAGATGCTAAAGCGCAGTAAATCTTCGGCACCGATGCTGAGTGTTTCGAGGATAGCCCGGGACAGATCAGCATCGGTATGATCTAGGGGTAGTTTTACTTCACTTATTCTTAGCATTGCTTCTAATTTACCGGCATTAAATCGAATAGGGCGGTGACTGTCGCATGGACACCGCTGATCACGGCGGGCTGGGGTTCGATCTTAAATAGCGGGCTGTGATGTGAGGGAATTGCTGGGCCGCCGGCCTTGGCAGCCGCCAGATCCAGCAAGCTAGTACCACCCACAGAAAAATAAACGCTGGCAATGGCGGGATCGGTGGTGAAATAGGGGAAGTCTTCTGCACCCATTCCCTGAGAGGGTATGGATACCACATTGTTCTCACCCAGCTCCCTTTGCCACACCTTTTTAAGGCGGCGCACCAGCTCGTCATTATTGATTGTGGGCGGGGTAGTCTCTGGGGAGACAATAACCTCGGGCAGCTTATCTTCTGGCAGACCAGCAGCGCGGCCAAGATTTAGCGCTATGCGCTCAATACCGTCTAATAGGGTGTCGCGAGTTTTAAGGTTGGTGTTGCGCACAGTCAGTTGCAGATGGGCGCGGTCGGAAATAATATTATGTTTGGTACCCGCATGGAATGAACCTACGGTGACCACACCGGCCTGTCTTGGGGGCAGTTCACGGGCCACTAAGGTCTGCAGTGCCACTACTATTTGACTGCCCAATAACACTGGGTCTTTACCTGCATGGGGGGAGGCACCATGGGCACCGACGCCATGGACAATAATGTCGACGGTGTCAGCGCCGGCAAAGGGCGCGCCTTCCTGCACATTCACCAGTCCTGCGGGCAGTCCGGCAGAGACATGGAAGGCCAGGGCGTAGTCTGGGGTGCCAAAACGCTCCCAGAGATTGTCTTCCATCATTATTCTGGCGCCCATTAGACGCTCTTCAGCGGGCTGGCCTATCAACATTAATGTACCGGACCACTGATCAAGGCGCTCGGCCATCTGTTTGGCAGTGCCGATAAGGCTGGTGATATGCACGTCGTGACCACAGGCATGCATC
The DNA here is from genome assembly GCA_943787675.1 of uncultured Pseudomonadales bacterium. Lineage (GTDB taxonomy): Bacteria > Pseudomonadota > Gammaproteobacteria > Pseudomonadales > Porticoccaceae > HTCC2207. The sequence continues at coordinate 8,541 of CALSNK010000030.1, forward strand.
ACAGAAACGCGATTGCCGGTAATAGGGTCTTTTTGCATGGCATTGGAGGCATATTCAAGGCCAGATTTTTCCTTGAGAGGCAGGCCATCGATATCGCCACGCATCATTACTAAGGGACCGGGGCCATTTTCCAGCAGCGCCACAACGCCGGTGCCACCCACGCCCTCGGTAACCTTAAAGCCGCTGCTGCGCAGTGCTTTGGCAAGTTTCTCGGCGGTTCTAAATTCTGCGGTGCTAAGTTCGGGGTTAATATGGAAATCTCGGAACATGGCACCTAGGCGATTCTGGTAATCAGCTTTAATCGACGCGGCCAAATCATTAGCGTTAACAGGGGTAGAGAGCGAGGCCAAAAAGGCAGTACTCAGGGCTACTGTTAGGATTGTTTTTCTCATGTTCAAACACCTCTTAGGGTTTATAGGTGGCGACAAATTGCTGCACCACATCGCCGACCTGTTGCAAGCTGTCGCTACTGCATTTATCAACTGTATCAGCACTGCTGTGCCAATGATCTGGAAAAGGGTAATGGATTAGGTCGATCACTTTAATGCCCGCACTTAAAAAAGGCACATGATCATCCATAATACGGATGCCAGCACGATCTTTAAACACTTGGCTGTTCTGTTGTTTGGCAATCTCCCAGACAGTATCCATGAGTTCCCCCGCCAATGATTGAGAGTACTGTTCTCGGGGAATTGACAGATTTTTAGCGCAGACCATATCTATAATGATGCCGGCATTGGGGCGGTAAAACGGGTTGGCGGCAATAAATTCACTGGCGCCGATGGAGTAGGGCAGATCGTTTATGTTACCCATATCCTCTAAATCAAAGAACACCAGATCAATGGTTACCGGCGGTGGATTGGCGGCGAAGACTCGGGCCAGCTCGAGTAGCACGGCGACACCTGAAGCGCCGTCGTTGGCACCAGCAATAGGCTGGTTGCGCAGTGCGGGGTTGCGATCCTTTTCTGCCTGAGGGCGAGTGTCCCAATGGGCGCCCAACATTATGCGCTCAGCATTGCCCTCGGATACAGGGTTAAAACTGGCCCAGATATTGGTGCCAGGCAACCCTTTGCGGCTGAATTGTTGTGTGATAATACGATCGGCGAGGGGCTCTAAAGTCTGTTTAATATACGAGACAGTTTTTTGTTTAGCTCTCGGGTTATTCGGCTCCCGCGGGCCAAAGGACACCTGAGTAACAATATGCTCTAGGGCCAATGTGCCATCAAATTGTGGCGCTGCCCATGCTGCGTTTGCAGATAGCATTAAGACTGTGAGTAGCATCCCTGTCAGTGTTTTTCTCATTAGTCTGTAATTACAGCGTCCTGTTCAGTCTCTCGGGCTGGCAAGGCAATGTGCCAAAAACCATAAATAATGGCAATCACTGGACAGAGCAAATTAAAGAAGACGAAGGGCGCATACATCATGGTGCTGACCCCAAGGGTAGCGGACATATAGGCACCGCAAGTATTCCAGGGTATTAGGGCGCCGGTTAATGTGCCGGAATCTTCCAATGTTCGCGATAGATTAAGTGGACTTAAATTGTACTCTTCATAGGATTTTACAAACATCTGCCCGGGAATGGCGATGGACAGATATTGGTCGGCTGCCAGAACATTGGTGCCAATACAGGTGCCCACAGTGGCTGTAATTAAACCCCCGGCAGACTTCACGCGGCTAAGAGCAGCTTCAACTAAGCGTTCTAACAGTCCAGTCCGAGACATTGCGCCACCAAAGGCCATCGCATTAATAATCAGTCCTACTGTGGTGAGCATGCTGTCCATGCCACCTTTTGAAAGTAGTTTATCTAGATCCACATTACCGGTCACTGATTCATAGCCGAGGAACATGGCTTGAAAGAGACCCTTAAAAATAGCGGCGACAGCGATCAATTCTGGGTCAGCTGCCAGGGCAATGACCACATCCCATTGAAAGACAACGGCGAACAAACAGCCGGCCACGGTGCCGCAAATTAAGGTTGATAGGGCGGGCAATTTTTTTACGGCCATCACCAGCAAAAGAACCAGCGGCCCGAGCATCAATGGGCTAATTAAAAACGACTGTTCTAAGTTGTTTTGCAGAATAACGATATCTTCCACAACCACATTGTTGCTGCTGCCATAGCCGAGTGCAAAAAATACAATAAGGGCAATAATAAAGCTGGGGATGGTGGTCCAGAGCATATGCTGAATATGGTCAAAGAGATTGGTGCTTGTGACGGCTGCTGCGAGGTTGGTGGTATCTGAAAGGGGTGACAGCTTGTCGCCAAAATAGGCACCAGAAATAATGGCGCCGGCACTGATAGGTAGAGATAAATTGAGTGTGGCGGCAATGCTGATCAAGCCGATGCCTAATGTGCCTGCTACGGTCCAGGAACTGCCAATGCTAAAACCAATCAGTGCACAGACCAAACAGGCGGTGACATAGAAGTAGTCGGGTGACATCAACTGAACGCCGTAATAGATCATGGTGGGTACCGTACCCGCCAGTATCCAGCTACCAATTAACGAGCCAACCATAAGTAGTATGAGTATGGCGTGCATCGACAGACCAATGGTGTCGATCATGCTGCGTTCTATGTCTTTCCAGCTCAAACCATTTTTGATGCCGATCATGGCGGCCACAGCGGCAGCCATCATTAGGGCGACCTGATTGGGGCCTGCGGAGCCGTCACCGAATACATAAACCAGAGTGCCGAGCATGCCAACGAGCACGATCACGGGAATTAATGCATCAAGTAGGCTGGGTTTTTTAATTGTTTTACTCATAGGGTTTTTAGTTTTTATTATTGAGTGAATGCTAGAGGCGTTAAGTTACCAGCCTCTTGGCTATCTATCTACCTTTCTCGACAGCACTATGTGACTGAGGGTCTTTTCCACCCCGTCGAGGGTAGCGATGTCATCGATAATAAGATCCAACGCCTCAGTGGTTGACTCAGTGACCTGAGCCATCAGGTCATATTGGCCACTAATGGTGCAGAGCATATCCAGCTGTGAATGCTTGTTGAGTTGCCGAACAATATCCGCGGTTTTCTTGGGTACCGCCGAAATCATAATATAGGCGCTGACCCGCTGCTGCTCGTAATGTGGGTTGATCTTGATGGTATAACCCTGAATCACCCCTTTGCGCTCTAGTCTTTCCATGCTCTGTTGCACCGTGGCGCGGCTTAAACCCATTTCATTGGCCAGGTCAGATACGCTACGACGGCTGTTTGCTTTTAGTAGGCTAAGGAGCTGATGTTCATTTTTCATAGCAAAGTGCCGATAATAATTACAAAGTGATAGGTAATAATACGCAAATATTATGGTTTGTAAATACAAAGTGACAGTTTTTGGCCTTAGAATAACCGGATTAAACCAGTACTAATAATAGGTGTGCCATGACTGATCTAGCCATAACCCAATTACCGACATCTGCACAAGCTGAGGGCCGTTTAATGGCCGAGCAAGATGCTCGCGAGCAGATAGCCTTTAGTGCCGCCTACGCCGAAAATTATCATGAGCCTGTGCTGGTCGTGTCTCGACAACGTCTACGCAATAATGTGCAGCGGTTTATGGCAGCCATGCCTCGAGTGCGTCCGCACTTTGCAGTCAAAGCCAATCCTGATCCAGAAATTTTGGGTATTTTCCAGCAGGAAGGCACCTGTTTTGAAGTTGCCTCGATCGCCGAAATCGATGCCATGCTTGAGCTGGGCGCCAATATGCAGACGGTTTTTTATTCCAACCCGATCAAGTCTCCAGTCTCTATTAAACATGCAGCTGCCAGTGGCATAGCCTGGTACTGCGTGGATACCCCAGAAGAAGTCGAAAAGATTGCCGCGATCAAACCGGATGCCAAACTGTATCTGCGTATTGAAGTGAGTAACGAGGGTTCAAGCTGGCCGCTGGCTGGCAAGTTTGGCGCTAGCCCAGGGGGTGTTACGGCGCTTATTGAAATCTGTAAAAAGCTGGATATGCAGCTTTCCGGTGTCACCTTTCATGTTGGCTCCCAGTGCACCAATATTAATAATTGGGTGGAAGGTATTCGTGCCGCCAACAAAATCTTTACCCGTCTGTCGGAGAATGGTTTTAGCCCTGAATTATTAAATCTCGGGGGTGGTTATCCACTGCAGTTCACTGGTCAGGAACCTAGTATTGAGGATATTGCCGCGGTTATTAATCATGAGCTCGATGCTGTACCGGAAAACATTCAGGTGATGGCTGAACCAGGCCGCTATCTAGTGGGCTCTGCAGGCTGCCTGATCTCTCAGGTGGTGGGTATCGCTACTCGTGACAGTGCGCGCTGGGTCTACCTAGATACCGGCGTTTATGGCGGTTTGATGGAACTGTCACAAAACTTCCCCGCGACTCTAGTGAGTCAGCGCACCGGCGAAGCAGGCGTTTGGACCATGGCTGGACCGACCTGTGATTCCATTGATGTGCTGGGCAAGCACCGACTGCCGGTTAACACTACGGCAGAAGATATTATTTATATGCCTAACCTCGGGGCTTACTGCACGACCTGCGCCTGTGACTTTAATGGATTCCCGACACCTACTATGCATCTGGTTGACTAAGCGAGTTGATTCGTTAGTGTGAGCCCTCAGCCAGAATGAGAGCTCTCAGCCAAATAGAGAGCCCTAAGCCAGATAAAGAGCCCTCGGCCAAATAAAGAGCCTTCAGCCAAATAGAGGGCCTTCAGCCAAATAGAGGGCCTTCAGCCAAATAAAGAACCCTCAGCCAAACAAAGAACCCTCAGCCAAACAAAGAGCCCTACAATTAAGGTCAGTTAGATAACAGATTTATTGCGCAACGCGGCTATGTCCAGCGCCGAGTATTCAAGGTATTCCCCCAGGATTGACTCCGTGCTACTGCCTAACTCAGGTGGTGGCACGGTATAGTCAATTGTGGAACGGCTGTAATTGATTGGGTTGGCCACCAGCGGAATTTCTCCCCCGCGAGTATCCACCATCGATATCAACATTCCCCGGGCTAGAATCTGTGGATCGGCAAATACCTGATCAATGGTATTAATCGGTCCGCAGGGTACGTTTCTCGATTCCAAGCGTTGCAGCCAATCTTTGGTGTTTGCCGCCTTCATTATTTCGCTAATCAATGAGCAGAGGGACTCACGATTTTCCACTCTTGTCCGATTACTCTCATAGCGACTATCTTGGGCAAGCTGTGGCTGATGAATAACCTCACAGAAACGCTGAAACTGACCGTCATTACCCACCGCTAAAATAAGATGACCGTCTGCGGTGGCAAAGGCTTGATAGGGAACAATGTTGGGGTGTGAGTTACCGATTCTGCCCGGCACATCACCACCGACTAAATAGTTACTCGCCTGATTGGCCAGCACTGCCGCCTGAACATCCAGCAATCCAATATCAATATGCTGGCCCAAATTGGAGCTGTGTCGTTCGAGTAATGCGCCCTGAATAGCATTGGCTGCATACATGCCGCTAAATAAATCCGTAACAGCAACACCGGCTCTTACTGGGCCGCCGTGACCATTAGCATCTGTAGGCTCGCCGGTCACGCTCATAAGGCCGCCCATACCCTGAATTAAAAAATCATAGCCGGGGCGATCGGCATAGGGGCCGGTTTGACCAAAGCCAGTAATGGAACAGTAAACAAGGCGCGGATTAATGGCTGCCAGAGACTCATAGTCGAGGCCATATTTTTTAAGACCGCCGACCTTATAGTTTTCGATAAGCACATCTGCCTGAGCGGCCAGTTGCCGAATAATCTGCTGACCTTGGGGCTGGGTAATATCGACGGTTACCGATTGCTTGCCGCGATTGGCGCAAAAATAATAGGCGGCATCTTCGGTGTTATTACCGGCCTTGTCTTTGAGGTAGGGAGGCCCCCAGTGGCGAGTATCATCGCCGACTATTGGGCGTTCAATCTTAATCACTTCTGCGCCCATATCGGCGAGCATCTGGCCAGCCCAGGGGCCAGCCAATACGCGACTCATATCTAATACTTTATAGCCAACCAGTGGTCCCGGCATAAGCTTTATCCGAAGGCTGGAATGCCAGTTTGTGCGCGTCCCAGAATAAGAGCATGGATATCGGCGGTACCTTCGTAGGTGTTGACCACCTCAAGGTTGAGCATATGGCGCATCACTGGATATTCATCGGAAATGCCATTGCCGCCGTGCATATCACGGGCCATGCGAGCAATCTCTAAGGCCTTGCTGCAGTTGTTACGCTTTAATAGAGAGATTAATTCTGGCGCCAGATTGCCCTGTTCTTTGAGTCTGCCTGCACGGAGTGAGCCCTGTAAACCCAGGCTGATATCCGTTTGCATATTGGCCAGCTTCATTTGGATAAGTTGATTAGCTGCCAGTGGTCGATTGAACTGCACGCGATCCATGCAGTATTGACGGGCGGCATGCCAGCAGCTTTCTGCAGCGCCTAAGGCACCCCAGCTGATGCCATAGCGGGCGGCATTAAGACAGCCAAAGGGACCTTTTAAGCCCTGCACATTGGGCAGCAGATTTTCTTCTGGAACAAACACTTCGTCCATCACGATTTCGCCGGTGACAGAGGCACGCAGTGCGAGCTTGCCTTCGATCTTAGGTGCCGACAGGCCTTTCATGCCCTTATCTAAAATAAAGCCACGAATAATACCGTCGTCGGTTTTTGCCCAGACCACAAAGACATCGGCAATGGGAGAATTACTAATCCACATTTTACTGCCAGACATCAGGTAGCCACCGTCCACGGTTTTGGCGCGGGTTTTCATGCCGCCGGGATCTGACCCTGCATCGGGTTCGGTTAATCCAAAGCAGCCAACCCATTCTCCGGTCGAAAGTTTAGGAATATATTTTTCTCGCTGGGCGTCTGTGCCATAGGTATAAATGGGATACATCACCAAACTAGATTGCACGCTCATCATCGAACGGTAACCGGAATCCACACGTTCGACCTCTCGGGCAATCAGCCCGTAGCTGACATAGCCAACACCAGAGCAGCCATAACCGTCGATGGTTGACCCGAGTAAACCCAGCTCACCCATCTCATTAAAAATGTCACGATCGGTATGTTCATTGCGAAAAGCGTCGCGCACTCTAGGGGCAAGCTTTTCTTCGGCATAGGCTGCCGCAGTATCGCGAACCATGCGCTCTTCACTACTAAGTTGATCGTCAAGATTAAAGGCATCTTGCCAGTTAAATTTTCCCCAATCCGTCGCCATTACTTAAATCCTATTTAATAAATATGCGCTTATACAGCGTAATGTTGTGCGGTTTGATCCAGAGCTTTGGTGGCCCGCTCGATCATAGTATCAATTTCTTCGTGGCTCATAATAAGCTGCGGCGAAATAATCATTGAGTCGCCCACGGCGCGCATTACCAAACCATTATCAATGCAGAATTCGCGACAGATTCCACCGGAGTTTTGCTCAGGTTCAAGGCGTTCTTTAGTGTCTTTGTTACGCACCAGCTCTAATGAACCCAGCATGCCCACGCCGCGGGTATGGCCAACAATAGGATGGTCGCCTAGCTCGGCCCAGCGTTTCTGCAGATAGGGCCCAACATTGTTGGCGACACGATCAACCATATTATCGCGCTCCATAATATCTAGGGTTGCCAGCGCCGCAGCACAGGCAATGGGGTGACCAGAATAGGTAAAGCCATGACCAAATTCACCGCCGCTGCTGGTAATAACGCTGGCCACTTTGTCACTGACCATTACGCCACCGAGGGGCTGAAAGCCGTTGGTCACTGCTTTGGCAAAGGTCATTAAATCAGGTTCGGTACCATAGGTCTCACAGCCAAACAGTTTGCCAGTGCGGGCAAATCCACAGATCACTTCATCACTGACAAAAAGAATATCCCGCTCCTTAAGAATGCGGCTCACTTCGGGCCAGTAGCTGTCGGGGGGCACAATTACGCCGCCAGCACCCTGAATAGGCTCGGCTATAAAGGCCGCGACATTTTCTTCGCCCAGTTCATCAATACGTTTTTCCAACTCACGGGCAGCGGCAATACCAAATTCCTCTGCAGTCATGTCACCGCCACTGTTATACCAGTTGGGATCGGCAATATGCTGCACATAGGGCAGGGTTTCGAACTGGTCGTGGACCGAGCTAAAACCACCCAGACTCGCGGCGGCGATGGTGCTGCCATGATAGGCATTGGTACGAGCCAGAATAATGCGTTTTTTAGGTTGGTTCTTAAGATCCCAGTAGCGGCGAATCAAACGGATATTAGTATCGTTTGCTTCAGAGCCGGAGTTGGTAAAAAAACACGTGGGTAAACTGTTCAGGTGTCATCTGTACCAAGCGATCGGCCAGCTCTACTGCCGGTGCATTACTGCACTGGAAGAAATTATTGTAGTAGGGCAGTTGCTTAAATTGCGCATTAACCGCGGCGGCGATTTCTGGCTGGCTATAGCCTAGACTGCAACACCAGAGTCCCGACATAGCATCCAGAAACTCTGTGCCATCTGTATCATAGATATAGATATGTTCAGCTCGATTAATAATTCTGCCGGGCTTTTTGGCATAACCATTAAAGTCAGTAAAAGGATGTAGGTGGCTTTTAGTATCTAGCGCTTGCCACTGTTCGGTTGTTCTAGTCATAGTAGATCCTAAAAATCACATTACGTTTAATGTCGGCTGTAACATTTGCTCTATAAGCTGTATAAAAAAGCACCACCCCAAAAGGGTATTTTTAAGTGGCTTTTAAAGAGCGATTATTTCAACATAGAACCCTAGGGGACACAGGTACCCAAATGGGTTGGCGATAAACCCGTAGAATTTTTAATGGATGAGTAGCACTTGATGAATAGCACTCGATGAATAACAGGTGATAAATAAGCCATTACCCCTCGTGGGAATTGCCTGTGATGTAACCCAATATGGGTTGCACTCAGCCCATACCGTGGGAGAGAAATATATTCATGCTCTGGCCCATGGTGCTCAGGCCATGCCCTTTTTAATCCCCGCCTTTGGTGATGGTAAAGATATCCAGGATCTGTCTTCCCTGTATTCAGCGGAGGATATTGTCAGCCGTTTGGATGGTCTATTTTTACCCGGCAGTCCGTCCAATATCCAACCACAGAATTATGCGGGAGAGGAACATCAGCCAGGCACCTTAGAAGACCCCCAGCGTGACAGTTTGACCCTACAGTTAATTCGCTGCTGTATTGAACAGGGGGTGCCAATATTGGCGCTGTGTCGAGGGTTTCAAGAGTTGAACGTGGCTCTGGGTGGAACCCTGCACACCAGGGTTCAGGATATTGATGGCTATCATGATCACAGGGAAGATAAGAGCAAAGATCGTGAGGCGCAGTACGACCCGGCCCACACAGTGGAATTTACCCCAGGGGGGCTGATCCACCGATTAACCAATGAAAGCACCTGGCAGGTTAATTCGCTCCATAGTCAGGGTATTGACCGTTTGGCCGATTCCTTGACCATTGAAGCAGTTGCCGATGATGGGCTGATTGAAGCAGCAAGTTACCGCAGTGCGGCAGGGCACAACGATGCCTGGGCACTGGGCGTGCAGTGGCATCCAGAATGGCAGTATCAAAGCAACAAAGTATCAGTGGCTTTATTTAGTAGGTTTGGACAAAAAATAAGAAGAAAATAGGGAAGAACCAGCTTTCAGTGCTTGGTATATATCTTTTCAAGGGCTAGACTCTCAAGCGATGGGAGCTATTGTAGGGAATAATTAATAGTATAAATATTGGCAACAACGCCATTTGACTAAGTTCTCGGGGGCTTTATGAAATCAACTCAATTAATACGAAAAACGTTACTTTCGGCAGCAGTGGCTGCAGCGACACTTAGCGCAGCACAACTCAGCGCAGCACAGATTGAAGAAATTATAGTTACCACGCAAAAGCGTGAGCAATCATTACAGGATGTTCCGCTGAGTGTTTCCGCCTTTACGGGCAATTTTATGGAAAAGGCACAGATATCTGATGCCAAAGCCTTGGCCCTGTTAACGCCTGGCGTTTCTGGCGACACCGATGATTCCTTTCTTGATTCACTCAATATTCGCGGTATTAGCACTAACGATTTTGGTGTGGGTGCCGAGCCTTCAGTGGGCGTCTACCAAGATGGTATTTATTTGGGTCGCACCGGTGGTGCCCTAGCCAGCTTCTTTGATCTGCAAATGGTCGAAGTGGTCAAAGGCCCTCAGGGTACATTGTTTGGTCGTAACGCCTCTGCCGGCGCAATTTCAGTGACCACGGCCAAGCCCACCGATGAGCAGTCTGGTTCCATTGATCTTGGTATCGGTGAAGATGGATACCTGGAATTTACCGGCGTGATGAATATGCCGATCAATGAAAACTTCAGCCAGCGTCTGGCAGTTTACAGCCAAGAAAAAGACGGCTGGGTGACCAATGTCAATGACGGAAAAACTGCAGGTGCCATTAAAAATACCGCAGCTCGCTATACGTTGGCTTTTGAAAATGACAAAGTATCCAGCACATTAATGCTCGAATACGAAGATCGCGAAGGCCCGCCAACCCTCTATCAAGTCTTTGACCCTGATGAAACCGGCATCTCTTTTTACAGCACAGATGCAGCGCCTAACCAGTTTAGTTCTGATGTCGACAGCGACAAGCTGATTGATGAAGGTGAAGTTTGGGGCGCCACACTGAATGTTGAAGTAGACCTCGGCAATGACTACAGCCTGACCTCTATCACCGGTGTCCGTGGACATAACTATTATTACTTAGAAGATTTTGATGGTGAAGATCGCGAAATCTTTAACTATAACCAGATTCAAGAGCAAAAGTACTTCAGTCAGGAATTCCGCATAAACAAAGAGACCGACGCGGTTAGCTGGTTCGTGGGTGCTTCGATGTATAAAGAAGAAATCCAGACGCGCTTTAACCAGACCTATGACGAAGATGTTATGTGTCAGACGTTGGCGGTTGCGTACAGTGTCGATTATGGCAGTGACCCTGATTATGTCGAAGGCGAAGTCACCGACTGTAGCTCTTATTACTACTACAACTACGGCGATGCCTCTTATACAGATCCAGGTGTAGGCACACGTAACGACAGTGTTGATATTGATGCGGAATATGATGGTTGGGGCGTTTATGGCGATGCGACCTTCCACGTTTCTGAAAAACTTGATATCAGTGTAGGTGCTCGTTACACCGAAGATAATCGTGACTTTGGACAGAAGTTCGGTGGTGAAGATCGCAACTATTTCTTCTATTCATTCCCGTTTTTCTCCTCTGACTTTATGCGCGGCAGCGATAGCTGGACCAATACTTCATTGCGTACAGCGGCGAGCTACCAGCTAACCGATGATGTCTCTACCTATATCAACTACTCGACGGGTTACAAGGCAGGTGGTTTTAACACCTTCTTCGTCCTGTTCCCCGATGATGTTGACCTCGATGACCTTGATGGTGATGACGCCATAGATCTGGGTGGCACGCCCGAGAGCTTTGATAAAGAGGAAGTCACCAATATTGAGTTGGGTGTAAAAGGTCAGTTTTTGGATGGTCAGATGCAGCTTAACGCCAGTATTTACCAATACACTTTCGATGGCATGCAGTCTGGTTACTATATAGGTTCACGCTACAGTGTGGCCAATGTGGGTGATGCTGAGGGCAACGGCGTCGAGTTTGATATGCGCCTATTACCCAGTGATAACCTCGATATCTATCTGGGTCTTTCCTGGGCTGACACTGAGTTAACCCAGCCTACGGCAGGATTCTGTGAGCCCGCTGACTGTCAGGGCGCGCAAATTCCTGGAACCGTTGAGTTTAGTGGGGCTATGGTAGCCACCTATACGGTGCCCATGGAAAATGGCGATCTGGCTATCACCTGGGAAACCTTCCATCAGGATAAAGGAGTTGCCTTCGGTGAATTTAATCTCGACCCGTTGATGACCGATGGCTTTACTACCAATAATCTGCGTATTGGCTACGATAGCTCAGAAGACTGGTCTGTGACTCTATGGGTTAATAACATTAACGATGAATTCCACTACAAGGGAACTGCTGGAGGCGAGGCGAATATCGCACCTCATTACTTCGGTTTTTCTGAGCCGCGCCGTATAGGTCTGGATGTAGGGTTTAAGTTCTAATTTGGTAAGCAGTATTATTAAGTAGTAATCGAAAGAGCCGACTGTAGCGAATTATTTTAGCTGCTATAGTCGGCTTTTTTATCACCTGTAAAAAACACGATGGCCAACATTATGGATCCTCAGCAAGAATTCTTTCAGGCACTTACTGCATTGCGCGAAGGCAATCTGGACCGTTGCGAAGAAATCTGCGAACGACTGCAGGCTATCAACCCTCGCGATGTTAATACCTTGCGGCTGCGCGCCCAGGTCTTTGAGCGTCGTGGTGATCTGATAGAAGCAGAGCAGGGATTTTCAGCGGCCATAGACATTGCCGACGATTTCGCTCATGCCTGGGCTGATCTGGGTAAGGTGCAATACGCCCTTAAAAAATATCCGCAGTCTGAATCTTCACTGCGCCGAGCCCTGGCCCTGGATGGAAAATTAAAAGGTCCCAGCAACCTCCTGGCACAGCTGCTTAAAGAGTTAGGCAAAGCCGATCAATCAGAAGCGCTGGATAGTATTAACGCGCAGCGGGCGGCCCTAAAAGAAAAGGTATATGCCGCCTATCGAATGGCTACGGCGGGGGATATTGCCGCTGCCGAAACCCAGTGTCGCGAGGTGCTTAAGCAGGACCCAGATAATGTGGGTGCCAAAGAATTTCTAATCGAGCGAGCCCTTGAAAGCGGTCGTGCCCGCTGGGCCGAAGAACTGTCCCGATCCCTCATTCGCAATATGCCCGAACGGCCAAAATGGTGGCTAAAGCTGGCCTCGGCGCTGTCTCGTCAAGATCAGGTCGCTGAAGCCGAAGAGGCCGCGCAGCAGGCACTGAGCATAGACCCGGATAAAACTGAAGGGCGCATGTTGCTGGGCAGTATCTTCAGTAAAGATAATCGATTCCCCGAGGCTCTGGAACAGTATGATCTGGTGCTACAGCAGCGCCCCGACTATGTTCCCGCTCTGTCACAAAAGGCGACAGTACTAAAAACCTTTGGTCAGCAGGAAGAGGCTATCGAGACCTATCAACGTTGCATGCGGTTAGACCCAAAGCATGGCGAAGCGGCCTGGTCATTATCCAATCTTAAAACCTACAGATTTACCGATGATGAGGTCGACAAGATGATCGCAGTGCTGGCAGCAGGTGATCTGTCTGATCAGCAGACTGTGCATTTTAGTTATGCGCTGGGCAAGGCGTATGAGCATCGAGAAGATTGGCAACGTGCGTTTGAGTCCTATGCCTGCGGAAATCTGGTGAAGAAGAAACTGGTCGACTGGAGCCCCGATAGATTTACTCAGCAGGTGGATAATATTATCCAAACCTTTAGTGCTGAGTTTGTAGAAAAAAACAGAACGGTGGGCATAGAGGATGACGCAGCCATCTTTATTCTTGGCCTACCTCGGTCGGGATCTACCTTACAGGAACAGATTCTCGCTTCCCATTCACAGGTCGAAGGCACCAGAGAGCTGCCCTATATTCCATGGCTAGCTCAGCGCATGAATAGGCCGCCCCAGGCCATGGCCAGTCAGGCCTATCCACTGGGAGCCAGCGATCTCAATAACGAAAACTGGCAGTCTATAGGCCAGCAGTTTATACAGCAGGCTCAGCGTCATCGGCAGACAGATGCGCCATTTTTCATTGATAAGCTGCCTAATAATTTTCTCTATGTGGGGCTGATTTTATTGGCCATGCCCAATGCGAAAATTATCAATACAGTCCGTCACCCCATGGATAATTGCTTTGGATGCTTCAAACAGCTGTGGGCAGAGGGGCAATACTTTGCCTACGACCTAGACGATCTGGGTCGCTACTATCGAGACTATATTCGATTGATGGCTCACTGGCAGAGGGTATTTCCGGGCAAGATTCATTCGGTAAATTATGAAGAGGTGGTTGATAATCTTGAGCACAACGTGAGTCAGTTACTGGACTACTGTGCGCTGCCCATGGAAGAGCAATGTCTGCGTTTTCATGAGACCGAGCGGGCAGTAAATACCGCCAGCTCAGAACAGGTGCGCCAGCCCATCTATAAATCTGCGGTGGCCTATTGGAAGCACTTTGAAAAAGACCTGCAGCCCCTCAAAGATGCGCTGGGCGATCTGGCCACAGACTAAACCTTATTTAGTCTGCGCGATAAATTTCATGGCCATCAAACCAGGTTGCAATGACCTGAGTCTCAGAAATCTCTGTCGTATTGCCCTCTGTTTCTAGGGCTAGCAGGTCATGATTTAAAATCACCAAATCCGCTTTTTTGCCCACTTCCAATGAGCCTGTCAGATGATCCTGCCGCAGGGCCATTGCGCCGTTAATAGTGTAGGCATCCAACGCATCTCGCACTGAAATACGCTGCTCGGGATTATAGATGTGCCCGGTGCGGTCATTATGTCGGGTCACCGCTTTTTCAAGATTAAAAAACGGTCTCGGATCACGGGTATCAACCGGTGCATCACTGCCTGCGGTTGGCTTGCCGCCGGCGGCCAGAATAGAGGCAACCGGATAGCTGTTTAGGTAGGCATAACCGGTAGGATTAAATAGATCATCCTCAGACATTATCGGATCGATAAACGGTGACACAGTCATCAGATAGTCGATGTCGGGTTCGATCCAGGCATAGGTAAAGGCAGGAAATACCGCTAAGGAAGCAAAGCGCTCTATATCATCTGGATGTACCAACTGGGCATGAGCAATGGCTACTGTTGCCGGTGAATCTGGGCTGGCGATCTGAGCAGCCTCAAAAGCATCCAGTGCAACACGGACCGCACGATCACCAACGGCATGGCTATGGACATTAATGCCGGCGGCATAGAGGGCCAATGTGTAGTTATGGATAAAGGACTGATCCTTTTCTAAAATGCCCTTGCTCTTTACGCACTGTGCGACGAGGACTTTGGTTTGCGGGGTTACACAGACTGCAGAATCTGGATCTACATAGCCTGTGACTGATACGCGCCCAGTGGCGGCATCGGTCGCAAACTGTGGCTGCAGATAGTCGCTCAGTACGGCGGCATTGGGCAGAGTAGGCGGAATGGAATAGGGGTCACCTTCGACAACCCCGTCGACAAAAATCTTCGCGGTATCAATTTTAAGATTCTCAATATCGCGATATTTTTTCTGCACCGCCTGTAGGTCAGCTACCAGCTTATCGACATCAATCTCTCGATCCGCTTGGGGCCGGTAGTCTTCGAACTCAGCAAAAAATGCAGCAGTCATGCGCCAGGTGAGGGGTGACTGTTGGGCCATTGCAGCAAAGCTGTCGATTTCTTTTGTCGTTAGTGCCGCATCCAATACCGAGGTAATGCCCAGAGAGGCCAGTCGCTGCCCAATTCTCTGGTACAGACTGAGATCGATTTCGGGATAGCCCCAAAGATTGGGTACATTAACCAGCTTGCGGGCGTCTTCGTTAAGTCCACCGCTGGGTTCACCACTGGCATCTGTGGCAACCAGCTCTCTGTACTTGGAAAATTGATTGGCCAATGTGGTGGCGCTTAAACCAATTTTCTCGCCATTTTTATCGGCGGCCAGACTCAGGGCATAACTATTGGCCGCACCATGGTGGCCATCATTGCCTAACAAAACGATGGGATGTTCGGTTGAAACCGCATCCAGTGCTGCACGCAATGTGGGCAGCTTTTGTGAGGGTTCGTTGCCCCAGGTGAACGACCATTGATTGACCAGTAACCATTCTCCAGGAGGTATATCAGCGGTACATTTTTTTAGGCGGGGGACTAATTCTTCAAGGGAAAAAGGTAGGCTGGCCAGATCACAGCTGTCGGTCGCAACAATGCCGGGCAGGTGGACATGCACGTCGTGGAGCCCCGGAATAATCATCTTGCCCTGCAACTCGATTATTTCTGTGTCTGGGCCGGTAAATTCTTCGGCAGACTCATCGCTGCCAATATAAACAACCCTGTCATCGCGAATCCCAATGGCCGAGGCGACGGACTGAGCGGCATCGGCGGTATAGATAACACCGCCTTTAAAGAGCGTATCGGCGGGTGGAGGCTGCTGTTCAGAGCAGCCAGCGAGGACGAGGATTAAAAGCACAATTAGAGCATTCATCTGGGCAACCGCATTGTTGTTTAATAGGGTGTTGATACTACTCTACTATTGCGCTGTGGAGTATTTCGCCAAGTACCCTCTAGGGGTAGCTGATTTACGCTATGACTTTTTATTACGTCGCAAAATGAGATACTGTGGCCTAGAAACTAGCGAAAGAAGATAGCAAATGGCTCAACCTCAAACACTGGATCAATTTTTACAAGACAACCCGGATATCGAGATATTCGAAGTGATCTTGCATGACCTCAACGGTATCCATCGCGGTAAATGGCTGCCAAGGGAACAGATAGCCAAGGTGTTTAATGGCGGTTATAAAATGCCACAGAATACCTGTTCCCTCGATGCTTGGGGCCGTGACCTTGAAGAGTTGGTGCAAGAGAGCGGCGATGCCGATGGTGTTTGCACTGCAGATCCTGAAACGTTGGCGCGGGTGCCCTGGGCGGATAAGCCTACGGCGCAGGTGATTGTTTCAATGGGCAGCTTTGAGGGTGATGAACCCTACGCTGGTGATCCGCGAATGGTGCTGCAATCTGTATTGGATCGCTACGCTAAGCTGGGTCTGCGGCCTGTGGTTGCCAGTGAAATGGAGTTTTACCTCTTTGAGCTAGATCACGACAGGTTCGGTCAGCCTCAGCATAGTCAGCGAGCCCTGAATGGTTCACCGGCTCTGGGTGGTCAGACCTACGGCATGGACATTATGCGCGAGACGGCCCCCCTAATGGATGCCATTACCGACGCCGCAAAAATTCAGAATCTACCCGTGGATACATTGATCACTGAATTTGGACCCTCTCAGTTTGAGATTAACCTCTATCATCAGGACAGCGCCATGCGCGCCTGTGATCAGGGCAGTATGTTAAAGCGCGCAATTCGCAATGTGGCGCGAAGCCATAAAAAAGTTGCATCATTTATGGCCAAGCCTTTTGCCGAGCAGGTGGGCAATGGTATGCATATTCATTTCAGTTTAATTGATGCCGATGGCCAGAATGTCTTTGATAATGGCACGGATACAGGCTCCGAACTATTGGGCCATGCAGTAGCGGGATGTCTGGCAACCATGGCTGATAGCATGGCGATTTTTGCTCCCAATATTAATTCTTATCGACGTATGGTCCCCGGCTGCTATGCCCCATTGGCCCCTAACTGGGGTTACGAAAACCGCACCACGGCTATTCGTATTCCGGGTGGGGATAACCGCGCTATAAGAATTGAACATCGTGTTGCTGGCGCTGATGCCAATGTGTACCTAACCGTCGCTGCTATGTTGGCGGGTGCCCTTTACGGGATTGAAAATAAAATGGCTGCGCCACAGGCAGTGGTGGGTGATGCTGGGGATGCTAAAGCAGAACTGCCACATTTTTGGCAGGATGCACTGGAGGCTTTTGAGCAGTCAGGTTTTATCGGTGAGTATCTTGGTGCGGAGTTACAGAAAACCTTCGCGCTCAGCAAGCGTAAAGAAAAGCAGGAGTTTGATAGTCGCGTGACTCTTCTGGAATACGACGCCTATTTATAAAGGACTATTTATCCGCAACGAATGTTAAGCGCCTCCCCTAACGGATTAGAGTTTTCTCTTTAATAACAGGCTGTTAATTCGGTTTTCAGCCAGCTTGACCTGCGCCGATGCCATCTTTGATGTGTTAGCGAAGGGTCCGACAAGCACGCGATGCACGGTACCTGTATCCAAGCTAAAAGTTTCGATTTCAGCAGACAGATTTAGCAGTAGCAACTGAACCTTGAGGCCCTCGGCATCCCGAGGGTTTCTAAATGAACCTACCTGCAGCAGGTAGGCATAATCTTTCTCCGGCTTACTTTCACCCTTGGTAAATTGACCGCTATCAGGAACAATAATCTCTGAGTCTTTAAGCAGGGTATAAAAATCGAACTTAAGAGCTGATAGGTTAGATTTTTCTGTGGATTCGATGGGAGAGCTTGGATCTACGGGTTTTGGCTCAAGCAGAATAGGCACAAAATACATACAGAGCGCACCGATAATCAATCCTGAGAAAAAAGCAGGTCTTGATGATTTTGCTTCGCTAGCTTTTTGCTTGGGGTAGCGGGTTGCAGATTTTTTTGTGTAGTCTTGCGCCATAAAACATAGTCCTGAGTAGTTCGCGAATTGTAGGCCAATGAATCAGTCAGCTAAAGGTTTTATTGATTGGGTAGTGATTTTTTATCGCTTAAAGCTCCTGAGGATCCACATCAATTGACCAGCGTACCCGCCGAGAGTCCTTGTGATTCTCCAATTGAATAGCCACAGCCGAGAGTAGGTTTTGCAATGCCCCGCGCTGATCAGCTTCCACCTGCAACAGATACCTGAAGCGCCCCGCACGTTTTTCCATGATGGCAGGCAATGGGCCCAGATAGCTAAGCTCGGGAGTGGCAGGCACTAGGCTCTCGGCTATCTTGCGCGCTAGGCGCAAAAAGGCCTCGGCCTCGTCGGCGCGATTGGACTCTGCTCGGATAACCGCCATATGCCTGAAGGGCGGCAACTGGGTTAACTGCCGCTGAGGTATTAGCTGTTCGGCAAAATAACCGTAGCCACGAGTAATGAGCATGTCGAGTAGGGGATGATCTGGTTGATGGGTCTGGACAAAAACACGGCCCGGCGCGTCACCCCGGCCACTGCGGCCGGCGACCTGGGTCAATAACTGGCCCATACGCTCATGGCCACGAAAGTCTGGACTAAACAGCCCACTGTCTGCATCCAGCACGGCCACTAGGGTGACATTCTCAAAATGATGGCCCTTGGCCAGCATCTGGGTGCCAATCAAAATACAGGGCTGACCACTGTCTGCGGTATCAAAAACCTCTTGCATGGCGCCCTTTTTGCGGGTGCTATCGCGATCGACCCGCAGTACTTTTGTGTCGGGAAAACAACGCTGTAAAAATGCTTCACTGCGTTCAGTGCCTTCTCCTGCGGCAACGAGCTGGCGACTCAGGCAGCTTGGACATTGCTGGGGAATACGCTGTTGGTAGTCGCAGTGGTGGCAGATTAACCGACTGCGGGCACGATGTACGGTAAGTCGTGAATCGCAGCTTTTACATTCCGCCGTCCAACCACATTGATGACAGAGCATGGCCGGGGCATAACCGCGGCGATTCAGAAAGACTAACACCTGATGGTTGTTTTTAAGAGTATCGCCAATGGCCGCCAATGTAGTGGCAGCAATGCCAGAGTCGCTGCGCTCTGTCTTTAGGTCGATCACTTTCCAATCCGGCTGCACGGCATTGCCCGCTCTGGTGTTGAGAACCAGATGTTGGTAGCGACCCCTATGACAATTATTCAATGACTCCAAAGAGGGCGTAGCGGAACCGAGAATAATCGGAATGTTTTCTTGCTGAGCTCGAATGACGGCCAGATCTCGGGCTGAATACCTGAAGCCTTCCTGCTGCTTATAGGACTGATCATGTTCTTCATCGAGAATAATTAACCCGGGTGCTTGCAGGGGTGTAAATATCGCCGAGCGGGTGCCCATGATAATTTTAGCCGTACCGTCTCGCGCCTGCATCCAGGCACTTAAACGCTGTTTATCGGTGAGCCCCGAGTGCAGGGTTACGATGGGAACATTGAAGCGATCGCGAAAGCGTTTCTCGGTTTGTGGGGTAAGGCTAATCTCGGGGATTAACACCAGGGCCTGGCGTCCATAGCGCAATACTTTTTCGATAGATTGCAGGTAAACCTCAGTTTTGCCACTGCCAGTAATACCATCGAGAAGGGAGCAGTTAAAGCTGTGCAGATCAATGGCATCCATCGCGTTCTGCTGTGAGGAATACAGACTGAGAGGATTCTGCTTAAGTAATTTTTCAAGGGCTATGGCCGGTGGCGCCTGGAAAGTTGGTTCGATCAATGCCTTCTGTTCAAGCTGCTTGAGAATGGCTCGGGAAAAACTTTCCACCATGCGCTCATCGCTGACAATGCCTTCAGCTTGCAATAGATCGACCAAGGCTCGCTGTTTACGCGCCTGTTTTAGAGAGTCAGGGCCAAGGCCCTTGCCGAAGGTACTGAGTTGCCAGCAGCGCTGGCCCTGAGCGGGAGGCAGTTCACCTTTGCGTAACAGAATTGGCAAGGTGCTAAACAGCGCATCGCCAATGGGATGCTGGTAATATCTGGAGGCCCAGATAAAGAGCTTAAACAGAGAGGGGGGCAGCAGGGGCTCTGAATCAATCAGCTGGCTGATAGGCTTGAGTTTATCCAGCGCAAATTCGCTGCTCGTTGACCGCTCAATAATTAACCCAGTAACTTCCCGACGACCAAAGTTAACCCGCACTCGGCAGCCTGGTTGCAAGGAGGCCTGAGAGGAATTTTCAGCCATCGCATCTGGAACCACGTAATCGAATAGCCGACGCAGCGGTGAAGGCACTGCAATTCGAAGAATTAGAGGCGCTAGATTAGACATATATGTGTGAAATTCCTGTTGTAACCTAGACGTTTTCTGCTAGAATCCGCGCTCTTAAGAAATGGCCTACCGTGCCTTGCGTGGACTGAGCTACTTATTATTTACATTTGATGAGTATTGTAACAGTTCAACATAGGGTGGCGGCTCGCGAATTGGAGTATATGATGAAAACTGAGATTCACCCAAAGTACCACGAACTAGTAGCTACTTGCAGCTGCGGCAACGTAATCACCGTCGGTTCAACACGCGCTCAAGGCATCTACTTAGATGTTTGTTCTGCATGTCACCCGTTCTATACAGGCAAGCAGAAAGTCGCTGATACTGGTGGTCGAATCGATCGCTTCAACAAGCGCTTTGGTGCTGCTAAAAAGTAAGCAGTTAGCCAGAAAGTATTTAAAAATGCGCCATGGACTCAGTCCTGGCGCATTTTTTTATGCCTGTCGTTTTTCAGGGATTTAGAGCAGCTCAAAGATCACGTTAATATGGTCATTAAACTGTATCTTGTCATGGAGATACCTGCCTGGCGGGGCCTGTTCCAT
>CALSNK010000031.1 GCA_943787675.1 uncultured Pseudomonadales bacterium
TCTAAGAGTCAAATCTGCGCCACATCCCTTGCTATGCTTCTCTCTAATCAGGCTCTGTCCAACTTAAGCTTGATGTCTCCCCCACTCGCTTTGCCTGAAAATATTAATACCATTGGTCAGCACACTCAAAAGAGACCACAAACAACGGGGCGTCACATTGTTCGTCATCAGAAATCCAACTCTAATGCTAACCACTTTGCTTTAGTCTTTGACCACTCTTGATTAAGCTCTTTTAAAGAGAGTTAAAACCAAAAATCAAAGAGGTTTGTATGGGTGCGGAAAGAAATTGGCATATGGCTAATATCTGGGAAAGCGTCGCTCAGGTAATACCTGAGTCTGAAGCTGTTGTTTTTGAGGATCAACGATTAACTTGGAAGAGCTATGAAAATCAGGCGGCAAGCATAGCTCAAGTATTTGTCGATCATCATTTAAAGCCGGATGCGAAAGTCTCAATCTATTCCTACAATAGTATTGAATATCTAGTGGCGCAATTCGCAGCGTTTAAGGCACGGCTATGTCCCATTAATGTCAATTACCGATACTTGGAAACCGAGCTGGCTCACGTTATCAATAATAGCGACAGCCAGGCTATTGTTTTCCAAGCAGCCTTCGCGCCGCGCCTAGAGGCTATTCGTGATCAGCTCAGTAACATCAAACTATTTCTAGAAATAGACGACGGTAGCGGAGAACACCTAAAAGGCGCAGTTGCCTATGAGGCCATGTTAGAGAAAACCTCTCCAATGCCCGTTATTGAGCGTTTTGATGAAGATATCTATATGCTTTATACCGGCGGGACCACTGGCCTGCCGAAGGCCGTCATGTACGATCATAAAACGTTTTCAAAATCATTAGTAACAAAGGCCATGGCGCTGCGCGGACTTCCGGTTCCAGAATTTCCTGATGAAATTGGCCCCATTATTGCCGATCTCGCTGCTGAAGGTATGTTGCCCCGCAGTATTCCGGCCTGCCCACTGATGCATGGAACCGGTATGTGGGTAGGCGTTGTTATCCCTCACTTTCTTGGCGGTACAGCTATCCTGTTCGATAATAAACGGTTCGATGCCGATGCATTTCTAACACTTATTGAAGGCGAAAAAGGCCAGGAAGTAGTCATCGTCGGGGACGTATTTGCCAAGCCAATTGCCAACGCTCTGTCTGCGGCCAAAGCCAGTGGTGAACCCTACGATGTGTCGTCTCTGAAAATGGTCAATTCCTCAGGCGTGATGTTTTCGTCTGGCGCGAAGAAAGCGATTCTTGAGCATATGGACGTCATAATTTTCGATAGTATGGGTTCGACCGAAGGTAGTATTGGTATTTCTATAGCGTCCCGAGCAACTATCGACTCTGATCAAACAGCAAAGTTTCAACTCTCACCAACGTCCAGAGTATTTACCGAAGATGGCCGTGAAATAGAGCCTGGCTCCGGGCAGGCCGGACTCCTCTGTAATGGCGGTATGGTGCCCATAGGCTATTACAAAGACAAAGCCAAAAGCGCCGAAACATTCAAAGTATTTGACGGCGTACGCTACTCGGTTCCAGGAGACTATGCGCGACTTGAAGCTGACGGAACCATTACCTTATTAGGCCGCGGTTCTAGCTGTATCAATAGCGGCGGCGAGAAAATTTACCCGGAGGAAGTTGAAGAGGCCGTGAAGTCACATCCGGCAGTGTATGACTGCCTAGTAGTAGCCGTGCCTGACGATAAATTCGGTGAATGTGTCGCTGCGATGATCTCTATGAACTCTGGCGAAACAATGGATGCCAAGTCCATTAAAGCCCATGTACGACAGTTGCTAGCCGACTATAAAGCGCCACGACATTACATCGTGACGCCGACAGTCCCCCGTGCGGACAACGGCAAAGCAGACTACAAAAGTGCCAGGGAAGTCTGCCTGCAAAAACTTGAGGTTAGCGCAGGCTAGCCTCTCATTTTGGCGCCATACGAATGGCACCGTCAAGACGGACATCTTCACCGTTAAAGTAGCTATTGCGGCACATCTCAGCGGCCAGCGAGGCAAATTCCTCGGGCATTCCAAGACGCGCTGGGTGTGGAACCATGGCTCCGAGCGCCTGCCTAACGGGCTCTGGTGCAGACGCTAACAATGGCGTATCAAAGATACCGGGCAATATAGTATTCACACGAATTAGCTCACGAGATAAGTCTCGCGCTATAGGCAGTGTCATGCCAACAATGCCCGCTTTAGACGCAGAATAAGCCGCCTGACCAACCTGCCCGTCTTCGGCAGCAGCTGAGGCTGTATTAACAATTGAGCCCCGCTCACCATCAATGGGATCCAGCGTCATCATGCCAGCGGCTGATTCGGCGATACAGCGAAAAGTACCCGACAAATTAATGTCCAGCACCCGCTGGAAACGCTTCATGGAATGGGGGTTAATCGCACCTGTTTCGCGATCCCGCGACGCCGTTTTCACCGCATCACCGATACCCGCACAGTTAATTAACAAACGCTCCTGACCAATGGCAGCACGTAACTCAGCAAAGCCGCGAGCAACCTCTTCATCAGAAGTCACATTCACCTTGGCAAAGGCACCGCCCAGTTCTTTGGCCAGAGCCTGGCCCTTTTCTTCGTTCATATCGATAATACCGACTTTCACGCCGAGAGCCGCAAGCTTACGTGCCGTTGCTTCGCCAAGGCCAGAAGCCCCGCCGGTGACAACCGCACTGATGTTAGCGTTGAGTTCCATTGTTTTATTCCCCTGATTGTATTTTAGTTATAAAGGTAAAAATTATTTTTGAGAGACCCACTTCGTATTTTGCAAATCCGCCCAAAGCTATCGAGTAACAAAGCTATAGAGTAACAAAGCTTTAAAACGGAAGAGAATCGCAGTTTCCAACGATAGCTTGCCCTGAAAATAGATTATGAGCAAAGGGTATTGAATCGACTGTAGAGTGATTAAGTACCGTTAAATGATCATGGCCCAGATAAATATGCGACTCGACAACAGCCCCCGAAACACAGGCTTTTTTGACTAGACCCGCTTGCATACGCAGCGGCGTATCTCGGTCATTAACCCCTGAACCAATAAAGACCGGCACCGAGATATCAAACCTTGGATAACCCATCTGTGCAAATGCGCCTTTAAGCGCATCCGTCGGCGAAACCTTAAACGATGTGTCGTAAGTTAATCCATTTTCCACAACCAACTCCCTCACATCAGAATGGCAGGTGGTATCCACTGCCATGGCGGTTGGCATAGCAAGCTCTGATATAAAGTCGCTGTAGCTGAATGCGTCATCAAACTGCTCTACCAATGTGAGCGCCAAGAAGTTGTAGCCGAGCATAGGGTCCACCACATCATTGGGACGAGTTTCTTGAATAATCTCGATAGTGCGTGGGGTAAACATCGGAATGCCCGTCGCAATGACACCAAGAATATCTATTTCAGACCCATAGTCTTGGGCATAACCAGCTGTCGCAAAGGCTGCTGCCGCACCCTGAGACTGGCCAATTAAAACCACTTTGTCAGACACCGGAAAATCTGCCGACTGAACTGCACGGATAATATCGAGATTACTATATGAAGCTGGTTTGGTCGCCAGATAGGGATGGGTACCCGCTGTCCCTAAGCCCTGATAATCAGAGGCGACAATGGCGTACCCCTGATCTAACCATTGTTTTAAGTATCTTTGGTGAAAAGGCTTATACCCCGTCCAACTCGGCGCGCAATGATCGGCTATTCCAACCGTGCCATGGGTCCAAGCCACCAGCGGCCAACCGCCTTCGGGAGCAGTGCCCTGGGGCAGAAACAAACTGCCTGAAACCGCAATTGATGTTTCGCCATCTATGCCATCGGTAGAACTATATAAGAGCCTGATATTTTCTGCTGCGCCCGGTACTTGCTGATGATCCCCCAGCCGTTGTTGCTGTATTAGCCTACCCGCACTTTTCGGTAGCGCGCCTGCATAGCTATAAAAATCTGAAAGGCCTACATCTCCCCGAATGGTCCTTGATAATGGCCCAGATTGTATTGCCGGGCTTTTGAAAGATGCGGTTTCAAGTGAGCCGGCTTCGAGTAAGCCACTTTCATCCCCTGATGGACCCGAAGCCTCGTTTGAACAGGCGCCAACCATCAAGCAAAGGCTGACTAACAATAACATTCTGACAGTAAACATAACTTATCCCGACTTGATGTCTTTAAAGGGAATGTCGCGACTGACATCCATAGATTTTGGTAAACCCAACACTCGCTCCGCAATAATATTTCTCTGAATTTGATCGGTGCCGCCACCAATAGAATTCATATAGGCTTTAGCCCCATCAAAGTTCGCATTCAGTGCATCTTCTGTTTCATTAAATAGCACCTGAGGGCCAAGGATCTTTGCGGAAATACGCGCCTCCCCATGCTGTATACGGGACATAGCAAGCTTGCCCAAAGAGCTCAGTGAAGACGCACCATTTTTCATCATCTCCTCTTTGGCTCTCAGCATATTAAGGGCATTCAACTGTCGATAAGCCAACGCCTGAGCAATATCTTGCCTCAGAACAGGGTCTTGTAATGCGCCATGCTTGTGCGCCAGTTGCAGCAGCGCCGGCGCTTTTCCTGCCGCAGCACCCCCCAATCGAGCCGTAATACCCTGGCCCATAATTAATCGTTCAGAGGCAATGGCAGTCTGGAAAGACTTCCAACCCTGGTTATATTCACCAATAATAAAACGCTCAGAAACTCGGGCCTCAGTAATAAATACTTCATTAAATTCAGACTCACCGGTAATCTGATTAATGGGACGGACTTCAACGCCCGCTTGCTTCATGGGAAAGATAAAAAAGGTAATGCCCTGATGTTTCGCTGCATCCATATCGGTGCGCGTCAGCAACATCCCATACTCAGCTTCTACGGCATTTGAGGTCCAGACTTTCTGCCCAGTGACCACAAACTCATCACCATCTTTTACAGCTCTTGTACGAACACCGGCAAGATCTGAACCTGCCCCTGGTTCGGAATAAAGTAGGCAGCAAATGGGCCCAGTAAGAAGCTCATAGAGTAATTCTGTTTTTAAGGCATCGCTACCTAACTTAAAGATTGTAATGGCACCCAAGTGGTATCGATCGCGACCCCAGCCTTTTGCCCCGCGAGTTTGAAAGGCGTTTTCAATAACGCGGGCCTCTTTAGAAGAAAGGCCAAGACCATGCCATTTTACCGGCCATGTTGGCGTGGCATATCCCGCATCCACCACTTTTGCTAACCACGTTTTAGCATCATAGATTGCAGTGCCTACCTGACGATTATTGATGCTATCCCAATGGGCATCAAGCCAGCCTTCCACTTTTGATTTAAGGTCTTCACTCATAGCTTTGCCTCCATCTCTAGCAGGTATAGATCGCGACACTTGTCCGAAGAGGCGTAAAGCCACTGCCCTGTTTGTGCGCGCCGCCAATACAGATGCGCGGGGTGTTCCATGGTATAGGCAATGCCGCCATGCAGCTGAATCGCGTCTGCGGTGACTTTTCGGAAGTTGTCTGCACAGGTAAAAGCCGCAAGATAGGTTAGGAGCACGCTATCACCTGAGCCGGAGGCCATAGCCTGAGCAGCAATTCGGGCCACTGTCGAGGCAGACTCTACGTCCACAAGTAGGTCGGCAGCCATATGCTTTAACGCCTGAAAACGACCAATGGGCTCGCCAAACTGAAAGCGTGTATTCAAGTATTGGATAGTTATTTCAAACATAGCGCGCATACCACCGACCTGCTCTCCAGCCAAGGCGATAAGTGCTAAATGCAAAGCGCCGGCGATCTGCTGCTCACCCACATCCTCCAGACGAAGGGCTTGGGTGCCATTAAATGTAATGTTCGATAGGCGCAATGTTTTGTCGTCGGTGGATTGGTATTTTGCCGGGACAGAATAGTCGTGCATATCAACTAAAAAGACAGCTCTCTCCCCTCCTTCGTTAGCAATCACCAGGCAATGACTCGCAGTCAAAGCATGGGTAATAAAATGGGCTGAGCCTGACAGTTCCCAGCCATCAGCATTCTGAATGGCATTTACTGTTGGCGGCTCAGTCCAGTCACCCGATTGCCCGCAACCCGCTATCGCAAAAATAGAATTTCCACTGGCAATATTTTTTAGGTGAGGCCCAACCATGGATAGATTAGAGCTAGCTTGGAGTAATACAGGGGCGACAACACAGGACGAAATAAAAGGGCCGCTGTAAAGGTATTTGCCAGCGACTTCCATCAGCGCTTCGGCTTCCTGAATATTGGCACCAATACCATCATAGTCGGGATCAACCATTAAACCAGTGAGCCCCAACTCGGCCATTTTTTGCCATAGACTGTTATCAAAACCAGACTCAGTCTCGATCAACTTGCGCAAAGCCTCTTCGTTGGCATTATCCGACAGCACCCGATCAAAGGTATCGCAAATGGCTTGCCGCTCTTCTCCTGAAAACTCCAACATGGGTTATCCGTTCACCCAGTTAGGCTTTCGTTTTTGCACAAACGCCGTCATGCCTTCGCGGGCATCTTTGGATTTAATAAGCCGACCAATTTCTGCCCGACTCAGTTCGAGCGCCTTATCCCAGCCACCTAAATCATCAACCGCATTAAGCACCCGTTTAGAGGCCCGAATAGAGGTCGGCGAATTGCCAGCAATGGTTTGCGCAAGCGCTCGGGCTGCGTCTAAAACACCACCAGACTCTGAAATAGAATTAATCAGTCCTAACTGTGAAGCTTCATCAGAACCAATTTTACGTCCCGTCAAAATCAGCTCCATCGCCGCCTTCTCACCAATTTGGCGGGTTAAACGTTGCACCCCACCCGCAGCCGCAAACAGACCCACCTTCACTTCCGGCAGCGCAAAGCTCGCCATAGGATCAGCAATAGCCACATCACAGGCCAGCACAATTTCCAGACCACCGCCCATAGCAACACCGTTAATCGCAGCGATAACTGGCTTCTCTCGATCATTGCGCGAACAGAGTCCGGCGAACCCTGAAGTAGGCATAGACATATCACCACCGGCAGCCGACACTTTTAAGTCATTGCCACTGCAAAAGGCTTTTTCTCCGGCACCAGTGATGATGGCAACCCAAAGCTCTTGGTCGCGCTCAAACTCATCAAAAATTTCTGCTAGCTCAAAGTGAGCAGCACTAAACAGTGCGTTATAGGCCTCGGGGCGGTTAAGCCTGACCTCAAGGACATTGCCGTCTCTTTTGAGTAGGACATATTTAAAGTCACGGGCGAGGAAATCGTCTGACATGGGAGCACCTAATTTATGGGGGTTTGAGAGCGTATTTTTACCGTCTCGATGAATAATGTTGACCGTTTGACCCACCGGATTATCAAATCTGTGGAGAGCGTGCATGGTGGCGCGGTGATCAGCGGGAACCGTTGCCATCACGCGGCCCTGGGCATTGCGCGCAAATAGATAGGCATGGCTAATACCATGCCTATCATGACGCACTGTGCAGGCTTCAATAACCCCAGTGCAGTCTTCATTGAGTAAGCTGTACTCTGGCTGTGCCTGCACCTCGGCCTGCAACGCTGCACTGCAATGATCGACCCAGGTACCCGGTACTCTTGCAGAATAAACACCCGCAGACTGCTTACTGATAAACCCACCATTAGCCAGTACCAGGCCGTAGGCGTCTCTGTCTTGACGCAGCCGTTCAACTACCGTTGCAATACCATGGGTCGAATAGTTATTTCCCGCTCCACCAAAAAAGGGTAAGCCGCCGGTTTGAGTCATCTGATCATGAACGGGATCCAGCCCCAATACTTCAGCAGCAAGGTGTACAACAATCGGGAAACAGCTGTAGATATCGCGATACGCGATGTCAGCGGCCACAAGGCCGGCGCTATTAATAGCCCCGGATAACGCTAACTCAAGTGCTTTAGATTTCGACAGATCTGGACGTTCGGAAACCAGTTTTTCGGTCAGGGTCGCATAACCATGCAGGTAGATCCATTTATCCGGATTAATACCAAGTTCCTTTGCGTATCCCACGCTAGTAAGCATTAAGGTGGAGGCCTGATTCACTGCATCCTGTGCGATATTCCATTTCAAATAGGGATCGCAAATAGGGTAATTTTCTTTCGATGCTTCAGCCAAAAATTCGGCTGACATGGCATGGGGAAACTGGGCAAATGGATTCTGCTCTGCTGTTTTAGCAAGCCCGGCGCAGATGCCCGCCATATAACCCTGATATTCAGTTTTGGACATACCCAATCGAGCGCGCAATGCCTCTTCCATTGCCGCATAGGTTTGCGGTGGTAGACCCATTCCATTGACCATTTCATACGCTGATATAAAGTCAGTTTTGGCCCCTCGATCTTCGATGTCTGCATCGGCATCCGATGACCAATCAAGCGTGACGCTATGCTTTAATGCGGTCTTGAGCGCGGCTATGGCTTCACCACCCGTAATCATCGCGAGACGAATATCGCCGCGGGCGATGTTTTCGGATAATTCGTTGACCAGAGATTGCGGCTGCTCGCCACCCGCCGTTGAGTAAATTATTTTACGAGGGTTTATGGCAGCCGCTTCGATCACTGCCGCTGGAAAGTTCTTAGCTTTACCAAATGGATCAAAGGGCGTACGCAAGGAATCTGTAAACGCTCTTATTACCGCCAAAGTATCAATCTTATCTTTTAGATTAGCGACTCCGGCATCAGCTTGAGCGCGTTTAATAGATTCTACGATCAAGCCTGTCGGGCTCGGGGCCTGATTCAGGTCGGCACCATCCCAGTGATCCACGACCTGCCCAACGCCAACAATAATTGGCATCCTGTCATTATTATTCATGCTGTAAAAACTCTTTCTAATTTAATGTGACGGTATCAAGAAAACCCTTCATTCTAAAGCAAACTAGTTTGCATTTTGCATGCAATATACTAGCAAGTGAGTATTTATTTAGGGTGGTTCGCAGCTGCGCCCGACGCTTGGTCGCGCCAGCCTTGACAGGAAATGCTAAGTCGTTTACTTTTTGTCTATATGCTTAATCCAATCGACTACTCCATTTTAAAATTCATCAGCTTCGTCGATGCCAACACCATCGCTGAGATTGGTGATGTCGCAGAATCCGTTTACTTTAAAAAAGGTGCCGTGATCGATAGGGCTGGAAACCCGGCTAACCATATTTTCCTGATAAATGAAGGCTTAGTGCAGTTGGGTATCAACGGAATAGATGGATCGCAATTTAACCTTGCTCGGCTAGGCCCAGGCCATACTTTTGGCGAAGTCCCCTACTTCCTTAATGGGGAGGTGATTCATGATGCAACGGCCGAGACTAATGTTCTTCTGCAGAAGTTGTCGCGGGCAAATGTTGACCATTTAATGATGCACTCACTCAATTTTTCCAAAGCCCTGATGGCCGTTTCATCCATGAGGGTCCAGACAACGCTGGCTTATATCGGCGATACTCTAGGCATGCCACTATTAGCGCGCACTGCCAAACAGATTCTTAGCGTCAGCAAAAGTGTCAATAATGCGAATACGGTAAATTTGAGGCAGGTAGACCTTGCTCACTCACTAGGCGTTTCTCGCGTGTCTATTGGCAAGGCCTTGAAGGTGTTGTCGACACAACAGCTGATCCGCATTGGATATGGAAAGCTGGAGATCTTATCCCGTGAGGGGTTAGTTGATACTATTTACCCGCGCAAACCGCAGCTGTAATTTTTGACTAATCACTATGCCAAGTCTAAAGACGACCATAAAGCCTAGGTTAGAAGCCTTATTTAGCCCTTCCGATATGCGCAGATGCAAATCCTTAATACCCTAATACGTCAGTCACCAAGTTTATTTAGGGATAAAGCGGTCCAATCCAACAGGAAAATCTTTTGTTGTTTAACATCGGTTATTGTTGAAATACTCCTGCCTTTCTGTCGATAATGGCGCGTAAAATGACAGACCTATTTGAGAGCTCTAGCAAAAATGCCCTCTACTCACCCGTTTTAAGAGGAATAAAAAAATGACACAAGAAGCATTTATTGTCGCCGCTACCCGCACTGCTGGAGGCCGCCGAGGTGGTCGCCTATCAGGATGGCACCCCGTTGATCTCGCTGCCGAAGTTATCAATGAACTCGTAGAGCGTACCAATGCTGACCCAAGCCTAATCGACGATGTCATTATGGGTTGCGTACAACAAATAGGTGAGCAGTCTGTCAATATCGGCCGCAATGCCGTTCTGGCCTCTAAGTTACCTAATTCAGTTCCCGGCACCAGCGTTGATCGCCAATGTGGTTCTTCACAGCAGGCTCTTCACTTTGCTGCACAGGCAGTCATGTCTGGCACTATGGACTGTGTTATTGCTGCCGGTGTCGAGTCTATGTCGCGGATACCTATGACGGCTCCAGGTCCGGTCGCCTTAAAAGCGGGACTTGGCCAATATATGAGCCCTCAGATTCAAGAGAACTTTGGCGTCACTGGGTTTACCCAATTCTTGGGTGCCGAGATGATGGCCGAAAAATATGATATCTCTAAAGATGCCATGGATAATTATGCTTACCAGACAACGTTAAAGTCCATCGCTGCTATTAACGCTGGGCACTTTGACAATGAGATACTCTCATTACAAGCGCGTATCAAAGATATGCCTGCGGGAGACGAGATACATAGTATTGACGAAGGCGTGCGCTTTAATGCCTCCCTTGAAGCGATTAGCGGGCTTAATGTGTTACAGGAAGGCGGACGTATCACCGCAGGTACCGCCAGCCAAATTTGTGATGGTGCCAGTGGTGTCATGGTCGTCAATGCAGCAGGGCTAAAAGCTCTGGGTGTTGAGCCCCTGGCTCGTATTCACCATATGTCGGTGCTGGGTCACGATCCGGTGATTATGTTGGAAGCCCCTATTCCTGCAACTGAGCATGCACTTAAAAAAGCCGGTATGAGTATTGATGATATCGACCTATTTGAAGTCAATGAAGCCTTTGCTTCAGTACCCATGGCTTGGTTACAGGCTTCTGGTGCAGACCCGGAGCGTTTGAATATTAATGGCGGCGCTATTGCCCTGGGTCATCCACTGGGTGGTTCTGGCACTAAGCTTATGACAACACTGGTGCATTCATTGCAGCGCACTGGTAAACGCTACGGCCTGCAAACTATGTGTGAAGGTGGTGGTATGGCCAACGTGACTATTATCGAAAGACTCTAGTCAGCATACTTTAGTAACAGTCCCTTAAATAATAAAAACAAAAGAGCGCATTATGTCCACCACCAAAAAACCCTATGACGCCGTTATTATTGGTGGCGGACACAATGGCCTTGTCTGTGCCTACTATCTCGCCAAAGCGGGTATGCGCATTAAGATCTGCGAGCGCAGACCGGTTGTTGGCGGCGCCGCTGTCACTGAAGAATTTCATCCTGGATTTAAAAACTCGGTGGCCAGCTATACGGTTAGCCTACTAAATCCAGAGGTGATTAAGGATATGCGCCTCAAGCAATATGGCCTTGAAATAGTAAAGCGCCCTATTTCCAACTTTTTGCCCATTGACGATAGTACCTACCTCAAACTCGGCGGCGGACTAGAACGGACCCAAGAAGAATTCAGAAAGTTCTCAACCCGTGATGCTGAACGGCTGCCAGAATATTATGACCGCATTGAAGCCGTGGCGGATGTATTGCGTGATATTTCTACCAAGACACCCCCCAATACTAAAGGGGGCATTCGTGCTGCCCTGCAAGCGGCAATCCAACTTTGGCCTGTGGCTCGAGGTTCTAATCAGTTACATCAAGATCTATTAGATTTGTTTACCAAAAGCGCCCGTTCATTTCTCGATGCCTGGTTTGAAAACGAACATGTTAAAGCGGCCTTTGGTTTCGATGCGATTGTTGGCAACTATGCCAGCCCCGACACCCCCGGCTCTGCCTATGTACTGCTACACCATGTCTTTGGTGAGGTGGATGGCGAAAAAGGTGCCTGGGGACATGCCATTGGCGGCATGGGTTCTATTACTCAAGCTATGCGTCAGGCCTGTGAAGATCAGGGCGTCGATATTGCCACCGATGCTTCCGTGGCAAACGTTATCGTCGAGAAAGGTGCGGCCAAGGGCGTTGTCTTGGACAGTGGTGAAACCATCCAGGCCAAGCGTGTCATCTCCAATGTTAACCCCGCACTACTGTATGGCAAGCTGATCGCCGAGACAGAATTAGAACCAGAATTTAAGCGTCGCATGGATGGCTACAAAAATGGCTCTGGCACTTTCAGAATGAATGTCGCCCTATCTGAGCTGCCAGATTTTACCGCGCTACCGGGCAAAGAACCTGCCGAGCACCATCAGTGCGGTATCGTGATTGCGCCAACGCTTGACTATATGGACCGTGCCTACATAGACGCCAAATTACATGGCTGGTCTCGGGCCCCAATTGTAGAGATGCTAATCCCCTCAACATTAGATGATAGCCTCGCACCTGAGGGTCAACATGTTGCCTCGCTATTTTGTCAGCAGTTTGCACCGGTGCTGGCCGATGGGCAGTCTTGGCATGATGTTAAAGACGCCGCGGCGCAGACTATTATCGATACAGTGACCGCCCATGCACCCAATTTCGCAGACGCGATTGTTGGTACCATGATTTTGTCTCCCCTCGATCTTGAGGAGAAACTTAGCCTAGTGGGCGGTGATATTATGCACGGCGTCATGAGTTTGGATCAGATGTGGGCTGCTCGCCCCGTGATGAACCACGGCGATTACCGCGGCCCGCTTAAAGGTCTATATATGTGTGGCGCTGGCGCTCACCCAGGTGGCGGCGTAACTGGCCTACCTGGGCGCAATGCTGCGCGTGAGGTCTTGAGGGATAAATAATCCTTAAAGATCAATAGCTCGTAAAAACAGGTAGCTCTTAAAAAAGTAGCCCTTAAAAAAGCAGCTCTTAAAAAAGTAACTCGCACCTGTTTAGTCGAAAGCTCCCAAGAGCTTTCGACCCGGGTACATCCCCTCAATACGCATTGAGTTCTGCACCACATGGCGTCCTCCCACCAACACATGAATAATGCCGGTGGGTTTCTGATAGGGATCACCATAGACCGCATTCGCGGCGACAGTCTCAGGATTAAAGATAACAATATCTGCATCCGCCCCTTCTTGAAGTCGTCCTTTCTTTTTAAACAGGGGCGAAGCCTGTTCCATCCACTGTGCCTGAAACAGACTTACTCTAGCCAGCCCCTCGGTAAGGGTCATTATTTTTCTGTCCCGCACATAATGTCCCAGCATTCTTGAAAAAGTGCCTGCTACATTGGGGTTGGTGGCTACAGAAATATCCAGGGCCGGTAGCGCATCAGTAGAGACCATCATACGTGGCCATTGCAGCGCGGTTTCGATCCACTCTTCTTTTACATAATGATGATTCACTGCACCGCTGGGCTGTTCTTTAGCGTACTTTTCCCAGGTTTCTTTGGTCAACCATTCACCCGTTGCCACCCATTGCACATCTTCATAGCTGATATCAAAGATAGCCTTCCAGTCCCGACGTCTAAACACGTCCGCAGAGATACTGGTTCCGCCAGCCGCATAAGACAATGTTTCGGTGGTGATATTGGCCCCCGCTCTATTAGCCTCATCAATCATACCCAGCCAGTCACCAATGCGGCCCATGGCGTTATGGGTGATATGGCAGATAAACAGTGGGGCTTTGGTTTTCTTGGCCAGTTCTATCACCTCCATTAACCCTGCAGGATCACCGGTGTAACCTCGGCGCACATGAACCGTTAGCGGCACCTGCCTTGCTGCGGCAACATCGAAAAGCATACGCAGTTCGTCACCGGAGACTGCTGTGGTCATATAATCCAGCAATACGCCTATACCCAGGCCCCCTTCATCTAGCCCCTGATTAAGCAGTACCCGCATCTCTTCAATCTGCGTCTTGGTAGCAACCTGCATCCACGTGGGCCCGCCCATGGTGACCGCTTTTTGGCCGGAGAAAATATACGGCATATCAATGCCTTCAATCACCTTCATGCGCACTGCAAAATGGCCCACCGAAGAACCATAATTAATTTGCGCCCCACCCTGAAAGTGTTCGCCGTATAGGCTCACAGGAAATGAGCCCGCCTCCAGATCTAACTGGGTAGTAATACCATCGAGAAGATTGGCGTGCTGACCTAATAAGGTAGGTGTATGACTGTGAACATCAATAAACCCAGGCGCCACGACCAGCCCTTGGGCATCGATGCGGCTATTGCCAACAAGGGGTTGCTCAGAAATAGTACTGATAGCACCACGACGAATACCTATATGTCTGATGGCATCCAGGTTGGTCTCTGGGTCTATTACACGACCATTAGCAATGACCACATCGTAGTCTGCAGCAAATAGCTGCGTAGATATCAGCAGCAATAAAGTACGTAATATTGTTGGCAACATTGACTCCCTCCTCATTATTTTTTCTCAAATATACAGCAATCAGACAGCGCACGCCCGACATGGATTAATTAGGAGATTGGACAGGCGGATTAAGTCCTCTGTGCTCGGCTGAGCTTTTATCTCTGCCTCCGGAGCAAAACAGCAGGGGCAGTTGATATGAGTCAACGCGACAGGATTCTATATTCGTTATCTTGAGCGGGTTATCTGGTTTGGGAGCCATTCAATGTTTTCTACTCGCCTTTTCACCACGCACAGCCAAAAACAATGGTCAGTACTTTCCGCAAACACTGTTGCATTCGCTGGTAACTTTGCAGTCTGGACATTGTTTTCGATCTTGGGTATCCAGATAAAACAGGATCTCGGATTAACCGACACCCAATTTGGTGTACTGATTGCAACACCCATTCTAACCGGCTCATTATCAAGACTACCTCTAGGAATACTCACCGATATATTCGGTGGACGTAGAGTATTTACTATTTTAATGCTCTGCATAGTGCCTGCCATTTATAGCATTAATCTCGCCACAGCCTACTGGCACTACTTAGTTATTGGCCTTTTTGTGGGTCTTGCCGGTGGTTCATTTGCTGTGGGTATCGCCTATACAAGTGCCTGGTTTGACAAAGATCGCCAGGGCACTGCCATGGGCATATTTGGTGCTGGCAATGCGGGTGCTGCTATCACTAACCTTGCCGCCCCATTATTGATTGTTGCCTATGGTTGGGAATCAGTACCTACAATTTACGCTGTCTCTATGCTCGTAATTATTATCCTTTTTTGGATTTTTACCTTTGAAGATCCAGCCCATAGCGATAAGTCTGTGGCCCGTAAAAGACTCTGTTTGAAGACGCAATTAGCGCCTCTTTCAGAAATCCGTGTGTGGCGCTTTGGCCTCTACTATTACTTTGTCTTTGGTGGCTTTGTCGCCCTGGCCCTATGGCTGCCCAAATATTATATCGGTCAGTTCGACGTGGATTTAAAAACCGCTTCATTCTTAACGCTGCTGTTCACCTTACCTTCCGGGTTAATTCGCGCGCTGGGCGGCTGGTTCTCCGACAGGTACGGCGCTCGCACCATTAACTGGTGGGTGTTTTGGATCTGCCTGGTCTGTCTATTCTTTCTCTCTTACCCACCCACCACCATGATTATTCATGGTATCGAAGAAGATATCGCCGTGGGTATTGAACTGGGAATGTGGCCCTTCACCATACTGGTATTTGTTGTCGGTATGGCCATGGGGTTCGGCAAGGCCAGCGTCTACAAAATAATCAATGACTACTACCCCACCCAGATGGGTTCGGTGGGTGGCATGGTCGGTGTGCTCGGCGGCTTGGGCGGATTCACTCTGCCCATTATGTTTGGCGTTGTCTCTGACTTCACCGGCGTGCGCAGCTCCTGCTTTATGTTGCTCTATGCGGTGCTGGCCGCCTGCATGATTCTGATGTACTACGCCATCAAACATGAAGAGCAAAAACAACCGACGAAAAATATTTCTAACGAACAGGCCGCAATCACTAATTGAGTAACGGGAAATCCTCTATGTCAGACCTAAAAGAATGGAATGTTGAAAACGAAGAGTTTTGGGAGAAGTCGGGAAAGCAGATAGCCTCTAGGAATCTGTGGATTTCTATCCCCAGCTTACTGGTTGGATTTGCCGTCTGGCTGTATTGGGGTGTTATTACCGTACAGATGCTCAACCTGGGTTTTCCCTTTGCCAAGTCAGAGTTATTTACCCTAATGGCGATTGCCGGCTTAACCGGTGCCACATTGCGTATCCCCAGTAGCTTCTTTATTCGTCTCTGCGGTGGTCGTAATACGGTGGTATTTACGACGGCCCTATTAATGATTCCCGCATTGGGCGCTGGTATTGCATTGCAAAATCAGCAGACCCCGCTGTGGGTATTCCAACTACTCGCATTACTCTCAGGTTTAGGCGGTGGTAACTTTGCATCTTCCATGTCTAATATCAGCTTCTTCTACCCAAAAAAAGTACAGGGTTTAGCCTTGGGCTTATATGTGGCAATTCAGATTGCTACTAATGATGACTACTAATGATTACCATAAGAAGCGAGTGACTAAAAAGAAACCTGCGCCTGTAACCAAATCTTCTGTGTATCTGCCGCAAAATCCTCAGCCTGATAGTCAGCATACTTCAGCAGTAATTTGACCTTATCATTGAGCGTCTTCGCCACAGACAGATCTATCTCATCACCCCAGTTACCTGGACCATCCTGTGCATCAAACTGATGGTAGGTAGCTCCAAATGTCATACCCGCCAGCTTTGTACTCAGACTTAAATACCGATCTTCAAGACCCGCACTGGGCGTCGCCAAGAATTTATCGGCCCAGCCATTGAACTTATGCAGCGTGGCCAAGGGTGTTGAAAAAGACTGGCCGGCAGTACTGGCATTTCCTTCCAAGACTTCCCAACCTAACTTGGCGGTAACTGCCTCGACCTTAACACCAGCCTCGAACAGATAATAATCAACATCATAGT
Source organism: uncultured Pseudomonadales bacterium (assembly GCA_943787675.1). Lineage (GTDB taxonomy): Bacteria > Pseudomonadota > Gammaproteobacteria > Pseudomonadales > Porticoccaceae > HTCC2207. Next base: position 16,813 of record CALSNK010000031.1, read on the forward strand.
TACTTGGATTGTCGCCATAGTCAGATTGCTGGGCATATTCGGCAGTGCAAAGAACCTTTAAATTATCTACATCAGACCATTCATGCTCTCCAGTAAACCGTAAGCCCAGAGTACTACTTGAGGCTCCGGGAGCATCTTTGACATCCAACCAATAACCATAGGCACTGAATGTACCCGCTGACAGACCCGTATAATTAATATTTAGCAGATGAGTGCTGGTATCGAGCTCAGCCGGCTGAGCACCATCCTTCGGCCCAAAGATTCGATTTACATTACTGACAAAGCTGTAAACCACTGTAGTATCGGCTAGTGCAGTATTCACAATCGCAAATGCATCATAGGTTTGTTCATTCTGACGCCAGCCAACGCCGCCAACAAAACGTTGATTATCAAAGTTGACTCGCTGTCGACCCAGCTTAAAGCTGTTGCCTTCAATTCCTGTATAGGCAACCCAAGCCTGATTGATATCTGTTCCCTCTGGATCAGCCACAACTGGATAGCTGGCTAACCCATTAGTAGTGTCATTGTGGCTGTCGCCACCCAGTACAGAGACGTTATCAACTTCCAGCTGTGCCTTAAAATACTCATGGGCAGCAGTGGTGTAGATGAATCTCGTTTTTAATGTTGAGGCGTCTGCATTATTGGCCAGGCCCTCTTGATCGACGTTCTCAAATCGATAACGCAGGCTTACTTCCGCACTGCCGTTTTTAATCGAATCTACCACGGTAGTTGAAGTTTCCGCTGCATAGGTATTTGTAAACGCGAGGCTAAATAAAATAAATGAGGTGGAACTTATAAATGGAACTGCACGTAAAGTCACTTTAACAATCCTCCCTGAGGAATATTTTTAACATTATCTGAGAGAGGATATTAGCTTGACTAGTCTTTATCTGAATTGATATCTATCAACTGGTCGCTAATAGATTATTTTGCCGAAAATAAATCCCCCTGTTTTTCCATATGAATAAAGAATTTTGTATTTTTATAGGGAAGTTTCATGAAGCCTGAAACGCCTAGGCCCTCAATAGCAGGGATATTAATCAATATTTGGTCGAGGCATTTTCTGAATTCATATTTCTTGCTAACGTCTAACAGTCTTAGGTAATTATGAATTTTTAGGTCCTGCTCGACTGCCTCAAAAATAATACAGCCGGTATGCTGAATCTTGTTCATACTCGCCAATAGCCGCATTATTGTTTGCGGTAGCTCCAGCATTTCATCTGGGTCAGTGCCATCTTCGAAATAGGAATGTAGTTTTGAGTTATCTTCAGGTACCAGTGCATCGCTGCAGTCAAACTGTATCTCCATGCCCGGCTGCGGGACAAAGGGTTCATCAGAATTATTGCGGCTGATATGCAATGTCTTTCGAGCATCAAACATGCAGCTTTTAAACACACCTTTATTGCTAATGGCACGGGCCAGATGGACCATATTATTAATCGCGCTGACCAAAGCTGGCGCTAGATTGGCATCATAGAGGTTAAGGCTTGAGTCCAGATATACGCCGCCATCATTCCAATTTATTGCCAGACCGCCTACTACGGGGTAACGGCCAAGGTGACTCACCGCAATAATAAAGGCCTTTTCTGTGTCTCCCATACCACGGAAATAATTTTTATAATGACCATAGTCTGCAGTATCGACGTCACGCGCTGCTTGGGCATCAAATTTGTCTGCGCCAATTTCTTCCCGTAAGAAGCTTTTTCTAGAGCTGTACACCACTGTCTCCAATTGCTCACTAACAACAGAGCTAGTTATTACAAATGGAATGAGTGGCGAACTAGGATTGGATGTTTCAGGCATTGATGTACTTACAATATGCTTCATATAGCGCATATTATTGAGAAAGTAGTCTCCTGCCCGCTCTCGAACCTCTGAATCCTCATCTAACATGCCCGCTAGGGTTTTGGCGAACTCGATAGGCAGACCCAGTGATTCTGGAGTGATGACGTACTTTCCAAACCGGCTTCCCTGTCCTGAGGACAGTGCATACAGAGTGCCGGCTAAACCCTGTTCATCAAAACGAGGAGAAGAGAGTTCAGCCTGTAACTGATCATCGCCAATAAAATAGATATCCCCGAGCTTTGCATTGGTGTTGCCGAAGTCTGAATTAATCGCATCTAAACCCAATCCGTCAAACCGTTGATGCTGGGCATCACATTGGGCAAACACTGCCGCACCCCAGTCGATCAGGGCCACCGTCTCGGTGGCTGGATCAAACATAATATTTGAAGGCTTAATGTCGCCATGAACAATTAGGCTACTTACTGTGGACTCTGACTGGCGTCGTAAGTACAGCAGTATATTGGACATCTGGGCGGCAATTTTAAGGACTAAGCGGGGTTCCAATTTTCCGCTTTGGCGAGACAGCTGTTCAAGATTGATACCCGGTGCTCGCTCCATCATAAGAATGGACTGGCCGCTGGCATGTTGAAAGTCTATAAATTTGGGAATACCAGAATGCTCTAGCTGATTGAGCATAAAGCCTTCTTCTTCTAGGCGATCCTGAACATGCTGAGGTAATGTAATACGGGCAAACTTAAAGACATATTGCTGCCCCTTCTGATGAGTGCCGGAAAAAACAAAGCCATAGGCTCCTTTGCCCACCATCTCAATATCAGTATACCCAAGACGTTCAAGCTGGGATTCGCAAAGACTCAGCCAATCCTTTAATTTTCGGGCATCCTGATGACTAAGCAGGTAAAAAGATTGCTCTTCATTGATGTAAAAGTGCTGTAAGTTTTTACTTTCGAGCAACCCCATATTGATAAGTGCCTAAGTCATGTCGCAATTAACGCCTAAATCATAGCAGCCAGCATAGTCCCTGGACTTTTAAGGTATCCCATCCAAACATTATTGAATCTGGCAATAGTACCGCCATCAATCACGCGATGATCACCAGACCAGCTTACTGTCATTATTTTTCGTGGCACCAGATTACCCTGTTTATCAAACCGGGGTAATGTCTGAATCTTGCCCAGTGCCACAATGGCTACCTCGGGTTTATTAATAATGGGAGTTGCTGCCGTGCCACCAATGGCGCCAATATTGGAAATAGTAATTGTACCTCCAGACAGTTCCTGGGGATTGATTTTACCACTGCGCGCAGCTTGGGTAAGGCGCGTCACCTCACCCGCTATATCTAATAGGCTCAGGTCTTGGACATTTTTAATATTGGGTACCAATAAGCCAGTCTTACCATCTACCGCCATACCAATATTGTGACTGGCAACATAGGTTAGTTCTGTGAAATCTGCATTCGGATGACTGTTTATTATAGGGAACTGCTTTATCGCTAGAGACAGCGCTTTGATAAATAACGGCATTAGGGTGATTTTAAGGCTATCGGTGGCATAGGTATCCTTGAGCATTTGACGAGTTTCCATCAGCTCAGTCACATCCATTTCATCCACATAGGTGAAGTGAGGAATGGTCGAGACCGCTGCACTCATACGTTCGGCCATTATTTTGCGTACACCCCTGATAGGTTCTACGCGATCTTCAGCGGTAGTACTAATTGGCTGGCCAATAGTTGCACTATCGTTACTTGAACCTCTGCCGTTCGAAAGAAACCCCAGTACATCCTCTTTTAATACACGTCCCTGCTTACCCGAGCCATTAATACTAGAGAGGTCTAGTTCATGCTCCCGGGCCATTTTACGGACTGCTGGGGTTGTTAGTACTTTGCTGCTAAACGAGAGATCTGCTGAGGCGGAGGCTACCACTGCAGCGGAAGTTTCAGACTCTTCATCTAGGGAGGTCGCTACGGCCACCTCAACCAAAGTCTCGGCGGCTGCTGTCTTTTCGTCTCCAGCGACGTCTGTACCCTCTACCTCAAGGGCAAATAGCGGCTGGTGCACCTTGGCAATATTTCCCTCAGCATAATAGAGTTGAGTCACACGACCGTTGTACATGGAGGGAATTTCAACAATGGCTTTATCCGTGCTGACATCGACGATTATCTGGTCTTCGACAATAATATCGCCTTCCTTGACCTTCCATTCGATCACTTCACACTCAACAATACCTTCACCAATATCCGGTAATATAAAATCTTTTTTCATGGTGCGTAACCCTCCAGGCGCTAGTAGGCCAGACTCGATTTGATGGCTTCATAAATTTTTAGATGGTCCGGCAGATACTGTTTTTCCTGTATCAGCGGAAATGGTGTGTCTATTCCTGTCACCCGCGTGATGGGGGCTTCCAGGCTTAGAAAGCAACGCTCTTGAATGCTGGCAGCAATTTCACCGGCAAAGCCACCAGTCAATGGGGCCTCGTGGCTAACCAGAAGACGGCCGGTTTTTTTCACCGACTCAACTACAGTATCTCTATCCCAGGGGAGCAGGGTGCGGAGGTCAATGACTTCACATGAAATACCCTCAGCGGCAGCAAGTTCTGCGGCTTTACCGATTTGAATCATCTGTGCACCCCAACCCAGCAACGTAATGTCTGTGCCTACCTGTACGATCTCGGCCACGCCCAACTCAAGCTCATAATCACTATTAGGTACATCGCCGACAGAGGCACGGTAGATGGCTTTTGGTTCGAAGAAGATAACCGGATCTGGATCGCGAATAGCCGCCAACAAAAGACCTTTGGCCTGATAGGCATTACTGGGGATAACGACCTTAAGTCCCGGGGTATGACAAAAATAGGCTTCGGGAGACTGGGAATGATAGAGGGCCCCATCAATGCCACCGCCATAGGGGGCACGGATCGTTAGGCCACCACAGTTAAATTCATCACCACTGCGATAACGAAATTTGGCTGCTTCATTAACAATTTGATCAAATGCAGGAAAGATATAGTCTGCAAATTGAATCTCAGCGACGGCAACAGAACCCTGCGCGGCTAAGCCAATGGCAAAGCCAGCAATACCCTGTTCTGTGAGAGGGGTATTAAAACAGCGCGGGCGACCATATTTTTCTTGGAGGTTACTGGTGGCTCTAAAGACGCCACCAAACTTACCTATATCTTCACCTAGACAGATCACTTTTTCGTCTGCAGCCATGGCTGTGTCCAAGCCATTGTTGATCGCCTGTATTAAATTCATGCGAGTTACGTCAGTCATTATGAATTCTCCCCATGAACTTTATAACTATCTGGATACTTAGCCACATGCTTTTCTAGAGATTCAAACTGCTCAAGGAGGTGGGCTGGCGTGTCCTGGTAAACATCAGTGATAAGATCTGAAAGCGGTGGCTTTGGACATTTTTCGGCTAGTTTTAACTCTTCCAAAATCTCTTTACGGTAGTTTTTATGTAGATCTTCATCGCGGCTTTCGTCCCACCATGTTTGGTTAATTAACCAATTTTTCATTCTGATAATAGGGTCTTTTTGACGCCACTCATCTTCTTCTTCGGCACTGCGATAACCGCTAGGATCGTCTGAAGTAGAGTGGGCACCTAGGCGATAGCTCATGGTTTCTATCAACACAGGTCGCTGCTCTTGCACGGCAATATTTCGCGCCGCAATAGCCGCGGCATACACTGCCAAAATATCATTACCATCAACACGAATGGTTTTAATGCCATAACCCAAACCTCTGGCAGCTATACCATTACCGGCATACTGCTCGGAAGAGAGGGTTGAAATTGCATAACCATTATTGCGCGCTACAAAAACAACCGGGCTTTTCAATACAGCAGCCATATTTAGGCCCGCATGAAAGTCACCCTCAGAGGCGGCGCCGTCTCCGAAATAACATAGAGTACAGGCGTTATTACCGGCCAGTTTTTGGCCATAGGCATAGCCAGCGGCCTGAGGGATCTGTGTCGCTAAAGGCGACCGAATCGTCATAAAGTGCAGATCCCGGCTACCGTAGTGAACTGGCATCTGTCGACCTTTGCCCAAATCTTTCGCATTACTAAACAGCTGATTCATAAACTGCTCAGTACTAAAACCACGGAAGCGTAATGCAACCTGCTCTCGATACTGCCCCATGATCATATCGTCTTGCTTAAACGCCGCCACTGTGCCTGCTACTGATGCCTCCTCCCCAGTACAGGTCAAATAAAAACTGAGGCGGCCCTGGCGCTGGGCGCCCACCATGCGCTCATCGAGTATGCGCGTATAAACCATATCCCTATAGATTTTGTGGGCCAGCTCTTTCGCTAGCTCTGGAGTCTGTGCCCCTGAAATAAGAGTACCGTCAGCCTGTAATATACGTAGAGTCGGAATCTGTACTGTAGAGCCATCGTCAAAAACAGGGGCAACTGTTGGGGGACTTTTAACTGTCATAGGAAACCTCTCATAAATCCATTTTTTAAGGGTCAGTATTTAGTGTTTTTTATACTTATTTACCCTAATCTATGAGGATAAAATTACCATGATGGGGCCTAGGGAATCCTGCCAAACTGCCCAGAAACTAGCCTTAGATTAATTTAATTATTGCGCAAAGTTACGCTTCTAGAGGGAATTATTGCGCATGCTAACCTATAATAAATTAAAGACTCTAAGTTGCTGGCTATTAAGGTAAGGTACGGTATCAGTCAACCTAGGCTGTATAGGGTAAAAAAACACATTGTTTTTGTAAGTATAGATGAGCGTTGAGGGACAACATGATCGAATATAAACTGGATAACATCGACTGGAAAATACTTAATATCTTGCAGTTTGATGCGGGAATTTCCAATATCGAATTAGCCGATCAAGTATGCCTATCGCCCTCTCCCTGCTCACGGCGGGTGAAGAATCTTGAGCAGCTCGGCTATATTACTCGACGTGTAACATTGCTTGACCCGAAAAAAGCGGGTCTTCCTGTTACTGTTTTTGTGCAGGTCACCATGCACCAGCAGATCAAAAAGGATCTCGACCATTTTGCCAATCAGGTCATTAACTGGCCGGAAGTGATGGAGTGTTATTTAATGACGGGAGATTTTGACTATTTAATTCGTGTCGTCACCCCCGACCTGCTGAGCTATCAAGAATTTCTTGATGAAAAACTCACCCAGGTCGAAGGGCTAGATCATGTGAAGAGTAGTTTTTCTCTTAAACCGATTTGCTATAAGACTGAGTTGCCGCTGGGGCATCTGATTTTATAGGCTGCCTAACCAAATCGGTCTTATTAAATCGCTCCTCAGCAACCCGATCAGCAACCATAAATGTCGGTATATTTTCAGCCGCACTGCGCTCAAATATCTCTTTCAGAGTATCGCCAATTTCTTCAACCTTTGTAGCAAGGTCACTGGCGTAATTCTGGGCACTGTATTCAGGCTCCAACATTTTGCGCTGGTAATATACGTCAATGATACCGCCAGCATTCACGACATAGTCTGGGGTATAGAGAATGCCTTTTTTGTGTAGCTGAAGACCATGATCAACAGTGGCTAGCTGGTTGTTAGCCGCCCCCGCAATAATACCCGCTTTAAGCTGGCCTATGGTTTTATCATTAATGGCGGCACCCAGAGCGCAGGGAGCAAACACGTCAACATCCAGACTAAATATCTCGTCACCCGTAACTGCTATAGCATCCAGCTCACGGACGGCACGATCCACACTAGCCTGAACAATATCTGTGACATAGAGCAGTGCCCCAGCTTCATGTAGATATTCCGCCAGCCTATAGCCCACATTGCCGAGCCCTTGAATAGCCACTTTTAGGCCTTTTAGATCTGGTCGTTGCATCTTGTAGGCCACTGCCTCACGAAGGCTTATAAACACCCCATAGGCCGTGCTAGGCGATGGATCGCCACCATGATCAGAGGCTTTATCGACGCCGCTAACATAGCTCGTTCGCTCTCCCATTTTGAGGATATCTGTCACAGAGGTACCGGAATCTTCAGCCGTGATGTAGCGACCGCCTAGCCCTTCAATAAAGTCGCCCATGGCGTAGAGTAACGCATCGCTTTTCTCTGTCCGTGGGTCACCAATAATAACGGCCTTGCCACCTCCGAGCTTTAAATTGGCGATCGCTGATTTATATGTCATGCCCCTAGACAGGCGTAACACATCCTTTATAGCGTCCTCTTCATAGCTATAGGGCCACATTCGACAGCCGCCGAGTGCAGGACCAAGGTTGGTATTATGAACTGCAATAATTGCCCTGAGGCCAGACTGCCTGTCATTGAAAAAGGCTATTTGCTGATGATCATCAAACTCTTTATGGGCGTAAACCGACATATCCTGAACTCCATTTCCCTAGGGATCAAACACTATTTGTCACAAAATTTTAACAGCTAGAGACTGATGATTAGTTGCAAATATCTATGTTTGAAAAGAGCTTTTGGCAGGGCTAATTAGTTTTACTCGCCCCACAGCAATCTTTCACTAAAATGACTGATAGAAATGATTTTGGGAACCTAATTTACTCGATTAAAAACTTAGAGGATCTCAAGCGCTAACTGACCGCTAGCAACATTAAGCTGGCTGAATTGTTCTCGGGCCAGTTTGATTTTTTCGTTCTGATCATCAGTAAGATTAGCGATTTTCTCTGCCATCGCCAAACGCTTGCGAAGGCCCGCTTGGTTAGCCACCTGAATGGCTAAGCCGGGGCGACAGTTTAGCTCCAGCAGCATAGGCCCAGCCAAGCGATCGAGAACGATATCGGCACCCAGATAATCCAGTCCGGTCATATTCGCGCAGCTAGCCGCCAAATCGAGAATTTGTTGCCAGTGGGGGATTTTCAAGTCACCAAACACCACACCAGTATCTGGATGCTGAGTAACAATACGGCTGTGCTGAACCGCGCAGACCATCTGCCCCGAGCCTATATCTATACCTATACCCACAGCACCCTGATGTAAATTGGCCTTACCATCAGACTCCCTTGTGGCACAGCGAATCATTGCCATGACCGGCACACCGCGAAATACAATCACCCGAATATCCGGCACACCTTCAAAGCTGTAATCTTTGAGCACTGGATCAAAATCAATCAGGGCTTCAATCATGGCGCTGTCATTACGACCGCCCAGACTGTAAAGACCGGCTAGAATATTGGAGGTATGGCGCTTGATTTCGCGGCTGTCGATTTCCACACCGCTAGACTTAACAAATAGGTCACCGTTGCGCCCAGTGATCACCAAAATACCTTTTCCACCACTGCCCTGGCTTGGCTTGATCACAAAGCTATCTCGAGCCTCAAGCTGCTCAATAATGGTCTTGATCTGAAACTGCCGCTCTATGGTGCCATAGAGTTCTGGCACTGGAATACCACGGCTGAGGGCTGCACTTTTGGTCTCCAGCTTATTGTCCGCTATACGATAATTTTTGCGTTTGTTGTAGGCTCCAATAAACCCTATGTTGCGCCGGTTCATCCCCAGTATACCGAGGCGCCGCAGATTAGATGGCGAGATTAACCCAAACATTATTTGACGTCTAAATCGCGAAAACGGTGTAATTCAGAGAGTCGAAATCCCGTGTACTTACCAAGCAATAATATTATGCCTAACAGA
>CALSNK010000032.1 GCA_943787675.1 uncultured Pseudomonadales bacterium
CCCTGTTACTTCAACCCATCCTGTTACTTCGACCCGCCCTGTCATTTCGACCCGCCCTGTCATTTCGACCCACCCTGTCATTTCGACCCATCCTGTCATTTCGACCCGCCCTGTCATTTCGACCCGCCCTGTCATTTCGACCCACCCTGTCATTTCGACCCACCCTGTCATTTCGACCCGCCCTGTCATTTCGACCCGCCCTGTCATTTCGACCCGCCCTGTCATTTCGACCCGCCCTGTCATTTCGACCCGCCCTGTCATTTCGACCCGCCCTGTCATTTCGACCCGCCCTGTCATTTCGACCCGCCCTGTCATTTCGACCGTAGGGAGAAATCTCACTAATAAAACATCAATCTACCAACCACTTATACATCACCAATGCATCGACATAGCCTTCTACCGGATGCTTAAAAGCTTTAGATAATCGGCCCACAGTGTCAAACCCCAGCTTTTCCCAGAGTCCCACCGCGCCAGTATTGGTAGACGCCACAAAATTAAATTGCATGGCTCTATACCCTAATTCCACTGCAATTTTTTGCGAATGCTTGCACATGGCAGTCGCTAGACCCTGTCCACGAGCTGCATCTGAAACCATATATCCGCAGTTGCATACATGGGCACCAGGACCAGCCTGATTGGTTTTAATGTAGTAGGTACCGAGAATTTCTCCGTCCTCTTCAACCACAAAGGTTTTAGCGGGCAATTCCATCCAAAGGTGATGGGCTTCTTGTTCGGAGATGTCTGCGCTGTAGGCATAGGTATCACCTGCCACTGCGATCTCTCGAAAAATTGGCCAAATCCCAGCGAAGTCACTTGCCTTGGCTTCCTGAATAATCATCCGATTTCCCTCATCATTTCTCTATTCTGGATACTCATCAAACGTCGTCACACCCTCAGGCATTACTTCCCAACTTGCCTTTGATCCAACAAATATATGGCGGTTAATCTCCACTTTCGGATCGCCATCCATACAGCCAAGCGTGAGGCTGTGAATAACGCCTTTATAAACAATGCTTAATGTTGACCCGCAGTGTTTGCAAAACTGAACACCGTAACCGCTCTCTCCCACATAGCTCGTTAGCTGATCTTCTCCCTGTATCCAGGCGAATTTCTCGACATCCACTTCAGCACAGGCGGATGCCTGTGCTGCAAAGATACGTCTGCACATGGAACAGTGACAGCTGCGAGCATCTTTTAGCGGGCCTACCAATGAATACTTCACGGCTTCGCAAGAACAGCTACCGGTAATCTGTGATGCCATTATTAATTATCTCTTTTACGCTCTATTTTTGATTAACGGGGCTGCATTCTCACAGCGCCATCCAAACGAATGGTCTCGCCATTGAGGTAACTGTTCTCAACCATATGGGCTACTAAAAGGCCAAATTCTGATGGTTCGCCCAACCGCTTAGGGAACGGAATGTTGCTCACAATACCATCCTGAACCGGCTGTGGCATACCCATCATTAATGGCGTCGCCATTACCCCGGGGGCGATGGTGTTAACCCGAATACCCTGACTGGCTAGATCGCGGGCCATTGGCAAGGTCATACCCACGATGCCACCTTTGGTTGCAGAATAAGCGGTCTGTCCCATCTGGCCATCAAAGGCGGCAATAGAAGCGGTATTAATAATGACACCTTTTTCAGCTTTCTCATCAGGCTCGTTAAGTGCCATAGCGGCGGCAGCACAGCGAGAAATATTAAAGGTACCAATCAGGTTGACCTCAATCACTTTGCGATAAAGATCTAGATCATGGGGCTGACCTTCGCGATCAATCGTTTTTACGGCAATGCCAATACCGGCACAGTTGACGCAGATATCAACACGTCCTAGGTCTGCTTTAATTTTATTAAACGCGGCTTCAGCATCAGGGCCACTGGACACATCTAGTTGGATAAAATTCGCTTTTTCAGCGCCAAGTTCTGCGACTGCTTTGGCACAGGCCTCTGCATTCATATCAATAATAACAACCGTTGCACCACCATCGACCAATGCCTGTGCCGCTGCGCGACCGAGGCCTGAGCCTCCGCCAGTTACCACTGCTACTTTATTATTTAGGTCCATTTATTTCTCTCCCAATTTTAATAGTTTTAAAGAATCTCGTTTAATAATTCGCGGGCAATAATAATCCGCTGAATCTCACTGGTGCCCTCATAGATGCTTGTTATGCGCGCATCTCGCGACCAGCGTTCTAATGGATATTCGGCACTGTAACCATTGCCACCTAAAAGCTGTAAGGCCGTGTAGCAAGCTGCATTGGCTTTTTCACTTGAAAAAACCTTGGCCATAGAGGCCTCTTTCGAAAAGCTTAGACCCTGCTCTTTTCGGGAAGCTGCCTGCATTAATAATAATCGAGCGGCTTCTAGTTCGGTGTAACGATCAGCCAGCATCCACTGAAGTCCCTGGAAGTTTGAAATGGCCTGACCAAACTGCTGACGCTCGGTAATATATTGCCGCGCATAATCCATGGCGGCCAAACCTATCCCCAAGGCAAATGACCCTACTCCAATGCGACCACCTGCCAACTCGCCCACCGCAATTTTAAAGCCCTGATTTTCGGTTCCTAACACAGCATCTGCTGGTATACGGCAATCGGTAAACAGTACCTCATTCGTAGACGAGCCTTTTTGGCCCATCTTATGCTCGGCTTTGCCAATGGATAGTCCTGGGTTATTGGCTTCGACTAAAAAGCAGGTAATGCCTTTGCCCTTGGCTGCCTCGGCATCTGTGACGGCCCAAACCACAAACAGACCTGCGTATTCGGCGCTGGTGATGTAAAGTTTGGTACCATTAAGCACCCAGCTATCCCCCTCTTTAACAGCACGAGTATTCATTCCAGCGGGGTCCGAGCCTGCAACCGATTCAGTTAGGCAAAAGCCGCCTGCGGGATATTCACCAGAACATAGCTTGGGGAGGTAATTTTGTTTTTGTTGTTCGGTGCCGCAAGCCTGGATGACTTCGCCCACCATATTGGTCACGGACACTGTCACTGCTGTCGAGGCGCAGGCGCGGCCCAATTCTGTCAGCGCCACACTGAAGGCTACTGATCCAGCCTCGGTGCCACCGTAATCGGCATTGATATTGAGACCCATAAACCCCAGATCGGCGAGCTTTTGCAGGTTGGCTAATAGTAGCTCTCGGCCTTCCCCTGCATCCAATTTCTCGGCGATGGGTGCCAGTTCGTCTGTGGCAAAACGGCGGGCTGTATCCTGAATAAACTGCTGTTCTTCACTGAGCTGTAAATGCATGTAGCAACTCCTTTGCTAATATTAATGGTTGGTTTTTACTATTAAGTACTTAGGCTTTGGGTTCCTGCACTAGACACAAAGGGCGGAATAACCAGAGCCCAAAGTATAGTCTGGTTTTCGAACCATTCCATTGCTTGCCGATCCGTCACTTCAAAGACTGATTTATCACTGAGCCAGGTCTGTATCAGTGTGGCATTATCTTCATTTAAGGCGATAGCCACTTTAATGAGATCGGCGCCGGCAGCCACCCCCAGCACATTGCCAGAGGCATAATGCTTTTGCAGTTCGAGCCAACTGATTTTGGCGGTCTCGCTATTGAGCCGGGCAACAAGGGCCTGTCTCTCTGTTACGTCGGTCACGTCGGTTACTTCGGCTGTTTCAGTTTTATCGGTCATGTTAATATTCTAGTCATTAAGTGTTCGGGCGGAATGAAGCAGGCCGCAAGGATAAAGGGCCAGAGTGCAGTAATCAATGACAGTGCGGTTAAGGTTTCCAAGCAAAACAATAAAGGGCAATAACCATGGTACATATTAAACAGGCGGGCATAGAGGATATCGAGACGATTATTCCGCTATTTACCGCCTACAGAACCTTTTACAAGGTCGAGTCCGATCCCGCTCAACTTCGTAGTTATCTGTATGAACGGCTAACCAATAATCAATGCGTTATCTTTCTAGCCATGCTTAATGAAACCCCTGTTGGTTTTACCCAGCTCTATCCCGGGTTTAGCTCACTAAGCCTTAAAAACACCTGGACATTAAATGATGTATTTGTCGTACCGGAGGCACGTCGCTCGGCAATAGGCCAGCAGTTAATGGATAGTGCCAAGCAGATGGCGGAAGAGAGCGGCGCCTGCGAGATTATGTTGCAGACTGCAACAAACAATGTATCGGCCCAGGGTCTCTATGAAAAACTCGGTTACGAGCGCGATAATGATTTCTACTGTTACTATCTAGAGCTGACTGCTTAAGGCTAACTATTTAACGCGAACTAAAAAGCCCGAGTACTAGCCCATCCAATGGCAAAAGTTACGCAGTAACTTGAGACCGGCATCCGCACTTTTTTCAGGGTGGAACTGCACGGCAAACAGGTTTTTATAACTGAGGGCTGCCGCAAAGTCAGATCCATAGTCGCAGATGCCTGAAACATTGGGGTTGTTGAGCGCGTCCACATAATAGCTGTGCACAAAGTAGAAGGGACTATTCTGCTCAATGCCCTGCCACAATGGATGGTCTATGGTTTGGTGGACATTATTCCATCCCATGTGTGGCACTTTCAACTTAGCACCCTGTTCGTCAACCAAATCATTACCAAAGAATTTGACCTGGCCGGGCAACAGCCCCAGACAGTCGACACCGCCGTTTTCTTCACTGTGCTGCATCAGTGCCTGCATACCCACACAGATGGCCAACACTGGCTTGGTTTTCATTGCTTGGCTAACCACATCGCCAACATTTAGGCGCTGAATCTCGCCCATGCAATCGCGAATCGCGCCCACACCGGGAAACACCACACGGTCAGCATCTTCAATTAGGGCGGGATCGACGGTAATAGATACCTTGGCACCTGGGCATACATGCTCTAGGGCTTTAGCGACGGAATGGAGGTTGCCCATTCCATAATCGATCACGGCAATATGGCTACGAAAATCACTCATAAATAGGTATCACAGGCTATCAGGAAATTAAGGGGTTCTTTTTAGCGGCTAGACTTTCTAGTGGGTTCGCTTTCTAGTCGGTGCACTTTTTAGAGGGTACGCCTTCTCGTGGGTACACTTTTTACAGAGTACCCTTTGTAGAAGGCATTACACCGGCCATGCGCTCATCCGCAGATGCCGCCATACGCAGCGCGCGACCAAAGGCCTTAAAGATTGTCTCAACCTGATGGTGGGCATTGGAGCCGCGCAGATTATCAATGTGCAGGGATACCAGGGCGTGATTTACAAAGCCTTGAAAAAACTCGCGGGCCAGATCAACATCAAACCCACCGACATGGCTGCGCACGAAGTCTGCTTTCATAATCAGGCCGGGACGACCAGAAAAATCCATCACCACACGGGACAGTGCTTCATCAAGTGGCACATAGGCATGGCCATAACGGGTCAGACCTTTTTTGTCACCAATCGCTTCGGCAACGGCCATACCCAAGGTAATGCCGATATCTTCCACCGTGTGGTGATCGTCAATGTGGGTGTCACCTGTCGCCTGAACATCCAGATCAACTAAACCGTGGCGCGCAATTTGATCCATCATATGCTCTAGAAAAGGGACCGGCGTGGCAAAGTTCGCCTTACCTGTTCCATCCAGATTTACGGTCACTGTTATCTGTGATTCCAATGTGTTGCGCGTCACTGTCGCAATGCGATCAGCCATGAGGTTCTCCAGGATCAATAAAATCGGCGGCATTATAGCGTAAATTACAGGTTGCTACAGCGCAAAAAATCGTTAGACTATATTCTTTATATTCCAATATCGTTTGGACGCTACCTTTCTAATGAAACGACTCAATACATTATGCGCGATCGCGCTCTGTTTGATTATCGGCCTCGCGTCGGTAACTGCGTCTGCTCATACTCATAATGATCATCAGGAAAGTAGCTGTTCAGTCAGTGTATTACAGCATTCCTCAGCAGCGGTTGCGGCTGAAGCCAGCAAAACTTACATCACCAGAGTCACAACCCCGAAAACCATCCCCAGTGTACAGGCTGTTGGCAGCCGCATCAGAAATTGCCAGCTCGCCAGAGCCCCACCCTTTTACCTCTAAATAATTTGTAGCCCCCACCTGTTGGAACAAATTTGTGCCGGTTATTCGGCGCACCTATTATTTTTAGAGGAACACAGTATGAAACAGTTAAATACCGTTAAGTTACCCTTGGCAGCTGCCCTTGTTAGCTTGTCCTGCAGCGCTCTCACGCAGGAAATGGAAGAAGTTATTATCACATCATCGTTAATTGATCCCTCGTCAGAGGCAATCGCAAACCCACTGCATGTTATCAATGGCGAGTCTATTGCCAACGATGCAAGCCAAAGCATTGGTGCCAGTATCGATGGTCTCGTGGGCGTATCCTCCTCTGATTATGGTGCCGCGGTTGGTCAGCCTATTATCAGAGGCATGTCGGGAAGCCGGGTGAAAATCCTCAATAACGGTGTGGTAGTTAGAGATGTTTCAGGTTTGGGGCCTGATCATGTTAATGACGTAGATTTAAATAATATTCAGCAAATCGAAATAGTTAGAGGGCCATCGTCCTTACTTTATTCCAATGGAACCATCGGCGGAATTGTCAATATTGTTGATAATACGATTGCCAGAAAAGACTTTGAAGAGTCAACGTTTAGGCTTGGTCTTGAGGCTCAGACAGTCAATGACGGTGACTCTCACGACGTCTCTTACCAAAACAATTTGGGTGGTTTGAATATTAGCGCTGCCTACAAAGACTCTAAGTTTGGTGACTATGACATTCCCGATGGCGCAGTTATTCATCATGAGGATGACGACCATCCAGGCGAAGAGCATGAAGAAGAGCTGGATTATTTACCCAATTCTGACTCTGGGTCTACTGCACAAAGATTAGGTATTTCCAAGACCGGAGATTGGGGATATTTTGGTGTATCTATTAGCGATACCGAAAACCTTTACGGCATTCCTTTTCACGGTGATAGTCACGATGAAGATGAGCCTGAAGAGGAAGGCGAGCATGAGGGCGAGAGAATCTTCTCTAAAACTGATTCTAACGTTATCAATGTAGAGGGATCTTATATTGTAGGTAACAGCTGGTTAACAAAAATTGATTACCAGTTTAGAGACTCCGATTATGCTCACACTGAGCAGCATGCCGAAGAAGAAGGACATGTGGAAGGGGAAGAGGAAGAAGATCATCACGAAGAGGAGCCAACAACCTTCACCAATGATGCTCAAGAATATGGTGCGATATTTGATTTAGGTAATGATTCACTCTCACAAAAAGTCGCGGTCAATTATGTGATTGAAGATATTTCTGTTATTGGCCACGAGGCCTTTATCAACCCAACAGAAAGCAAAGAACTGACCCTCGGTTATTATCTGAGTAAAGAGCTGGACCTATTTCATGTGGACTTTGGCGTTAGGCATGATCAAATTTCCAGAAATGGTTCTATCAGCCATCATGAGGAGCACGAAGAACCCGAAGAAGAACTCGAAGAAGACCATGAAGAAGAACTAGAGTTTTTTGATCGAGATATCAACACTACCAGCTATTCCCTGACTCTAAGCCGCGATATCACTGAGTTTTTAGAGGTGGGTTTAGGGCTTTCCTCCGTCGAGAGAGCGCCTTCAGCAGTAGAGCTATTAATGAATGGCCCTCATCTGGCAACAGGTAGATTTGAAGCCGGTAATTTCAACCTCAAGTCTGAAAGAGCCGATAATATCGATCTGAGCTTTAGCTATAGCAATAACGGCCTTTATGCTGGCTTGACGTTCTTCCATAACGATGTGAACAACTATATCTATCTTATGGATGAGACTGAAGGTGATCATGCCGATCATGGGGATGACGATCATGATGGTTTAATCCTTGCCAATTATCTTCAGCAGGATGCCAAATTCAAAGGTTATGAACTTGAAGTAGGCAAAACGTTTGACCTTGCTCGAGGCGCACTAAGCCTGTCATTTGCAAGAGATTCTGTTTCAGGTGAGTTCACCGACGGAAGTAACATCCCACGCATGACCCCAGAAAGAGACCTATATAAGGTTCACTATGTGGAAGATGGGCTGGCGGTTACGCTGCTTCTTAAAGATGTATCGGCTCAGAATGATACGGCAGAAAATGAAACGGCCACCGGTGGATTTCAAATGTTGAATCTGAATCTATCAAAAACCATTGAGACCAGTCTAGGGCATGAGCTAGTGTTATCTGTGTTCGGCAAAAACTTACTGGATGAGGCAGCTAGAAATCACAGTTCATTTGTTAAAGACGAAGTACCAATGTCTGGCAGAAATCTGGGATTACGCGCGAGCTACTCGTTTTAAAATACGAGTTGCTTTAATGTAAATTCATTTTTGTAATATATAGTCCCCTAAGGAGGACGCACTCTAGCCATTGAGGTAAGATACTCATTTTGAACTAGGCGAGTGATGCACCTTGGGAAAAATATTTAAATTTTGGTTAATCAGTGTCGTATTTGCTGTCACTGTTATGGTTGTTGGGGTCATTTATTTTGTTACGGTACTTGACCCCAATGACTACAAATCTGAAGTTGAACGTTTGGCCGCTAAGCAGGGTATTACACTGTCAATTAATGGCAATCTTGCATGGCAGTTTTTCCCCAAGCCCGGCATCAGCATTAGTAATATTGATTTTGTCACCCAGAGACAGGATTTAGGCCCAACGATAGATCAGCTGTCAGGGCAGATAGGCCAGGCCACTGTGACTACCCACTGGGGCGCATTGCTTGATACTCAGACTGCAGCCAACCAACCGCTAAGTTTACTCAACGCGGTTACTCTATTCGATTCCCAGGTATTGGTAACGCCAACCTCCGGACTACCAATCCAACTTGATGACATTAGCCTCAATGTAGGCAGGCTGTCACTGCAAAACCAACCCTTCCCTGTATCTATGTCTTTGACTGCCCTTGATGGTATTCCAGTCAGTGCTGACTTTGTAGCCCGCCTTGATGGTAACAACCAGACCTTAGAGATAAGTGAGCTAAGCCTAAATATTGATGGGCTAGAGATGGAAGGGGCTGCAAGTACCGACCTTGCCAGCCTTAACACCACAGGCAATCTGCAAGCCAATACCTTTAATCTCAGGCACCAGCTAGAAAGAATCCAAAAACGTTTTCCCGCATTTAAACGACCAAAACTGGCCAGCCAAAAAGCGCTTACCCAGGTTAGTATTTATAGTGATTTTAATATTAATCCAAGGGGTACCTCTGCATACCGCAACCAGCTGGCCCTTGATGGCCAGGCATTTAATGTCGATATAAACACAGATTTCAATAGCAACAAACTCACCCTGAGCATCCGTGGCAATAAACTCAACCTAGCTATGTATATCCCCATTCCCGACAATCTGGCCAGCAAAGACAGCGCTGCAATTTTTGCCCCATTAGCCCTGCCCTTTGTGCTGTGGAAGGGGCAGAGCCAAATGGAAGTTTCTGTTGGTGAGATTGAGCTCAGTGACTTTTCCGTTAGCAACTTCTATAGCAATATATTTGGCAATCAGAATGTACTGCGAGTCACTGCCCTTAGTGCCGATATGTTTGATGGTCAAGCCAACGTTATCGCCAAATTAGATATGCGGCCTGCAGCACCTAGCTTTAATATTCAGCCCACGTTAACCAACATTAACCTTGCCAGTGCACTACCCGCCTTGGCGGGTATCTCAACCCTAACCGGCACCTTAAACCTAAAAGCCAATATTCAGGGCGTTGGTAATAGCCGTAAACGCATCCTTTCATCACTCACCGGCCCTGGCCAATTTGATATTGCCAGGCCCAGCTATTCCGAAACCAATATAGAAGAGACCTTCTGTAGTGCAGCCGCACTGTTTGGCAGTAGTGGCCGTACCCCTGATATCTGGTCCAAGGGCACCCAGCTAAACGATCTAGAGGGTAAGTTTCAATTTACTAACGGCAAGCTGGTAGTTGATAGCTATAGTACCAGCACTGGCAATCTAAACATTGATGGCAACGCCACCGTGCATCTGCTCGACAAAAAATACGATGTCAGAGCCAACGCACTGCTAAATAGTTCAATCACGAGTAGCAATGGCTGCTCGGTGAATAGTCGACTACAGAACCGACTTATACCCTTTATTTGCAAAGGCCGATTCGGCCAAAATGACAATAAAAAAGCAAAGCCTGCATTTTGCAAACCCGATCAGCGAGCACTCAAAGATCTGCTAAAAAACACCGCCTTGGAAAAGCTCGGCGACCAGCTGTTTAACAGCTCAGATGAAGAACAAAACCCTCTGCAAAATCTGTTTAAAGAATTACTCAAAAAGAATCTCAACTAGAATATGACACCCGCCAAATTCCAGCAGTCCGTACTCAAGTGGTTTGATCAATATGGTCGAACCAACCTACCCTGGCAGCAGGATATTAATGCCTACAGAGTTTGGGTGTCAGAAATTATGCTGCAGCAGACCCAGGTCAGCACCGTAATCCCCTACTTTGAGCGCTTTATGGCGAGCTATCCAACGGTACAGTTACTCGCCGCAGCCCCATTAGATGAGGTGCTGCATCATTGGACGGGGCTGGGCTATTACGCCCGAGCGCGCAACCTACATAAAACTGCCCAGCATGTGGCCAGCCAACTGGATGGTGAATTTCCCGATAATGTTACACAGCTCTGTGAATTAGCCGGTATAGGCCGGTCTACTGCCGGCGCCATCAGCTCCATTGCCTTTAAAAATCAGGCTACTATTTTGGATGGCAATGTGAAGCGGGTGCTAGCCAGATTTGGCGCTATCGAAGGCTGGCCGGGTAAAAGTGACGTGGTACAAAAGCTGTGGATAGCCGCAGAGACCTATACACCCTACAAGCGTATCGCTGACTACACCCAGGCCATGATGGATTTAGGCGCCACTCTGTGCACCCGATCATCCCCTGACTGCGAACACTGCCCACTGGCTAAAAGCTGCAAAGCCTATGCCCAGGGCAACCCTCAGGACTATCCGGGTAAAAAGCCCAAGAAAAAGCTTCCTCTAAGAACCACCTGCTTTCTCATGATCCGTAACGCAGCAGGTGAACTGTTACTGCAGCAGAACCCCCCTGTGGGCCTCTGGGGCGGCCTCTGGGTGTTCCCTCAGTGCGAGACAGAGCAAGAATTGGAAGCAACCTGTATGAAGCTAGGTATACAGCCCAATAGCCAACAGATACTGGCAGTTAAACGTCATACCTTTAGCCACTTTCATCTCGACTACCAGCCTGTTGAAATTGCCGTTACCGATCAGGGTAATACAGCACTGCAAGTGGCCGACGCTCAGAATCAAGTCTGGTATAACCCACAGAAACCACTATCATTAGGCATGCCAGCGCCCATTAAAGCGCTGCTGTTACAGGCTCAAAAACGAGCTCTATAAGTAAATATCACACAGAGGTAAGTTATGGCGCGCATGATTTTATGTCGCAAGCTCAAAAAAGAACTCCCGGGGCTAGATATGCCCCCCTTTCCTGGCCCCAAAGGCGAGGAAATATTCAACAATATCTCCAAAGAGGCTTGGGCAGAGTGGATGACCCACCAAACCACGCTAATCAACGAAATGCGCCTAAATATGATGGATCTGACCGCTCGCACCTATCTCTCGGAACAACGCGAGAAATTCTTTAACGGCGAAGACGTCGATCAGGCTGAAGGATACGTCCCGCCTACGGAATAATCCTTGACGAACCGCAAATCAGACGCTTTAATACGCGCCTCTCGCGATATGCCTCAAAACAGCTTGCGAAGCCCGGTTAGCTCAGTTGGTAGAGCAGAGGATTGAAAATCCTCGTGTCCTTGGTTCGATTCCGAGACCGGGCACCATAATCTTAAGAACCCTCAGTTAACGCTGGGGGTTTTTTAGTTCTATAAGAGAGATATCGAACGGTTAGATGGACTCGCGCTGAAGCGCTCGGGGTTTCACCCCGCCTTCGTAAACGAATGCGCCCAAAATGCTACGCATTTAGTCCGAGACCGGGCACCATAATCTAAAGACCCTCAGTGAAAGCTGGGGGTTTTTTCGTTCTATAAGGAAGTCATCGAACGGTTAGATGGACTCGCGCAATAGCGCTCAGGGTTTCACCCCGCCTTCGCTTTGCGAATGCGCCCAAAATGCTGCGCATTTAGTCCGAGACCGGGCACCATAATCTAAAGACCCTCAGTGAAAGCTGGGGGTTTTTTCGTTCTATAAGGAAGTCATCGAACGGTTAGATGGACTCGCGCAATAGCGCTCAGGGTTTCACCCCGCCTTCGCTTTGCGAATGCGCCCAAAATGCTGCGCATTTAGTCCGAGACCGGGCACCATAAATCTAAAGACCCTCAGTGTAAGCTGGGGGTTTTTTGGTTCTATAAGATAGATATCGAACGGTTAGATGGACTCGCGTTACTGATTTGCGCTGCGGTCCCAGTGCATAACTATTTAGACATCTATGAATAATTCAATAATAGACCAATAAGCTAACTGTATCAGGTGATTCCGAGTTTGGTTTACCTATGTCTGTTTCCTCCTGCAAATATCTTCTAATGACTATCCCTTATGCAGCAAGCAGGCACAGCCCGACCCATGCCGTAGTTCATAGGCTGGTAATAGCGGCCCTTGTTTAAGCCTCAGTTTGACTATAGAGTTATTAAGATATGCTGCCTGACTAGATTATTAGCGGCGCAGCTTTATCACCCTGAGATCGGATCTATGACAATGCGTTATTTTACTAAAATCACCCTTACTCTAATAATAACGCTGATTGGATTTTCGGCAGGCTCCCAGAGCGCCCTAGCTGAAAGCTCTAGTCCTATAAAACATACCGTTATGTCTGACGGCCACCCAATGGCGCTTTGGGAGAAGTCCACAGCCGAGGCCAAGGGCATTATCCTATTTGTACATGGTAGAACCTGGAGCGGCCTCCCTGACTTTGACTTGCAGGTAGAAGGCGAAGAACTTTCCTTGATGGATGGGATGCTTGACCAGGGTTACAGTACCTATGCAGTTGATCTGCGTGGCTATGGAGAAACACCGAGAGATAGGTCCCAATGGCTCTCACCGACCAAGGCCGCCAATGATGTCGTTAATGTGGTGCGTTGGATATCTGAACGCCACAATAATAGCCAGGTCCATGTCTTTGGCTGGTCATATGGTTCAGTCATCTCGTTGTTAGCCAGTCAGAACAATTCCAATGACATGGCCAGTTTGACCCTGTTTGGCTTCTGGCTGGATCTGGACGCACAGGCTATTCCCAGCGCCAATGTTCTGGAGAGACGCATTAATACAGCCACCGCTGCCGCCAGTGATTTTATTGTGCCTGGTAGTATTAGCCAAAAGGCTATTGATACTTATGTAAAAGTGTCACTCAACGCTGACCCAGTGCGCGTTGATTGGCGCAGAGAGTCAGAGTTTTTAGCCATAGACCCAAGCAGTATTACTCTGCCGGTTTTATTAATGCAGGGGGAGTTCGACCCTATCGCCCCTACAGACTTGCAGGCCAAGTTATTTACTCGCCTTAAGACAGCAGATAAGAGTTGGGTCGTTATTTCTGGCGGTGATCATGCGGCGTTTATGGAGACACCAAGGCCCCAGTTTATTGCTGCGTTTAAGGCCTTTATTGATCGATTTAACCCCTGAGATACCAAGAGCTCCTCAACATGAAACGATTATTGCGAGCACCACTTATATTCCCAATGCTACTAATATTAACCGCCCTTGCATCCACTGCTTGGGCACAGAGAGGCGACACTGTGATTATTGATGTGAGAACGATAGAGGAATGGAACGCTGGGCATCTGGCAACAGCTCAACACCTACAGTTAGAGCTAGTAGCGGAGTCGATAGATACTCTGGTTGCTGATAAAGATCAGCAGGTTTACCTCTACTGCCGAAGCGGCAACAGATCAGGTCAGGCCAAACTAATAATGGAGCAGCTTGGATACAGCAATGTTGTCAATGCTGGAGGTCTGGATGATGCCAGCCAACTCATCGACGTTGCGATTGTTAGATAGAGCCCAATCATGACTAACCAAAAATCCTCAAAACTACTTATCGCCGCGCTAGCAATTCAGCTTTCCACTATCGGCATGTCCGTTATGTGGAATCTTATTGGAGTAGGCTTAATAAGCATTGGTCAGCCGCCATTAGGAAACTCTGCTTCAATAACCATTGTCGTGATCATGCTAGCCCTAGCATTAACGCTTGCATTGACCGTCAACCGGGTGCGCTGGCTCTACGCCACCGCCTCTATCGTTTTGGCTCTGGGTTGCCTAATGGCGTTGTATACCGCCTTTCACAGGGGCGGCAGAGCTCTGGCCATCAAGTTATTTCAGGATTTTTGGTGCACTGATTAACGTGCTCGGCCTGGTGGGCTTTGGCCTTGCCTGTAAACTGATTATGTCTCAACCCAAACCCAACTAATTAATCCAAAGAACAGTTGGTTACTTTTTTCAGTGATGGGAAGTCCATGATGTGCCTCAGTGATTACTGGGGCTTTTTTGATTTTGAGAACAGACCCACGACAAAAATTAATGGCGAGTAATATTCTATGCTAGCCTTTTAGAAGGGAGGGAATTCAACTGGCTATTTAGCTAATTATTTAACTAGCCATTTTACTAACTATGGTGAGCAGTATGATCACCATTACGATAAGGAAATCAACATGACTAAAAAAGTCCATAAAGAATCCTCAGATGCTATGTCAAAACTTGCATCACGCGCTTTACGAGGGGAAAAACTCACTGATGCTGAGGTAAAATCTTTGGCTGGATCAGTGCTTTCTCAAGATGAAACTAAAGGTAAAAGAACGGCTAAAATGAGTTATAGCTAGATAAACTCATATCATCAAAAGCAGCGAGCGCCGTTTCAATATTCGACTATTGAAGCTCGCCACTTATACTAATAAGTCGGTTATTAATAAAGACCTTACTATCCCCTTTAGTATCGCTGCACTACATCTACTGGCAATCTCTCATTCGCTGTTATTACCGGTAAATGCCTTCATTAGCAGACCCGCAACTTCTTCACCTAGGTAACTGGCCAACTTAGTATTGCGCGTTGCTGAGGCCTCGCGAATCAATTTTATACCTGCATTTTGATTTGTCTGCCTGAGGTGATAGCCCCGAATCATTTGAGCTTCACTGTCGGCAATAATTTGGTAGACAAAGTAAAGTTGATCTTGGGTAAGCCCCTGAAAGCGCCCTTTTTTGCTCATGTTGGCAAAGCGGCTGTCGAGAGCAGCCATTACCCTGGTGGCATCATCCTGGCCAAGAAGCGCTCTAAGCTCTGTACGCTGCTGAATTATGGCTGAACCGCCCTGCTGACGTTTACCGAGTGCATTGGATGTTGCCGCCACTACTCTGAAGGTGTCACGAAATAATTCTTCGCTAAAGTCTATATCTGCATGACGCAGCTGTTCGGCTTTCGTGGAATATCGCACGCCGTATTCAAAGGCTGCCTCTGCGGGTAATAGATCGGTAACATTGACGCGTACCTGTTTACCGTCATAGTTGCCAGACTGAGATCTCTTTAAGGTATTTATCTCGGCGCTTACCCGCTGCTCTTGCACTGCGATTTGCTGATCAGATGACAAAAAAGGGAGTCTCTGGGCAAGCGGCTGAAACAGCTGACTAAATGCCGAGTCAGCCTTTGCTGTCTCGCCAAAAATCTCCACCAGAGATATTCGTATCTTGCGCTGGGAATCTAGCCTAGATTGAATCCGCTCAACCCTGACATTCGCTAGACGGGGCGTCCAATAATTGGCTTTATTCGGCGCTGTGCCAAGTGGCTGCGCGCCCCAAGAGCATCCAGAATAAGACTTTTCGCCTGATAGTCACTGAGACCTTTGCTTAGAAGCTTTTTGTAGTTTGCCTGATGCAGACTGTTAGAAGACAATCCCCATCTGTGCTGTATCAGCCTGAATCTCTAACTCAGCATTGTTCGAGCTAGAGATAATATGCGCAAGCAGGCCAATATTGAGCGCCACTGATAGTAGTGCCACGATAGTAATGGTTGGTTTGAATTTCATTTTCACCCTTTTATGTACAGTTAATTTCCCTATAACCTGTACTAATAATAGGTGAGATTTGGCGACCCTGCGCAGCCCTGTGCGCTTATTTATTTAGTGATCGCTCCAGCTTTGCTCGGCAGCAGAGAGTCCACCACTGTTATCCCTGTCCCAGCCCTTGGCAAAGGTATTGGTAAGCTGTACGAATCCATCACCTGCCTGCACATTTTTAGGCGTGGCTGTTAGGGTGTAGGTCGCTGCTGTGGCTGCCACGGCAATATCGTAGGCCTTGGCGCCAGTGTCTCTAGGCGCCTCTCTCAGGGCGACAGGAAGGGCAACAGCGGTGCCGCCAGTATCCACGTCATAGCGATTATTTTCAGTATAAAAACGCTCCATAAATTGCGAGGCTTCCATTAATACTGCCTGTGCGTCGGTGCGCCTAGCTTCGGTGGCATAAGCGGTGTAACTGGGGTAGGCAACCGCGCTAATAATGCCAATAATTGCCACTACAATCATTAGCTCTACAAGGCTGAATCCCGCAACGGCTATTATTTCTGTTGCTATCAAAATAATTCATTTCTATCTCCATTGATTTTATTTGAGTTTATTAATCCGCTTAATCTTAGCTCGGCTGCTATCTAAATAGAGCCAGATAGGATTACCCACTCGTAAATTGGATAGGGCTATAGGCTTATCACCCACATCATAAATAGGGGTATTGAACGGCACCTCAAACTCACGATCGCTGACCACGATGAGACGACCTTTTGGATCGATAAAGTCGATAGTTGTTTGTACCGTTTTCCACGTTGGATCTATTTTTTGGTCCGCAGCCATAGCCAGACTTGTTAGTAGCCAAATAGCCAAACCCAACATAAGCGTTACTGTATTTTTAATCATGTTCATTTCACTGTTCCTATTACGTAACCCATTAACGAATTTCTCGCCATGGCGTATGACGATTGCGACCAGAGTCTTCCAATATGGATTCGACCTTACCCTTTGATGTAGTTACATATTTAGATTCGGTGCGGCCATCGGGATGATTAATAATGCCGGGGCGTGAAAGTATGCCGGCATTTTTGCGCTGGATACCTGAACCATGGATATAGTTATCTTCTCCATCACTGTCTGTATCGCCCACATTAATCATGTCTTTGTCGTTAAAAACGCGGTCTTTATTAAAGTCGAAAACCGATTCGTTTAGACGGCCACCTGTAGCGCCATCAACTTCCATTAGCCAGCTGGTACCTTCACCGGCACAGGGATCATTAGCGGGCGTTACGGTGACAAAAATCACCCGACCATCTCGTAGCGTTGGTGCCTGATGGACACGCTCACCGACTTCGGGTAAATCTATATACCAACCGAGCTTTTCGTCTGCATCCGGCGAGGAGCTGCCATCATCCCAGACAATGGGGTTTTCACTCACCACTCGGCCACGTAAATCGGTAGAGGCCGTCGCGTATTCTGTGATTGTTTGCTCCAACAATCTAGATCGAGTAAAACCATTCGAGTTAGTGTCCATGGCATCCCAGATAGCGTAAAAGGTCTGTTCGCTCTGGTCAGTTAAGTCACTTTTCCCCAAATATTTACCGGTACCAAAATAAACCATAAAGCCATCTTGTGAGGGATGGCTCTTCACTTTTAGGTCTGAGGTGATTGGCTGTTCGATATTATTGGCTATGGCTACAAAGAGGGGATCTGGATTGTTAGCCGGACCATAGTCGGAAGCCCAGTGACTGGGATTGGTGCTAGATAGGTCGAATGCCCAAACATTGCCAAACAGATCACCGGCATAGAGGCGGTCAACAATAAAGTCGCCGTCTTCATCCACAACCGATGTACCAATAATGCCATTGGGACGAGACAGTCCTTTGGGATCATCTGCAGTTCCCTGCTTGGTATCAAGCTTGGCAATAAGACTTCCATCTTCGGCATCTAGAATAAAAATCACGCCATTGCCTGTGCTGCTGGCATTTCCGTCAGCTTCAGTGGCATTGAGGCCATTGCCAACAATCACACCCCATTTACCATTGGCTAAACGCACCAGAGAAGGTTTGGAAAAGGTATAACCAAGATCAGCATCGTCGCTGTCGGTAAATTCCCAACGGGCGATAGAGGTGGCATTGGCTTCAGAGAATGAGGTTGGATCGGTAATATCTAGAGCAAAATAACCCTGCCCTCCTGTGCCCAACCCAGACACTAATAGACTGTGCCAAGCACCCGCATAATAGACATCGTTTTCACCAATAGGGCCATCAACAAAATTCCGGTGACTGTAATCAGTGAGTGATAGCTGCCATAGGTTATCGAACACGGCAGCAGGAACGTAGGCGAGCTTTTCCCGTCCATCCGCGGTTTTTATACCGTGTAGCATCCCGCCATTGGAGCCCACATAAACCATTGGATCGCGACTGCTATAGGTGGTTTTAAAGGCCGCGTAGCTAGCACCCTCGGTAAAATCAGTTGAGGAAAAATAGAACCGAGCGGGGGGCCCAACATAGGTTGGAATGGATGAAATGATATCGCCAAGTACTGATTTTCTATTGCGGAATTCACCACCGTTACCTTTAGCCACTTCCTGGCCTCTGGCACCACGTAGGTAATTTAGTCGTGCGCTACCACGGTTATTATTGGGTTGTTTTAACGACGCCTTACGCGTTGCATCCAATGCCGAGGTCCAACGAAAGGGAACTGGCCCGCCATCACTATTACGGGTAATAATCACGCGATCGTTGGGTCTTATTTTACCCACTCGCCTACCCAGTTCAGGACAGAAACCACCGGTCAGCCGACAGCCTGCATCCCAGGCTGACTCACAGATACTACCCAGCGGCACAGGACCACAGTTGCTGCCATCGGAAATAGGCTGGGCGATTAGGTTTCCCGTCCAGTCATTGGTGGTAAAGCGGGCGAAAAACAACGCTGTGTCCGAAGAGATAGTCCCTGAGTTAAGCGCTGCAGTTGCAAACGAGCCCGTGCGATCTAGCACGCTGTTGATCACATCGGTAAACGCACTCACCAGTTCTTCAGGATTTTGCGCTGACAGATAGGCGCCTCTTGAATTTATTGCCGAGTGCCAAAGATCGTCAACTTTTGCCTCATCATTATCACCAGCGGCTGATGGCCAGCTCAGGGTGCCATCGAGAAGCTCATCATAATCACCAGGAAAATCCCGCTCACCTGATACACCTAGACCAATCATAAAGTTGACCATATGCTGCCAATTGGCTGGATCGTTTACTGGATTCCAAAAAAGATCGTTATTATCCGCATCGCCATCACCGTCTACATCAGAAGAAAGATCATCGACGTTAATCGGTACATTATTGGTGCGGCTCGGACGCAGGTCTTGGTACCAGTATTTATAGGCAATATCAGCTAGATAGTTCGAGTTACCATCTCGGTATGGGTGCAATACTGGATAGCTTGTGATGCCATAATCATTTGTAGGCAATGTATGGGTACTGTTATCAACATTACCCACATTTAGGCTACCGGGGATACTGTTCCACTCCCCATCGGTCATCATAATATGGAAGTTTTGCCGGCAAGACCGTTCAGTAGAACTCGAATCTGACGGGATCGTCCCGGTAGGGCAGGTCATCTTCAAAATAGGTGCCTGCATTGTCCATTGCCCGATGCAGAGGGGTGCCTCCACTGGCGGGTAGTCCCAATAACCAATCAAAAAAGTTCTCTCGCC
>CALSNK010000033.1 GCA_943787675.1 uncultured Pseudomonadales bacterium
ATCACTGTGGTATTTAATGCGACGGCGGAAGGATCATTGGCGAGAAATGCGCTGGCCAAGATATGGTGTAGGTCGGCGCGATGGACATGTAAATAGGGTGCGCCGTGACGCTCTAAATATTTTTTACCGAAGGGTAGGCTATAGAGAACCTCACCGGTTTTATGATCACGAAAATCCGCTCGCACTGGATCTACAGCAATAGCTTCTATCTGAGATCTCAGGCCGAGGTAGTCGAGCACTCGAAGCACATTGGCACCGCACTGAATGCCGGCGCCAACTTCTGTAAATTCAGCGGCTTGCTCAAGTAGCTGAACCCTATGCCCGGATTTTTGCAGGCACAGGCCAGCGGCTAATCCACCGATTCCAGCGCCTGCGATTACTACGTTCATTGGTATACATATTCCTTTAGTAAACGTGCCAGAGTGCTTGTCAAGAAAGTGCGCCCTCTTCACCCAATGCAGTTATATCCTGTTTTGAGAAACCCCATTGTGCCAGTACTTCATGGGTATCTGCACCCTCTGCTGAGGGTGACTCTGGGGTTGCGCAGTCTGAGCGGCTAAACCTTGGCGCTGGTGCTGGCTGAGTTAGTCCATCGATTTCAATATAGGTTTTGCGCGCGACATTGTGTGGGTGAGCCGGTGCTTCTCGATAGTTGAGCACGGGGGCAAAACACACATCGGTGCCTTCCATAACCTCACACCATTGGGCCTGTGATTTGGTTTTAAATATCTCGATCAAACTGATCTTCATCTGCGGCCACTGGGTCTTATCGTAGGGGTTGGCAAATTCTTCAGGATCCAGGTTCGCCTTCTCAACTAACAGGGCATAAAACTGTGGCTCAATGGAACCGATGGACACGAAACGACCATCGCTGGTTTCGTAAACATCGTAATAGGGGGCCGGGCCATCGAGCATATTACTGCCGCGCTCTGGAATCCAAGCACCCAGTTTGTCCATGCTGTGAAACATCGACATTAGGCTGGCGGAGCCATCGGTAATGGCGGCATCTATCACATCGCCTTTGCCTGATCGCTGGGCTTCATAGAGCGCAGCCAACATACCCATAACGAGATACATACTGCCGCCAGCATAGTCACCCACCAAGTTTAGCGGTACCACTGGCTTTTCTGGCGTGCCAATGGCGGCCAGTGATCCGGTCAGGGAAATATAGTTAATATCATGGCCGGCGGTTTTGGCCAGTGGCCCGGTCTGGCCCCAGCCCGTAATGCGACCAAAGACTAAACGCGGGTTGCGCTTATGGCACTGCTCTGGGCCAAAACCTAAACGCTCGGCGACACCGGGGCGAAAACCTTCAAATAGCATATCCGCAGATTCCACCAGTCGCAGTAAGGCTTCAACGCCTGCTGGGGTTTTAAGATTTAGGGCAATAGATTTCTTGCCTCTTGAGTTACAGTCCATCGCGGCGGGCAGTGCAACCAGACCACCGCCTTTGGATGAGCGCTCAACCACGATCACTTCGGCACCCATATCGGCCAGCAACATACCGGCAAAAGGCCCGGGGCCAATACCTTTAATTTCTATTATTTTTACACCTGCTAATGGGCCCATTAGGTTAATCCTTATTATTGTTTTTTTAATGTATGTAAATCTTCCGGTCTATCAATATCCAGTGCGGCTTCAGGCAGTGCTATTTCTGTAACAGAAATTTCTGCATTGTTAAGCAATGTTTTAGCACCGCTGTCCGCCGTTAGTCCCTGCAGTTTTTCAAAATAACTTCGCGGGAAAATCGCTGGTACGCCACGCGCACCGCAATAATGTGCAGCCACAATATTATCACCCTCAAAGGCCTTTGCCATTACTTGAAGCTGTTCTGGGGAGATATGAATTTGGTCGGCCAGCAGAATTAACACGCCAGGGGCTGCTGGATCAATGTGCCTGGCTCCGTAGGCAATAGAACCGCCTAGACCACTCTTCCACTGGGGGTTGATAATAATCTGTGCCCCTGACAACTGCGGCTCGATCTGCTGTGCATATGCGCCCAACACTACCGCCACCTTATTAGGGAAAACGACGTTGGCGCTGTCTATACAGCGCTGTAGTAATGTCTGTCCCTGATACTGGGCGAGCTGTTTGGGAGAGCCAAATCGGGAGGCGGCTCCTGCGGCCATGATAAGTACCGCAATATTGCTGGTCATAAAAATCGATGATTATCGGTGAAACTGTCCAGAGCGCCACTCAGAGACACGCCATTGGCTTGCTGCAATACTCCATGGCACTCCGCCAATATCGACAGGGCAATACCCTCGGGGAGTTCGGCACCCAAATCTAAACCGGCTGGACCGGCGATAGGAATACGCAAATTCTCTACCCTTAAGCCGGCTAAGGCTAATACCTGCTGTTGCCGAGCTATTGGACCAAGCAACGCTAAATACCTTACAGAGGAAGCCTGTAACGTTTTAATGGCCTGAGCATCCATCTCTAGGTTATGACACATCACCACGGCTGCATCCCAGTGAGTAAATCCAGAAGTACCGATTAGGCTATTAATAGGACAGTCTAAAAGGACATCCGCAGCCAAGAAATATTCTCGTCGCCCATTGGCTGGTCGAGAGTCCCAGAGCGTCACTGTCCAACCGAGATTTTTGGCCATGGTCACTAGCGGCTGTGCATCTACACCACCCCCCAGCACCAAAATATGGGGTTGCGGTTTAATCTGAGTGACTAACCAAGTTTGCTTGTCTTGGGTGACTAGACCCGGCTGCTCTGTCGCACCTGAACCCAACCAACGACTTTGGGCATCGGCATTGTCGGCAACAAGCTGCCAATACTGGCCCTCTCTATGCTCTGCTAGATGATCGCGAATATCGCCAAGATTAAGGTAATTATTTGCCGCCTGAATAGGCTGTAATAAAATATAAACGATACCGCCACAACCAATGCCCAACTGAAAGGAAATATCGTCTTCGTCACTGCCGTCGTAACAGACGGTTAGGGACTGTTGGCTGCGCATCACCCGCGCTGCCTGCAACTGAATATCGGCTTCTAAGCAGCCGCCACTGAGCAGGCCATACTGCTGACCAAGGTCATTAAACAGCATCATTGCGCCAGATTTACGGTAGGAGGGGCCTTCGGTCTTATAGACAGTAGCCAGTACCCACAGCTGAGAATCTCGCTGCGGGTACCAGATATCCAGAAGATGCTTGAGATGGTTAACCATCCCAGCATTTTACGCATTTACAACTTTTTAGCTATCGGCTGCATTGACCTCAGCGCCATTAAGCGCGTACCAACCAATATAGATGTAACACAGCATTGGCACTATAAAGCTCAGCTGAATGCCGATGCTATCTGCAGCAACACCCTGGACTAACGGGATAAGTGCACCACCAACAATCGCCTGACAAACCAAGCCAGAACCTTTGCTGGTCATTGAACCCAGGCCTTTAACGGCCAGAGTAAAGATGGTTGGGAACATAATGGAGTTGAAGAAGCCAACGGCCAGAATCGACCACATAGCCACATCGCCTGTGCTGTTCATGCTGACGATGATCATAATAATCGCGATAAGGGCATTGACCGCCAAATACTTGGTAGCAGCAACGTAGTTCATTAACGCTGCGCCTACTAGTCGCCCGACCATTGCTGCGCCCCAGTAGTAAGCAACCATCTCACCTGCGTCTGCAGTACTCATGCCTGCAATAGAGCTCTCGGAGAAATAGTTGACTAGGAAACTACCAATAGAAACTTCACCACCCACATAAAGGAAAATTGCCAGGGCACCTAAAACCAGTGAACGGTGCTCCCAGATATTGCCATCCGACTCTTCGCCTGTGGCTTCAACATGGGCCAATTTCGGCAGTTTAATGTTTCTAAATACTAATGCTGCTGCAATAAGCAGACCCGCAATCATTAGGTAGGGACCCTGAACCGCCGAAGCATCCGCAGCAACCACGCCCAGAATCAACGCTGCGCCGACAATGGGGCCCACGGTCGTTCCCAGAGAGTTAGCAGCCTGCGCCAAATTTAACCGGCTAGCGGCAGTTTTTTCTGGCCCTAGCGCTGCCACGTAGGGATTGGCTGCAACCTGCAAGATAGTGATACCACTGGCCAGTACAAAGAAGGCAAACAGAAACAAACCATAGACGTGAAAGCTTGCAGAGGGGTAAAAAAGGATACAGCCGGCAGCAGTAGTCAGCAGACCAAGCACGATGCCCTGCTGATAACCGACCTTATCAATGAGTCTGCCAGCGAAGGGGGACACGATAAAGTAAGCACCAAAGAAACAAAACTGCACCAACATTGCCTGGGTGTAGTTAAGGTCGAAGGACTCTTTTAAAAATGGAATTAAAATATCATTTAGAACGGTAATAAAGCCCCAAAAGAAAAACAGACAGGTCATCGCGATAAACGCAAATGTCTGTGTGCCCTGCTCTTGGCCTTCAGCCGCTTTTGCTGTTGAGTTTCCTGCAGTTGGACCCGCCATGTGTTTCCCCAAATATTGTGTATTTATAGTTTTGCTAACAATCTAGGGTAAATTGGCTGAGTTGCCCATGCAAGGCGTGTTTGCGGCATAGAAGGCTTTTTGGTCGCAAGATAGCGCTGTTTTATCGTCTTTAGCGCTGTTTAGGGGCTATCTAGACGGTAATAGGCGCTAATTAAGAGCGATAAAAGGGTAGGCCAGTAAGTAAGAAGTTTTTGAGGTAGATTTAGCGGGCAGCCAGCATGGCGCGCATAACCTGCTTGAGACCATTGTGATTGGTGCGCATCTCGTCAAGATTATCAGGGTCGCTCATCCAGTGATAAACAATGCCACTCACCGAGGCCGTAAAGTGGTCCGCAATCAAGGCTGTGTCTAGACTCGGTGCCAACAGGCCTCGCTCAATGCCCTGTTCTATCCAGCTGATTACATCGCCACGGCGACGCTTGTGAATACCTAAAATAACCGGCTTAAGCTGTGATTCAGGGGCTAAGGCTTCAAACCAAAGGCGGTAAAAAGCCTCTACATGCTTGGGGGCATCTTCGCAAAACTGGATATGGGCATCTAATGCGGCGGCAATGGCTTCGTAGCCATATTTGTCTTTGGTCACTAGGGTCAGTTCGGCAAGCCATTCATCACCGACGGATCTGAGCACAAAATCAAACAGGCCCTCTTTGTTGCCAAAGCGATACCCTGCTAGGCCACGAGAATAACCGGCCTTTTCTCCCACATCTTTCAATGTTGCCTGACCGGTACCGCGCTCGACAATAAGGTCGACCGCAGCTTCCAGCATTTTGGCATCGGAGATTTCTTTGCGTTCGACCTGAGTCAGCCGAAGGGCTTTAGCCATTATTTATTATCCTAAACATTTAGTCTTACGCTATTGACCAAAATCTAAGGTCAAGTACGCATCATGCGCCAGTAGTTTGCGTCAAAAGTCGGCAACATATCAAGCATGGTTACATACTGCGGCGATACTGCCCGCCAACATCAAACAGGGCATTGGTAATCTCGCCCAATGAACAGCAGCGCACAGCTTCCATTAACACCTCAAAACCGTTGCCGCCTTCGCTCACTGTATCCTGCAAGCGTTTCAGCACTTCTGCGGAATCCGCACCATGTTCTTTTTGGAACGCTCTAAGACGCTTGATTTGGCTTTGCTTTTCGGCATCAGTTGAACGGGCCAGTTCAATTTCCATGGGCTCTTCTTCAGCCTCATTGAGGAAGGTATTCACGCCAACAATGGGGAATGAACCATCATGTTTTTTGTGTTCATAGTACAGCGACTCTTCCTGAATCTTGCCGCGCTGATAACCAGTTTCCATGGCACCCAGTACACCACCACGATCAGAGATTTTTTCAAATTCCTGGAGCACGGCCTCTTCAACAAGGTCGGTTAGCTCGTCAATAATAAACGCGCCCTGACTTGGGTTTTCGTTTTTAGCCAGACCCCATTCCTGATTGATAATCAGCTGAATCGCCAGTGCTCTGCGCACAGACTCTTCAGTGGGCGTGGTAATGGCTTCGTCGTATGCATTGGTGTGCAGGCTATTACAGTTATCGTAAATCGCGATTAAGGCTTGCAGGGTAGTACGAATATCATTGAAGTTCATTTCCTGGGCGTGCAGTGAGCGGCCCGATGTTTGGATATGGTATTTCAGTTTCTGGCTGCGTGGGTTGGCTTTATAGAGGTCGCGCATCGAAGTTGCCCAGATACGTCGAGCCACTCGACCCATAACCGTGTACTCAGGGTCCATACCATTGGAAAAGAAGAACGATAGGTTGGGCGCGAAGTCATCAATGTTCATGCCGCGCGCCAGATAGGCTTCCACAAAGGTAAAGCCATTGGACAGCGTAAAGGCCAGCTGAGAGATCGGGTTAGCCCCGGCTTCGGCAATATGGTAACCAGAGATCGATACCGAGTAGAAGTTGCGGATCTGCTCGTCGATAAAGTACTGCTGCATATCGCCCATCATGCGCAGGCTAAATTCCGTAGAGAAGATACAGGTATTCTGACCCTGATCTTCTTTGAGAATATCCGCCTGAACTGTGCCGCGCACGCGCTTCAAGGTATTACTGCGCAGGGTCTGGTATTCATCATCCTTGGGCTGGCGACTGTGTTCCGCCACAAACTGATCCACCTGCTGATCAATGGCCGTGTTTAAAAACATCGCCAAGATAGTCGGGGCCGGGACCATTAATGGTCATGGATACCGAGGTAGTTGGATTAGCACAGATCAAAGCCATCATAGAGGGCTTTCATGTCATCCAGAGTACAGATAGACACGCCGGCATTGCCCACCTTGCCGTAAATATCGGGCCGCTCATGGGGATCAAAACCGTAGAGAGTCACCGAATCAAAGGCGGTAGAGAGCCGCTTTGCTTCGGAGTGCTCCGACAGCGCTTTAAAGCGGCGGTTGGTTTTAAAGGCATCGCCTTCACCGGCAAACATACGCGCGGGATCTTCGCCCTCACGTTTAAAGGGAAATACACCGGCCGTGTATGGGAACTCACCGGGCAGGTTTTCCCGCATCAACCATTTGAGCAGTTCACCGTGGTCTTCAAAGCGCGGCAGAGATACCCGAGAAATTTTATTGCCGGACAGCGAAATAGTATTGAGCTTGGTGACAATCTCTTTGCCATTGGGCAAGACATCGACTTTTTCGTCGCCGCTATAGGCTTCCACCACGGCAGGCCAGTTTTCCAGCAACTTACTCGCCTTGCCATCCATGGCCTGCTTGCGCTCGGCAATCAGGCTGTCGATGGCCTCTGGGGCATCGACTGCCGCTCTCTAACAACATAGTTTTGTTGCCGCCAAGCTGCTGCTGCTGACGCGCCAGATTAGCCTGCACGACAACCTGCTTGATGATAGTTGCGCACACCGGCGGCAATCTCAGCCAGATAGCGCTGGCGGTCGGCGGGCACAACCACGGTTTTTTCCGAAGGTGTTCTGCAGATCGACTTTGACCAGATGCTGTTCAAAGCTGCGCAGACCACGCTTGCAATAACTAACCAGTTCCTGATAGGCGGCGGTGACACCGTCATCATTAAAAGCGCGAGGCAATGGTGCCAAATACTGGCATCTCATCCGGCGACTGAGTCCAGGCCTCGCGGTTGCGCTGCACCTGTTTGCACACATCGCGGTAGGCATCATCACTGCCCTTGCGATCAAATTTATTAATAATCGCCAGCTCGGCATAATCGAGCATATCAATTTTTTCCAGCTGACTCTGGGCACCAAATTCTGGCGTCATCACATAAATCGGAATATCCACATAGGGCACGATGCCCGCATCACCCTGACCAATACCTGGGGTCTCAACCACCACCAGATCGAAGCCACCCAGGCGCATAGCACAGACGATATCTTTTAGCGCGGCTGGCACTTCACCGGTGGCACCGCGGGTGCCGATTGAGCGCATATAGATAGAGGGATGATAGATCGCATTCATACGGATACGGTCGCCGAGCAGGGCACCGCCGGTTTTGCGTCGAGTGGGATCAATGGCCAGTACGGCAATCTTAAGTTCATCGGCACTGTCTTGGCGGAAGCGCCGAATCAAGCTCATCAGTTAGCGAGGACTTACCCGCACCACCGGTACCGGTAATACCCAATACTGGCACTGTGGCACTGAGAAACTGTGCCTGCTCACGAAGGGCGTTTTGCTGGTCTTGGCTTAGTTCGTCACGCTCGATAGCCGTGATAAGGCGAGCTAGATTATTGCGCCCCTTGCTCACCAGAAAGTTCCTCGGCGGCTCACGTTACATCTCTCGTAGGAACCCAGAGAACAGCGCTCAATCATATCGTCAATCATGCCTACCAGGCCTAGGTTTTGACCATCGTAGGGGGAGTAGATACGCTCGACACCATAGGCCTCAAGCTCTTTAATTTCTTCCGGCACGATCACACCGCCGCCACCGCCAAAGATTTTAATATGTTCCGCGCCGGCCTCTTTAAGTAGATCAACCGCATACTTAAAGTACTCAACATGGCCGCCCTGATAGGAGCTGATAGCGATACCCTGAGCGTCCTCCTGCTAGTGCAGTCTGTACC
>CALSNK010000034.1 GCA_943787675.1 uncultured Pseudomonadales bacterium
TCAGCCACTGGTTATTCCCACGGGCAAAAAAGTTCGCTTCCTGATTACCGGTAACGATGTAATCCACAGCTGGTGGGTTCCGGACTTCGGCGTTAAACGCGACGCGGTTCCAGGGCTATTCACCGCCGCTTGGGCTAAAACAGACGTACCAGGCACCTATGTCGGCGAATGTACCGAGCTATGTGGTATCGGTCACGCCTTTATGCCGGTTGTTGTTGAAGTAAAGCCAGAAGCTGAATACAACGAATGGTTAGCCGGCAAGAAAGAAGAAGCTGCACTTTATGCCTCGACTATCGGTAAAGAGTGGACCTTCGACGAACTGATGGTTCGTGGTGAAGCAGTGTATGAGCGCTCCTGTGCTGGCTGTCACCAATCTGACGGTAACGGTATAACTGGCGTGTTCCCTGCTTTGAAGGGCAGCCCAATTGTTTTGGGCCCCAAAGAGGGTCACATTGGCATTCTTATCAACGGCGTAGCCGGGTCATCGATGCA
Source organism: uncultured Pseudomonadales bacterium (assembly GCA_943787675.1). GTDB lineage: Bacteria > Pseudomonadota > Gammaproteobacteria > Pseudomonadales > Porticoccaceae > HTCC2207. The sequence goes on from CALSNK010000034.1 coordinate 493, forward strand.
GTCATTTGCTGACCAGCTTTCTGAAGTTGAGATTGCGGCGGTTATTCATTACAAGCGCAACGCCTGGGGCAACGATGTTGGCGATGTAACGCAGCCAATCGATGTTCTTAACTACAAACAAAACCAATAGAGGGTATTTGATATGGCACACGGTCCCGCAACACTGGCTGACGGCTGGGGAAAGTATCTGAGCCGTTGGTTATTTACCACCAACCATAAAGATATTGGCACACTGTACCTATGGTTCAGCTTTGCTATGTTTATCATGGGCGGCGCGTTCGCTATGGTTATTCGCGCAGAGCTCTTTCAGCCTGGTATGCAGCTGATTAAGCCTGAGTTCTTTAACCAGATGACCACCATGCATGGTTTAGTCATGGTGTTTGGTGCAATTATGCCGGCCTTTGTAGGCTTGGCTAACTGGATGATTCCGATGATGATCGGCGCGCCAGATATGGCACTGCCGCGCATGAACAACCTGAGCTTCTGGATTCTACCGTTCGCATTTGCGATTTTGACTTCCACATTATTTATGGAAGGCGGCGGTCCTAACTTTGGTTGGACATTCTACGCACCACTCTCAACCACCTATGCACCGGATACAGTGAACTACTTTATCTTCGGCGTACATATCATGGGTGCATCATCAATTATGGGTTCCATTAACATTATCGCGACGGTAATGAATATGCGCGCACCTGGCATGACCTACATGAAAATGCCAATGTTCGTATGGACCTGGGTAATCACAGCGTTCTTGCTCGTGGCAGTAATGCCCGTGCTAGCCGGCGCAGTTACCATGATGCTAATGGATATTAACTTCGGTACTAGCTTCTTCGATGCAGCTGGTGGCGGTGACCCGGTACTGTTCCAGCATATTTTCTGGTTCTTCGGTCACCCAGAGGTTTACATTATTATCCTGCCCGCCTTTGGTGTGGTTTCTCATATTATTCCAACGTTCAGCCGCAAGCCGCTGTTTGGTTACTCGTCAATGGTTTACGCCACTGCCGCGATTGCCTTCCTGTCGTTTGTTGTTTGGGCACACCACATGTTTACCGTAGGCATGCCAATTGCGGGTGAGCTGTACTTTATGTACGCCACTATGTTGATTGCAGTGCCGACGGGTGTGAAGGTCTTTAACTGGATCACCACCATGTACAGAGGCTCATTGACCTTTGAAACCCCCATGCTATTCAGTATCGCGTTTGTGATTCTGTTTACCTTTGGTGGCTTCACCGGAATGATGTTGTCGATTGCAGCGGCGGACATGCAATACCATGATACCTACTTCGTAGTAGCCCACTTCCATTACGTAATGGTCGCTGGTGCGGTATTTAGTGGTACTGCAGCGGTTTACTACTGGCTGCCAAAGTGGTGCGGCAAGATGTATGACGAAACCATGGGTAAGGTCCAATTTTGGATCGCCTTTATCGGTTTCAACATCACCTTTATGCCACAGCATTTCCTAGGTCTAGCAGGTATGCCACGTCGTTACGCTGATTACGGTCTGCAGTTTGCGGATTGGAACATGGTCTCAAGCATCGGTGCATTTATGTACGGTGGCGCACAGATCCTGTTCCTGTTTAACGTAATTCGCACCATCGGTTGGGGTGAGCCTACTAAGGATCCTAAAGTTTGGGAAGGTGCAGAAGGACTGGAGTGGACATTACCCACCCCGGCGCCTTACCACACGTTCGCCAAGCCACCGAAGATTAAGTAAGAGATAGTAAATATGTCAGTACGCTCTGGAAACGGCCCGCTACTCGCCAAATTAGTTACCTTAGCGGCTGCCATGTTTATGTTTGCAATCTTTGTGTTGCCGCCACTCTATGATCTCTTTTGTGAGATTACTGGAATTGGCGGCAAGACAGAAGGCGCATACACAGCAGTAGCTGTTGAAGTAGACACCTCAAGAGAAATCGAAGTGCAGTTTGTTGCGACCAAAAACGCAACCATGCCCTGGGATTTTTACCCCATGGAAGAGCGAGTAATCGTTCATCCTGGTGAGTCTCGCGAAGTCGCCTTCTATGCCCAAAACAGAACTGGGCAAGATATGGTAGGACAGGCTATACCTAACGTATTGCCGAATAATGCAGCGGACTACTTCCATAAAACGGAATGCTTCTGTTTCAACAACCAACCTCTGCTGGCTGGCGAAACTGCTGAGCTGGCATTGGTGTTTATCGTAGATCCAGATTTGCCGGCCAGTGTTAATACAGTAACCCTGTCCTACACAATGTTTGATATAACAGATCGCACCAAGGTGCAGATCTCACAAGTACAGTAAACGGAGAGTAACAATGTCAACTGAAAGTACTTATTACGTACCCGAACAGAGCAAAATGCCGCTGATCGCTGCAACGGGTATGGGTGTAATGGCTTATGGTGCTGCCTCATGGGTTTTAGAGGGTGGCACAGCCACTATCTTCTTGATTGGCTCATTGATTATGGCCGGCGTTTTGTACAAATGGTGGAGCATCGTCATTGACGAAAATATGCGCGGACTCGCCAGCCCACAGCTCAAGCATTCTTATGTGTTGGGTATGCTGTGGTTTATCTTCTCAGAAGTGATGTTCTTTGCCTGCTTCTTTGGCGCCCTCTTCTATGTTCGCGTACTGGTAAATTCCTGGATTGGTGGCGAAGCCGCCGTCGGTTGGTTTGACGACACCCCAACAGATGCAGCAGCAGCCAATGCTCAGCACCTATGGCCTGGCTACGAAGCGGCATGGCCGCCGATGATCACACCAGATCAGGCAGTTAATGGTGACGCGGCACAGTTTAAGGGTCCAGATCAGAATATGAGCTTCCCAGGTTGGGACCGTATTTTGCATTGGTTACCACTGTGGAACACGCTCGTTCTGCTGACGTCGAGTGTGACTGTGCATATTGCACACACAGGACTTAAAGATGGCGATCGCAAAAAGTTTAATACCTGGTTAGGTATCACTGTTGCCCTAGGTATCTTCTTCTTGTTCTTGCAGGTTGAAGAATATATTGAAGCCTACCAGCACATGGGTCTGACACTTGAGTCAGGTATTTATGGCACCACATTCTTTATGTTGACCGGATTTCACGGCATGCACGTTACCCTGGGTACAGTGATGTTGTTGATTCAATGGTTACGCGGACTGAAAGGGCACTTTACCCATGATGACCAGTTTGGTTTCGAAGCGGCCTCTTGGTACTGGCACTTCGTTGACGTGGTTTGGGTAGGACTCTTCCTGTTTGTCTACGTACTTGCGTAAGCCACAGTAGATTTACCGAAGCGGCCAGGTAACCCCTGGCCGTTTTCATCTCTGCTCTAAATTACTGTGCAGCGGGCACCGTCTCATTAGGGACGGCTTTTTCAGGAATCGCTTTTTCAGGTGCAGGCATGGCGGGCCTAGGTCTTATTGGATAAGGCGTGGTAGCCTCAGGGTGAAGTTGTCGATCCCAGGGTGCCCGGCTGCTGATCTGTCCGGTGTATGCGCCGTATATAACAGTACCCAGTAACAGAGCTGCTAGCGTAATGCGCAGGCCCAGGGTAAATAGTAGGCGACGTTTTGAATTGCCAAGGTCTTTGACCAGAAAGCGCAGGCCGCTAAATAGGCTGACAACCACGGCGATAAATAGAACAACGATAATAGTCTTTAATAACATGGCAATAACCACTCTTGAGAAAGGTTGGAATTTAAACACAGATGACCACTGAGCCCCACTTATCTACGCAGCGATTTCAATGGCAGCCCAATAAAAAATTATTGGTGCTTAGCTTCTGTCTGTTTCCGCTACTCGTGGTACTGGGATTCTGGCAATTAGATCGCGCGGATGAAAAACAACGCATCCTCGATCAGTATAATACTAACCAGCAAGCGCCTCCGGCAATGGTCGCGGATCTGATGGGTGACAGTAACCTACAGTATCGCAGCGCCTGGTTGGTGGGCGAACTGGATTCAGAGCGCCGACTGATTCTCGACAACCGAGTTAAAAATGGCCGTCCAGGTTATGAAATATTAGAGGCCCTAAGCGTTGTTGGCTTAGGGCAAAAAGTACTGGTTAACCGTGGTTGGGTGCCTGCCTCATTGGATCGCAACCAGCTACCCGAAATACCGCCGCTGCTGGGTTCAAATCAGTTGCGTGGTGCGCTTTATCAGACATTGGGCGGTTACCGACTCGATGATGGTATTGGCTTAGTTGAACAATGGCCTGCACGGGTTGGTTGGATATCCGCCGCGCGGGCAGAAGAACTCTACGGTGAAGACTTCTTTGCTTATCAGTTTCGTCTGGATCAAGACAGTCAGGGCGCACTAAACACCGGATGGCCGACAGTTTCTGTACAGCCTTCCAAGCACACAGGTTATGCCGTGCAGTGGTTTGTGATGGCCATGGTATTAATAATAATGACCCTGATTGCCAACTCAAATCTGGCAGACTGGTTAAGACAGCGCTCAGGCACCTAGAGCGAAATCGAGCAAGCAATACAGGATTGATAGACCATGACAGAAAAGACAGAGATAACAGCCCAACAACGCGGCTTTCAGTATCAAATATGGATCATGCTAATTATTGTATTCGGCGTGATACTGGCGGGCTTCCTGATGGTGCCAACCACCGAAGAACAACGGCAGGCCATGATGGCACGCATGGGTACTACCAATCAGGGCGAGATTGTTAGCCCTACCGTGGATATGAGTCCCCTGCTTACCGCATTGCCTCAGGGTGAAGCGCCCAAGTGGAAAGTAGTTGCGGCCGGCGGTGAAGGCTGTAATCAGGGTTGCCAAGATGTGCTGGTCAATAGCCGTAATATCCATATGCTACTGGGTAAATCTAGCGGTCGTCTCGAGCGCGTCTATCTTCCAGACAGCACCAACCTAGAGCTTATTAATTTAGAAGAGCTTCAGGCCGCGCACCCCTATCTCATTATCCACCCCATTGAAAATGCAGCCATGCAGGCTTTATTACAGGATACTTCCGCTGACTGGGATATGCGCGACACGCGCTATTTTGTCGTTACCCCAGATAATCAGACCGTGCTGTATTACACGCAGGAACATGATGGTGGCGGACTGCTTGAAGACCTCAAACATCTGCTAAAATACTCGCCAAACCGATAACAACTGAGCATCTGGGAAAAACATAATGTCTGACGTTGATACGACCACCACAGTCACCTGGCGCGATTATTTAGAGCTCTGTAAGCCTAATGTTGTTGCCCTGATGATACTGACCTCCGTGATCGGCATGCTGCTGGCGACAGATGGGTTTATTCCTTGGGAAATCTTTGTTTTTGGAAATCTGGGTATCGCACTCTGCGCAGGCTCGGCGGCGGCGGTCAATCATATTGTCGACCGCAATGTAGACGACAAAATGGCACGTACCGCCAACCGCCCTATCGCTCAGGGACGCCTCGACCCCCAACAAGCCATTAATTTCGCCACTGTCACAGGTCTCGCTGGCATGGCAATTCTATTGGTGTTCACCAATGTGCTTACCGCCTGGCTAACGTTGGCCTCTTCGGTCGGTTATGCGTTTGTGTACACCATGTATTTAAAGCGTGCCACACCACAGAATATCGTGATTGGCGGTCTCGCCGGCGCCGCGCCACCTCTATTAGGCTGGGTAGCCGTGACCGGAGAGATTCATCACAATGCCCTGCTGCTCGTGTTAATTATCTTTGCTTGGACCCCGCCGCATTTCTGGGCGCTAGCGATACACCGCAAAGAGGAATACGCCAAAGCCAAAATTCCCATGCTGCCCGTGACCCATGGCGAGCGATACACCAAGATTAATATCCTGCTGTACACCGTGATGCTGATTGTTGTCACCACATTGCCCTACTTAACCGGCATGTTTGGCTGGCTGTATCTGGCAGGCTCATTGATATTAGGTGCTCGCTTTCTGTATTGGGCCACTGTTATGTGGTTCGACAAAGACAGTGGTATGAAAACTTTCCGATTCTCAATTATTTACTTAATGGTCCTGTTTGCCCTAATGCTAGTGGACCATTACCTGATCGAAAAAGTACTTTATATAGCGTAAAGCTGGCACATTCAGCTCATCAGTACGTAAGTTTAAAACCGGCGGCGTCAGTAACAGCGGAGCCAACAGCCTAATAAAGGACAGAAAAATGGAACAGAAAGCAGCGATTCGTCGTACCGTAATCATGGTTGTAGCCTTTATATTGCTCGTGGTTTACGGTTTTATTTGGCGTATGAATCAACCGGTCACCATGAATGACGACCAGCTGCGCGCTAATGGCGCCATTGTTTTGAATCAGCCAAGAATCTTCAGTGACTTCGAGCTTATCGATCACCGCGGTGAAGTGTTTAACATTGCGCGTATGCAAGATGTCTGGACAATGGTGTTTTTTGGCTTCACCAACTGCCCCGATATCTGTCCCACGACCCTCGCTATACTTAACGATACTTACAGCAAGATGAAAGACAGCGAAAAGGAACGGTTGCAGATTGTAATGATCTCACTGGATCCCGAGCGCGATACCGTGGAAACGCTGGCCGAGTATGTGCCTTACTTCAACGAAGAATTTATTGGCGTTACTGGCAACAAGCACCTTATTCGTCGTTTAACCGCAGAGCTCAATGTCGCCTATAACAAGGTGCCCTTAGAGGGTGAAGATTACACGATGGACCACAGCACCCAGATGGTATTGATCAATCCCAAAGGCCACTACCATGGATTCTTTAAAGCGCCTCATATGGAAACCACCCTTCGCAGTACTTGGCGATCAATCTCCGCGACCTTCTAGAATGCCTGCACTCAGGTCTAGTTACGCTGCCTGAAACCCAGTGACAGCATAAACAGCAGCGCCGCACTTAGCACCACAGCAGGCCCAGCTGGCGCGTCGGTATACCAGGATACGGCCAATCCCATCACCACACACAGCATAGCGATAACACTGGCCGCCACGGCCATCTGTTCTGGGGTTTGGCTGACACGCCGAGCCGTTGCCGCCGGGATAATCAATAGAGCGGTTATTAACAGCACCCCGACAACCTTCATGGCAATCGCAATAACCAGTGCGGTTACCAGCATCAGCGCAGTGCGCACCAGAACCACATTAGTGCCCTCCACTGCCGCCAATTCAGGATCAACGGTAATATTGATCAGCTGTGTCCACAGCAGGCCGAGTAATAGGAGTACTGCCGTCGCCACCCCATAGATAATCCAAAGATCATTGATTGTTACCGAGAGTAAATCCCCAAATAATAGGGACATCAGGTCGATTCTCACATCTGACAGCTGCGAAATCACCACCAGGCCCGTCGCCAGTGCCGAATGGGACAGAATGCCCAGCAAGGTGTCCAGAGATAAAATCCCACGCTGTTCCAGATACACCAGCCCCAGCGCCATCAAAAGCGGCACCGCAGTCACAGTAATACTCAGATTAATATCCAACAACACGCCCAAAGAAACGCCTAACAAAGCACTGTGGGCCAGGGTATCGCCAAAATAAGCCATGCGGCGCCAGACCACAAAACAGCCCAGAGGCCCCGCCACCAGTGCAACACCCAGTCCAGCCAACAGGGCATAGAGTAGAAAATCAATCATGTTGGCAGCCCTCCCCGTGCCGGTGCACACCATCCGCATCCAGCACCTCACCATGCAGGCTGTGGTTGTGATCATGGTTGTGGGCATAGATAGCGGTCTGGCCAAAGATATCCAAATAAGCGGGATCCTGGGTCACCTGTTCGGGACGGCCCTGGCAGCAAATATGATGGTTAAGACAGATAACCTGATCCGTTGCCGACATAACAATATGTAAGTCATGGGACACCATGAGCACCGCGCAGTTTAATGTCTTACTCAGCTCCCCAATCATCTGATACAGGGCGTTTTGACCATTAACATCCACACCCTGCACCGGCTCATCAAGCACCAATAAATTGGGTTTGCGGAGAATAGCTCGAGCTAGCAGCGCCCTCTGTACCTCACCACCCGACAGTTTTTGGATAGGCGTCGCCGACAAATGGCTAATACCCACAAGGGCAAGCGCCTCGTGGCAAGCATCATGAGACATATTGGCCAGCTGTAAAAAGCGGCAGGTAGAGATGGGTAGCGTAGGGTCAATGTTGAGTTTTTGCGGCATATAACCAATCCGCAGATCCTGGGCAGAGACTACAGAGCCCGAATCTGGCTCAATCAAACCCAACATAATCCGCACCAGCGTCGACTTGCCTGCGCCATTAGGCCCAATTAATGTGGTAATTTTTCCTGGATTCACCACAAAAGAGATATTTTGCAGCACATCCTGACCCTGAAACGCCTTATTCACGCCATTTAAGGTAATTAACGGCTTATTCATCATTTTGATTTATTCTCGATGTAGGCACATTGTGGGCAGAGACCAAAAAGTTCAAGTGTCTGGGACTGTAGTGTAAAATTCGCCTTATCACTGGCCGTCTGCAGCAGCTCATTGATGGACGCATGCGCCACCTCGGCGGCACTGCCACAGTTATTGCAGATCATAAATAGATTACTATGATCGCTATTGGGAAAAGGGCAGCCAATATAGGCATTTAATGAAGCGATTCGATGGATCAGGCCAAGTTGCAGTAGAAACTCAATGGCTCTATACACTGTCGGCGGCGCGATTTTTTTGTCTAGCAGGGTCGCCAGCTGATCCTGAAGCTGATAGGCCCCCAGAGGCTGATGGCTTTGCCAGAGTAGCCGCAGTACCGCCTCACGAGTAGGTGTCATGCGGGCTTTGCGCTCGACGCAGAGATCCAAGGCGCGGGTTAGGGCAGCCTTAATACAGCGCCCATGATCGTGGGTCTGGTGGACTAAGCGTGAATTTGTCAGCATAAAAGATCGGCTTTGATAAAGTGTTACGTTATAATATAACATAAATATAGAGGAATGAACCCTTTAACAGCAATAGGTACTGATTTAAAAGTCTGGTAAAGGTTAAGTAGGCAATTTAAGAGAAGAATATGAAAATAAAGATACAATATAACGTTATAAGCCTATTTTTAGTCCTGCCTATCGCGCTATCTATAATGTTTCTGAGCTCAATAGCCAACGCCCAGAGCGCTCAGTCCTCGGTTCCATTGGTTGTTACTACGATTAAACCCTTGGCGATCATCGCCAAATCTGCTCTGGGCGGCTCAGCTACCGTTGAATATCTGCAATCTAGCGGCCAGTCTGGCCATGACCTATCGCTGCAGGTCTCTGCCCTGCGTAAAATTGATCAGGCCGACCTTGTCATCTGGATTGGCGAGGATTTTGAAGCCCGAGTGGCAAAAACATTCAAGAAACTACCCGGCAATAAGCTCATGACTGTTCTTGATCTGCCCTTAAGGCACTTAAGCGCTGAGCACCATGACGGCAAAGAGCAGGAAAAAAGCCAAGACAGCACCCGCCGCCGGGACCTAACCAAGGACCCTCATGTTTGGTTAAACCCCCACAATGCCAATATTATTGGCGAGCGTATTCAGGCTCAGTTCGGCATGCCGGCAGCAGATATTATCAGTGCAGCCCAGATAGCCCAGTTGCAGGAACAATTACAGCCATACGCCAGCCAGAATTACCTTAGCCACCACGACGCCTTAGGTCATTTTGTATCAGCCTTTAAGCTGCAGCCCAGCCTATCAATTCGGGATGCTAGTGGTGCCCAGCAGGGCGCTAAAACTCAGTATCAACTTCGTCAGGCAGCAGTGGAGGGCAGGGCTCAATGTATTTTCGTCGAGCCACAGTATGGTGATAAAGATGCCAAGGTCATGGCTCAATCCTTACAGCTACCACTGCGCTCACTGGACCCCCAGGGTTTTGATCAGCCATTAAACAAGCAGGCATACTCCGAATTTATGCGCAGTCTAGTCGTCCAATTTAAGGCCTGTTTCGACTAAATAATGTATGCTTCAAACCACAGTGTCTCAGCCCAAACCCATGGAAAATATGTCTACTAAAACCCCGGTAATACTTGTCGATGGCTCCTCCTATCTCTACCGAGCCTTTCATGCACTGCCACCGCTGACTAACAGCAAAGGCAACCCAACCGGTGCAGTCAAAGGTGTGATTAATATGATGCGCCGACTGCAAAAAGATTATCCCGAGAGTACGCTGGTGGTGGTCTTTGATGCCAAAGGCAAAACGTTCCGTGACGATATCTATCCCGAATACAAAGCCAATCGTCCCTCAATGCCCGATGAGTTACGCAGTCAAATAGAACCCATCCACAATATTATTCAAGCCATGGGTTTACCTATGTTAGTCATCGATGGCGTGGAGGCAGATGACGTTATTGGTACCCTCGCATTAGAGGCGACTGCAGCAGAACAGCCAGTGATTATTTCCACCGGCGATAAAGATATCGCCCAGATGGTCAACGAACATATCACTCTCGTAAACACCATGACCAATACATTATTGGACAGCGAAGGGGTGATAGAAAAGTTTGGTATTCCACCGGAATTAATTATTGATTACCTCGCATTACTCGGTGACAAGTCAGACAATATTCCCGGTGTACCCGGCGTCGGCGAAAAAACTGCCTTGGGATTATTGCAGGGGCTTGGCTCTCTGGATAATATTTATGCACGCCTCGATGAAGTGGCAGCCCTAGAGTTTCGCGGCGCTAAAAAAATGGCACCCAAACTTGAAGAGCACAAAGAGCTCGCCTATCTCTCCTATACCTTGGCCACCATAAAAACAGATGTTGAAATGCCTATGCCGTTGGCTGAGCTGAAAAACGCCGAGCCAGATCAGGCCGCACTTTTAGCTCTCTTTAAAGATATGGAATTTAAAACTTGGATTGAAGAGGCCAGTGTAGAAATCAATACACCCGCAAGCTTTGAATTGACCTCTGTGACAGAAGCGACCTCCGACGAGCCCCTAGAGGAGATGCTTGCGCCAGAGGAAGATGATAGTGAAAAAGATTATCAAACCGTTTTAACCCAAGAAGATTTCTCCAACTGGATGGAAAAAATTAAGACTGCAACTCTGGTGGCCGTAGACACAGAAACCACCAGTTTAGACTACATGCGCGCAGAACTTGTAGGCATCTCCATTGCAACAGAGTCTAACCAGGCAGCCTATATCCCATTTGGTCATGACTACTTAGGCGCGCCAGATCAGCTATCTAAAGACTATGTTTTAGACATGATAAAACCCCTTTTGGAAAATCCAGAAATAAAAAAAGTGGGTCAAAATTTAAAATATGATATGAGCGTTTTAGCTCAGCATGGCATTGCTCTGCAGGGTATCGCCTATGACACTATGCTTGAATCCTATGTGCTAGATTCCGTGGCGACCCGTCATGATATGGATAGCCTTGCTCTAAAGTACCTAGATCAAACCACCACCAGTTTTACCGATGTAGCAGGGAAGGGTGCAGCCCAGATAACCTTTAATCAGGTACCATTAGAAGAGGCAGGTCCCTATGCTGCCGAAGACGCCGATATCACCCTGAGACTTCATGATGCACTCTGGCCACAGGTCTGCAATTACCCGACGTTAGAAAAAGTTTTTACAGAGATTGAGTTGCCGCTGATACCTGTCTTGTCGCGTATCGAGCGCACCGGTGCAAAAGTTGACGACACATTATTGTTTACTCAGAGTCAGGAGTTGTCAGAGCGACTTGCCGAATTAGAAACCCAGGCATGGGACCTAGCCGGTCAGGAATTTAACTTGGCATCCCCCAAACAGCTTGGGGAAATACTCTTCACCAAACTAGAAATTCCCGTTTTGAAAAAGACTGCCAAAGGCGCGCCTTCGACTAAAGAAGAAGTCTTGCAAGAGTTGGCTCTTGAGTATCCACTGCCAAAAGTAATCTTGGAACATCGCGGATTGGCCAAGCTAAAGTCGACCTACACCGACAAATTGCCCACCATGATTAACCCGACCACCAAGCGCATCCACACCTCGTATCACCAGGCTGGTACCGCAACAGGCAGACTGTCATCCTCTGATCCAAACCTGCAAAATATCCCCATTCGGACAGCCGAAGGTCGACGAGTACGTCAGGCCTTTATCGCCTCGCCGGGAAGCAAGTTAGTGGCCGCCGATTACTCTCAGATTGAGCTGCGCATTATGGCCCACCTGTCAGAAGACCCAAGTTTGCTCAGTGCCTTTGCCGCGGGCCAAGATATTCACCGAGCCACCGCCGCCGAAGTGTTTGGCGTTGAGACAGAGGCAGTCACTATTGATCAGCGCCGCAGCGCCAAAGCCATTAACTTTGGCTTAATCTATGGCATGTCAGCCTTTGGCTTAGCGCGCCAACTAAATATTGGTCGCAAGCAGGCCGCTGAATATATCGAGCTGTATTTTGCCCGCTATCCGGGGGTGCAAAACTATATGAACAATATTCGCCACAGTGCCGCCGAAAATGGCTACGTCGAAACCGTATACGGCCGTCGACTATACCTACCCGAGATCAATGCCCGAAACGGCATGCTTCGCCAGGGGGCCGAACGCACGGCGATTAATGCACCCATGCAGGGCACGGCAGCAGATATCATTAAAATCGCAATGATCAATGTAGACAGCTGGCTAGAAAGCAGCGGCCTAAAAAGCCGCATGATCATGCAGGTACATGATGAACTCGTGCTGGAAGTGCCAGAGTCTGAACTAGAGATCGTAAAGCAGGGCCTTACCGACCTTATGGAGTCTGCAGCAGAGCTATTAGTCCCATTAGTAGTGGACGTGGGAGTCGGTGATAACTGGGATGAGGCCCATTAATTCGGCCTAATGAAAAATAATTCAATTATTTTTGAACAGAATGGAACTTGTATGCAAACCTGTGTCTAATTAAAGGCAATTGATGATTGCATCATATTCTCCCCCAAACTAGAGTATGCAAAGTTAGACTCTCCAAGCAGCAAAGCAAGCCCTGATCTACCTAGTAGATCAGGGCTTTTTTTTACGTGCGGTGCTCTGTGAGCAGGTTATATATGCAGTTACTGTATGTGGTATCTATGGCCCAAACTGCTATCTACTTAGATTCTAAGGGGCCTGCGGGGATTCTAAGAGGCCTGCGGGGCTTCGGGCTCAGTAAAATCGGCGCTTAACCAATGTTTTAACTGGGCTTCGAGCTGGGGTAGGCCGTCTTTCTTTAGGGACGAGAAGGTCTGTACGCTCAGCAATGTGCGGCCTGGATCCATATCTCTCAACCGTTGCTCAACCTTTAATAGCATGTTCTGCGCTGGACCGCGCTTAAGCTTGTCGGATTTAGTGAGCAACACATGCACTGGCAAGCCCGCCTGAGCCGCCCAGTTGAGCATCTGCTGATCATAATCCTGCAATGGATGGCGAATATCCATCAGTAGAATCAGTCCGCCGAGGCTGTTGCGCTGTTGCAGGTACTCCGCCAGATGCTTATCCCACTCGACTTTCATGGCCTTGGGCACCTTGGCATAGCCATAGCCCGGTAAATCTACGATGCGGCGACCCTCACCCACAGCAAAAAAGTTGATCAGCTGGGTCCGTCCAGGGGTTTTACTGGTACGCGCCAATCCACGGGTTCGTGTAAGGGTATTGATCGCACTGGACTTACCCGCATTGGAGCGTCCAGCGAAGGCTACTTCGCAGCCACTGTCCTCAGGACATTGCTTTAAAGAGGGCGCACTGGTGGTAAATTCAGCGGCTTGAAAATTAATTGGCACAGATTCCATAAAAAGACGTCCCTAACGGGCTTAAAACTCAGTTGTATTGGTATATAATGCCGCCGCTCTAGCCTATTAGGCTAATGTCATTAGGTCGCATCGATACACGGGCGACTATTCTAGCGGATTGTGAGAGTTGGATTAACCATGAAAAGAAGCTTTTTAACACTTATTTGTCTGATGGCGTCGCTATCGGCAACTCAGGCATTGGCAACAGGCGATGCAGCGGCTGGCGAATCAAAAGTAGCAATGTGTTCTGGCTGCCACGGCAGCGACGGAAATAGTATGGTCGCAGCCTTTCCTAAGCTTGCAGGCTTGGGCGAAAAGTACATGACCCAGCAGCTTAGACTGATTAAGTCAGGCGAGCGCGTGATTGTTGAGATGACGGGCATGTTGATTGCCTCATCAGATCAAGATCTCCAGGATATGGCTGCTTACTACGACAGTAAGACTCGCCAAGTCTCGGGCGCACAAGACATTACGCTGGTTGGCATTAGCAACCCTGAAGAAGCGTTGGACTACGGTGAAAATGTTTACCGTGGCGGCAACATGAAAACGGGCGTTGCATCCTGTACCGGTTGTCACTCGCCGTCAGGCAATGGCAATGGTCCAGCGGGTTATCCCGGATTGGGCGGACAGCACGCTGACTATATTGCCAAGCAGCTTTTGGCCTATCGTCGTGGCGAACGCGCCAGCGGTGCTAATGCCTCAATTATGCAAGGCGTAGCAGCAAACCTGAGCGATAAGGAAATCAAAGCGGTAGCGAACTATATCTCTGGTCTAAACTAGAGATAAGATCGCACTAGGCCAACAGGAGAGAAAGATGAATCATTGGATAAAACGCATCACTTTTTTAATGCTGATACTGCCCATGGCCATGTGCCAGGCGGAAACAGAAAAGTATCAGGCCGGTGTTCATTATGAGGTGCTTCCACAGCCCATACGAACAGCGGATGCCACAAAGATTGAAGTCAACGAAGTGTTCTCTTATACCTGTGGCCACTGCTTTAACTTTGAAACAGTACTGCATCCCTGGTCAAAAAACCTAGCGGCAGATGTTGATTTTCAGCAGACCCCAGCGGTTTGGCAGTCATCCTTAGAGCCCTTTGCTCGCGCCTATTACAGCGCGGTGATGCTAAATGTTCTAGACCAGACCCATATGGCTATCTTCGAAGCGCTTCATGTTAAAAAGCAGCCACTGCGTTCAGAGGCAGATTTTGCCACTATTTTTGACGCGGCCGGTGTCGATGGTCTCAGGTTTTCTAAAGCCTACAATTCCTTTGGTATGACCAGCATGGTCAACCAGGCCAAGGCGCGTGTTCGCGGCTACCGGGTTCAGGGTACGCCAGAGGTTATTGTTAATGGTAAGTATCGTGTAAGCAGCCGCAATGCCGGTGGCTTTGAGGGTATGTTAAATGTTGCAGATTTCTTAATCGAAAAAGAGCGCAACGCCAAAGCAAAGTAATTTTGCTACCTCAGCATCAAAAAATACGCTGTCATGACAGCGTATTTTTTTGCCTGCTTTTTAGTATCCGTAATCATAGATGCGGCTAATGCCCTACATCAAAGATTAAATCTTTATCTATACGCGACCTATCGTTACTATAAGGCCCCTTTTTTACCCTGACCGGATTTTTGAATCATGGCAGTCAATCAACGACCAACGAACAAACCAAACAACCCCAATTTTTCATCAGGACCCTGCTCTAAACGCCCTGGTTATGATGTTAACAATCTCGATGTTGCCACCCTAGGCCGGTCACACCGCTCCTCCGTAGGTAAGCTTGCGCTGGGTAGAGCCTGTTCGGATACCGCAGAGATTTTGGGCCTACCTGAAGGCTACCGCGTGGGTGTAGTACCGGCGTCCGATACGGGTGCCGTTGAGATGATAATGTGGTCAGTGCTGGGCCAGCGTCCGGTTGATATATTCGCCTGGGAATCCTTCGGCAGCGGCTGGCTCACAGATGCCACCAAACAATTAAAGCTAGAAGAGCTCAACAGTTATACCGCGGACTATGGATTGCTCCCAGATATGACTCAGGCCAATCCAGACCATGACTGCATCTTTACTTGGAACGGCACCACCGCCGGTGTCAAAGTCCCCAATGCGGACTGGATCAGCGATGAGCGCACAGGCCTGACTATTTGTGATGCCACCTCCGCGGTCTTTGCCATGGACATGCCATGGGAAAAACTCGATGTTGTCACCTACAGCTGGCAGAAAGTGTTGGGCGGCGAAGGCGGTCACGGCATGTTGATTCTCAGCCCGCGCGCGGTAGAGCGTTTAGAAAACTATACGCCACCATGGCCAATGCCGAAGATTTTCCGCATGACCAAGGGCGGCAAGTTAATTGAGGGCATTTTCCGTGGTGAGACCATCAACACACCCTCTATGCTCTGTGTTGCAGACTATTTAGATGCGTTAGATTGGGTGCGCTCAATCGGTGGCCTGCCCGCAGCAGTTGCCAAGTCAGAGGCCAACCTCGATGTTATCAAAGGTTTTGTGGAATCTCGTCCCTGGGCACATTTTTTGGCACAGGACCCAGACCAAATCTCCAATACCAGCGTTTGTCTAACCCTAGATCTGGAAGCAGATCAGGTGAAAAAAATTGTTAAGTTATTGGATGCCGAAGGCGTTGCCTATGATATTGGCGCCTACCGTGATGCGCCCGCCGGGTTGCGAATCTGGTGTGGCGCAACCGTCGAAGCTGCAGACATCCAAGCACTACTACCCTGGCTCGATTGGGCCCATGCTGAAGTTAGTCAATAGGACATACTGAGAAAAATATGCACAAAATTCGTACCTACAACGCCATCTCTTCAAAAGGCCTGGATCGTTTTCCAGCCGATAAATACTCTGTGACTGCCGATTGCGCTGCCCCAGAAGGTTATCTTCTGCGCAGCCAGAAATTACATACCGAAGAAGTCCCCGCAAGCCTTCTAGCGGTGGCCCGTGCTGGCGCAGGCACCAACAATATCCCAACGGCAGATTACACCGAGCAGGGCATCGTGGTGTTTAACACCCCAGGCGCCAATGCCAATGCGGTTAAGGAACTAATTGTTGCTGGTTTGCTGTTGGGCTCGCGGGATATTTTTGGTGGCATGAACTACGTTCAAGAGCTGAGTCATATGGACGACTCTGGCGAAATGGGCAAGCTGTTGGAAAAAGAAAAGAAGCGTTTTGCCGGCACTGAAGTTGTGGGTAAAACACTCGGCGTTGTGGGTCTTGGTGCTATTGGTTCAATTATTGCCAACCTGGCACTTGATCTGGGCATGAACGTGATTGGCTATGATCCAGCTATTTCTGTTGAAGCCGCATGGCAGCTTTCTAGCCGCGTTGAGCGTATGGACAGCATTGAAGCGCTGCTAGGTCGCGCCGACTTTATTACGCTGCACGTGCCCGCTATTGCAGCGACAAAGCACCTCATTAATAAAGAGACCCTAAGCCTGATGAAGCCTACGGCTAAAATTCTCAATTTTGCTCGGGAAGAAATTGTGAGCACCGAGGATATGGTTGCTGCCTTAGACGCCGGTACTATTGCTGGTTATATCAGTGACTTCCCTGCACCCGCATTGCTGGGCCGTAAAGACGTTCTGCTGATGCCCCACATTGGTGCCAGCACCGAAGAAGCGGAAGAGAACTGTGCGGTGATGGCAGCAGATCAGCTGATGGATTTCCTAGAGAATGGCAATATTCATAATTCGGTTAATTTCCCACCGACCAAGATGAGCCGCAATGGCGGAAGCCGCATTACCTTTAGCAACAATAATGTCCCTAAGGTGTTGGGTAGCGTGTTATCAATACTCGCGGATGCCGAGTACAACGTTGTGGATATGGTGAATAAGAGCCGCAATGAAATTGCCTATAACATTATTGATCTGCAGGGTGAGTTGACTGGGGATATCGCAGAGAAGATTGCGGCTGTTGATGGGGTTATGAGGGTTCGAGTCCTTTAGTTTATTTGGGTCTGATTATCATAGCGGTGCGTTTCTATGGCGCATGCCGCCCCTGGGTCTGGTCTTGAGATCGGTCCCATGGGTGCATTCCTTTTCAGCGTTCGCAAAACTCGCTGGCGCTCAGACAGTTGCTCTCTTTTTCTGAAAAGGGATGCACCCATAGACGGGCCCTGACTGATCTGAAGACCGGACCCAGCAGCTCTGTGAGCTATGGAGTGTTTTTGCACTAGTTAAATAGTTTTGCCCTGACTGTATTTCTATAGGCCTTGGGGCTATTGCCGGACCACTGTCTGAATCTGGATGAAAACCAGCTAGCGTCTTTGTAGCCACTGTATCCCGCTATCTCTAAGATCGATAAATCGGTATTTTTAAGCAGGTCGCAGGCGAAGGTCATGCGAATTTCTGTTAGATAATCCCCTGGGGTACTTCCCACTGCGGTCTTAAAGCGGCGGTTAAAGGTTCTTGTGGTCATGCCAAACTGGTGGGCTAGGTCGGGAATTGATAGCCCTTTGCTGAGATTGTCTTGCAGCCATATCTGGGCCTGAGCGATAGCTTCGTCACCATGCTTACCTACCTGTTGATCACCCATGCCGACTGGGTCGGCAATATTTCTAATTTCATGGAAGAAGTTACGCTGTGCTTGGCGTGCAATCACCCGTCCAAATATCCTTTCTACCTGATACATAATCAACTCGGCCATGGCATTGACGCTGGCGGCGCAGTAAATATTGCCGGCCTGGGTGGTGAAGTGTTGACGCTCAAGTTGCACTGCTGGGTAGCGTCTTTGTAGCTCGTCAAAGTAATGCCAATGGGTGGTAGCGGGTTTGCCATCGAGGAGTCCCGCTTCGGCGAGAAAACAAACGCCGGTTCCTACGGCGGTGAAGCTGCAATTGCGTTGATGCTGTGCTCGCAGCCAGGGGATATAGGCCTGATACTTTGTCACCGCAGGCCGCGGGTTGCGCCATAGAGCGGGGATATGAATAAGGTCGCTATCAAAGCTGTCGGCGAGAGAATGGGTTGCCTGAAGTTCAAACCCAGCGGAGGTCTGAACAGGCTGTCCGTCGGGGGTGACTCGGCGAATCACTACATCCTGTACCCCATGCTTACTCGCCCGGGCCATAGCCTGAGCAAAATGAAAAATTTCGGCGGCCAAGGTAGTGCTGGAAACCAGCATATTGTCGCAGAGCAAAAGAGTGAGATTAAAGGCCATAATGGCCAGTTTACTAAACTAATCGGCTGAATACTTAAATAATGCACTGTATTTACTGTCTACACTAGGGGCCATTAGCGGATCTAACTCTTTAAGGAATGTTTATGAGTCACTCTCTTCCAGTCATTGTTGGCTTTGGTGGATATAACGCTGCAGGACGCAGCTCCTCCCATCAGGCGTTTCGCCGTATGGTACTTGAATCACTGCCTGCGGCTGAGCAGCATAAAACCGTTGTCGGTTTAGCCTGCCTGATGGGCCATGTGCAAAAGCAGGAACAGGGCTACACAGATAAAGAGGGCGAGAAACTCAGTGCCGAGCAGGTTGATACCAGCTACAGAGCTCAGGTGCTTGATGGCACACTTATTCGCAAGATTGGGCTATTTGATCCAAGTGCAGTCTCAGGCCACAAAAAGATAAATGTCGGTGCCGAGGGTCTGGTGTTTACCATGACCAAGCGGGACTTGCCGGCCAACCTACCCCAAGACTGGCAGATTCGTGACTTTGAAGATGGCACCGTTGAGGTAACCGCGACTAAACCGGGGGAGTACCTGGTTAAAACCAATCATGAATTAATTGCCAAAGCCGCCGGGGAATTGCCCACCGGTTTTAATCCCGCCGATCATTACAATTCACGCTTTCATCCTCGGGGTCTGCAAATGGCCCTGTTGGGCAGCAGTGATGCATTGCATTCTATGGGTATTCCCTGGGACAAGGTGGCTGATCATGTGCGCCCTGACCAGGTTGGTGTCTATTCATCTAGTGCTCTGGGTCAGATGACCGAAGAGGGCTTTGCCGGGCTTTTTCAAGCGCGCTTAAAGGGCAATCGCACGACCGCCAAGCAGGTGCCTATGGCCCTCAACTCAATGCCTGCGGACTTTATTAATGCCTATGTACTGGGAAGTGTTGGCCACACCGAAGCCATCACGGGCGCCTGTGCCACCTTTCTCTATGTGCTGCAGGCTGCTGTGCGCGACATTCGCAGTGGTCGCCGTCGTGTTGCCATAGTGGGCAATGCCGAGTCGACGATTGTTGCCGAAGTCTCCGAGGGATTCTCTAATATGAGTGCCCTTGGCAGCGACGAAAATATCTGTAAATTCGACGGCACCGAAAAGCCAGATTGGCGTCGCGCCAGTCGCCCCTTTGGCCATAACTTTGGTTTTACATTGGCCGAGGCAACGCAGTACATCGTGCTTATGGATGATGCCCTTGCGGTTGAATTGGGTGCGGATATTCATGGCGCTGTTTCGGATGTGTTTATAAATGCTGATGGGGTTAAAAAATCAATTTCTGCGCCTGGTGTTGGCAACTATATTTCATTCTCTAAAGCTGTGGCTGCGGCGATTGAAGTGGTGGGGAAAGACGCCGTGCAAAATCATAGCTTTGTTCATGCCCATGGTTCTAGTACGCCAGCCAACCGCACCACAGAATCTGAACTTATTGATCGAGTGGCGACGGCCTTTGATATTTACGACTGGCCTATCACCGCCGCTAAATCTTTTGTGGGTCATTCATTATCCACGGCCAGTGGAGACCAGCTAGTCTCTGCCCTAGGCACCTTCAAATACGATCTGATCCCCGGCATTAAAACGGTGTCAGAAATAGCGCCAGATGTTCATCAAGAAAGAGCCAGATTTGCCCTCAAAGATCTGGATGTTAGGGAACAAAAAATGGACGTCGCCTTTATTAATTCAAAAGGTTTTGGTGGAAATAATGCAACCGCCGTAGTGTTGTCACCCAGTAAGGTAGACGCTATGTTGGCCCAGCGCTACGGCGAGAAATTTGCAGATTATTGCGCCCGTCGTGAACAGACTCGTCAGAATTGTGCAGCCTATGCTACCCGCGCCGATGCTGCTCAGCTCGATGTGATTTATCGTTTTGGGGAGCCACTAATAGACGAGGCTGGGCTGAGTATTTCTGCCGAGGGCGTATCTGTTCCTGGCTTTGCTCAGCAGGTTATTTTTGAGAAGGGAAATCCTTGGCAAGATATGCAAGAAACTGCTGCAGCTGATTAAGAATGGCCCGGTCAATTTTTCGGGCCTGATTAATCCACTGTTCAGGATTCACCTCAGCGCCGGCGGCTCTGTCGGCGTTTAATGAGTTACCGTCAGATGCCCCAGAACTAAGAGTGCCACCGTGCACAGCAATAATACTTCTCGCCTCGCCGCCCTCGATAGTGCCTATTATTGGGCCACCTGAGGAACCGCCTAGAGCATCGCAGTTATGCAATAAAAGCTGTTCGCTCACAAAAAAATCTGACTCAAAACTTTCGCAGTTATTACTTAGATTAATTTCCTGACTATCGATGTTATAGCCAAGCAGCTGTAAATTATCTTCACTGCTATTGATCGCCATAGCTAGCGTAAGACTTGCTTGATAGGGTTTTTTATTTAAGGCCACAAAGACAATATCTGTCTCTGATTGGCGAATTTTATTTTTTGAAAAGGACTGATACTGATGTTTCGAAACCGCAGCAAAATCAATTTCGCTCAGACGCCGATTCTCAGGTCTATAAACACAGTGCCTAAATGCTAGCCCAGTGTTCTGATCAAACAGCACATGCGCCGCGGTCAAAATAATGGCCGGCCCCTTTTTTAGGGAAGTACTGATATGGGTGGCCGTACCCCGCAAACCACCATCACAAAAAATAGTACCCACGGCTTTCAAAAAAGGACTTGAAGCGAGATGGCGTTGATCTTCAATGCCATTGCTGGGATCGCCATCACCGAAGATGGCACTCTGAGACACCGGGCTGAAAAAGAAAAGTATCAATAAAAAAAGTTTTCTTATCATCCTTAACCCATATCACCCCAGAGACTTTGGATAATACTTATTGCCGCAAGTGGGGCTGTCTCGGTACGCAACACGCGAGGACCAACTGCTAGGGGTGCAAAACCACTATGCAATGCAATATCAATTTCGCGATCACTTAAGCCGCCCTCAGGGCCGACCAGCAAAGCAATATTATTATTCGGAAGGGTCATTTCAGCGAGGCATTTTTCGGTACGGTGATGGAGAACCAACTTTAGCCCATCAATAGATTCTGCCAAATATTGCTCAGCCGATAGTGCCCCTCTTACGGTGGGAACAGTATTGCGCTGACACTGCTCACAGGCACTAATTGCGACCTGCTGCCAGTGGCGCGTTTTCTTTTCTAGGCGCTCGCCACTCAGTTTCACTTCGCAGCGTTCGGTGAACAGGGGGATTATATCGGTGACACCTAACTCAGTGGCCTTCTGCACAATCCAATCCATGCGCTCGCCACGAGAGATGCCAATAGCTAGCTGAATACTAAGAGGGGACTCGCGGCTTATATCGGAAAAGGCGCCGACAGTAACCGCGGCTTTGCCTTTCTTAACCTCGCTTAGCTGGGCCGAATATTCCCCGCCACGACCGTCAAATAAAATTATATCCTGACCGGCCTTCATGCGCAGCGCAGAAGTTAGATGCCTAGCGGCGCCTTCCTCAAGTTGTATGCTGCTGTCAATGGCTAAGGATTGGGCGGTAAAAATTCGCGGGATACGCATAATGTTATTTTGTTGCCAGACCGAGATTACGACACAGAGTATCTGAATTTTCCCATTGATTCATGGTGTAAAAATGTAATCCAGGGGCACCGCCAGCGACAAGGGTCTCGCAAAGCTTAGTGACCACGTCAAGACCATAGCGAACC
The DNA here is from genome assembly GCA_943787675.1 of uncultured Pseudomonadales bacterium. Taxonomy (GTDB): domain Bacteria; phylum Pseudomonadota; class Gammaproteobacteria; order Pseudomonadales; family Porticoccaceae; genus HTCC2207. The sequence goes on from CALSNK010000034.1 coordinate 22,925, forward strand.
AGATCTTTAGGGTTGTCGCTGCGCTCTTTTAGTTGCCAGCGCAACCAGCGGGGAATCTCGGCACCGCAGTTATCAGAGAACCTCACCAGATTATGGTAGTTGGTCAGAGGCATAATGCCGGGGATTATCGGCTTATCAATACCGGCCTTAGCGCACTCATCGACAAACCGAAAATAGGCATCCGCATTATAAAAGTACTGAGTAATCGCTCGGTCGGCGCCGGCTTTAAACTTCTCACCCAACCAGTAAATATCCTTGCTATAGCTTTCTGCTTCGGGATGAATTTCTGGGTAGGCGCCAACATTGATTTCAAAATGATCACCGCTATGTTCGCGAACCAGTGCCACCAATTCATTGGCATGAATCAGCTGTTTGGTGCCACCGATACCAGAGGGCAGGTCACCGCGCAGAGCGACAAGCTTATTGACACCAGCATCTTTATAAGACTGAATAAGCGCGAGAACCTCGTCGCGACTATCGCCGCCAAATGACAGATGGGGAGCGGCCTCAAACCCTTCTTGCTGAATGCTCGTTACCAGGTCTTTAGTGGTATCTCGTGTAGAGCCACCGGCACCATAGGTTACCGAGTAAAACTCTGGACTGAATTTAGCCAGTTTCTCACAGGTGGTTTTG
>CALSNK010000035.1 GCA_943787675.1 uncultured Pseudomonadales bacterium
ATGACAGAGCAGGGGAGTTGGACTTCGCTTCGCTCTCTCAGGACGACAGAGTAGGGGAGTTGGGCAGCGCACCGTCATCCTGAGCGTAGCCGAAGGACCTCGTCCGGCTACTAGAGAGGTCATTTAAATCACCCTATGACCACTTCGCGAGATCCTTCGGTTCGCTTCGCTCTCTCAGGATGACAGAGTAGGGATTGGACTTCGCTCCGCTCTCTCAGGATGACAGAGTAGGGATTGGACTTCGCTCCGCTCTCTCAGGATGACAGAGTAGGGATTGGACTTCGCTTCGCTCTCTCAGGATGACAGAGTGGGAGGTTAACTATTACTCAACACTAACCCAACAACCGTAGCAACAGTGGCGATAAACAGAAAGGTAAAAACAAAGCCACCAATAATAAAAGCTAGTGGGCTTCCCTCCTGAAAATCACGTTCACGATTCTTATTACTCTGTACACCAATCGCCGCCGCCAAAATACTTTTGATCAGCGAGCCCAAGCCGAATTTGTTAGATTTTTTTTCTTCAGTCACAGTTAATCTTTCGCTCTTAATCGTTGAGGATAGGGGTCAGCCAGCGTTCCATATCTGCTACTGAGATACCTTTTCGTTGAGCCAGTGATTCGACCTGATCACCATCAATCTTGCCAGTATTCATGTACTTGGCATCGGGATGACCAAAGTACCAGCCACTGACCGCAGCAGCGGGTGACATAGCAAAGCTATCGGTTAACTCAAGACCAATATTCTCAGTGACATTGAGCAACTCAAATAAAGTGCCTTTTTCGGTATGATCCGGGCAGGCAGGGTAGCCTGGCGCAGGGCGGATACCGCGATATTTCTCTTTGATTAGGGCTTCATTGTCGAGCTGTTCATCGGCGGCATAGCCCCAGTGCTCAAGGCGCACACGTTCATGTAGATGCTCGGCAAAGGCTTCGGCCAAACGGTCAGCCAAGGCTTTAACCATAATCGCATTGTAGTCATCATGCTGTGCTTCATATTCAGCCGCTAACTCATCAGCACCAATACCCGTAGTCACCGCAAAGGCACCAATATGATCGCGGATATCGGACTCTTTTGGCGCGACAAAATCAGCCAGTGAGGCAAGCTCTTCGCTGGCACCCGGCTTTTGAATCTGTTGACGGATATGGTGCAGAGTGGCCAGTGTTTCACCCTCTGAATCATAAACTTCAATATCATCATGATTCACCGTATTAGCTTCCCATAATCCAAATACAGCGCGCGCGGTTAAACGCTTATTGTCGATAATATCTTTAAGCAACGCCTGGGCATCGGCAAACAGATTGGTTGCTGCTTCACCGACAACCGCATCGTCAAAAATCTTTGGATACTTACCCACTAAATCCCAAGTAATAAAGAATGGTGTCCAATCAATATAAGGCACCAATGTTTCCAGCGGATAATCTTCCAGCACCGTAATGCCCGGAGTTTTGGGAAGGGTCGGTTGGTAGTCACGCCAGTTAATCTGTGGCTTCTGTTTTACGGCATCCGAGTAGGCGTACAGCGTACCCCTTGGCGTTCTGTTGGCCGTGCGCAGACGCACCGCTTCATAATCCAGCTGAATCTCAGCAATAAAGGCATCGCGATGCTCCTTGCTAATTAACTTGCTGGCGACACCCACAGCGCGGGAGGCATCAGAGACATAGATAGTCTGATTGCGCTTATAGGTCGGAGCAATTTTTACCGCCGTGTGAGCTTTCGACGTGGTCGCACCACCAATCATCAGCGGCACACTAAAGCCCTGACGCTCCATCTCTTTACCCAGTGTCACCATCTCATCCAGAGAAGGGGTGATCAGGCCAGACAGACCAATAATATCAACATTGTGCTCTTTCGCGGTCTGAAGGATTTTTTCCGCCGGCACCATCACGCCGAGGTCAATCACCTCATAGTTATTGCACTGCAACACCACGCCGACAATATTCTTACCAATATCGTGAACATCACCCTTAACCGTGGCCATCAAAATCTTGCCATTGGTGCTGGCACCAGCATCTTTTTCGTCTTCGATATAGGGCTGCAAATAGGCCACCGCCTGTTTCATCACCCGGGCAGATTTCACCACCTGCGGTAAAAACATTTTGCCCGAACCAAACAGGTCACCCACAATATTCATGCCGTCCATCAGCGCGCCTTCAATCACATGCAGAGGGCGAGCTGCTTGCTGGCGAGCTTCTTCTGTATCTTCTTCAATAAAAGCAGTAATACCTTTAACCAAGGCGTGCTCGAGACGGCGGTTAACATTGCCCTCGCGCCAGCTAAGGTCTTCAGTTTTGCTCTGCGTGGTACCGTCACCACGATATTTGTCGGCAATAGCCAGCAGGCTTTCAGTGCCTTCAGAACTGCGAAACAGCACGACGTCTTCCACCACATCACGAAGCTCTTTGGCTAGGTCGTCATACACGGCCAACTGGCCAGCATTAACAATACCCATGCTCAGCCCCTCGCGAATTGCATGGTAGAGAAACACCGAGTGAATCGCTTCGCGCACCGGGTTATTACCGCGGAACGAAAACGACACATTAGAGATGCCACCGCTGATAAGTGCGTTGGGTAGGTTGGCTTTGATCCAAGTACAGGCCTGAATAAAGTCGAGGCCGTATCTATTGTGCTCTTCAATACCAGTAGCGACCGCAAAGACATTGGGGTCGAAAATAATATCTTCCGCAGGAAAGCCAATCTCATTGACCAACGTGTCGTAGCTGCGCTGACAAATCTGTTGACGGCGCTCAAGGTTATCCGCCTGACCGTCTTCATCAAAGGCCATCACCACAATTGCCGCACCATGTTTTTTGCACAGCTTGGCTCTTTCGATAAATTCAGCTTCACCTTCTTTTAGGCTGATGGAATTCACCACCGACTTGCCCTGAATACATTTTAGACCGGCTTCAATCACATCCCATTTTGACGAGTCGACCATAATTGGCACGCGGGAAATATCCGGCTCGCTGGCAATCAGGTGTAAAAATTTAACCATGGCAGGCAGAGACTCAAGCATGCCCTCGTCCATATTGATGTCGATAATCTGCGCGCCGTTAAGCACCTGCTGACGGGCTACTTCCAATGCCGCATCGTAATTTTCCTCGAGAATCAGCCGCTTAAAAGCCGCCGAACCCGTGACATTACAGCGCTCGCCAACATTCACAAACAGAGATTCTGCGGTGATCGTAAACGGCTCAAGGCCCGACAACCGGCAGGCCGGTGCAATTTCAGGAATTTTACGTGGGGTAATAGTCGCCACTGCGTCGGCAATCACACGGATATGTTCGGGTGTAGTACCACAGCAACCGCCGACAATATTCAGCAGACCAGAGCTGGCAAATTCAGCCACGGTTTCGGCCATCGCCTCAGCATCCAGATCATAGCCGCCAAACTCATTGGGCAGGCCAGCATTGGGGTGCGCACTTACCAAGGTATCTGCAGTATTAGATATTTCCAGCAGGTGAGGGCGCAACTCTTTTGGACCCAAGGCACAGTTAAGACCGACACTAATCGGCTTGCTGTGGCGCACGGAATTCCAGAATGCTTCCGGGGTTTGACCTGAAAGGGTTCGGCCACTGGCATCGGTAATCGTGCCAGAGATCATAATCGGCAGTTCATAACCCTGTTTTTCAAAAACAAGCTGTACCGCAAACAGCGCAGCTTTGGCATTCAAGGTATCGAAAATGGTCTCGACCATAATTACATCAGAGCCACCTTCAATAAGCGCTTCAGTTGATTCGATATAAGCCTCAACCAACTCGTCAAAGGTCACATTGCGCGCGCCGGGGTCATTGACATCCGGTGACAGGGAAGCCGTTCGGCTGGTCGGCCCAAGAATACCGGCGACAAAACGAGGGCGCTCAGGCGTCGAAAACTCATCGGCTGCCTTGCGGGCTAACTGAGCCGAGGCAATATTAATCTCTCGCGAGATTGCCTCCATCTTGTAGTCAGCCTGAGAAATAGTGGTGGAGTTAAACGTGTTAGTCTCGATAATATCCGCGCCGGCTTGCAGATAGGCGCGGTGGATATCGCAGATAATCTCTGCTTGAGTCAGGCTCAGAAGGTCATTATTGCCCTTTAGATCACAATGCCAATCAGCAAAGCGCTCACCGCGAAAGTGCTCTTCCTCAAGAGTATGACGCTGGATCATAGTGCCCATAGCACCGTCCAAAACCAAAATGCGCTGTTGTGCCGCGTCTAAAATGCGCTGCTTATGATCTATTACGTTGCCTTGCTGAGACATAATGGTTGTCTACACCCTAATTTGTCTGTTGTATCAAAATATTTTGATGGATGCGCATCATACCAAAATAATTTAAAAAAGCGACCCTTAAAGGCAAAAAGGGGCTATTGCTGAAGCCCTGTAATAGCGTAAAATACCCTAGTCATTTACTCGGAATTAACTATGCTCAACGTAACAGTTACAGAATCAGCTCAGAAATACCTTGCCGGCTTATTGGAAAAACAAAACTGCGAAGGTATCGGTATTCGTATGTTTGTTTCCGACCCAGGCACACCCAAGGCTGAAACCTGTATCGCCTACAGCCGCCCCGGCGAGCATAACGAAGAAGATCTTGTGGTTGAATATGAAGCTTTCAATGGTTACTTCGAACAGCGCAGCATTCCCTTTTTAGATGAAGCTAAGGTCGACTTTGCTGAAGATAAGTTTGGTGGTCAGTTAACGATTCGCGCGCCCAACTCAAGACTGCCCAATGTGAATGACGATAGCCCGATTGAAGATCGCATTAACTATCTGCTGTACAACGAGATCAATCCCGGTCTGGCCTCTCACGGTGGCGTAGTGTCACTATCGGAAATGGATGAAGGCTTTGCGGTATTGGAGTTTGGCGGTGGTTGCCAGGGTTGTTCCGCGGTGTCGATGACCCTCAAAGAGGGCGTTGAGAAAACCCTGATGGAAAAGATACCGGAGTTAAAAGGCGTTAAGGATGTAACTGACCATACAGATACCAGTAACGCTTATATGTGACAGGCCAAAGGCCTGTCACCCTGAGCGCAGCCGAAGGGTCTCACCCTGAGCGCAGTCGAAGGGTCCCACCCTGTGCGTAGCCGAAAGGTCCCAGCCTGAGCGCAGTCGAAGGGTCTCACCCTGAGCGTAGCCGAAGGGCCCCATCCCAAACAAAGCCCAAATACTGTCATCCCGAGCAACCCCCCCAACTTGTCATCCTGAGCGCAGCCGAAGGATCTCATCCCAAATACTGTCATCCCGGACGCATTTGAGAGATCTAGATCCTTCGGCTGCGCTCAGGATGACACCTCAACTGTCATCTTGAGCAGAGCGAAAGATCTCTTTGGATAGTAGCGGGATGAGATCCTTCGACGCTGCGCGTCTCAGGATAACTGGAGCTTTATGCTCCAGTTACCTCGACAATCTGCTCCGCCGCAATCAACTTGCCTTCCTCAGCTGACTTCTGGAATGACTCAATCTGGTCAAAGTTCATATAGCGATAAACTTCTTCAGACATCGAATCAATCTTGCTGGCATATTCCATATACTCGGCAGGGGTTGGCAGTCGACCTAAAATACCACCGACAGTAGCAAGCTCTGCACTGGCTAGGTAAACGTTTGCGCCATCGCCTAAACGGTTGGGGAAGTTACGGGTAGAGGTAGACAGCACTGTTGCACCGGCCAATACTCGCGCCTGGTTGCCCATGCACAGTGAACAGCCTGGCATCTCTGTACGTGCGCCAACTTTACCGTAAATGTTGTAGTAGCCTTCTTCCATCAACGTGTGGGCATCCATTCGTGTTGGAGGGCAGATCCAGAATCTCGAATCTACTGAACCGGCTTGGTCGAGCAGTTTACCTGCGGCACGGAAGTGACCGATATTGGTCATGCATGAGCCGATAAAGATCTCGTCGACCTTGTCACCCTGAACGTCTGAAAGAAGCTTGGCGTCATCCGGATCATTTGGACAGCAGACGATTGGCTCTTTGATGTCAGCCAGATCAATCTCAATGATGGCGGCATATTCTGCGTCGGCATCGGCTTCCATCAGAGTTGGCTCGGCCAACCACTCTTCCATCTTGCGTACACGACGCTCTAGGGTGCGAACATCGCCATAGCCTTCGGCGATCATCCAGCGCAGCAGAGTGGCGTTGGAGCTCAGGTACTCGGCAACGGAATCTTCGCTTAACTTGATGGTACAACCGGCAGCTGAACGCTCGGCTGAGGCATCAGATAATTCAAATGCTTGTTCAACGGTGAGGCTTTCAATACCTTCGCCTTCAATTTCTAGAATACGGCCGCTGAAGAAGTTCTTTTTGCCTTTCTTCTCAACGGTCAGCAGACCTTCTTTTATGCCGTAGTAGGGAATGGCATGGACTAGATCACGCAGTGTAATGCCGGGCTGCATTTTGCCTTTAAAGCGCACTAGCACAGACTCAGGCATATCCAGTGGCATAACGCCGGTCGCTGCAGCAAAAGCCACTAGACCAGAACCGCCGGGGAATGAAATACCCATGGGGAATCTTGTGTGGGAATCTCCGCCAGTACCTACGGTATCCGGCAGCAGCATGCGGTTGAGCCAGCTGTGAATAATGCCGTCACCGGGACGCAGAGATACACCGCCACGGTTCATAATAAAGTCGGGCAGGCTGTGCTGGGTGTCGATATCAACGGGCTTGGGGTAGGCCGCTGTGTGACAGAATGACTGCATCACTAGGTCGGTTGAAAAGCCTAGGCAAGCCAAGTCTTTTAGTTCGTCTCTGGTCATGGGGCCGGTGGTGTCTTGTGAACCGACAGTAGTCATTTTGGGCTCGCAGTAGGTGCCGGGGCGAATGCCGTCGGTGCCACAGGCTTTACCCACCATTTTCTGGGCTAGGGTGAAGCCAGCGTCAGTTTCAATGGGGGCGGTTGGCTGACGGAATACGTCGGATGGTGCCAGTCCCATATGCTCGCGAGCACGTTGAGTAAGACCACGGCCTACGATCAGGTTGATTCGGCCATCGGCCTGAACTTCATCGAGAATAACTTCTGATTTGTGTTCGAATTCTGAAACGACTTCGCCAGCTTCGTTAAGGATTTTGCCCTCGTAAGGGAAGATGGTAATCACGTCGCCATTGGCAATGTTGTCTACTGGGGCTTCAAAGACTAGGGCGCCGGCATCTTCCATGGTGTTAAAGAAGATTGGGGCTACTTTGCTGCCGAAGCAGATGCCGCCAGAGCGCTTGTTGGGTACGCCGGGCATATCTTCACCGAAGAACCACAATACTGAGTTTGTAGCTGACTTACGAGATGAGCCTGTTCCAACCACGTCGCCGATAAAGGCAACTGGCAGTCCGCGGGCTTTCAGCTCGTCGATCTGGGTCATGGGACCAATTTCGCCGTGCTTTTCTGGGTGCATGCCATCGCGAGTCATCTTAAACATAGCGCGGGCATGCAGTGGGATATCGGGACGCGACCAGGCATCCTGAGCAGGGGAGAGGTCGTCTGTGTTGATTTCGCCAGTGGCTTTAAACACTGCAACCTTAATGCTCTGTGGCACAGCATCATTGTTGGTAAACCATTCGGCATCGGCCCAGGATTGCATTACTGCTTTAGCGTCTGGCATTGCCGCCATCAGCTTTTTCAGCGACATCGTGGAAGGCGTCAAATACAAGTAGCGTGCTCTTTAATTCTTCAGCAGCCTGAGCTTGCCAGTTCTGCATCATCGAGCAGGGCGACCAATGTTGCTACGTTATAGCCACCGTGCATATTGCCGAGCAATGTTACTGCAGCGCTGCGATCAATCAGCGGAGAGCGAGGCTTCGCCATTGACGATAGCGCTTAAAAAGCTCGGCCTTAACATAGGCGGCTTCGTCTACGCCCGGGGGTACGCGATTGGCAATCAGGTCGAGCAGAAATTCTTCTTCGCCAGCAGGAGGGTTCTTTAATAGTTCAACCAGACCCGCGGTCCATTCTGGATTCAGTGGTTTTGGTGGAATATTCTCTAATTGACGTTCAGCGACGTGAGCACGATAGGCTTCTAGCACGGCTGGTTTCTCCTGTGGTTTTAAAAGTAATTGTTTGCTTCAATTCCGGAAAACGGCCTTGAAAACGGAGCGCCATTGTACGTGAATTTGTAGTTTATTTACAGGTGGTTATGCATTCAGGTTGGCTTGAGTTTAGATGGGGGTTTAAATTAAAAAATGCTGTTAAGTTATTGTTAAATATATTGAAATAATTTCTATTGAGAGGTTGGTTTGAGTGGTGGGCTTTATATAGCAGACACTTATAGCGGTTATCACTGTAGGCTGTTTTTATCTATATCTCTTATTACAGTTATTCTTCAATGAATGCTCGGGTTTAAAATAGTTTTTTACAGGTTTTTTTCAGTGCTTTTTTGAATGGCTCTTTTAACGATTTACCGCTAACCGCTATACTTGTTAAAACGATTAACAAATTTTGAATATGGAATTGGAAGCCTAATTATGATCAAACTCTACGGTGCACCCCTAAGCAATTACTACGCAATGGTTAAAGCCTTTCTCTTGGAGAAGGGTTTTGACTTTGAAGAGATTCCTATAGGCCCAACCTACAGCGAGCCATTTCTCGAGCTGAGCCCGATGGGTAAAATTCCCTGCATTGAGGTTGATGAGGGCTATTTAAGTGAGACCACGGCGATTATGGGTTTTTTGGAGAGCTGTATTCCCGAGCTTCCAATGACTGATAGTGATAGCTTTCGTCGCGCGCAGATGGCGCAGTTGATCAAGGTGGTTGAGCTGTATGTGGCGATTGAGTCCGCTCGGCTGTTGGGCTATGTGTTTTTTGGTCGCGAGCTAAATCAGGCGGTTGCCGATGAGGTTAAGCCGGTTATGGTTAAGGGCTTGGCGGCCATGCAGAGGTTGAGCAAGTTTTCTCCCTATCTGCTCGGCGAAGAGATTACTATGGCTGACTTTTTTGCCTATTACGTGTTTAAAACTGCGGTGCCTGTGGCAAGAAAGGTCTGGGGTTGGAATATAGTCGACGAAGTTGATGGTTTGAGGGATTGGTTGCAGCTGATGTCTGAGCGGCCGATGATTCAGCAGGTTGATGGTGAGCACAATGCGGCTGTTAAAGAGTTTTTGGAGAATGCGGAATAACTTGCGCAGCTATCTGTCACTCTGAACCTATGTGAAGAATCTCATGGTTTGAGGTCCTTCGACTTCGCTCAGGATGACAGTTTGGCGTGTAAGAATGTCAAAGTTGAGTAACGAATTAATAAAAAATATAAGAGTATTAAATGCCCGTATCCACAGCTTCAGCCCTAGATGAGATCAATGCCTTCTTGCCCTGTCCGACACCGGATCGCTGGGTTGAAAATGCGCTGGAAAATCAATCCCTAATGCTTATTGATCACGCTAACTGTGAAAAGAAGGCGGCGAGTACGGCTCTAAGTCTTATCAATCGCTATACCGATAATTTTGACCTGCTAAATAAAATGTCCCGTCTGGCTCGTGAGGAGATGCGCCATTTTGAGCAGGTTATTGCGTTGATGAAGCGTCGTAAGATTACTTATGTACATGTATCAGCTTCTCGCTATGCTGCAGGATTACGCGATATGGCGCGCAATAAAGACCCTCATAAATTGGTGGATATACTAATTATTGGTGCGTTTATCGAGGCTCGTTCCTGTGAGCGCTTTGCCAAATTGGCGCCTTATCTGGATGAGGAGCTGGAGGCTTTTTACCGGTCGCTATTGAAGTCTGAAGCGCGCCATTATCAGGATTATTTGCGTCTAGCGAAGACGCTGGCGGGTGATGTTTCTATCGATGATCGGATTGCTGAGATTGCTCAGCGTGAGGGGGAATTGGTTGAGCAGCCGGATACGGAGTTTCGGTTTCATTCTGGGCCTGTAATGTGATTAATGCTAGCTATCGGTCATTCTGAACGTAAGTGAAGAATCTCTTGGTTTGTGTTGGGATCCTTCGGCTTCGCTCAGGATGACAGGTGGGTAGTGGGCTCAGGATGACAGGTGGGTAGTGGGCTCAGGATGACAGGTGGGTAGTGGGCTCAGGATGACAGGTGGGTAGTGGGCTCAGGATGACAGGTGGGTAGTGGGATCAGGATGACAGGTGGGTAGTGGGTTCAGGATGACAGGTGGGTAGTGGGTTCAGGATGACAGGTGGGTAGTGGGTTCAGGATGACAAAGAGGGAGACAAAAAAGGCAGCCGAAGCTGCCTTTTTTAACGCTCGTATTTCGAGACTTATCTATCTTCCACTTCTGCGTAATCGCGAACATCAGCACCAGTGTATAACTGGCGTGGACGACCGATACGGTAGGGATGAGTAATCATCTCGTTCCAGTGTGAAATCCAGCCTACAGTTCGACCTGTGGCGAAGATTACGGTAAACATCTCAACGGGAATACCCAGTGCTTTAAGAATAATGCCGGAGTAGAAATCAACGTTGGGGTAGAGCTTCTTGCTGACAAAATACTCATCTTCCAGGGCGATTTTTTCAAGCTTCTTGGCAAGACGGAACAGTGGGTCATTTTCCAGGCCAAGCACTTCAAGTACTTCATCACAGCTCTGACGCATGACAGTCGCTCGTGGGTCGTGGTTTTTGTAAACCCGGTGACCAAAGCCCATCAAACGGAATGGATCGCTCTTGTCCTTAGCTTTAGCAACATAGGCTTCAATGTTGTCTTCGTGACCAATCTCTTCAAGCATATCCAGTACTGCTTCATTGGCGCCGCCATGTGCGGGGCCCCAAAGTGCGGCAATACCTGCTGCAATACAGGAGAATGGGTTGGCGCCAGTGGAGCCAGCCAAGCGCACAGTAGATGTCGAAGCATTTTGCTCGTGATCTGCGTGCAGTAAGAAGATACGGTCCATCGCCTTGGCGATAGCAGGTTCTATTTTGTAGGGCTCGCAGGGCGTGCCAAACATCATATGCAGAAAGTTCTCTGAGTATGAGAGAGAGTTGTCTGGGTAGATAAACGGCTGGCCGGTAAAGTGCTTGTGACACATGGCGGCAATCGTTGGAATCTTTGCAATCAAACGGTGTGCAGAGATTTTACGGTGTTCTTCGTTAGTGATGTCCAGTGAGTCGTGATAGAACGACGACATTGCACCTACGACACCACACATCATAGCCATTGGGTGAGCGTCATAGCGGAAGCCGCTAATAAACAGCTCAACCGAACGGTTAACCATGGTGTGATATTTAATGGTGTTTTCAAATTCAGCTTTTTGCTCTGCGTTTGGCAGTGCGCCTTCGAGAAGCAGGTAACAGGTTTCCAGGTAATCAGATTTTTCAGCGAGTTGTTCGATGGGATATCCGCGATGTAGCAGAACACCTTTGTTTCCGTCGATATAGGTAATGTCTGATTGGCAGGCAGCAGTTGCCGAAAAACCAGGGTCGTAGGTGAATATATTGTGTGCCCCGAGTGTGCCGATATCAATAACGTCTTGACCTAATGTTCCTTCCAAAATAGGCAGCTCTATAGGAGCCTGTCCTTCAATTGAAAGGGTCGCTTTACGATTGCTCATGCAGGATCCTCTGGAATAACTTGATTTGTGTGCGGAGATTTCCGGCCTGCAACTATAGATGTTCGCGGCAAATTGTCAACTAAATCCAGCTATCAAAGTGCTTTCGGCCCTTTAATTTAAAGGCTAAATGGACCGAAAGGATACTCACTATTCACCGTTTGAATAGCTCGAAATGGGAACTGACGGTTTTTTATGGGTAAAAATAAGTACGTTCACTGTGGCTTGAAGTAGATTCATGCTATGTAAGGGCTCTGAAGCTGAAAATAGTTAGAGTTTTGACCATTCTCAATTGAATTTGAGCGGTCTTGTAATTATACTGCGGCGCCATCATGTTACTGGATGTTCTGCCGTTGGAACTTTCAGTCTTAGATTAGTTTAATTCTGTTTTTAATTGAAATCATTTTAAATTCATCTCCGTTTTTTCGGAATACCACCTTAAGGTAATACCCGCCGTGGATAATAAAAGACCTGTAAATCTTGATATTGGAACTATAAAACTTCCAATTACATCTTATGTATCTATTTTGCATCGTGTTTCAGGTGTGATTTTATTTTTTGCTGTAGCCATATTCTTATGGATGCTTGAGAGCAGCCTCGCCTCAGAGTCGAGCTTTGACCAGTTGGCTGAGACGCTTAACAATCCAGTTTGTCAGTTTATTATCTGGGGCAGTCTCGCTGCTCTGGCCTATCACGCCATCGCTGGTATCCGTCATCTGATTATGGATTTCGGGGTCGGTGAGGACTCTTTTGAAAGCGGCCGCAATAGTGCCTGGGCGGCAGTGGTGTTGGCGGTTGTTGTTATCGCTCTTATTACCTGGTGGATTCTATAATGGTTACTTCAGTGACTAGTCTTGGCCGCAGTGGCCTGTCCGATTGGATGATTCAACGCATTAGCGCCTGGGTAATGACCTCTTATCTGGTGTTTATTGTCGGTTACTTTTTTGCTAATCCTAATTTGGATTACGCGCAGTGGGCTGAGTTAAATAGTTCACTGCCCATGCGTATGTATAGCCTAATTACCATACTCTCGATTGCTGCTCATGCATGGATTGGGATGTGGTGTGTTTTGACTGACTATATAACGGTCAGATTGATTGGGCCAAAGGCAACTGCTATCCGTATCTTTTTACAGCTGGGCATGATTGCAATTACATTGCTTTACGTGGTCTGGGCTATCGATATTCTCTGGGGAATTTAAGTACATGGCTAACATTAGAACGATGAGTTTTGATGCCGTAATCGTCGGTGGTGGCGGTTCTGGTATGCGTGCCGCACTTCAGCTGGCGCAATCCGGTTATAAAACAGCAGTAATTACCAAAGTATTTCCAACC